>NZ_CP053108.1:3110414-3732497 GCF_013009075.1 Halomonas sp. TA22 | reverse complement strand
GTGGTAGAGCACAACCTTGCCAAGGTTGGGGTCGCGAGTTCGAATCTCGTTTCCCGCTCCAAAATTCGCTCGACAAGACAGGTCGCGAGCTGGAGCGCCAGCCCGGCCGTATCTCGTTTCTCGCTCCAGAATTCATCTCGCCCCTCTCCCTGATCATGTTCTGCCCAGATAGCGTGACAAGGGATTGTTTTTTCGATGATCGCCCGCATCTTTAGTGTCCTAATTTTCTTTGCCGAAGGGGTATTCGATGGCCGAACCGGCGCTCTCCATTCGTGGGCTGACCAAGGTCTACGGCAATGGTTTTCATGCTCTGAAGGGCATCAACCTGGACGTCGCGCAGGGCGACTTCTTCGCCTTGCTGGGCCCCAACGGGGCCGGCAAGTCCACCACGCTGGGCGTCGTCAGCTCATTGGTGCAGAAGAGTGCCGGCACTGTGTCGGTGTTCGGTATCGATATCGACCGCGACTTCGCGCGTGCCAAGTATCATCTCGGCGTGGTTCCCCAAGAGTTCAATTTCAACCAGTTCGAGAAGGTCGAGGATATCATCCACGCCCAGGCGGGCTATTACGGCATGCCGATGCGTGACGCCAGACCCCGCGCAGAAAGTCTGCTCAAGGACCTCGGTCTGTGGGAGAAGCGCAAGGGCAGCGCGCGAATGCTCTCCGGCGGCATGAAGCGCCGCCTGATGATCGCTCGGGCGCTGATGCATCGGCCCAAGCTGCTGATTCTCGACGAGCCGACGGCCGGGGTGGATATCGAGCTGCGCCGCAGCATGTGGGACTACATGCGTCGCATCAATCGTGATGAGGGCACCACCATCATCCTCACCACCCACTATCTCGAGGAAGCCGAACGCCTGTGTCGCAATATCGCGATCATCAATCACGGCGAGATCGTGCGCAATACCACCGTGCGTGAGCTGCTGGCCGAGCTCAACGTCGAGACCTTCCTACTCGATCTGGCCGCACCGGTGGCCGAGGCGCCACGTCTTGCCGGGTTCGAGGTCGAGAGGGTGGAGAGTCGTCAGTTGGCGGTTTCGGTCAAGCGTGGCCAGCAGCTCAACGATGCCTTCGCACAGCTGACCGAGCAGGGCCTTGAGGTGGTGTCGATGCGCAACCGTTCCAACCGGCTTGAGGAGATGTTCGTCTCGATGGTTGCCGGCGCCAATGCCGATCGCGATGTGGCGCGGGCGGCAGAAAGCATCGACCTTGGCGATGCTGGTGCCAGGGCCGAGCGGCAGGGGGCGCGCCCATGAGTGCGTTGCAGATCGCCGTCGCCCTGTGGACCCTGGTGAGCAAGGAGGTGCGACGCTTCACACGCATCTGGCCTCAGACGCTGCTGCCGCCCTCGATCACCATGACCATGTACTTCATCATCTTCGGCAACCTGATCGGCGCGCGGATCGGCGACATGGATGGGTTCAGCTACATGGACTTCATCGTGCCGGGACTGATCATGATGTCCGTGATCACCAACAGCTACTCCAATGTCGCTTCGTCGTTCTTCTCCAACAAGTTCCAGCGCTCCATCGAGGAAATGATGGTCTCGCCGATGCCCAACTGGGTGATCCTTGCCGGCTTCATCTTCGGTGGCATGGCACGTGGGCTGGGCGTGGGGCTGATTGTCACCCTCGTCTCGCTGTTCTTTACCCGCATCAGCGTGACGCACCCGCTGTTGACCATCGTCGTGGTGGTGCTTACCGCGGCGCTGTTCTCGATTGGCGGTTTCATCAATGCGCTGCTGGCCAACAAGTTCGATGACATCTCCATCGTGCCGACCTTCGTGCTCACTCCGCTGACCTACCTGGGTGGCGTGTTCTACTCGATCTCGCTGCTGCCGAACTTCTGGCAGGGCATATCGATGCTCAATCCGATTCTCTACATGGTCAACGTGTTCCGCTATGGCTTCCTCGGCGTCTCCGATATCCCGGTGGGCTGGGCGCTGGCGGCGATAGTGGCCTTCATCGTGGTGCTGTTCGGCATTGCCTTGGTGATGCTGGAGCGAGGCAAGGGGATTAGAAGCTGATGAAACGACCAGAAACACTCGAGCATGCGCCGTTGGGACGCGATTCCGCCTATCCCGAACAGTATGATGCGAGCCTGCTGTTTCCCATCGCTCGGGCTGCCAATCGCGCGCCGCTGGGCATCCGTGACGACGCCTTGCCATTCATCGGTGCCGATGAGTGGCACGCCTTCGAGCTCTCCTGGCTCGATGGCCGTGGCAAGCCGATCGTCGCCGTGGCGCGCTTCCGCCTGCCCGCCGAATCGCCCAACCTGATCGAGTCCAAGTCGTGGAAGCTCTATCTCAACAGCTTCAACCAGACCCGCTTCGACTCCCGCGAGGCGGTACACGACACTCTGATGCATGATCTGTCACGGGCAGCCGGTACACCGCTCTCCGTCGAGCTTTTCGATGTCGATGACGAAGCGCTTGCCACCCAACGGCTGCCCGGCGAGTGCGTCGATGGACTCGACGTCGAGATCAATCACTACACGCCATCCCCAGCACTGCTCAAAGTGGGAGATGAGATCGTCGAGGAGACGCTGCACTCCCACCTGCTCAAGTCGAACTGTCCTGTGACCGGTCAGCCGGACTGGGGCAGCGTAATGATTCGTTATTGCGGTCCTAAGCTCGTGCGCGAGGCGCTGCTCAAGTATCTGATCTCCTATCGTCAGCATCAGGATTTCCATGAACACTGCGTCGAGCATATCTTCTGCGACCTGATGGCCTACGCCCGGCCCGAGCGCTTGCTGGTCATGGCGCGCTACGTGCGCCGCGGCGGGCTGGACATCAGCCCTTGGCGCGCTACCCCGGGCGAGCGACCGCCGGCATCGCTGCGTCTGGCGAGACAGTGACCCGACGCGGTAAGCTAGGAGACATTCCGTTACTCGTGCGCTGAAAGGAGATGCCAGATGGACGCCTTAACGTTGCTGCACGAACGCAGTTCCATGGGAAAGCTGATAGGGCCGGCGCCTTCCGTTGCACAGCTCGATACGCTCTATCGCGCAGCGCTGCGGGCGCCCGATCACAAGGAGCTGACGCCGTGGCGCTTCATCGAGTTTTCCGGCGAGGGGCTTTCCCGTCTCGGCGAGCTCTTTGCCGAAGCCGACTACCGTGACGACCCCTATATCGGTGACGACAACCTTGATGCGGCGCGCAAGAAGCCATTTCGCGCCCCCATGGTGATTGCCGTGATTGCCCGCGTCACGCCGGAGCTCCCCAAGGTACCGCCGGTCGAGCAGATCATCTCGGCTGGCTGTGCTGCCCACTCCATCCTCCTGGCGGCCTATGCCCAGGAGTTGGGCGCCATGTGGCGAAGTGGTCGCTACGCCTTCAACGACACGGTGCGCAAGGGACTTGGCCTTGACGAACACGACGAGATCGTCGGTTTTGTCTACCTCGGGCAGCCGGGCGGGCGTCACAAGCCACTGCCCGAGCGCGATCCTGCCGACTACCTCGAACGCTGGAACTGATCCGATGCGCCAGACAGGAGAGCACTATCCGCGCCTGCCCCTGCCTGAGAGAGGCAGTATCGACGATCTCGTCGCGTTCCAACGCTGGCTCGAACAGGCGATTCCACAGGTCGAGCACCTGGGTATCTCCGCCATGCGCTGGGAGGGCGGTATTCTGACCTGGCAGCTCTCACTCGAGGCCAGTCTCAACGACAAGGGTACCGGCTTCGGCGGTGCCCTTGCCTCCCAGAGCGCGCTGATCGGCTGGTGCTGGGCTACCCTGTGGCTGCGCAGTCTAGGACGCAACCAGGATGTGGTCATTGCCGAGGCCAGCCAGCGCTTCCGCGCGCCGGTGCGTGGCGACTATCGGTTTGTCTGCCGGCCACTGGACGAATATTCGGCTCCCACGCTCGCACAGCGTCTCGACGAACGCGGCAAGGGGCGTATCACCTTGGTGCAGCATCTCTATTGCGATGAAACGCACTGCATGGAAGCGTGCGGTGATTACGTCATTTTGCCTGGTCAGTGACGTTGCGATCTCGATCCGGCGCCGAGAAACGGCTTGCAAACGCGGGCTTAGCTCGTTACAGTATGCGCCGTTCCGTCAGCCAGCGATCTCGACATAAGTAGCGCTACCTGATGGGATGACAATGCGGAGAGGTGTCCGAGTGGTCGAAGGAGCACGCCTGGAAAGTGTGTAAGTCGAAAGGCTTCGAGGGTTCGAATCCCTCCCTCTCCGCCACAGAATATCGAAGGGGAATCAAGCAATCGCTTGGTTCCCCTTTTCGTTTTCAAGCCCTGCCTGAAATCAACGCGCCCGGCATGGGTCAGGCGTGTTGGATATCTGACTTGCGTTTAGTGGTAGATCAGGAAGCTCTCTGCATTGAGCCACAGGTGCATCGCGACGCTTGCGATATAGCCAAGGGCAATGACGGGTGCCCAGCGCAGGTGGCCCATGAAGGTATAGTTGCCGCGGGCCTGGCCCATCAGCGCCACGCCGGCCGCCGAACCGATGGAGAGCAGGCTGCCGCCGACTCCAGCGGTCAGGGTGATCAGTAGCCAGTGGCCATGCGACATCTCCGGCTGCATGGTCAGTACCGCGAACATCACCGGAATGTTGTCGACCACGGCGGAGACCACCCCCAGGGCGATATTGGCCCAGGTGGCATCCCAGCCGGCATAGAGTGCATCGGAAAGCAGGCCTAGGTAGCCCATGAAGCCAAGGCCGCCCACGCACATCACTACCCCGTAGAAGAACAGCAGGGTATCCCACTCGGCCCGCGCCACACGATTGAACACGTCGAAGGGGACCACGCTGCCCAACTGCTTTAGCTTGCGCTCATCGCCGCGCTGCGTGTAGCGGATGCGCTTGCGCTCCAGCGAGCGCGGTAGGCTGACGGTAGTAGCCGAAGAACTGCAGATACCCAAGGCCTGTCATCATGCCCAGTACGGGGGGAGGTGCAGTAGGGCATGGCAAAGCATCCTGATGGAGGGGAGAAGAAAGCTGATGCGAATATAGCATGGTGGCGAGGAGGGACAGCGAGCCGTAGGCATGTGTCATGCAGATATATCATGGCTTTGAAGGGGAACGGTCAGCAAAATGTTGAAGCTGTCGGTAATCTCTTACGAAATCGCATAACCTGGGTTAGCTCGCTGATCAGCTTAAGCTGTCACTCTGCCTGGGTAGAGCAAGGAGCGCTCATCAGGGAAGACCGAGCATGGAAGGCTCGATGTATCAAGGATGCACGAACAGGATGTTCGTGGAGAGCATGATAGGGATGCAACGATTAAAGCCCGGCCTTATGGCCGGGCTTTTTTATGTCTTTCATTCGCCTCCTCTTCAGATCGCCTAGCGCAATTATTGATGCATTGACACCTGTCGGCGTTTTACTACACCTAGTAGTAGGTTCACTGAGGTGCCTGCCTTATGACGGTAGTGACCATCGTGGCGCTACCAGAGCGCTATTCCGCTTGGGACGGTCTATCTCTACCTAGCGGGCAGGATACCTGACAGTCCGGTAATTCAACAGGGAGTTGCTATTCATGACAATCAAGCTGCGTGACATGGTAGTCGTTATCACCGGTGCCTCGAGCGGTATTGGACGTGCTACCGCGCATGCCTTTGCGCATGCTGGCGCCACACTGGTGCTAGCCGCCCGGGGAGAGGCTTCCTTGAAGGAGACGCTTCGGGAGTGTGAGCGCTTGGGAGGGCGGGGTATCGTCATCCCTACCGATATGGGCGATGCCGATCAGGTGGAGCATCTGAGCAGTGCCGCCGTCGAGGCCTATGATCATATCGACGCATGGGTGAACAATGCAGCGGTCACGCTGTTCGGGCGACTGGAGGAGACGCCACGCGAGGCGTTCGAGCAAGTACTGCGAACCAATCTGATCGGTTGCGTCAACGGCTCACGTGCTGCCATTCGGCAGTTTCGCGAGCAAGGGTCCGGACGCTTGATCAATGTCTCTTCCATGGTGGCTCATTCGGGACAGCCCTTTACCAGCGCTTATGTCACCTCCAAGTGGGGAATACGGGGCCTCTCCGAGTGCCTGCGGATGGAGCTTGCCGATGCGCCGGGCATTACCGTATCGACCATTCTCCCGGCCTCCATCGACACGCCGTTATTCCAGAAGGCCGCCAACTACACCGGCAAGCCGGTCAAGGCAATGACGCCGGTATACCCTCCCGAGCAGGTCGCTGCCACTATCGTGCGCAATGCAACTCACCCCTGCCGTGAGGTTTTCGTCGGCAACGCCGGCCGCATGATGGCACTACTGCGCACGTTGATGCCGGCGCTTGGCGAGAAGATGATGCAGCAGAAGGTAAGCAAGGATCACTTTGCCGAAGGCCTGCCCATCGAAGCGAATGCCGGCAATTTGTTCGAAACGCAACCCTATTACGATGCCGTGCGTGGCGGTTGGCTCGAACGCGAGCATGGCGCTCAGAATGGCAGCGTGGGAAAGGGGCTCGCCCTGGCCGCGATAGCCGTTGCGGTACCGCTGGTCTTCTACGCTTGCCGCAAGCGGCATGCCTAAAAGATCGCCTACTGCTCTTTCCCACCGTCTTCAGGAGGATTCCATGCGACCTAGTGCTCCGTCCTATATCGCCGACTTCGACTCCGCCACTGGCATGCTGCGTGCCACCTCGAACTTTCTCAATGGCAAGGATTACCCCGCACTTGGCAAGACGCCGCTGTTGGGATCACTGGTGCCGGCCGTAAACAAGCTGCCACAATCCGCTCGTGAACAGGTCTTTGCGCTAGGCGGTGCCATGGAGGGCCATGCCGCACCCAAGCTCGACCAGATCAATGCCGAGCGAATCGCCGAGTGGGTGACGGCGCGCTATCCCAAGCGCCGTCATCAGGCGGTGATGATCGGTTCCGCGAGTGGTGCTATGACGCATCTCGCGGCAGCCTTCGATATCCCTTGGCTGCCACAAACCTTCTTCCTTCCCGTTCGCCATCTAGGCGGGGACAACGACGACCCTAAGGGGGCACTGGAGTTCGGCAAGAAGTATGGTCCCAGGCTGCTTGAGGCCAATCCCGAGTTGCAGCTTCACCATATGCACGACGCCAATCAGGACCGCTTGATGGTGGAGTACATGGATTATTTCAGGGTCAAGCGCCTGGTGCTGGGCAAGGCCTACGAACACTTCCTGAAAACTCATCTCGAGCCCGGCGGTACCATCATCGTCGTCGAATGTCAGCGTAAATGGCCGACGAAACGGCTCGGTGAGCGCCACTTCTTTCAGCATGGTGCATTGGGTGGGGCGACCGAAGAGGAATTTTATCAGGGTAGTGAACGCGTCGAAGAGTATCTCGAGCGCTACGACTCGCCGGTGCGTCGCTGGGATTCGCCGGAGCCCGACGGAGAGAGCCCGGAGGCGGAATGGGGCTTCGAACCGGCGCTGCGCGACGATATCCTGCGTTTCGCTGCCCAACAGGGGTACAAGGTGAAGCGGCTGCTCTTTACCGAACCGGATGACCTGAGCCCGCTGGTGGCCGATTTTTATCGCGACTGGTACCGCGAGCGTGGCATGAAGTCCAACCGCTTGCTGGTGGAGTCGTTCATCATGCTCGAGCCCTACTGGGCGCTGCGCACCGGCTCGGTACCTTTCTGGATGAAGTTCAATATGGAGCCCTCGGCCAAGGCCATCGAGCATTATCTCGACAGTAGCGAGCCGTACGATGAGGTCAATCTGATGCTGTTCAACAACGGTGTCGAGGCGGTGGGATTCCCACCGATCGAGCGCTGGAAGGGGGTTCTGGCGCGCGCCAGCAAACGCGGACAGTTCATTGGGGTGAGAGAGGATCTGCACCCCCGCGATTTCGGTTCTCTGGGTCGTTACCACACTGAGCTCAAGCGCAAGGTGGCCGCGCGCTATCCATTGCCCGGCGCGTTGCCCCTGCAGAAGCTCGTTGACTATCTCGAGCGTGCGCAGGGCAAGTACAAGGTGCAACTCCTCGATGCCGAGTAGCGAAGCCGCTGCATGAGACGTTACGATCAGCTTGTCGATAGCGAATCGTGACTGGAACGTGACCGATGTTGCAACGACGTCTGACAGTAGTGGTAGTGGCGACGATAGTGCTTTGGCCAATCGCGGCGCTGGCTGACACGCCCAATCTCGCACCCGGTGAGTGGGAGTTCACCAGCATCGCGACGGTGATAGGTGATTTTCCGGTGCCCGAGTGGACTGGGACCCACACTGCCTGCCTCACTGCCGAGGCGATCCACGATGCCCACTCAGACAGGCTGGAGCATGAACAGGGATGCGAGTTCCTCGAGCGGGAGGCTGGCGCCGATGAGATGACATATGTCATGTCGTGCCAGAGCGACGAGGGCGAACTCATGATCATGGGCGAGATGCGCTTCCAGCAGGATCGCTATGAAGGCACCACACGCATACAGACTGCGACCCCAATGGGCGACATTACCATGACGACGCTCATCGAAGGTCGGCGGTTGAATGACTGCTAGGCTCGCCTAGGCGGGTAGCCCGCATTAACGCATGCTTAGTTCTGCTTGGTCAGTGGTACCTCGTTATGGTGATCGTCCGTCTCCTGTTGCAAGCGACGTTGCACGTCGCCGGGCGAGCCGGTATGACGTGCCAGCAGATCGTAGGCTACCGGTACCACGAGCAGCGTGAAGAGCGTCGCCGCGGCTACACCGCAGAAAATCACCGTGCCAAGCACCAAGCGGGTTTCTGCGCCGGCACCGCTTGAGATGATCAATGGAATGGCACCGGCCATGGTGGTTACCGCCGTCATGATGATTGGCCGCAGGCGGGTGACCGAGGACTCGACCAGGGCATCATGGAAGGCCACGCCCTGGTCCCTGAGCTGATTGGCGAACTCGACGATCAGGATGCCATTCTTGGCGGCAAGGCCGATCAGCATGACCAGCCCTACCTGACTATAGATATTGAGTGTCTGCCCCGTGAGATAAAGCCCCAGCATGGCGCCGCTCATGGCCAACGGCACCGTCAGCATGATCACGAAGGGATGCACGAAACTCTCGAACTGGGCCGCCAGCACCAGGAACACCACCAGCGCGCCGAGCAGCAGCAGGTAGGTGGTGGCACCACTGGCCTCCATATAATCCCGCGAGGAACCGGCCAGGTCGGTTTGTGCCTCCGGTGGCAGGATTTCGGCGGCGTTCTGCTCCAGGTACTCCAGCGCTTCTCCGAGCGGGTAGCCGTCGGCCAGGTTGGCTTCGATGGTGATCGAGCGGATTCGATTGAAGCGGTTGAGCGTGCTGGGCCCGGCGTAGTCGCTCAGGGTGATCAGGCTTGCCAGCGGGATCAGCTCGCCGCTGCGACTCGAGCGCACCTGAATGTTGTCCAGCGCCCGAGCACTGCGCTGGGAACTGCGATCGCCTTCGATGATGACATCGTACTCTTCGCCGTCATCCACGTAGGTGGTGACGTTGCGCCCGCCCAGCAGGGTCTCCAGGGTGCGGCCGATTTCACTGAGTGTGACACCGAGATCCGCCGCGCGCTGATAGTTGATCTCTACTCGCAGTTGCGGCTGGGTCTCTTGATAGTTGCTATCCACACCGGTCAGGTTGGGGTTGTGGTCGCGAATATGCGCGAACATCATGTCGCGCCAGTGAGCCAGCTCCTCGTAGGTGCCGCCGCCGAGAACGAACTGCACCGGCTTTGCCACGCGCTGGCCGAAGCCCTGTCGCATCACCGGTACCGCCGTGACCCCCGGTAGGCCGGCGAGCTGCCCACGGACGTCGGCCATGATCTCCCAGGCGCTGCGTCGTTCGCTCCAGTCGGCAAGGTTGATGATCGCGAAGCCGTTGTTGAAGTTCTCGATATTGCCAAAGCCGCGGGGGGCGCGTACCACTACCCGTTCCAGCTCACCGGAGGCGACCATCGGCTCCAGGCGGGTTTCTATCTCGTCCATGTAGTCGAGAATGTAGTCGTAGGTGGCGCCTTCGGGACCGTTGACCATGATCATGAAATTGCCCCGATCCTCCTGCGGTGTGTACTCGTTGGGCAGCGTGCTGGCGATCCAGGCGGTGAAGGCCAGCGTCGCCACGAACAGGGCCACCACCAGTAGCCGCAGCTTGAGCGCCTTGAGCAGCACGGCGCGATAACCGCGCTGGGAGACGTCCAGCACCTTCTGCACGGCGTGAGCCATGCGGCTCTCGTGCATGTCCGCGCGTAGAATCTTCGAGGCCATCATCGGTGTCAGGGTCAGTGCCAGCAGGCTCGAAATCGCCACGGCTGCCGCCAGGGTCAAGGCGAACTCGGAAAACAGACGGCCGATATCGCCCTGCATGAAGCTCAGCGGCACGAAGACCGCGATCAGCACCAGGGTGGTGGCAATCACCGCGAAGGCGATCTGCCGGGTGCCCCGAAACGCGGCCACGAGTGGCGTCTCGCCATATTCATGCATGCGCCGATTGATGTTCTCCAGAACCACGATGGCGTCGTCGACGATCAGGCCGATGGCCAGAACCAGTGCCAGCAGCGTGAGGAGATTGATCGAAAACCCGAGGACAGCCAAGGCGATGAAGGAGCCGATCACGGCGATGGGTACGGTGACGGCTGGGACCAGCGTGGTACGCAAATTCCCCAGAAACACGAAGATCACCACCACCACCAGGCCCATGGCGATGAAGAGTGTCATCACCACTTGCTCGATGGCGCCGGCAACGAACAGTGAAGAGTCGTAGTTGAGCGTCAGCTCCATCCCGTCCGGCAGGATGTTCTGCAGGCGCTCCATCTCCGCGGTGACGCCTTGGGAGACCTCCAGCACGTTGGCGGTGGACTGTTTCATGATACCCAGCCCAACCATGGGAATACCGTTGGCGCGAAATATCGAGCGGTCATCCACCGAGCCGATCTCGACCCGCGCCACCTCGCCAAGACGCACCACATGGCCATCCTCGCCTCGGGTCAGTGCCAAGGAGCGGAAGTCGTCGGGCTCGTTGAAGCTGCGCGGCAGGCGTACGATGAACTGTCGCTCGACGGACTCGATGGAGCCTGCCGGCGATTCGACGTTCTCGGCGCGCAAGGCATTCTCCACGTCGCCTACGGTGAGGCCGCGTGCCGCCAGGACGTTGCGGTCTATCCATATACGCATGGCGTAGTCGCGCCCGCCGCCTACCCGTACCCGAGCCACACCGGGCTGCACCGAGATTCGATCGACAAGGTAACGGTTGGCGTAGTCGGTCAGCTCAGGGATGGAGTACTCCTCGCCAGAGAGGCTCAGCCACAGGATCACGTCTTCACTGCTGTCGGCCTTCTGTACTTCGGGAGGGTCGGCTTCATCAGGCAGGTTGCGCAAGGCGCCGGAGATACGGTCACGAACGTCATTGGCGGCGGCGTCGATGTCCATCTGCAGGCCGAATTCGATTTCGATCCGCGAGCGGCCATCCTCGCTATTGGAGGTGATCAGCTCGATGCCCTCGATACCGGCGATGCGGTCCTCCAGCACTTGGGTGATACGGGTCTCCACCACGCTGGCAGAGGCGCCGGGGTAGCGGGTGTCGATGCTCACCACGGGGGGATCGATGGCGGGGTACTCCTGAAGCGGCAGACGCTCCAGCGCCAGAAAGCCAAATGCCACGATCAGCAGCGTCAAGACGGTGGCAAGCACCGGTCGCTGAATGGAAATGTCGGATAGACGCATCAGACCTCTTCCTCTCGGTCAGGCTGGGGGCGTGCCTGCTCGAGAATTTCGCGGATCGACGTCGCGTCGCTGGCGATGCCCAGCAGCTTGATCCGTTCGCCGTCGCGTACCCGCTGCACACCATGGCTGACCACCAGTTCACCGCTCTCGAGGCCTTCGACTATCTCGACCTGCCCCGCGCGGCGCTCACCGATGCGCACTTCGCGGCGGGCGATACGGTGCTCGTCCGTCTCATCGATGACCAGCACGTGCTGGCGCTCACCGCTGGGAATGATCACTGACTCGGGAACGACGACGGTCTGTCGTGGACGCCGTTGTAGTATCACCTCCATCAACATGCCAGGACGCAGATGTTGGTCCGGATTGGCCAGTTCGGCGCGCACCGACACGCTACGGCTGACAGGATCGATCCGTGAGCCGACACTCTCGATGACGCCTTCGAAGATCGCATCGGGGAAGGCAGCACTGGTGGCGGTAAGGCGTAGGCCGGAGTAAAGCGCGGCAAGATGCACCTCGGGAACCCTGAAATCGAGCTTGACCACATCGAGCTTGTCGAGTGTCAGCAATTCCATGCCGGGGGTCACCAGCGCTCCGGGGCTGATATTGCGAAAACCGACCACGCCATCGAAGGGGGCGCGTATGCGGTGGGCGGCAAGGCGAGCCTGGATCGCTTCGATCTCCGCCTCGACCTGGCGCAGGCGAGCCTGATTATCTTCGACATCGGCACGCGGCGCCAGGTTACGGGACTGCAGTTGGGCCGAACGATCGAGGGTATTGCGGCGCTCGTCGCGCAGCGCCTGGGCGGCGCGCAGCTGAGCCTGTGCTTCGCTGTCTTCCAGGCGCACCAGCAGCTGGCCGGCTTCGACCTCTTCGCCATCGTTGAAGTTGAGTTCGCTGACGATCTCGGTGAGCGTGGAGGAGAGCGTAACGCTTTCGTCGGCGCGTAGGGTGCCGAGCGCTTCGAGCGGGTCCGACCAGGTGCGCTGTTCGGCTCGCGCGCCAATCACGGCGGTTCGATCGTCGGCCAGTGCGGCCTGTAGAGAGAGTTGCACGATGGCGAGAAGAGCAAGCAGTACAAGGGGCCGGCTTGCACGGCGCAAAGATGATCGGGGCATGGTGTCTCGTCGAGTCGAATTCGGACAGTTCTTATCCAGCGTACTGCGTCACCCAGGCTATATGCTCATGGCTCGCCAAATGTGACAAGAATACGGTTTTTTGCCGTGTTTCACATGCTCTGTGTCTGGGAAGTGTGATCTTGCTGCCGGGCGGTGACGACGTGGCAAGGCGGGGTTGCTAGAATGCTCGCCCTGACGATGAGATGGACGGGAGCCAGAGAGTCATGACCTACGATGTGACGGTCATCGGCGCCGGTGCCGCTGGCCTGATGTGTGCTCTGACTGCCGGTTATAGAGGACGCCGGGTACTGCTGCTGGATCACGCTAACAAGGCGGGCAGAAAAATCCTCATGTCCGGTGGGGGGCGCTGCAACTTCACGAATCTTGCCACCGATCATCGCCACTTCTTCTCGGCCAACCCGGCCTTTGCGATCTCGGCGCTCAAGCGCTATCGGCCCGAGCATTTCGTTGAGCTTGTCGAGCGCCATGGCATCGAGTATGTCGAGAAAGCGCCTGGGCAGCTGTTTTGCGCCGAGTCGGCCAAGGATATCGTCCAGCTGCTGCTGACCGAGTGCGAGTGGGCAGGGGTGGAGATGCGCCTTGGCACGAGCGTGACCTCGCTTGAGCGTTGCGGTGACAGTATGCGCTTACAGACCTCGCGAGGGCGGGTGGAGACGGGTGCAGTCGTCATCGCAACCGGCGGGCTATCGATCCCCAGCATGGGCGCGAGCGGTTTCGGTTACGACATCGCCCGCCAGTTCGGCCTGCCGGTGACCGAGACCCGCCCGGCGCTGGTGCCGTTCACGCTGACCTCGCACTGGAAGGCGCGGGCAGGCGAGCTTTCCGGTCTTTCCTGCGAGGTGAGCGTTCACTGCCTGCATGCGGGCAAACGCCGTGGGGCCTATCGCGAACCGATGCTGTTTACCCATCGAGGTCTCTCTGGGCCCGCCATGCTGCAGATCTCCAGCTACTGGCAGCCGGGCGACGAACTCGAAATCGACCTGATGCCGGGCCTTGAGGTAGTAAAGGCTCTGGCGACTGCGCGCAGGGAGACGCCCAAACGTCAGCTCGCTACCTGGCTGAGTGAGCGCTTACCCAAGCGTCTGGCCCAGGCGATGGGCGAGTGGTATGGCGAGACGCCGGTGCTGGCCGATCTTTCCAACGCCCAGCTAGAGCAGTGGGGCGAGCGGCTCAACGGCTGGCGGGTAAAGCCCGCCGGTACCGAGGGGTGGCGAACGGCGGAAGTGACGATGGGGGGCGTCGAGACCTCGGCGATCTCGTCGAAGACATTCGAAGTGAACGGCTTGCCGATGTTGCGATTTATCGGCGAAGTGCTCGATGTCACCGGTGAATTGGGGGGATACAACTTCCAATGGGCCTGGGCTTCCGGCGTGGCGTGCGCCGAGGCGGTCTGACGACCGGTGACGATTGAGGCTAGCGCAGCAGCCGTCTGGCCCGCCGGAACAGCAGCACGCCCGTCAGTATGCGCTTGCCGACACGCAGCAGCGAGCGGGGTTTTCGGGCACTACGCAGCATCAGAAAGCCGCCAATGCCGAAAAGAGGCGCCTTGAAGCGCTGAAGATGGTGCCAGGAATTGTCGACGCTGTGACTCGCATCGTGCCATACGCTCGCATCGAGCAGCATGTCGATACGCTGCTGTTCGATGCGAGCCTCGAGCTCCACCTTGCGCTGCAAGCGTTGCTGGCGTTTGGAGACACGATTATTGCTCACGCGACGACTCCAGCAGTTTGCGGTCGGTGACAAGATGCTTGAGCGTGCTCTTGAGCAGGGTGCGACGCTTGGCGAGCTTCACCACCCAGGCAGCCATGCCGACACCGCCGAGCAGGAGTACCGCACTGCAGATGGCAATCGCCTCGAGACGGTGGGTGTCCCAGAAGAGGGCCACGACGAATAGCGTCAGTACCGCCAGCCCCAGCATCAGCAGTGTCACACTGATAGCCGCGAGCAACAGCAGCGTGATCATCCGGGCACGCTCTTCTTCAAGCTCGACGATGACGAGACGCAGGCGCGTCTCGCTAGTGCTCAGAAGGGTAAGAAGTAGCCTTTTGGTAGCGCCGAACAGACGTTCGGCCGGTCCTTGGCCCTGTTCCATCAGCTGCGCCCAATCAGTAATCCAATAACGACCCCGACAGCAGTCCCGATCCCGACGCTGGTCCAGGGGTTGGAGTGAACATACTTGTCACAGGCGCTGAATTGATCGACCACCTGATCGCGTGTGTCATCGTAGAGGTGCTCGCCGCGTTCGCCCAGGCGCGAGCGAGTTTCGCGCAGGCGCTTCTCGGCACGCTGTCGGAGCTCCTTGATGTTGCCGCGTGAGTCGTCAGCGGTTGCACTGACCAGATCCTCGATGGTCTTGGTCAAGTGGTGCAGATCGGCCTTGAGCTGCTCGGACGTGGACTCAGCGTTCGATTTACGGAATGCCATTGGGTCTTCCTCTGACGATGAATGACGACCTCAGCATAGCAGGAACCTTAATGACTTCAACGCCTGCTGGCGAATCAGCGATCTCGTTCGCTGGTCGTAAACAGCGGATTGAGACTGAAGCCGACACTGAAACGATGCTGATGCTGGTCGTAATCGATCATGCTTTCGCCGTAGCCATAGTGGTACTGCACCATGCCGCGTACATTGCCGAATAGCGGCCAGGTGTAATTGATCTGTGTTCCCATGTTGCCGGCGCTGGGATTGCCGCGCACCATCAGACTCGCTTCATGATCATTGCCGATACGGTGCGCTACGGTAATGTCGCCATAGCCCATGTAGCGCTCTATGTCGGGATTGTCGTCATCACCATCCGACTCCGGAATGCGCCAGTGCGGGGCAACGGAGACGGCCCAATCGCCACGGATGAATGCGCTCTCCAGAATGAGGCGATTCCAGCTGCGTGACAGCGGGTCTGAGCGACCGTTGGACTGGTGATTGAAGTAGATCCGGTTGTTGATGTTGGTCCAGCCGAGCAGGCTCCAGTTGCTGTCGAAATCGAGGAAGACCTCCGGCTCGTAGTTGGTTTCGCGAAACGGTGAGGAAGCGTCGGTATTGTAGGCTTGCCACCAGCTGCGCTGGGTATAGGCGAAGTAGAGATCGCCATTGTTGCCAAAGATGTCTTCGACGAGATTGAATTTGGCGCTGACCTGGAATTTCACCTCGATATCATCCGGTGAAGAAGCGTCGGTGACGTCGCGAAACGCCGTGGTGTTGGGATTCGAGGTATGACTGAACGGCAGCACGTAATTGAGCCGGTGGGTGGTGAGTGAAAATGGGTTGCGGGTCGACTCGCGCTCGAGCTGTCGACGCTGGGTCAACTCCCTCTCTACCTCGGGAGGAAATTCATCGGCTTGCCGTTCACCTTCGCCTTGAACTTGTGAAGTGCGCTCGAGGACCCGCTGCCGTTCGAGCTGCTCCTGAAGCATTTCCATTTCGCTATTCAGGGCTTCGATGCGCGCCTCGATCTCGGCGCTCCCCGTATTGGCATTGGCCAGGGAAGCAGAAACCAGTGTCAGAAGCGCCAGAGAGGCAGCGGCAGGGCGAAGCGAGGTCATGATGGGTACCGAAAAGGGTAATGGAGCACCGTTTCTACCATGCCGCCCGGCCAAGTCAACTGGGCGTGCTTGGTTTTGCACGACGGATGATTGTCACGCCAAGCCAGAGAGACAGAGAATTGCCGTCAAGCCAGATAGCATACGCAGACGAGGAGTCGCGTGAAAAGGTCAATGAATATCCATCGTCTCGCTGCGTCCGGGCTTGTCGGCTATCTCTATCGATACGCTCTTTCGTGCCTGCTGCTATGGCTGGTTGGGGCGTTTGCTCCTGCAAGCGCCGCTGACGATCTCATGTCCGAGCGCGAGGCGCTCAATCAGCGTCTTCAACAGCTGCAGGCTGCCGAAGGGGATCCACCTCGAGCGGCGCCAGCAGCTGGCTATCCTCGATTGCAGCAGCTTCAGGATCGTCTGGCTGAGGTCAATGCCCAGCTACTCAATGCCCAGACGCTGCCGGAGCGCGCCCAGCAGGCCATTGCGGCGGCCATGCAGAGTGCCGAGCTGAGCCGTCGAGCGGTGGATGAGCTCGAGTCACAGGGACTCGCCGCCGATGAGCCGCGGCTGGTAAGGCGGCGAGTCGAGCGCAGGCTTGCTGAATTCGAGCTGCTTTATCACCAGCGCGAGTTAAGCACGAATACTCGACTGCGCGAGCTGGCCCAGCAGCGTCGCGACCTGCTGTCTCGCCAGGTCGAGGCTCAGGAGACGCTGCTGGCCATGCTGCAGAGTGTCATCGACCGCCAGCGTCGCTTGCTTTCCGAACAGGCGATTGCCGATGCGGCGCGCGACGACCCCCTGATCGCCGCCGGACATCCCGTACTTGCGCGTGCTCAGGAGATCAACCGCGACCTGAGTCTCGAACTGCTGCGTGCCACCGACCGTACCAATAGCCTGGTGCGCCTAGGGATCGAGACGCGCCGCGAACTCGAGCAGGTCCGGCAGATTCAGCGCAGCCTCAACGAGCAGATCGAGACCATCCGTGGCAGCCTGTTGCTGTCGCGAATCCTGCGTGAACAGCGCCAGTCATTGCCCCAAGTCGACATGCGCCGCGACCTGCAGGAGGAGATCGCCGTGGCGCGAGCTACTGCCCGCACGCTGGCAACTGCTAGGGCCCCGTGTACTGATCGGCGTGCCGTTGCTGCTGCTGGCCGTGGGCCTGCTCTGGATGCGGCGTCGCATCCGTGCCAGGTTGGCGCAACTGCACGAGCAGATCGGCCGCTTCAGCAGCGACAGCCAGACGCATACGCCCAAGGCGGTACTGCTCAATGCTCTGCTGGCGGCGCCTGGGCCGCTGGCGATGGCCGCCGCCGGCACTGCTGCGGTGGCGGGAGGCGAGGGGTTGGCCGTTCTGTTCGGCGAGGCACTCTGGCATCTGGCCCTGGGCTGGGGAGTCATCGCCTGGGCACGACGCTTGTTGGTGCGTGAGGGGGTGGCATCCAAGCACTTCCTGTGGTCGCCGGAGTACGTGGCCCGGTTGCGCTGGCTGTTGCTGGGATTGGGGGTCGCGCTGATTCCCGTGCTATTGATTGCCACCGTGATTCGCGGGGTCGAGGTCAACCTCTCGTCGCGGCCCGTGGCGCTCGCCTCGATGCTCGCCGGTCTGCTCGGTATGAGCGTGCAACTGGTCAGGTTGATCACGGCGCATACCCCCTTACGCTGGGCAATCTCACCGGTACGGTGAGCCGTATCCGCATTCGGGCAACGACGGTGACTGATTTCGACCGCAAGGAGATCATCATCCCCAACAAAACCTTCGTCACCGACCAGCTGATCAACTGGTCGCTGTCGGACAACGTGACGCGTGTGGTGCTCAATTACCGCGTAGCCTACGGCTCGGATCAGGCCCTGGTGCATAGGCTACTGCACCAGGCCGCCGACGAGAATGGCCGGGTCATGCGCGATCCCGAACCCCAGGTGTTCTTCATGAACTATGGCGACAGCACCCTCAATTTCGAGTTGCGGGTGTTCGTCAACAGCCTGGGCGATCGCCTTTATGCCACCGATGAGATCAACTGCCGGGTCGGTGAGCTGTTCGCCGAACATGGCGTCGATATCGCCTTCAACCAGCTGGATATCTGGCTGCATCGTCCGGATGGGGTCGCAAAGAAGGTGAGTAGCCTTCCCTCTGGTGCAGTGATCCCAGCACATCCCGGTCCCGGGGCCAAAGGCGATCCTGGCGATTTCCACGACCTGGGCTCGGACTCGGATTCGCTCGATGGCGAAGGCGGTAGCGAAGGACGCTGAAGAGAGGAGGAAGGCCTAGGCTTGTCGCATTCTCCCGCCTGAAGGCGGGCATGGAGAAGAAATTCGCGATTGCCGTCTCCGCCGAGTATCGGGCTGTCGCTCCACTGCAGTATCTGAAAGCCACTCTGCTCGGCGCAGTGCCGAATGCGCGCTTCCACCTCGCCATGTAAGCTCGGGTCGGTGACGACGCCCCGGGCATTGACCTTGCCCGGTCCGACCTCGAACTGTGGCTTCACTAGTGACAGTAGCTCGCCCCCTGGCGGCAGCAGTTTCGTCAGCTCGGGCAGGATCAGTGTCTGGGAGATGAAGGAGACATCCATCACCGCCATGCTCAACCCTAATGGCGCATGTCGGGCAATGGCGTCGTTCAGGCGTGGCTCCCTGGCCATGGCACGGGCGTTGAGCCCCTCCAGGCAGGTGACGCGAGGATCGCCGCGCAGCTCGGCATCGAGCTGACCATGGCCGACCTCGATGCCGATGACATGCAGTGCTCCAAAACGTAACGCGCAATCGGTAAAGCCTCCGGTCGATTGGCCCACATCGAGAATCAGCTGGCCATCCAGGCGCATGCCAAGGCGCTCCAACAGTGCCTCGAGCTTGAGTCCGGCGCGCGAGACATAGCGCTCCTCGGGATCTTCCGCTACCTGCAGGCACGTATCGTCCGGCAACTTCTCGCCGGGCTTGGTCAAGATTCGACCGCTGTCCTGCAGGCTGATCCGGCCGTGGCGAATCAGGCGTTGCGCCCGTGCTCGAGAGCGCACCAGACCCTGAGTGACAAGCAGTTGATCGAGGCGGGGCATAGCGGATCCATGGCATTAGTGAGGCATCATTATAGCGCTGGGAGGCCATCACGACTCCAGTCGTGCAATACTGGGTTTGATTAGCTGATTAACGAAGACGACATAAGGAAGGAGAGAGGCGTGACACAGGCCGCGGCACGGTCATTGGCAAGGGCGCTGGCGCTTGGGACGGTGGGTGGTATGGTCTTTCAGCTGTCCGGCCTGCCACTGGCCTGGATGCTGGGTCCACTGGTGGCGAACCTGATTGCCTCGGCGCGAGGGGTGGATGTTGGGGTGCCGGAAGGGCTGCGCGAGACATTCCTCGGAGTGATGGGATTGGTTCTAGGCAGCCAGGTCACGCCACAGCTGGCCGAGCGCGTGATTGATTGGCCGCTGTCGGCATTGCTGCTGCTGCTCGGCGTGGCGGCCTCCACGACGGCCGCGGCAGCCTGGTATCGTCGCTGCGGGTTCGATCCGGTGAGCGCCTGGTTCGCCTCCGCGCCCGGTGCGATGACGGCGATGATCCTGCTTGGCGACAAGAGCGGTGGCGACCCGCAGCGTATCGCCATTGCCCAGTCACTGCGCATCATCTTGGTAATCCTGCTGTTGCCACCGCTGTTCTGGGCTTGGGAGGGCGGCGCGGTAGCCGGGCTCGAAACGCCACCGCCCCAGCATCTTTGGATGCTGCTGGCCGTGCCGATAATGATTCCACTGGGCCGCTGGATTCGCCTGCCAAGTCCGTCGCTGCTGGCGCCGCTGCTTTTCGCGGCCCTCCTTTCAGGGGCTGACATTGCCAGCCTGAAGTTGCCCGACTGGGGCATGAACGTCATGCTGTGGGTGCTGGGGAGCGCCATCGGCTCGCGTTTCCACGGACTATCCCGAGGCCGGCTGGGCAAGTACGTGTTCCAGGCGGTGGTCGCCACGCTGGTCGCCCTTCTGGTACTGGCGGTCTTTGCCGAGGCGATACACCAGTGGCTGGGCGTACCACGTGACGTGGCACTGCTGGCGCTGGCGCCGGGAGGTATCGGCGAGATCGCCATTCTCGCCGTGGCGCTGGATATCGATCCGGTCTTCGTTGCCTTCCATCACCTACTGCGCATGATCACCCTGATGGCCTTCGCTCCGTTTTGGGCGCGTTACCTGCAACATCGCTATTCCGACCCAGGCTGACTATGTCAACCTGGCTCGCCTCGGCCGCTGTCGGCCTGCAGTTCGTTGGCAGGTACTCGATCCGTCCCCCAGCTGCGATGCACGTAGCCGATCACTCGATCGAGCTCCTCCTGAGGCACGTTGGCAAGCTCACCGCGCTCGAGTGGATCATAGTGGAAGATGTAGAGGCGTGAAGCGAACTCCTCGAAGGGTAGCGATGCCTCCCCGAAACGCTCGCCGTTACCGGCGGTGCTGACCACCACGCCATCGCCCCAGTTCTGGCCGCTGTCGTTGTTCGGATTGAAGAAGTAGAGGCGCATCACATCCTGGGGGTCAAGGGTAGCGCGCAGAATGGTAATCGCGTGCCAACCAATGAAGCGCGCCGCGCTATCGGTAATGGCAATGCCCGCCGGTTGAGGATGGATCAACGGCTGGTTGCCATTGTAATAGGGATGGTAGCAGGCATAGAAGTGGCGGACGAAGTCCTCCAGCTCCGAGAGATGGCCAGTAGCGACATCGACATTGATGCGAAAGCCGCGCCCCGCCCACCAGCCATGGAACTCGGGATTGACCCAGCGGTGCGGGTCGCCTTCGCGCTCCAGGCAGCGTCGACCCATTTCGGCGTAGATACGATCGAGATGCGGTACCACCAGCAGTGATACCGCATCGAGATCCATAGGCAGCTCCTTGGCCACGCCAGAAAGGCTGGCCATCGAGGAGATAGGCTGACCTTCGAAGTGGATGATGATCTCGTCGTCACGTGCCGCCCAGGCGACCATCTGCAGTAGATAGTCGGGATCGTTGTAGGCCCACATCGACAGTGCACGTGCCGACTGGCAGGTGGGATTGTTGCCCTGGCCCACCCCTAGCGGCTGGCCGAGCATACACAAGACCCCTTCGAGCAGGCGTGCTCTGGGATTTGTGCCTTCGCCATATGCCGTGCGTATCCGCAGCTGTGACCACTCGGAGAGCGGCAGGGCGAGTTGGCGCCACAGTGCCGGTGCCAGGGGGCTCTGGTAGAGAATGCCTCGTTCGAGCATCAGCGCCAATCCATAAACGGCCTGGCTGGTCTCTGCATATACCGCCTCCTTCACCAGCGCCTCGATCAGCTGCCGGTAGCAGAGCAGGCAGTCGCGTCCGGTAGCCGACAGCCCCAGCGCTTCCGACAACAGATAGTCGCCATGGTCAAGCAGATGGCGCAGCAGGGCCGTGTGATAGGGAGAGACCAGGCCGGTATCGTGCATGGCGCGGGCAAAGCCTGTCGCTTCGTACTGCAGGGCACCGCTGTCCATCGCCTCGAGTCGTTCGCGGTAGACCTCGATACCCGGATCTTCACGGCAGGCCTGGGTAGCGCCATACAGGCTGCTGATCAGGCGATCGGCACCTTGACCGCTACTGCCCAGGTCGATCTCGGGATTGGCACGGCACGCGGCGATCTGGGTGATCATGCGCTTGATCGGATCGACCTGGATCGGCCGCTGTTGCAGGATTCGCCAGATCTCGTCGATCATCCGATCGATGACATGCTCGTAGCCGATACGATCGGCCAGGTGTCGAAACAGCAGCCGCGTCATTACCGCGAGACGGCCCTGGCTCTCGCGCTCGGCTTCGCTGGGAGAGGAGAACAGCAGTCCCAGGTTGATGGCCAGTACCTGGGTCAGGTAGTGATGCGCCTGCTCCGAGGAGATCAGCGGATGCGTATACTCTCCCCGTGCTACGGCCAGCAGACGCAGCTCGCTGAGCGCTTCGATCACCACCATATCGGGATCGCGACTGCCCAATGAGTGCGGCGTCAGGGCGGGCACCAGTAACTGAGGAGCGGCCCAATCGGAGCCGTTGAAGACACCCGCCTCATCGAGCGCCTGGGCACGCGCTTCGATGGCGGCACACCCTCCCTCCTGAAGCATGACACGGCGCGCGGTATCGAATACGCGGCGCACCTTGGCGGGTTTGGCGAAATCGGCGGAGGAGTCGAGAATGGTCAGTGCCTCGTCCAGCTTCGTCAGCACGCCTTCCAACTTGCCGGGTTCGGCGCTCTGGTCACCATCTAGGATCGTCACGCAGACTCCTGATCGCCTGGGGTGTGCCCGGATTATACATAGAAATCGAGCTCTTCCTGATGCTTGAGAAGATCGCGCATGGTATGCGGATCCTCGCCAAAGAAGTACAGCAGCCCCCAGTGAGTACCGAATGCGGTACGCTTGGTCACGGTCTCTTCCAGTGGCGCGGTCAACTCATGAGACTCGAAATAGGGGTGATCCTCGGTCTCCTCGGGCATCTCGAGACGGCTGACGACGCGGCGGCGAGGGTAGACGCCAAAGCAGCCGGCGACGCCCTTGGCATCGACCACCTCCTTGGGAAAGAACGAAGTGATCTCCTCTTCGGTGGTCTTGGGGTCGAAGGATAGGATGAGGCCTTGGTAGGCATTGAAGCCATAGGCGCGCTCGAGCAGTTCAAAGACCTTGAAACCGGGCGGGCGATAGGCCACCTCGCCGAAGTACATCTCCCCGTCACTGGTGACGAAGTACTCGGGATGCACGAAGCCGAAATCGATATCGAAGGTCTTGATCAGCTTCTCGATCTGGGCGGTGATCTGCGGGCGATACTGCTCGAGTTCGGGGGTAGCCGGCACAAAGACCGAATAGCCAAGTGTCACGTACTCGGAAATGTTGAGAAAGCGGATCTTGCCGTTGTGAATCCATGCCTCGACGGCAAATTCCCAGCCATCCAGGTGCGACTCCATCAGTACCGGAAACTCCTCGTCGGGGATGCTGTCGACCTCGTCAGGGGTGCGGATGACGCGGTGGCCCAGGCAACCGGCCTTGTCGAAGGCCTTGAGATGAATTGGGTCGTTGGGGTCGCCATCGAGCTTGAGCAGCGTCTGGTTGACGCGCTTGAGAAAGCGGATGACGTCCTCCTTGTCATGAGCTTCCTCGAAGATACCCACGCGGATGCCACCGAGCTGGGCACGTCGCTTCATCAATGCCTTGTCGCGTAACAGCAGCGCCTGGCCATAGAGACGAGGGTTGTCCAGCAGCAGCGAGTTAATGGCGCCCGCCCACTCGACGGTCTCCTCGAAGAGGGGAATGGCAACATCTACCTCCATCTCCTTCAGTGTCTCGGCAATTTCCAAGGAGCGGTCATTGAGACGCTCGAAATTCCAGGACACATAAGGGATATCGTGGGTCTTGCAGTACTCCTCTGCCCATTCAGGGGCCACTACCACATAGCGTCTGTCGAATTTTTCCGCCGCTTCGACAGCGCTCAGGCTCCAGCCGAGCAGGGCCACGTAGCCCTTGTTGGAATCCTTTTCCATGGAAGTGTCTCCTATTGTTTGTCATGTGTGAGACCACGCTACTCTGTTAAGCCTAGACTAGATACGGGCGATCGCCCGAAAGCGATCGCCGTTGGCTGGCCTTGCAGGCTCCCTAGTTGCGCTGGTATAGTGCGCACCGCTCGGGCAGGCCATTGGCCTGCGTCGCTAATCGACAGAAACCGGGAAGTTATGGTGGCCCTCGTCGGTCCTCCCGCAACGCTAAACTGCGAACCCCGCCAGGCCCGGAAGGGAGCAACGGTAGTGGTGGCTGCGTGTGCCGGGATGTGGCTGTCGGGGGCTGCCTCCAGTTATGAGTTATGGCCTTTATATTCTTGCGATAGTGCAGTGCAGCAGTGCTCGCCTATCAGTCAAGGCCAGTATCCCGCCTTTTACAAGCAAGCCCGGTTTTGGCCGGGCTTTGCTATTGCCATGGTATGAGATCAATCCATTTTATCGATAATATCTTCCACTCGGCTTCCACCTGAGGCAATGTATTTAACGTAAGCGTTCTTGATGTGGTGCCTGTCTGACCACACATGAGTAGGCCATCGTAATAGGCGGGGCAGAGGCTGTCGGCACAGAAGAGTTCACTCAAGTCTGCCGAATAGAACTAGGCAATTATTTCCTCATATTGATCGGCAGGGTTGACCTCCAGTAAGGCCTCTTCCATAGGTGGGTGGCCGAGAAACTCGTCCCAGTAGAGTACGACACGAGGCAACTGGCACTTCCATCATTACTGGCTGATAAAGCAGTCTAGCCTGGGTAAGCAGGTAAGCCCGAGGGTCAGGTTTCTTCGCGCGAGGGCCAGGTGGCCTTACGCTGCGCCCTCGTTTGCCAAGTGGCTCTCTTGCTTTCCCCCCCGGTATCCAGTCGCTAGAATGAACGTCTGGGCATCGTCTTATCGAAGGCGCTGCCGTCGCATGCCTTAACCGGCAGCCACAGTCTCGCTGCAAGGATTTGAGCTGCATGAGCTATCAGGTACTGGCCCGTAAATGGCGGCCTCGCACCTTCCACGAGCTGGTTGGTCAGGATCATGTGCAGCGTGCGCTGGTCAATGCGCTCGACCAAGGGCGGCTGCATCACGCTTATTTGTTCACCGGCACCCGTGGTGTGGGCAA
This sequence comes from Halomonas sp. TA22, assembly GCF_013009075.1. Lineage (NCBI taxonomy): Bacteria > Pseudomonadati > Pseudomonadota > Gammaproteobacteria > Oceanospirillales > Halomonadaceae > Halomonas > Halomonas sp. TA22. Next base: position 3,707,626 of record NZ_CP053108.1, on the reverse strand, counting down.
GACTACACTTGCGCGAATCCTCGCCAAGTGCCTGAACTGTACGGCGGGTGGCCGCGACGATAGCACCGTGACCTCGTCTCCCTGTGGAAGCTGCGAGAGTTGTCGTGCCATCGACGAGGGACGTTTTGTCGATCTGATCGAGGTGGATGCAGCTTCCCGCACCAAGGTCGAGGATACCCGCGAGCTGCTCGACAACGTCCAGTACGCGCCGACCCAGGGACGTTTCAAGGTGTATCTCATCGATGAGGTGCACATGCTCTCGACCCACAGCTTCAATGCGCTGCTCAAGACGCTCGAGGAGCCGCCTCCCCACGTCAAGTTCCTGCTCGCCACCACCGATCCGCAGAAGCTGCCGGTCACGGTGCTGTCGCGCTGTCTGCAGTTCACGCTCAAGAACATGCCGCCGGAGCGTATCGTCTCGCACCTGGCCAAGGTGCTCGAGGCCGAAGGTGTGCCCTTCGACGAAAGCGCCCTGTGGTTGCTGGGCAAGGCAGCCGACGGCTCGATGCGTGATGCGATGAGCCTGACCGATCAGGCGATCGCCTTCGGCCAGGGCGAGGTGCGTCACGCCGATGTCTCCGCCATGCTGGGCACGCTGGACCATCGTCATCTGCTGGCTCTGGTCGAGGCGCTGGCCGAGGTCGATGCCGCCCGTGTGCTGGCCGAGATCGCCGCTCTTGCCGAGCAGGGCCCCGACTTTTCCGGTGTGCTCGATGACCTGCTCGGCATGCTGCACCGCCTGGCGGTAGCACAGATGGTGCCTGACGCGCTGGATAATGGGCACGGCGATCGCGAGATGCTGTTGTCCCTGGCCGCGCGCTTCACCGCCGAGGATGTTCAGCTCTACTACCAGATCGGCCTGCAAGGGCGAGCGGACATGGTCCATGCACCGGAGCTTCGCACCGCGCTCGAGATGACGCTGCTGCGGATGCTCGCCTTCCGCCCCCAGGGTGTCCCCAAACCCGCCCAGACGCCGCTGCCGCTCAAGGCCGAACCCTCCTCTTCTGACTTGGCCGAGCATGTCGAATCGCCTGCTGCTAGTCCGTCGTCGGCGCCTGACGGTATCGACGATAATGATGCCGCCGAGCCAGCGCCCGACGCGCCAGGCGAAACGGTACAGATGCCCCCGCCAGACGAGCATCCTGCCGAGCCGCCGCCCTGGGAGTCCCTGCCAGACGAGCCGCACGCGGCCATGGCCGACGAGGAGGGCGCGCCTGTCGATCTTGGCGACTATCACGACGAGCCGCTTCGCAGCGCTCTTGAACCTGAGGATTATCCGCCTGGCACGCGGGCTATGGAGCAGGCCATGCCGGCGAGCGAAGCGTCGGCTGTGCAGGGTCTATTCGACCATGCTCGTTGGCTCGAGATTTTCGAACGGTTGCCATTGACCGGCTTGACCCGCAGTCTAGCGGCGCACTGCATGGTGGAGCACGACGAAGGGCAGGTGTTGCGGTTGCGCCTCGATCCCTCGCATGCGGCAATGAATGCCGACATTCATGTGGAGCGTATCGAGAAGGCACTGACCGATGCCGGCATCGCGCGTCGAGTGTCGATCGAGGTGGGCGAGCTGCCAAGCGCGATCGAGACACCCAAGGCGCAGGCCGATCGCCTGACCGCCGCGCGCCATGCACAGGCGGTTGAAGCCCTGCAGGCGGATCCGCATATTCGCGAGCTGCAGCAGGTCTTCGGGGCACGGCTGGTCGAGAGTTCCGTATCCTTCCAGGCGCCGACACACTGATTGGCTGAACTGGTACCGTTAATTTATCTGATCACCGAGAGGGACTTCCCATGTTGAAAGGTGGAATGGGCAACCTGATGAAGCAGGCCCAGGAAATGCAGGAAAAGATGCAGCGCATGCAGGAAGAGGCAGCGCAATCCGAGGTGACCGGCGAAGCCGGCGCCGGCATGATCAAGGTGACCATGAACGGGCGCCATGATGTCAGCCAGGTCGAGATCGACCCCAGCATCATGGAGGAGGACAAGGAGCTGCTCGAGGATCTGCTGGCCGCTGCCGTCAACGATGCGGTGCGCAAGGTCGAGCAGACCACTCGGGAGAAGATGCAGGAGGCGACCGCCGGCCTGAATCTGCCGCCTGGCTTCAAGATGCCTTTCTAGCAGGAAGCGGAGCGTATGAGTTTTTCTCCCCTGGTCGACCGCCTTCTGGAGGCGCTGCGAGTGTTGCCGGGTGTCGGGCCCAAGAGCGCCCAGCGCATGGCTTTTCATTTGCTCGAGCGCGATCGCGAGGGTGGCAAGCGTATGGCCGTCGTGCTGGCCCAGGCCCTCGAAGAGGTCGGCTACTGTCGTCGCTGTCGTACCTTGACCGAGGAGGAGATCTGCGGACTCTGCATCAGTCAGCGGCGCGATGACGCCACGCTCTGCGTGGTGGAGTCTCCCGCCGACCTGCTGGCGATAGAGGAAGCGGGCGGCTACAAAGGACGTTACTTCGTGCTGCATGGCCACCTTTCGCCGCTCGATGGCATCGGCCCCGAGGATATCGGACTCGATGCGCTCGAAGTGCAGATCCGTGAGGGCAGTGTCGAGGAGGTGATCCTTGCCACCAACCCCACCGTCGAGGGCGAAGCCACGGCGCACTACATTGCCGCCCAGCTCAACGGTTGCGAGGTGCGTCTGTCGCGCCTCGCCTACGGCGTCCCCATGGGCGGCGAGCTCGAGTATGTCGATGGCGGCACGCTGAGCCGCGCCTTCAACGGCCGCCTGCCCTTTACAAGTGAATGAACCACCGGCGCCCTGCGTCCACTCGAGCGATTATGTCTATCCCACCTGAGTCCCCCGCGCCCGATATCGTCTGGGTCGATACGTCACTGGCCTTGGATGCCGCCTGTGCCGAGCTGACCAAGGCCGATGTCGTGGCGCTGGATACCGAATTCTTTCGCGAGTCCACCTTCCACCCGATTCCCGCCCTGGTGCAGTTCACCGCTGGCGAGCAGGTCTACCTGATCGATCCCCAGGCCGTCGCACCAACGCAGGCGCTGCGCGATCTGCTCACGCATGGTCCCTTGAAGCTGCTGCATAGCAGTAGCGAGGACCTTGAAGTGCTGGCGGTATGGGCGGGGGTAGTCGTCTCGCCGCTGGTGGACACGCAGATGGCTCAAGCATTGCTGAGCGAGGACGCCGCCATTGGCTACCAGCGGCTGGTCGAGAAGTGGACCGGTGCAAACCTGCCCAAGGAGGAGACCCGCTCCGACTGGTTGGTACGGCCGCTCTCCGAGGCACAAAGGCTTTATGCCGCCCTCGATGTGGTCTACCTGCTCGAAGTGTGGAAGCTGCAGTGTGCCCGCCTCGAGGCGCTGGGCCGGTTGGCCTGGCTGGAGAGGGATTGTGCCGAACTGGTCGCCCAGGCCGGGCGCAGCGTGGAGGGTGACGGTCAGTGGTATCTGCGTCATCGACAGCTGTGGCGGCTTTCGTCACGCCAGATCGAGGCCTATCGGCGCATGACGCTGTGGCGTGAGGGCGAGGCACGGCGTCGCAATCTGCCCCGCGGCTGGCTGGTGAACGACAAGCTGCTCTATGCGATCGCCGAGAAGATGCCTGAGAACCGCTTCGAGCTGGCCGCCATCGAGGGGATCAAGCCACCGTTGGTCAAGCGCGAAGGAGATACGCTACTGACGTTCGTACGCGAGGCGCACCATCTCGATGAATCACAGCTGCCCGAGCCTCAGCTTTCCCCCTTGGCGGCTCCCTTCAAGAAGCGTCTCAAGGCACTCAAGCGGGTGGTCAATGCCGAAGCGGAGCAGCTGGGCATCGCCCCTGAAGTGTTGATGCGCCGCCGCGAGCTGGAGGGGCTGGTCACGGCTAGCCTGCTAGGCGAGCCGTTGACGCTGCCCGACGGCTGGCGAGGCGAGCGACTTGCCGCTCCCTTGCAGGCGGTACTGGCCGAGGAGAATCCCGCATGAGCGAAGATCGCCTGATCTGTGAGATTTTCAAGAGCCCGCGCAAGGATGAGCTGTATCTCTATATCGACAAGCAGCGCGGCCTAGGCGAAGTGCCGGAGGCCCTTCTCGAGCACTTCGGCAAGCCGATTCTGGTAACGACGATGCTGCTGCGCGAAAGCAAGCCGCTGGCGCGCGCCAACGTCGTCGATGTGATGGCGAGCATCCGCGACAAGGGCTTCTATCTGCAGATGCCGCCGGCCAAGGAGGAGTACCTGCTCGATCTCTATCGCACCCCTACCGAGTCGCGCTATTGAATGCGGTTTCGCCGTGCCATTCGATGACGCGCTCAAGCGCAAGGAGAGAGGATGCGCGAACGTTTCTGGGAACGTTTCCCGCTCGATGAGCTGACAGAGCAGGAGTGGGAGGCGCTGTGCGACGGCTGCGGGCAGTGCTGCCTGCTGAAGATCCAGGATGAAGCGAGCGGCGATATCGCGGTGCTCAAGGTCGCCTGCGAACTGCTCGATATCGGCAGCTGCCGCTGCGGCGACTACGACAACCGCTTCGACAAGGTGGCGGACTGCATCCAACTGACGCCCGAGCGAGTCGAGGACTTTCGCTGGCTGCCGCGCTCCTGTGGCTACCGGCGTGTCTACGAAGGGCGCAAGCTGGCACGCTGGCACCCGTTGATCTCCGGCGACTCGCAGCGCATGCACCGCAAAGGCATCAGCGTGCAGAGCTTCGCCGTCTCGCAGCGCGAGGTCCCCGAGGCGGACCTCGAGGAGCATATCATCGCCATTCTGCCGATCGACTCATGACGCTTCGGTGTCGGCCAGCCCCAGCGCCCATAGAATGAAGGCATCCTGCCGGGCATTGTCGCGCCACGCCTTGAAGCGTCCCGAGGCGCCGCCATGCCCGGCAGCCATGTCGGTGCGTAGCAGGACAGGGCGGCGCTCCGACTCGGGGTGGCTGGCGCCAAGCTCGGTCAGGCGAGCATAGAGTTTGGCCGGCTCCCAGTAGGGCACCCGGGTATCGTGCCAGCTGCCCTGAAGAAAAACGCTGGGGTAGGGGCGGTCGCTTAGGTTGTCCAGTGGCGAGTAGCTGCGAATGCGGTGACGCGCGGCGGGTTCGTCGGGATTGCCCCACTCGGTATACTCGGCGGTGGTCAGCGGCAGGTCTGGATTCTCCATGGTCCGTAGTACATCGACGAAGGGTACATCGAGGACGGCGGCGCAGAAGGCGTGCGGCGCGATGTTGAGGCTGGCGCCGACCAGCAGCCCACCGGCGCTGGCGCCATAGGCGGCAATGCGCTGGGCATCGCTCAAGCCCGTCTCGACCAGCGCATCGCGGGCGGCGAGAAAGTCGCGAAAGCTGTTCTCCTTGTGTTCGAGTTTACCCGCCAGGTACCAGGGCTCGCCGCGATCCCCACCACCCCGCACGTGAGCCACGGCAAAGGCCGCGCCCCGTGCCAGCAGCTCAAGGCGCGCCATGGAGAACCAGGGATCGAGCACCTCGCCGTAGGCCCCATAACCGTACAGCAGGGTGGGAAGAGGCTTGCGACCGAGCAGGTCGGCGCGGGCCACGATCGAGACGGGTACGCGTTCTCCGTCATGCGATTCGGCCCACAGCCGTTGGCAGGCCAACTGCTCCGGCTGCAGATCGCCATGCAGCGGCTGGACCTTGAGCAGTTGTCGCTCGCCGCTATCCAGGTCGTGCTCGATCCAGCGCACCGGCAGGGTAAAGGATTCCTCGCGCAGCCTCAGCCGCCGCGAGGCGAAATGTGGCGTGTCGCCGAGCATCAGGCTGCAGGGCGCCTCCGGCAGCGGCAGGCGCTCGTCGCGGATAATGGCATGCGCATCGTCAAGTTCGATCACCCGTAGATGCACCTGTGCCTGCTGATGGTCGCGTTCGGTGACGATTAGGCCCCATGCGAAGGCGTCCGCTCCCTCCAAGGTGTGATCCTGGCGATGCGGCAGCAATGGCAGCCACGTCTGTGGTGAGCCCTCCGTTGCCACATCGAGGCGGAAGTGCGGCGCCTCGCGATTGTGCTGAATGTAGAAATGCCCCGGTCGATGGTCGATGCCGTACTCCACGCCGCTTTCGCGGGGGCGGAAGCAACAGGGCGCTGACTGGGGCGAGTGGGCGGGAATCAGATGGCACTCGCTGGTGTCCTTGGAGGCGCTCTCAAGCACTAGCCATTGCCGGGAGCGCGTCTTGCCCAGGCCGAGCCAGAATTCGGGATCCTCCTCACGCAGTATCAGCACCGCCTCGCCGGGCTTACCGTCGGCATCGAAGCTTAGCCGCCAGATGCTGTCGGGACGCTGAGTGGCATCGTAGCGGGTGAAGAGCAGGGTGCGGTTGTCCTCGGCCCAGGTCAGCTCAGGCCCGATCTCGCCGAGTACCCGCTGCGGCTCGCCGTCCGGTAGGTGCTTGAGGAACAGCTCGAAGTACTCGTTGCCGCTGGTATCCTCCGTCCAGGCGAGCCAGTGCTCGTCGGGCGACAGCGCCATTTCGCCAAGCTCGAGAAAGTCGCATTCGCTGGCCCGCGCTTCCAGATCGAGAAAGCACTCTTTGGCATCAGGTCGCGCGAGGGGGTGGCGCCACCAGCGGGGGTAATCGGCCTCGGCGGCGGTTTCGCTCCAGTAGGTGAAATGGTCCAGCGGCGTGGCAAGCCCGGTCACGGCCAGCTCCCGACGCGCAAGGTGGCTGCGGTAGAGAGCCTCCTCCAACGAGGCGAGAGGAGTGAACCACGCCGCGCACTCGGCATTGGCCGCCTCCAGAAACTCGCTTACCTGTGCCTCGTCGCGCTGCTCGAGCCAGTGCCAATGCGGGTCCTGCTTGCGCCGGAACCGGTTGACTGGTGTGGGTGTCTCGGAAGATGAGTTGTCACTAGGCGGCTGTGCTTTCATGTGGTGCGGTGTACCATAATCGAGGATGTTCATTACCATCGTGCGTCGCAGGTGACGCACACGGGAGATACCATGCTGGTTTCCGATTCAATGCCACTACTCTGGCTGATTTATGCCCTCTTGTCGCTGGTCGTGCTCGCGACCGGTTACATGGGGGTTCGCTTTCTTCCTCTGTTGCCTCGCCTGGCGCTCGTCGGCGCCGTGGCCGGCATATTGTGGATGCCGATCCGCTTTCGCCTGCCGCTGGTGGAAGAGGGCGAATTCTACACTGGTCTGGCGCCTGCCGTGCTGGTCGGCGCCATCTCCTTTCTGCAGCGCGATGGTGCCATGTTGAGCGGGGCGGTGGCGCTCTTGCTGGTCGCCGTAACCCTGGGCACGGCTGCGGGTATCGGCCTGTGGTGGTTGCTGCGCGGGCGAGAGGCGCCGGACGTTGCGGAGCGGGATGAAAGAGGGGAGAGAAGGAAAAGAGGCGAAAGAGGCGAAAGAGGCGAAAGAGGGGTACGACCCCGTGGTGAGCAGACTCCCACGTCGGCCCCCCGCCAACGTCGGGAGCCGAAGCTCGGCTGAGGAAAACATGATGCGCGTCATTCTGGCGGTGGGGTTGAGCTGGCTGTTGTTGGCATTGGCGCCGCTGGTGGCGCAGGCACAAGCACAAGCGTTTCAGGAGCCTCCCTCCGGGGATGCACCACTGTTGATGATCGATCGTCAGGCGGATCGCGACACGGTGGCGGAGGTCCGGATCATCTTCGACGTCTCCGGCAGCATGCGCGACAACGATCCCGAACAGCTTGGGGCCAGTGCATTGGAGCTGCTGGTTGCCCTGATTCCCTCCGGCGTGCATGGTGGGCTCTGGACCTTCGGTGTGCGCGTCGACAACCCCCTGCCGGTGGCGCCGGTAGACGATGCCTGGCGTGAGCAGGCGCTGAGGTTGAAACCGGCGCTCGTCGACTATCAACCCTATACCGATATCGAGGCGGCAGTACGTCAGGCCGGCAGCCGAGATGACGCCACCACCGGTGAAGGGCAACGACACCTGATTGTGATGACCGACGGCATGATCGACCTGCCCGCAGCCGGGCAGGACAAGGAAGCCAGGGACGCTGCCTCCCGACGTACATTGACCGAACAGCTGGCACCCGCGCTTGCCGAGCAAGGGGTGGTGATTCATGCCGTTGCCTTCTCGCCCGATGCCGATCTGGCCCTGGCCGAACAGCTTGCCCAGAGCACCGACGGGCTCGCCTCTCTGGCTGAAACTCCCGATGCCCTGCTGCGTGCCTTCCTGGATATTCTGCAGCGCATATTTCCTGTCGATCAGGTGCCCCTGGCGGAGGGGCGTTTCGATATCGACGCTCAGGTCGACTCCTTCACTGCGCTGCTTTTCCATGAACCTGACTCACCGCCGTTGACCCTGGTCGCGCCCGACGGTACCCGCTACAGCCGCGAGAGTCGCAGTGGCGAGGTACGCAGGCAGAGCGAGCCGCGCTTCGATCTGATCACCGTCCCCTCGCCCCAGCCGGGCCAATGGCGAATCGAAGGGGCGATCGGTAGCGAGAGCCGCATCGGCATCGCGTCGCCCTTGGCACTGCGTACCGGTGAGTTGCCCACCACGCTCTATCTGGGCTTTGCCCTGCCCCTGGCTGCCTGGCTGACCGAAGGCGACGAGATGCTGGAGCAGGAGGCGCTACCCGAGGATCTGCGCGTGCAGGCCGAGTTGCTTGGCTTGCCGGGTAACCGGCAGACAGCGACCCTGCTCGAGCCCGATGGGGGTCGCTTCGTTGGCGTGCTGCCGGCGCCGGCTCAGGCAGGTAATGCGCGGCTGGTGATCGAAGCGGCAAGTACGGCGTTCCAGCGACAGCGGGTGCAGGCGGTCAACGTGCTGCCCGCGATCAGTGCCGAGGTCGATGATGCGCAGCGTGAGGTCGAGCTGCGTGCCGAACATCCGCAGCTCAGTGTCGCCAATACGCGTCTTTTCGCTGAGCTGCAGGGGGAGGCGTTGAACGTGGCGACGAGCGGTGAGCGTCGCTGGCGCATCGAACTGCCGACGCTGCCTGACGAGACCAGCGTCCCCTTGTTGCTGCGTGCCATCGTCGAGTTCGATGGCCAGGAGCATGAGCTGCGTCTGCCGCGCATCCTGCTCAATGCCCAAGCAAATATCGGTCTTGATGCCGCACTGCTGGAGGCCCCCAGGCTGCACGCCGAACGCCTGCCCAGTGAGCCCGAGCCCGAGGTCGCGGAATACACCCCTCCGCTTGCGGATCGTGTCGTCAATGCCATCAACCGTCTGCCGAGGCAGGCCCAGGCGTTGTGGCAACAGGCGGTGCCACGATTGGAGCAGGGTGCAAGGGAGCTGGGCCTGGATCCCCAGGCGACGAGCCGCTGGTTGGTATGGGCACTCGTGGCGTTGGCGTTTGTCGTACTGCTGCTGGGCTGGCGGCGACGGTCGCAGGCCAGACATCGGTCGCGCCGGCGGAGGGTGCCGAATGTGTGAACTGCTTGGCATGAGTGCCAATGTTCCCACCGATATCTGCTTCAGCTTTACCGGATTTCTGACTCGCGGCGGCGGCACCGGGCCCCACCGGGATGGCTGGGGTATCGCCTTCTATGAAGAGGGTGGCTATCGCGACTTTCGCGACCCCCATCCCTCGGCGGACTCTCCTATCGCACGACTGATCTGCGAATATCCGATCAAGTCCCATGTGGTCATCAGTCACATTCGCCAGGCCAACGTAGGCCAGGTGCGGCTGGCCAATACTCACCCCTTCACGCGCGAAATGTGGGGGCGGCAGTGGTGCTATGCTCACAATGGTCAGCTCAATGGCTGGTCCTCACTGCCGCTGAGCTTCTATCGCCCGGTGGGCGATACCGATAGCGAACATGCCTTCTGTTATCTACTGGGGGAGCTGCGGCGTCACTTCAGCGAACCGCCCAAGAACCCGGAAGACATGTGGCGCTATCTTCACGATGGTTGCCTGCGATTGCGCGAAATGGGGGTATTCAATCTGCTGCTCTCCGATGGCATCTATCTCTACGCGTTCTGTTCCACGAAGCTTGCCCATATCACGCGCCGCGCCCCCTTTGGCAAGGCGAGTCTCTCCGATGCCGAAATGAGCGTCGATTTCATCGAGCACACCACCGACCGCGACGTGGTCTCGGTGCTCGCCACCGAACCCCTTACCGATAACGAGCGCTGGGTGCGCATGACGTCAGGGGAGCTTCTGGTGTGGCGTGATGGAGAGATCGTTGCCCGCCAGCTTGCCTGATCATCGCTTGCCTACGACGTAGCGATTTGAATATTGCCCAGAAAACATACGCTTGAGAAGAGACTGGCCAAAAGTGGCATAGTCACGATGAACGTTTGATGGCATTTTCCAACACTGGTTTCAATCGGTCGTTTTAGCGTTTCATTGTCGATAGCCCCGATGCATGGATAAAGATGAGCACTTTCGAGTCACAAGGTCAGTGAGAACAAGAGTTGGTCAACGAACCGACATCAACTGCGGAGATCAGCATGAACGAGCACGCCACAGCCCCGGTACTTAGCGGGCCGCCCCTGGAAGGGCTTGACGACTACCAGTCGATTCTGGAGGTATTCAAGGCATCGTTCGAGCGATTCGCCGACAAGCCGGCCTTCACCTGCATGGGACAGACCTTGACCTATGGTGAACTCGATCGCCTCACCAAGGACTTCGCCGCCTGGCTGCAGCACGAGACTACCCTTGAACCTGGCGACCGTATCGCCATCCAGCTCCCCAATGTGCTGCAGTACCCAGTGGCGGTATTCGGTGCCATGCGTGCCGGCCTGGTGGTGGTGAACACCAATCCGCTCTATACCGAGCGTGAAATGACCCATCAGTTCAAGGACTCCGGTGTCAAGGTGATCCTGATCCTCGCCAATATGGCCAGCAAGCTCGAGAAGATTCTCGAGCGCACCGAGATCAAGCACGTGCTGGTCACTGAGCTTGGTGACATGCACGGCTTCCCCAAGCGGCTGTTGATCAATGCGGTGGTCAAGCACATCAAGAAGATGGTGCCGCCATTCTCCCTGCCGCGAGCCGTGTCGTTTCGCGATGCGCTGGCCAAGGGGCATAAGCTTTCGCACAAGGATGTAGCACAGAAGCCGGAGGATCTGGCGGTACTGCAGTACACCGGCGGCACCACGGGGCTTGCCAAGGGCGCGATGCTGACCCATCGCAACCTGATCGCCAATATGCTGCAGGCGCGTGCGGCGATAGGCTCGGGGCTTGGCGAGGGGTGCGAAACGATCATCGCACCCTTGCCGGTTTACCACATCTATACCTTTACCGTGAATTGCCTTTTCCTGTTTCAGACCGGCAACCACTCGATACTGATCACCAACCCTCGCGATCTGCCAGCGTTCGTCAAGGAGCTCAAGAAAGTCCAGTTCTCCGGCTTCATTGGGCTCAATACACTGTTCAATGCGCTGTGCAATCGCGACGATTTCAAGCAACTCGACTTCTCGCGTCTCAAGTTGACCATCTCCGGAGGCATGGCGCTTACCAAGGCCGCCGCCGAGCGCTGGGAGCAGGTGACTGGATGCCCGATCGCCGAAGGTTACGGCATGACCGAAACCTCGCCGGTCGTCACCTTCAACCCGGTCGATGCCATTCAGCTGGGGACCATCGGCAAGCCGGTGGCGGGCACTGTGGTGAAGGTCGTCGATGCCGATGGCAACGCCTTGCCCTTCGAGGAGCCGGGCGAACTCTGCGTTCAAGGGCCGCAGGTGATGAAGGGCTACTGGAACCTGCCGGACGAGAGCGCCAAGACGATGGATGGCGAGGGCTGGATTCGCACCGGCGATATCGCCGTGCTGCAGCCAGACGGTTATGTAAAGGTCGTCGATCGCAAGAAGGACATGATCATCGTCTCGGGCTTCAACGTCTATCCCAACGAGATCGAGGATGTGGTCGCCCAGCATCCCGATGTGGTGGAAGCCGCCGTGGTTGGCGTACCTGACGAGAATGCCGGCGAGGTGATCAAGCTGTTCGTGGTCTCCCGCAACCAGGATCTGGATGGTGAAACCCTGCGCGCCTGGTGCAAGAAGGAGCTCACCGCTTACAAGGTGCCGAAGTACGTCGAGTTCCGCAACGAGTTGCCCAAGACCAACGTGGGCAAGGTGTTGCGCCGCGAGCTTCGCGATAGCGGAAATCAGCACAACGCGTGATTCCTATTCGTCACGATTAGGCACCTTAAGCCGCTCGGCGGTACAATGGTCTGCCCGCCTCGGAACTCCGGGGCGGGCAGATTTCGTTCGATTCAATGAGGATCTCTTGAGTCCCACATCGACTTCGCAACCTGCCGACAGCGTGATCTCCCGACTGGAGAGCCTGCAACGACGCCTGGGCGAGTGTCGCCTGCGCGACGTTCGTGAACTGGGCAAGCGCCTGGCGGGCCTGCAGCGCCGTGCCCGCGATGGCAAGCCGGTGGATCGTGGCCTGCGTGAGGTAGAGCAGCGTATTGAGACCTCCTGTGCCCAGGTGGCGGCGCGGCGCGAATTGCCGCTGCATCTTCACTATCCTGACGAGTTGCCGGTCGCCGAACGCCGAAAGGACATTTTCGAGGCGTTGAGCGAGCACCAAGTGGTGGTGATTGCAGGTGAGACCGGCTCGGGAAAGACCACCCAGCTGCCCAAGATGTGCCTGGAGCTCGGCCTTGGGCGCCGTGGGCTGATCGGCCATACCCAGCCCCGGCGGCTGGCGGCGCGCTCGGTGGCGGCACGGCTTGCCGAGGAGCTGCAGGTGCCACTGGGCGAGCAGGTCGGCTATCAGGTGCGCTTCTCCGACCAGACCAACGAGCGCACCCTGGTCAAGCTGATGACCGACGGTATCCTGCTGGCCGAGACGCAGCACGACCCGGACCTTGGTCGCTATGAGGCGATCATCATCGATGAGGCACATGAGCGCAGCCTCAATATCGATTTCCTGCTCGGCTATCTCAAGCGGCTCACCGAGCGACGCCCCGATCTCAAGATCATCATTACCTCGGCGACCATCGACGTCGAGCGCTTCGCCGCTCACTTCGGAACTCGAGAGGCGAATGGCGAGCTGAGGCCGGCACCGGTGGTGCAGGTGAGTGGTCGCACCCATCCTGTCGAGTTGCGCTATCGGCCGTTGCTTCGCGAGGCCGAGGACGAGGAGGACCGCACTCTGCAAGAGGGCATTCTCCATGCCGTCGAGGAGATCGAGACGATCGAGCGCGAGAAACGCTGGCTTCACGGCCCGCGCGATGTGCTGATATTCCTGCCCGGCGAGCGCGAGATACGCGAGACCGCCGATACCCTGCGTCGCGCCGACCTGCGCGATACCGAGATCCTGCCACTCTATGCGCGTCTCTCCAACGCCGAGCAGAACCGCATCTTCCAGCCTCATCGCGGACGGCGCATCGTGCTCTCGACCAACGTGGCCGAAACCTCGCTCACCGTGCCGGGCATTCGCTACGTGATCGACCCCGGTCTGGTACGCATCAGCCGCTACAGCTATCGCGCCAAGGTGCAGCGCCTGCCGGTCGAGCCGGTCAGCCAGGCCAGTGCCGACCAACGCAAGGGGCGCTGTGGGCGTATCGCCGAAGGGGTGTGCATTCGCCTCTACGACGAGGAGGACTACCTCGCGCGACCGGCGTTCACCGAGCCGGAAATCCAGCGCACCAATCTCGCCTCGGTGATTCTCTCGATGCTGTCGCTCAAGCTTGGCGACATCGAGGCCTTTCCGTTCGTCGATGCCCCCGACTCACGCTTCATCAAGGATGGATTCCGGCTGCTGTTCGAGCTTGGCGCGGTGGACGAGGATAACCGGCTGACGACCCTGGGGCGGCGCCTCGCCAGGCTGCCCATCGATCCGCGCTTGGCGCGCATGGTCCTGGCCGGTGCCGAGAACGGTGCGCTGCGCGAGGTGCTGATCGTGGTCTCGGCGCTGGCCGTGCAGGACCCCCGCGATCGCCCGGCCGACAAGCGCCAGGCCGCCGATCAAGCACACCGACGCTGGAACGACGCCGATTCCGACTTTGCCGCATGGCTGAACCTATGGCACGGCTTCGAGGCGGCGCGTGAGGCGCTGTCAGGCAATCAGCTCAGGCGCTGGTGTCGCGAAAATTACCTGAGCTACCTGCGATTGCGCGAATGGCACGACACTTTTCGTCAGCTCAAGCAACTGCTGCGTGACATGGAGATCCAGGTTCCCGCGCCTCCGCCTCTCCCTGAGGCGAAGGCACTGGAGCGCGCTCCGAGCGACGCCGAACTGGCGCGCCGCCGCCGTGAGGGGGGCGTCAAGCTGCACCAGGCACTGCTTACCGGCCTTCTCTCCCATCTCGGCCAACTGCTCGAGAATCGTGAATACCTTGGGGCACGCAACCGCAAATTCATGATTCACCCGGGGTCGGGCCTGGCCAAGAAGAGCCCCAAGTGGATCATGGCCGGCGAGCTGGTCGAGACTTCGAAGCTGTTTGCGCGGCAGGTGGCAAGAGTCGAGCCGGAATGGATCGAACCGCTGGCCGGACATCTGGTCAAACGCAGCTACAGCGAGCCGCACTGGGAGATGAAGCGCGCCCAGGTGGTCGCCTTCGAGCAGGTCACGCTATTCGGTTTGCCTATCGTCGCCCGACGTAAGGTGCACTATGGGCCGATCGCACCGACGGAATCGCGCGAGATATTCATTCGCCGCGGCCTGATCGAGGGCGAGTACCGCACCGGGGCCGAGTTCTTCGTCCACAATCGTGCTCTGATCGAAGAGGTCGAGGATCTCGAGGATCGCGCCCGCAAGCGCGATATCCTGGTCGACGAGGAGGTGCTGTTCGACTTCTATGATCAGCGCCTGCCCTCGGATATCACCAATGGCAAGGGTTTCGAGCATTGGCGCAAGAGGGCTGAAGCCAACGACTCCAACATCCTCAAGTTCGACAAGGCGAGCCTGCTTGCACGCAACGCCGAGGATGTCACCGAGGTCCAGTATCCCGACGAGTTGATGCTCGGAGGCGTACGTTACCCGCTCGCCTATCATTTTCAGCCCGGTGCCAGCGACGACGGCGTGACGATGACGGTGCCGGCGGCCATGCTCTCGCAACTGCCGGCGGCACGCCTCGACTGGCTGGTGCCGGGGCTGTTGCGCGAGAAGTGCATTGCGCTACTCAAGACGCTGCCAAAGACGGTACGCCGCCAGGTGGTGCCGATTCCGGATTGGGTGGACGCCGCCCTAGAGCGGCTGCTGCTCGACGATGTGCCGCTGACGGCGGCGCTGGGCGAGTTCCTGCGCGTCAAGACCGGGTTGCGTCTCACGCCGGGCGACTGGCAGGAGGAGCTGCTCGAGGCGCACCTGCGCATGAATATCCGAGTGGTCGACCATGAGGGCCGGACGCTTGGCGAAGGGCGCGACCTGGATGAACTGATACGGCGCTTTGAGCGTGCGGCAAGCGAAGGGGCCCGGGCGCTGGCCGATACCGCTGGCACCGGCGAAGTGCTCGAGGATCTGCCCGCTGAAGCTTTGCCGGAGTCGCGCGTCACCAACCAAGCGGGGATTCGCGTCGAGGCCTTCCCGGCGCTAGTCGAGAGCGAGCAGGGGCTGGCCGTGGAGCTGTTCGACCATCCCCTCAAGGCGCGTGAGGCGCATCGCAAGGGGATAGCGCGCCTAGCGATGGCTCGGCTGCCTGACCAGGCGCGCATGGTCACGAAATTGCCGGACCTAGAGCGCTGTGCACTGCTCTTCACCAAGGTGGGCAGCAAGCGCGAACTCGTTGACGATGTCGTGTTGGCGGTCTTCCAGCAGGTGGTGGCGGTGGATCCGCTGCCTCGTTCGCGCCAGGCGCTCGACCAGCGTCTGGCCGAGACAAGAGCGGCTCTGGTGCCCCACGGTGAGCAGCTTGTGGTGGTGCTGGAAAAGGCCCTGAGCGGTCATCTAGCCGTCGCCAAGGCCTTGAAGGGCAACCTGAGCTTCGCTTTGGCGCTGGTCTACAGTGATGTCAAAGCGCAAATGCAGCGCCTGGTCCATCCCGGTTTCATCACTGAGGCGGGAGGCTGGCTCGAGCAGTATCCACGCTATATGGAAGCGGTCTCGCTGCGGCTGGAGAAGGCGCCCCGCGAGCGCATGCGCGACCAGATGATGATGCAGGAGGTGCAGAATTTCGAGTCGCGTCTTGCCAGCCGACTCGAGACGAGTCGACGCGCCGGCCTGCCAAATCCCGACTTGGTGGAGTTCGGGTGGTGGATTGAAGAGCTCAGGGTATCGCTGTTCGCTCAGCAACTTGGCACCTTGTTGCCCGTCTCGAGCAAGCGCCTTGAGCGTCGTTGGTCAGAGATTAGCGGACGCCAGCCCTAACCGGTGAGGTACACGCCGACACGCCGTGGGGCGGCGAGATTTAGCATAGCAATAGATAGACACGCGTGCGGCATGTTCGCCATGTCCCGACGTCGTCAGAGGGAGAACGCCATGATGAATGCGGTGATCAGCGGCACAGGGCTCTATACGCCCGAGCACGCCATCGACAACGATGCCCTGGTGGCGTCGTTCAATACCTGGGTGGATCGTGAAAATGCGCGCCACGCCGAGGCGATCGCCGCCGGCGAGCGCGAGGCTCTGCAGTATTCGAGTAGTGAATTCATCGTCAAGGCGTCGGGCATACACAGCCGTTATGTACTGGATGCCTCGGGAATTCTCGATCCCGAACGCATGCGTCCTAGGCTTGCCGAGCGACACAACGACGCTCCCTCCATCCAGTGCGAAATGGGGCGGGTCGCGGCGGGCCAGGCGCTGGAGGCCGCCGGTATCGAGGCTGCCGATATCGACTTGCTGATCGTTGCCTGCTCCAACCTGGAGCGACCCTATCCAGCAGTGGCGGTGGAATTGCAGGCGCTGCTGGGTACGCGGGGCTATGCTTTCGACATGAACGTCGCCTGCAGCTCGGCCACCTTTGCCATCGACAATGCCGCGAATGCCATTCGCGCCGGCAACGTGCGCCGTGCATTGGTGGTCAATCCCGAGATCTGCTCGGCGCACCTCAATTTCCGCGAACGTGACAGCCACTTCATCTTCGGTGACGCCTGCACGGCGGTGGTGCTGGAGGCGGACGATCTGGCGACCGCCGATGGGCGATTCGAGATACTCGGCACACGGCTGAGCACGCGCTTCTCCAATGCGATCCGCAACAATTCGGGCTTTCTCAACCGGATCACCGACAGCGACCCGTTGCTGCCAGACAAGCTGTTCGTGCAGGAGGGGCGGCGTGTCTTCAAGGAGGTCTGCCCGATGGTGTCGCAGATGATCAACGAGCATCTCGCCTCCCTCGATCTGCAGGGCAGCGATCTGAGCCGGCTCTGGCTGCATCAGGCCAACCGGCACATGAACGACCTGATTGCGCGTCGTGTGCTGGGCCATGAGCCCGACGAGAGGACGGCGCCGATCATTCTCGATCGTTATGCCAATACCAGTTCCGCAGGCTCGATCATCGCCTTTCACCTTCATCGCGATGATCTCGCCTCGGGGCAGCTCGGAGTGGTGTGTTCCTTTGGCGCCGGATACAGTGCCGGCAACGTGGTGCTACGCAAGGTTTGATGACCCGACAGGACGAAGACGATGAGCGGCAATGGATGGTGGGGGAGAGGGCGAGCAAGGTGCGTTCGATGCGTGGCGGTGCTGTTGGCGACAGCGCTACTGGCCGGATGTGCCGGAGCACAGACCGTCGAGCGGCACCCGGACGACCCCTGGGAGGGTTTCAACCGCCGGGTATTCACCTTTAACGAGGCTCTTGACCGAGCCATTCTGCGGCCGGTAGCCAGGGGTTACGATGCCATTACCCCGCGACCGGTGCAGACCGGGGTGGGCAACTTCTTTTCGAACCTGGGGGAGATTCGGACCGCGCTCAACAGTCTGCTCCAAGGCAAGCCCGGCAATGCTGGGATCGCCACCAGCCGCTTTTTGATCAATAGCACGGTGGGGATCGGCGGGCTTTGGGACTTCGCCACGCACATGGAGATCACGGGTCGCGAGGAGGACTTCGGCCAGACACTCGGCGCCTGGGGTGTGGGCGAAGGGCCCTTCCTGGTCCTGCCGTTTCTTGGGCCGAGCACGGTGCGCGATACTGCCGGCCTGCCGCTGGACATCTATACCTACCCCATCTATCACCTCGATGACGAGGCGCTCAGGATCGCACTGACGGCGCTCAATGTGGTGCACGTGCGGGCCGGCTTGCTCGAACAGGAGGCGCTGATCAGTGGCGATCGCTACAGCTTCATCCGCGATACCTATCTGCAGCGCCGCCGCTTCGAGGTGAGCGATGGCGAGTTGGGTGACGACCCCTTCGCTAGCGATGATTTCGACTTCAATTTCGATGATGACGCCTTCGATGACGACGCTTTCGATGAATGATGATGAGAGTGCATTCGAGGCACAGCAATAACGGACCTAGGGTAGGCAAGCGATGGCCAGTGCGAAAATCCTGATCGGGTTGCTCGATCGGCCGGGCGACGAGCGTGATGCGCTGGCCGAGGCCATTGCCAAGGGTGATTTTGCGGTGGTCGCCGCCGCGAGCGCCGAGCAACTACCCGATAGTATTGCCTTGATCGTGGCCCATGCGCATGCAGTCCCGAGTCACGAGTGGCCAGGGCTTGCCCAGCGCTGCCCAACGCTGGTGGTAAGCGACACGCGTCTCGATCGCGATCTGTTAAAGGCCGTCGAGGCTGGGCTCGTCGACTACATCGTCGAGCCGTTGCGCCACGGCGATGTCCTCAGGCGCATGATCGCCAGGGTGATCGAGATTCATCGCCTGGCCCAGGAGCACGAGCGCGACCGCGAACGGTTGGCGGTGCTCAACGCCGACCTGGAGATCCATCTGGAGACGCTGCGTCTCGACCAGCAGGCCGGGGGACATATCCAGCGCAAGCTGTTGCCACCCAATCCCTTGACGGTAGGAGGGGTGACCTGCGACTTCTCGCTCTCTCCTTCGCTCTATCTCTCTGGCGACTTTCTCGATTTTCAACGCTTTGACGAGCGCTACTGCGTCTTCTATTTTGCCGATGTCTCGGGGCATGGCGCCTCTTCGGCATTCGTGACCGTATTACTCAAGTACTTGTGCAACAGCTGGCTGGGTCGCTGGGACGGCGCGTCGCCGGAGGCTCTGCCGGCACGCTGGCTGTCCGAGCTCAATCGAGAGCTGCTCGAGACCAAGATAGGCAAGCACACCACCCTATTCGTTGGGGTCATTGACCTTCAACGCCACTATCTGCACTATTCGCTCGGCGCTCAGATGCCGATGCCGATGCTGGTCAGCCGCAAGGGGTTTGAGGTATTGCCCGGCGAAGGCATGCCGGTTGGGTTGTTCCCGGATGCGCGATATCCTGCGCTGGGTTGTGCACTGCCGCAAAAGTTCCGATTATGGTTATGTTCTGATGGCGTATTGGAGTGTCTGCCCGGTAATGGGCTGGATGCCCGGCTGAAGGAGCTCGAGCGACTGGTGCGGGTGTGCGATGGCGCAGCCGCACTACGGGGGAGGCTGGTCAGTGGCGACGAAGCGAGGGAGGAGGGCAATGCAACGCCTGCCCACGCGAAGACCCCGGAAGACCAGCTTCCGGATGACCTGACGATCATGACGTTGAGCGGGTTTGACGATGCTAATGTGTGAAGGTCGGCTGAAAGCGGCATTCGATTCCGGCGTGTTCGTTCTCAAGCTGTGCGGAGACGTACGCCTGACGCTTTGTGCAACGCTGGACAATCAGGTCGAGCGCCTGGCCAATACGCCAGGCCTGAGGGCGGTGATGATCGATCTGCGCGACGTCAGCAATGTGGACTCCACGGCGCTGGGATTTCTTGCCAAGGTCGCCATGGCCGTGCGCAGCAGGCTGGAGCGTCCGCCGACCATCGTGGCCGATCATCCCGATGTGCGGCGGATGCTCGATGTCATGGGCTTCTCCCACTACTTCACCCTGGTGGAGTCGCCGGTGACCGAGCCTCAGGAGCTCGACGAGCTGCCGCAGATCAACGCCGACGAGGCAGGGATGCAGCAGCGTATCCTCGAGGCGCACCGCATCTTGATGCGCATGAACGAACACAACCACGAGGAGTTCCGACCACTGGTGGAACTCCTCGAGGCACAGCAGCACGATCCCGTTCGCTAGCTTGCTGCCGCTCTTCTTATTTCCGCAACTCTCCCAGCAGTATCTCCAGCTTGCGCTGATCGTCCATGAACTTGCGGATGCCCTCGGCGAGTTTTTCGGTGGCCATGGCATCCTCGTTCATCTCCCAGCGGAAATCCGCTTCGCTGAGCGCCTCGGGCGGGGAGGTTTCGGCTTCTAGGGCCGACAGGCGACGCGGCAGTTCGCCCTCGCTCCCGGCCAGTTCGGCCAATAGCTTGGGCGAGATGGTCAGCCGGTCGCAGCCCGCCAGCGCCTCGATCTCTGCTGCGTTGCGGAAGCTGGCGCCCATCACGATGGTCTTGTAGCCATGGCCCTTGTAGTGCTCATAGATACGCTTGACCGACTGTACACCGGGGTCGTTATCGCCATGGAAATCGGCCTGCGGGTCGCGCGCCTTGTGCCAGTCGAGAATGCGTCCGACAAAGGGTGAGATCAACGTGATGCCGGCATCGGCGCAGGCCTGGGCCTGGGCGAAGCTGAACAGCAGCGTCAGGTTGGTACGGATGCCCTCGCGCTCGAGTGAGTGAGCGGCGCGGATCCCTTCCCAAGTCGAGGCGATCTTGATCAGGATGCGCTCACGCCCGACGCTGCGCCGTTCGTAGCGTTCGATCAACGAGTGCGCCCGAGCCAGGGTCGCCTTGGTGTCGAAGGAGAGCCTGGCGCTGACTTCGGTGGAGACATACCCGGGCACCAGGGCACTGATCTCGCTGCCGATCTCGACGGCCACGGCGTCCAGCGCGTCATCGATATCGGTGCTCTGGCGCGCCAGTTCAGCCATTCTTTCGCGGCTTCCCTCATGCTGGGCAGCCTGCAGGATCAGTGACGGATTGGTCGTGGCATCGGTGGGCGTGAAGCGACGAATGGCCTCGATATCGCCGGTATCGGCGACCACGGTGGTCATTTCCTTGAGTTGTGAAAGCTTGTCCTTGGCCATGATGAGCGTCCTGATGGGTGAACACGAAGGGTCGTGACTCACTTTACCAATTGCCCTGCGATGCGCCTACCGCAGCGAGCCAAATGCCGCTGAAGCGAGTACTATTAGTCTCCTATCTATTGTGATGCCATCTCACTATCATGATGACAAGGAGTTCCCGTGCAGCTTGATTCGCGCCGTGTCGCCCTGCTGGTCGCTGCCAATACTGCCTTGGCGCCGTTCGCCATCGATGCCTATCTACCGGCGATGCCGGCACTGGCCGAGTCGGTCGGTGCGAGCATTCATCACACCGAACTGTCGATCAGCGTCTTCCTGCTCGGCTTCGCCATCGGCCAGTTGATCTGCGGACCGCTCTCGGACCGCCTGGGGCGCAAGCCGGTACTTCTCTCGGGGCTTGCCCTGTTCCTGGTCGCCAGTCTCGTCATCACCCAAGTCGACAGCCTTGGCGAGCTGTGGTTCTGGCGCTTCGTGCAGGCGCTGGGGGGCGGGGCGTGCGTGGTCAATTCGGCGGCCATCGTGCGCGACTGCTTCAGCGGGCGCGAGGCGGCCAGGGTGATGTCGACCATGGCGATGATCCTGATGCTGGCACCCTTGGTGGCCCCGGCGGTGGGCAGCGTGCTGCTGCATCTGGCCGACTGGTGGCTGATCTTCGTGTTCCTGGCGGGTTATGCGGCCTTCCTGCTGTGGCTGATGGGAACGCAGCTGCCTGAGACACGGGCCCCCGGGCAGCCCACCGCCTCGCTCAGGCAGGTATTGGCCAACTACGCCAGCGTACTGCGCCACCGCGAGGCGATGGGCTACGTACTGGCGGCCTCCATGTCCTTTGCCGGCATGTTCGCTTTCATTACCGCCTCACCATTTCTGTACATGGAGCATTTCGAGCTGTCGCCGGCGATGTACCCGGTGGTGTTCGGTGTCAACGTGCTCATCATGGCGGCCTCGACACGGGTCAATATCCGCCTGCTGAGCACCCGCACGCCGCAACAGAACCTGCGCCTGGGATTGGGCATACAGCTGGTGGCGGCGCTGGGGCTGGTGCTGGTGGTCGCCACCGGCCTCGAGTCGCTGTGGAGCGTGGTGCCGCTGATCATGCTGTTCACCGGTATGGTCGGCTTGATCGCCCCCAACGCGATCTCTTCGCTGCTCGATCACTTCCATCACATGAGTGCTACCGCCGCCGCCCTACAGGGCAGTATCCAGTTCACCTGCGGGGCGCTGGCCGGGGTGATGGTCGGCGCCTTTGCCATCGACAGCGCCTGGCCGATGGTGCTGACCATGCTGCTGGTCGCCACGATCGCCAATGTCGGTATTCGTGTGCTCAGCGGCGATGCCACTCGTGGCTGAGGACTTCGGTGCCTGGTGGGGAATGGGCGGGTGGATATGGGCGGGGTGCGGCTCGACGCTATTGCTGGGCGCCTTCGTGCAGCGTGCCACCGGCTTTGGCCTGGCCGTGGTGGGTGCACCGATCCTGCTGATGCTCGAGCCGCGGCTGGTGCCAGTGCTGCTGGTGATGTTCGGCTTTCTGGTCTCGTTGATGATGCTGGGTCAGTATCGCCACGAGGTACGGGTCAGCGTGATTGGCGTGGCGCTGGTGGGGCGGGTGCCTGGCACCCTGCTGGGTACCTGGCTGCTGCTGACGGCGCCTATGGCGCTGCTTGAAAACGTCATTGCGCTGATCGTGCTCTCGGCGGTGGCCGTGAGTCTGTTTCACTTCACTCTGCCGGTCAATCGGGTAAGCCTGCTCATCGCAGGGGTGCTGTCTGGCATCTTCGGGACCGTGGCGGCGATCGGCGGTCCGCCCATCGCGCTTCTCATGCATCGCCTGCCGCCGGATAGCGTGCGTGGCAACCTGGCCGCCTTCTTCGTCTGCAGTGCCAGCATGACGATCATCGCGCTGACTCTGGCCGGTCAGATCCAGCTCTGGCACCTGGCCATGGCGCTCTCGCTGCTACCGTGGATCCTGATCGGCAATGCCCTTGCCAAGGCGTGCGCCCATCGACTCAATCGTCAGGCGCTCAAGTATTCGTCGCTGGCCCTCTCGACCTTGGCGGCGCTGGGGCTGTTGTTGTGACGAATGTCATAATTCTGCAATCAAGCATGCTCAGAATCACTCTCGCTATCGGCAGATAAGCCGAATACGTGCTGGCCTGACACGAGCCAGTGCTTAACGCAGAGAGGACAGTGAAGATGAGCTTCAATAAGCGCACGCTGGGTGTTGCAGTTGCCGCATCCCTCGCCGTTGGTGTCTCGACCTCGGCCATGGCTCGGGAAACCATTCAGATCGCCGGTTCTTCCACCGTACTGCCGTTTGCCAGCATCGTGGCGGAGGAGTTCGGTGCTTCCTTCCCGCAGTTCAATACGCCGGTAGTCGGCTCCGGTGGCTCTGGCGGCGGACTGCGTCAGTTTTGCCAAGGGGTGGGCGAAAATACCATCGATATCGCCAACTCCTCGCGTGCCATTCGCTCTGGCGAGATCGAGAACTGTAACGCCAATGGCGTCAACGAGATTCTCGAAGTGATGTTCGGCTACGACGGTATCGTCTTTGCCTCGCGCGCCGATCGTGGCGAATTCGTCCTGACCCCTGCGCATGTCTTCACTGCCGCTGCCGCCCAGGTGGAGCAGGAGGGTCAACTGGTCGACAACCCCTATACCCGCTGGTCGGAAATCGATAGTGACCTGCCGGACCAGGAGATCGTGCTGGTCATCCCGGCCTCAAACCACGGCACCCGAGAAGTATTCAAAGAGAAAGTGTTGCACGTGGGCTGCGAGAGTATTGCCGAGGTCGAGGGTGATGCCTGTAACAACCTGCGTGGCGATGGACGGATCATCGAGATCGCTGGCGATTACACCGAGACCTTGGCGCGTCTGGATGCCCAGTCCGATGCAGTGGGGGTATTCGGTCTGAGCTTCTACGATCAGAACCGCGATCGTCTGCAAGTGGCCACCGTCGATGGCGTGACGCCTAGCCTCGAGACCATCGGCTCCGGCGAGTACCCGGTGTCGCGCCCGCTGTTCTTCTATGTGAAGGGTGAGCATCTCGATATGGTGCCGGGTCTGGCCGAATACACCGAGTTTTTTCTCAACGAGATGACCTCCGGCTTTGGTAGCCCGCTGGAGGATGCTGGTCTGATTCCGATGGATGACGACGAGCGTGCCGAGGCGCTGGAGCAGTTCCAGGCGCGTACCGTCGCGACCGGCCAGTAGTCTCGATCATTCGCTGTGATAGTTGAAGGAAGGCGGCCTGGCCGCCTTCCGCCGATCTGAAGTGCCAGGCATGGAGACAAGATGAACCTTGCCCTGATCGCTACCGTACTGATCGTCATGGCCCTGGCCTACCAGGCGGGCCTGACGCGCAGCAAGGCGGTGGCCACCGGCGGAGCGCGACTGCATTCACGTCCGGGGTATTACGGTGTGCTGGTGGCCCTGTGGTGTGGGCTGCCGGCACTGTTGTTGTTGGGTCTATGGTCGCTATTCCAGACCGATATCATCGAACTGCTGGTGGCCCGTGAGTTGCCGGTCGAGCTTGCGAGCCTGAGCGAGCGCGAGATGCAGGTGCTGATGCGCCGTATCGGTGCCTTGGCATCCGGACAGGGCGTTGCGGGGGTGGCGGAGCCCTACGAGATCGCTGCGGCCGAGCAGATGGCACGACTGGAAACCTTCGGACGGTTGATCCTGTTGGCGGCCATGGCGGTGGCTGCCGTCGCTGGCCTGGTGGCAGCTCGACGGCGAATCTCTCCGCAACTGCGAGCGCGCAACCAGGTCGAGCGGTTGATCACTATCCTGCTGGCGCTCTGCTCCGGGGTGGCGGTCCTGACCACGGTGGGCATCGTGCTGTCGATGATCGGCGAAACCATCAATTTCTTCCGCTTCGTCAGTCCGGCCGAGTTCTTCTTCGGTACCGTCTGGAACCCGCGTTTCAGCACCTCCGGCACGGGTGGTCAGGGCCAGTTCGGGCTTCTGCCACTGCTGTGGGGAACGCTGATGGTGAGTGCCATCGCGCTGCTGGTGGCAGTGCCCCTGGGATTGATGACGGCGATCTACATGGCCGAGTACGCGCCGCCCTGGCTGCGCAGTATCGCAAAGCCGGTCATCGAGATTCTCGCCGGCATCCCGACCATCGTGTATGGCTTTTTTGCGCTGATCGTGGTGGGCCCCTTCCTGTCGGGAGTGGGTGAATTGATCGGCATCAATATCCGTACCACCAGCGCGCTCACGGCGGGTCTGGTGATGGGCATCATGATCATTCCCTTCGTCTCTTCCCTCTCCGACGACATCATCACCCAGGTGCCCAAGTCGTTGCGTGACGGTGCCCTGGGACTGGGCGCCACCAAGTCTGAGACGATCCGGCAGGTAGTGCTGCCAGCGGCGTTGCCCGGTATCGTCGGCGCCTTCCTGTTGGCGGCGAGTCGCGCCGTTGGCGAGACCATGATCGTGGTGCTGGCGGCGGGCAACAACCCGGTACTGCATGCCAACCCGTTCGAGGCGGTCTCGACGATTACCGTGACCATCGTCAACCAACTGACCGGCGACATGGACTTCTCGAGTCCGCAGTCGCTGGTGGCCTTCGCCCTTGGCCTTACGCTGTTCACCATTACCTTGGGCCTCAACGTCATCGCACTGGTCGTGGTGCGTAAATATCGCCAGCAATATGAGTGACGCCTCATGACTCGTTCAACTACCGACACGGGCTTGGCGCTTGCCGATGGCGAAAGCCGGCGCCACAAGCGGCTCGCTACCATCGAGCGCTCTCTGGCGGGACGCCATGCGCGTGAACGGCGCTTTCGGCGCATGGGGCTTGCCGCGGTGTCGACAGGTCTGGTGCTGGTCGCCATCCTGTTTGCCAGTATCCTGTGGCGAGGGGTGCCGGCGTTCTGGCAGGCTACCCTCTATCTCG
Organism: Halomonas sp. TA22; assembly: GCF_013009075.1. Classification (NCBI taxonomy): domain Bacteria; kingdom Pseudomonadati; phylum Pseudomonadota; class Gammaproteobacteria; order Oceanospirillales; family Halomonadaceae; genus Halomonas; species Halomonas sp. TA22. The sequence goes on along the minus strand of NZ_CP053108.1, from coordinate 3,681,870 downwards.
ATGTTTACCTCGATCCTGAGGTGATCCAGGTCGAGGAGAGGCCGGTGCGCGAGGCTGGCGAAAGTCCGGCGCAGTTTCGCGAGCGTGAAATTGCATGGATGAGCCAGCTTAGCCTGGTCAACTGGAACGGCTTGATCGATGAAGCGCTCAAAGCCCAGCTGCCAGGTGAGATCGAGTCCAGGCAAAGCCGTGATCTACGGGCGTTGGTGGCGAGTGGCGAGCGCTTCGCGTTGCGTGACCGGGTGATCGAGAATCCCGAGCTGATCGGCCAGACCGTTACCGTGAAGATGCTGGCAGGCGCCAATGTCGATGTGTGGCTCAAGGGCAACATCGATCGCACTCTGCCGGATCGCCAGCAGCAGCTCAGTGCCCAGACCCGCGAGTGGGCCGATGATCTGTATGAACGCGAAGTGATTCGCAACGCCTTCAGTACGGCGCTGTTCCTCAATCCCGATTCTCGTAGTTCGGCCGCCTCGGCGGGTCTGGCAGGGGCCTTCATGGGCTCGCTGTTCATGATGCTGATCGTGATTGCGCTCTCGGTACCAATCGGCGTCTCCAGTGCCATCTATCTGGAGGAGTTCGCGCCGAAGAATCGGATCACCGACCTCATCGAGATCAATATCAACAATCTCGCCGCGGTGCCCTCGATCGTGTTCGGTCTGCTGGGGGCGGCGATCTTCATCGGCTACCTGCGCCTGCCGCTCTCCGCGCCACTGGTGGGCGGGCTGGTGCTGACCCTGATGACGCTGCCCACCATCATCATCGCCACGCGGGCGGCGCTGCGCTCGATACCGCCGTCGATCCGTCAGGCGGCGCTGGGCATCGGCGCCTCGCGGGTGCAGACGGTGTTCCACCATGTGCTGCCGCTGGCGCTGCCGGGTATCCTCACCGGCTCGATCCTGGGCGTGGCCCAGGCGCTTGGCGAAACCGCGCCGCTCCTGCTGATTGGCATGAACGCCTTTGTCGCCAATGTGCCGTCCAGCCCCCTGGATCAGGCCACGGCGCTGCCGGTGCAGATCTATCTATGGCAGGGCAACGAGCTACGCAACTTCTTCGAGGCACGTACCTCGGCGGCAATCATCGTATTGCTGGCGCTGATGTTGAGCCTGAATGCCGTAGCTATCTGGCTACGCAAGAAATTCGAGACGAGGTGGTAACCATGACTGTCAGCGTCGCTGTACCCACGACCATGGCCAAGCGTGTCACGCAGAACGAGCGGATCAAGATGAGCGCCCGTGGCGTCAAGGTGTCCTATGGCGAGAACGAGGCACTGCACGGCATCGATCTGGATATCGTCGAAAATGAGGTAATCGCCTTCATCGGCCCGTCAGGCTGTGGCAAGTCGACCTTCCTGCGCTGTCTGAATCGCATGAACGACACCATAACCGGCTGTCGTGTCGAAGGTGAGGTCACCCTCGATAACGACGACATATATGATGCGTCTCTTGACGTGGTGTTGTTGCGTGCCCGGGTGGGGATCGTGTTTCAGAAGCCCAACCCTTTCCCCAAGTCGATCTACGAAAACGTCGCCTATGGACCGCGCTTGCACGGTCTGGCCAAACGTCGTGCCGAGCTTGACGACATCGTGGAGAGCAGCTTGATCCGCGCTGGGCTTTGGAATGAGGTCAAGGACCGTCTGGATCAGCCGGGCACGGGGCTTTCCGGTGGGCAGCAGCAGCGGCTGTGTATTGCGCGAACCATTGCGGTCAGCCCGGAAGTGATCCTGATGGATGAGCCGTGTTCGGCACTCGACCCCATCGCCACGGGTAAGATCGAGCAGCTGATCGATGAACTGAGTGAGAACTACACCATCGCCATGGTCACTCACAACATGCAGCAGGCAGCGCGGGTGGCACACAAGACGGCATTCTTCCATCTCGGTGAGGTGGTGGAAGTGGGGGAGACCGACGATATTTTCACCAACCCCCGCGAGCAGCGTACCCATGACTATATAACCGGTCGCTTTGGCTAGTAGCGAGGCTTGGCGATGTCCAATACGATGAAGTACCGTGTCCTCTTCCTATGCAATGCCAATTCCGCCCGCTCGCTGATGGCCGAGGCGCTGCTGAACCATATCGCGGGTGAACGCTTTGCCGCGTTCAGTGCTGGCGTAGAGCCCGATCAACCTCATGTGCGTACGCTGGAAGCACTGCATCATCTCGGCATCGCCACTGATGGCTTGGCCAGCGAGCCGCTCGAGCGCTATGTCGACCAGCACTTCGATAGCGTGATCATCCTTTGCGAGAAGGCCCGACAGCGCTGCCGAGAGTGGCAGGGTGGTGATGCCGACGTGGTATTCTGGGACATTCCCGACCCGCGCTTGAGCGACGACCCCAACGCCTATCGCAAAGCGCTACGCGAGATTCGTGGCCGTTTGCAACTCTGGGTGGAGGCCAAGAAGCGCAAGCTCGGCTGATCGGTCACTCCGGTCGGGCTCAGGTTCTGACTGGAGATGAGATGCTTCCCACGCCACTGCTCTATATCGCCGCTGCCCTGGCCGAGATCTCCGGCTGTTTCGCCTTCTGGGCCTGGTGGAGGCTGGACAAGTCCGCCTGGTGGCTGCTGCCTGGCATGGCAAGCCTGGTCCTGTTTGCCTGGCTGCTGACCCTTTCAAGCGCGGACTATGCCGGACGCGCCTACGCCGCCTATGGCGGCCTCTACATTGCCACGTCGCTGTTCTGGCTATGGGCGGTCGAGCGGCGCTCGCCCGATCAGTGGGATCTGATCGGGACGGGCATCTGCTTGATCGGCGCCGGAGTGATCCTGTTCGGCCCACGCAGCGTCTGAATGCTCGGCTGACGAGGATACACCGTGGTCTCTCCTTCCACTCTTTCGCTCACCTTGACCCTGGGCTCCGCTCAGACCTTGGCCTGGGCCTCGAGCTATTATCTCCCCGCCATTCTCGCTGTGCCCATGGCCCGGGAACTGGGTGTGTCGCCTTCCTGGGTATTTGCCGCTTTCTCCGGCGCACTGCTGATTACCGCCATCTTGGGGCCGAGCGTAGGCAAGGCGATCGATCGCCGAGGTGGGCGCGGCATATTGCTGGCCTCCAATGTCGTGCTTGCCCTGGGCCTTGCGCTGCTGGCCATGGCGGAGAGTCTGGTGGGGCTGGTACTGGCCTGGGCCGTGACCGGCATGGGTATGGCATTGGGGCTTTATGATGCCGCCTTCGCCACGTTGAGCCGTCTATTGGGTAGTGCGGCCCGTGGACCGATTACCGGTGTGACATTGATTGCGGGATTTGCCAGTACCGTGGGTTGGCCGCTTTCCGCCTGGCTTGAGTCGGATCTGGGCTGGCGGGGAGCCTGCTGGATATGGGCTAGCCTGCATCTTGTTCTCGGCGTGCCGCTCAATGCGCGACTCCCTATCGCAGGGGCGGAGCCTGTCGCGAGCCTCGACAGTGCCTCGCAAGGTGCACCCCAGCGCCCGCGACAGGCGATGCTGCTGCTGGCCTATGTGTTTGCGGCCGGCTGGTTCGTCTCCACTGCCATGGCCGCGCATCTGCCCCGGCTGCTGCAGGAGGCCGGCGCCTCGCTCTCGGTGGCCGTGGCGGCGGCAGCGCTGGTGGGGCCGGCACAAGTGGGGGCAAGGCTGGCTGAATTCATTTTGTTGCGGCGCTTTCATCCGCTGGTGTCGGCCCGCGTGGCCACCGCCCTGCATCCGCTGGGAGCGGCACTGCTGACGTTGATGGGAATGCCGGCAGCGGGCTTTGCGCTGTTGCACGGAGCAGGTAACGGGATGATGACCATTGCTTCCGGCACCTTGCCGTTGGCACTGTTTGGTCCGCAAGGCTTCGGGCGACGCCAGGGGTTGATCATCGCGCCGGCGCGGGTCGCCCAGGCTTGTGCCCCCCTGGCCTTCGGCCTGCTGCTCGATCATGCCGGCACGCTGGCCTTGTGGCTCAGTTCCGCACTGATGGCCGGGGCCCTGGTGGCCTTGCTGTCGATACGCCGTTGAGCCAAGGCCTAGCGCATGAAGGCCAATCAGGAGGCAGGGAAGTGCTGGCGGGTATTGTTGGCGATACGCACCAGGGCGAGCATCAACGGTACCTCCACCAGCACGCCCACCACCGTGGCCAGCGCCGCGCCGGACTGCAGCCCGAACAGTGCGATGGCGGCAGCCACGGCGAGCTCGAAGAAGTTGCTGGCACCGATCATCGCGCCGGGGGCGGCCACGCAATGAGGGACTCTCCACGCCTTGGCCCAGCCGTAGGCGATGAAGAAGATCAGGACGGTCTGAAGGATCAGCGGGATGGCGATCAGCACGATATGCAGCGGGTTGGTCAGGATCACCTCGCCCTGGAAAGCGAACAGCAGCACCAGGGTGATGATCAGGCCGATCGGCGTCACCGGCGCCAGGCGCTTCATGAAGACGTTGTCGAACCACTCGGTGCCGTGGCGATCGATCAGCGTACGGCGCGTCAGGTAGCCCGCCACCAGCGGTATGACGATGTAGAGCACCACCGACAGCGCCACGGTGTCCCACGGCACCTCGATGTTGGAAACGCCGAGCAGCAACACTACGATGGGGGCGAAGGCGAACAGCATGATGATGTCGTTGAGCGATACCTGCACCAGGGTATAGGCCGCGTCGCCGCGGGTAAGACTGCTCCACACGAAGACCATCGCCGTGCAGGGTGCGGCACCGAGCAGGATCGCCCCGGCCAGGTACTGACTCGCCAGCGGCTCGGGAATCCATGGGCGAAACACCACCATCAAAAAGAACCAGGCGATGGCGAACATTGTGAAAGGCTTGATCAGCCAGTTGACGGTGGTGGTGATCACCAGTCCCTTGGGCTGACGGCGCACGCCCAGTACCGCGGCGAAATCGATCTGCGTCATCATCGGGAAGATCATCGCCCAGATCAGGATGGCGACGGGAATCGACACCTGCGCCACCTCGAAGCGCGACAGCGTCTCGGGGATGGCGGGAGCGAACTGGCCGAGCATGACGCCGGCGACGATGGCCAGCGCCACCCAGACGGAAAGGAAGCGCTCGAACAGGCCCATGCCCTCCGCGATGCCGAGCGCCTGCTCCTGCTGGGTCATGTCACACTCCTCATATGGCGCGTTGATTGACACGCTGGGAGAGTTCCTCGGCGGACTCCTTGCGCTCCGAGTAGCGGTCGGTCAGATAGTCGGCGCGGTCACGTACCAGCAGGGTGAACTTCACCAGCTCCTCCATGACGTCGACGATGCGGTCATAGAAGGGCGAGGGCTTCATGCGGTCGTTGTCGTCGAACTCCATGAACGCCTTGGGCACCGACGACTGGTTGGGAATGGTCAACATGCGCATCCACCGCCCCAGGATACGCAGCTGGTTGACGGTATTGAACGACTGCGAGCCACCGCACACCTGCATTACTGCCAGCGTCTTGCCCTGGGTAGGTCGTACGCTGCCCAGTGCGAGCGGGATCCAGTCGATCTGTGCCTTCATGATGCCGGTCATGGCGCCGTGGCGCTCCGGCGAGCACCACACCATGCCTTCGGCCCACTGCGCTAGCTCGCGCAGCTCCGCCACCTTGGGGTGACTCGCCTCTTCACTGTCGGGCAGCGGCAGGCCTCGGGGATCGAAGATGCGCGTCTCGGCACCCATCGCCTGAAGCAGGCGAGCGGCTTCCTCCACCGCCAGGCGGCTGAAGGAGCGCTCCCGCAGCGAGCCGTAGAGCAGCAGGATGCGCGGTGGATGGTCGCTCGGCTTGGCGTCGAACAGGGTGTCGGTATCGGGCACGCGAAACAGCTCGCGCTCGATGTTGGCTAGCTCGTTCATCGTCTCTCCTGAGTCAAGCTCACGTCTGCGCGGTCATCCTGTCGAATCAATATCATGATATGCGTTTTTTCGTATATGTAAAGTGACATATGTTTGCACGGGATCCCACATAACAAAAAAGCCGCCCAAGGGCGGCTTGATGAGGGGGCATCGGCAAGCTCAGTCGGTCAACTCGATGGCGACTGCGGTGGCCTCACCGCCACCGATGCACAGGCTGGCGATACCGCGCTTGCCGCCCTTGACGCGCAGGGCATTGATCAGGGTGGCGATGATCCGCGACCCCGTCGAGCCGATGGGGTGGCCCTGGGCGCAGGCGCCGCCGAACACGTTGACTTTGTCATGGGGAATGCCGAGTCCATCCATGGCCAGCAGGGTGACCACGGCGAAGGCCTCGTTGATCTCGAACAGGTCGACGTCATCCACGCTCCAGTCGAGCGTGTCGAGCAGCTTACTCACCGCACCCACCGGGGCGATGGTGAACTCGCTGGGGTGCTGTGAATGGGTGCTGTGGCCAAGGATGCGAGCGATGGAGCGAAGGCCATGGGCATTGGCGGCCGCCTGGCTGGCCAGCACCAGCGCCGAGGCGCCATCGGAGATGGAGCTTGCATTGGCGGCGGTGATGGTGCCGTCCTTGGCGAAAGCTGGGCGCAGGGTGCGGATCTTGTCGAGCTTGGCCTGGAAGGGTTGCTCGTCGTACTCGACCAGGGTATCGCCCTGGCGCGAACTGACCGTGACCGGTGCCATCTCGGCGCTCAGATGACCCGCTTCATGGGCACCCATGGCCCGCTCCAGGGAGGCGATGGCGAAGTCATCCATGCGCTCGCGGGAGTAGCCGCGCTCGTCGGCGATGGCCTGGGCAAAGGCGCCCATCAGCTTGCCGGTCTCGGCATCCTCAAGGCCGTCGTGGAACATGTGATCTCTAAGCTCGCCGTGGCCCAGGCGATAGCCGTGCCGGGCGCGGGTCAACAGGTGCGGGGCATTGGACATCGACTCCATGCCGCCGGCCAGCATCACCTCGCCGCTGCCGGCGCGAATCAGGTCGTGGGCCAGCATCACCGCTTTCATGCCCGAGCCGCACAGCTTATTGATGGTGGTGGCACCGATGCTGTCCGGCACGCCGGCCTGGCGCATCGCCTGGCGAGCGGGTCCCTGCTTGACGCCGCCGGGCAGCACGCAGCCCATGATTCCTTCGTCGAGCTCATCGGCCTCGATACCGGCGCGTTCGATGGCGGCGCGGATGGCAACGGCGCCCAGCTCCGGGGCGGTGACGCTGGCGAGGCTGCCGAGCATGCCGCCCATCGGGGTGCGAGCGGCGGAGAGAATGACGATATCGTGCGAGTTGGCCATTTGAAGCCTCCTGGTTTCAAGCCCGTTGACCGTTGGCGGGGGCTATGTTCTGCTCAAGCATAACCAAGCAAGCGCTAGTGTAAATGCGATGAATGTAGTGAACGACTCTCCCCGCCGCAAGGAGCTGACCCGGCTCGCCGCCCAGCTGTTCGTACAGGAGGGCTTCGATCGCACCACGGTGCGCATGCTGGCCCATGAGATGGGCATCAAGTCCGGCAGCTTGTTCCACCACTTCCGCGACAAGCAGGAGATCCTCTGTGCGGTGATCGAGGAGGGCACCGAGAACGCCCTGACGATCGCCCGCGAGGCACTGGCCAGCTGTGATGGCACCCCGGAAGCGCGGCTGCATGCCATGGCACGCGCTCATCTCGAGACTCTGCTTACCGACCGCAACGCCCATGTGGTTGCCCTCTACGAGTGGCGTCGCCTGGACGCGGAAGCGCGCGAACATCTGAGCCATCTGCGTGATGCCTACGAGGCGCTGTGGCAGGAGGTCATCGATGATGCCGTCATTGCCGGTCTGATTCGTGGCGATACCTTCCTGGTATCGCGCTTCGTGCTCGGTGCGCTGAACTGGACGGTGCGCTGGTACGACCCCGCCGGTTCGCGTACCCCGGAGGAGCTGGCTTCCGAGCTGATCGGCATGATCACGCCACCCGGGAGCGCGAGCCTACGGGGCTGAGCGTGCGATGCGCCTGATGGCTCTTTCTGTTCTTCAAGACCATTGTCTAGTCTCTTCATCATCTTGGCGGCTTGCCGCCGATAACGTTTCATTCTAGCGTTGTACCAAGCGCTTGCTTGGGAAGTTATCGTGCATCACATAACTTAACGTTTACGTCAAAGACAAGTGATGTCCCGGGACGGACACCGGGCAATGGAGAACATAATGACAAAAACGCCACAAGAGTATCGCCAGTACCTTCAAAAGTTCTCGATCGATGAAGTGATCGCACGTCTCGATGACCATCAAGATGGTTGCTTCAACGCCTACGAATCCTGCTGTGGTCGTCATCTGCGTGCCGGACTCGGCCAGCGCGAGGCGCTGGTGCATGAGGATGGCCAGGGCAAGGTCACGCGCCTCACCTATGCCGAGCTTGAAACAGCCAGCGCGAGGCTGGCCGGCTGGTTCCGGCTGCATGGGCTGGGCGTGGGCGATCGCATTGCCTGTATGCTGCCACGCACGCCGGAGCTGCTGATAGCGGTGCTGGCTACCTGGCGTATCGGCGCCGTCTATCAGCCGTTGTTCACCGCCTTCGGGCCCGATGCGGTGGAGTATCGCCTGGAACGTGCCGGCAGCAAGCTGGTCATTACCGACCGTGCCAATCGCTTCAAGTTCGATGGCATCTCGCACTGCCCGATAGTGCTGTGCGTGGGTGGGGCGGATGCCGCCCATGTGGATGATCTCGACTGGCAGACGGCGCTTGCCCATGAGCCGATCCAGGAGGTGCCGCCCAGGCTTGCAGCGGACGTCCCGTTCCTGCAGATGTTCACCTCCGGTACGGTGGGCAAGCCCAAGGGGGTGGCGGTGCCGCTCTCGGCGATGCCGGCCTTCGCGCTCTATATGGAGCTTGCCATCGATCTGCGCGAGGAGGACCGCTTCTGGAACATGGCCGACCCCGGCTGGGCCTACGGACTCTATTATGCCATTGCCGGCCCGCTGCTGCTGGGGGTGACCACTCACTTCTGCGAGGAGGGCTTCAGTGCCGAGGGAGCGCTTGGCTTCATGCAGCGCCACGGCATCACCAACTTCGCCGCCGCTCCCACCGCCTACCGGTTGATGAAGGCCTCGGGACTGTTTGACGATGCGCACCGCACACTCTCGCTGCGCGTTGCAAGCTCGGCGGGCGAGCCCCTCAATACCGAGGTGGTGGGATGGGTGGAGCGCTCGCTGGGCTGTCCGGTCATGGACCACTATGGGCAGACCGAGACTGGCATGACCTGCTGCAATCACCATGCGCTCGGCCACCCCAAGCACGTCGGCGCCATGGGCGTGCCGCTGCCGGGCTACCGGCTGGCGATTCTGGATGCCGAATTCAATGAGCTCCCGGCGGGGGAACCCGGCGTGCTGGCGGTGGATATCGCCGCCTCTCCCGCCCACTTCTTCGCCGGCTACACCTGGCAGGAGAAGCACCCCTTCGCCGAAGGCTACTATCTGACCGGGGATGTGGTCGTGCGTCAGGAGGATGGTACCTTCCAGTTTGCCGGACGTGACGACGACATCATCACCACCGCCGGCTACCGGGTCGGCCCGACCGATGTCGAGAACAGCGTGATGACGCATCCGGCCGTGGCGGAGTCCGCGGCGGTCGGCAAGCCCGACGAGATTCGCGGTGAGATCATCAAGTCATTCATCGTGCTGCGCGAGGGCTATGAGCCCAGCGACGCCCTGGCCGACGAGATTCGCCAGCAGGTACGCGAGCGCCTCTCCACCCATGCCTTTCCCCGGGTGATCGAATTTGTCGATGCACTACCCAAGACACCCAGTGGCAAGATCCAGCGCTTCAAGCTGCGTGCCCAGGCCGCAGCGGAAGCCGCTGGCGAGAGTCCCGCGTCATGAGCGGACAAATTCCTAATATCAATGCGTGCGGGAGAGCCTGAATGCAGCTGCAGGACAATACCTTTCTGATTACCGGTGCTGCCTCGGGACTTGGGGCGGCCACCGCCGAGCGACTGATCGCCGGGGGCGCTCGGGTGATGCTGAGTGACCTGAGCGACAAGATAGAGGCCCTGGCCGAACGGCTCGGTGCGGGCGCCGTGGCAGTGCGTGGCGACGTCACCTCCGAAGCCGACATGCAGGCGGCGATGGATCAAGCCGTGGCGTTAGGCGGGTTTTCCGGAGTGGTGCACTGCGCCGGGGTGGTCAGCGTGGCCAAGCTGCTGGACCGTGAGGGCAATCCCGCAGATCTCGTGGCCTTTGCGCGTACCATCGAGATCAATCTGGTGGGAACCTTCAATGTGCTGCGCCTGGCCGCGGCGGCAATGGTCGCCAATCCACCGGGGGAGGATGACGAGCGTGGAGTAATCGTTACCACCGCCTCGGTGGCGGCCTTCGATGGCCAGGTAGGGCAGGCCGCCTACAGCGGTTCCAAGGCGGGCGTGGTCGGTATGACGCTACCGCTGGCGCGGGAGCTCTCGCGTCATGGCATTCGGGTAATGAGTATCGCCCCCGGTGTGTTTGAAACGCCCATGATGGGCGATCTACCGGAGAAGGCCGTGGCCGCACTCTCTGCGGCCGTGCCTTTCCCCAAACGCCTGGGCAAGCCTCAGGAGTTCGCTTTGCTGGCCGAGCAGATCATCATCAATCCGATGCTTAATGGCGAGGTGATTCGCCTGGATGGCGGTATCCGTATGCAGTAGGCGATCGCCTGGCTGGACACGACCAAGGTCGTATCCGGTTTTTAAACGAACGCTTGACTCGAACTCTCCGACTGGCTAGTTTCAAACGCATGTTTGAAGCGGGCCAGATGAGTGCCGTGCAGGTCCGCTTCACGACCTCCAGGAGAGAACGAGATGCCCGATTATCAGGCCCCCCTGCGCGACCTGCGCTTCGTGATGGATGAACTGTTCGACTATCCTGCCCACTACGCCCGACTGCCGGGCGGCGAGGATGCCTCACCCGACGTGGTGAGCGCGATTCTCGAAGAGGGTGCGCGATTCACTCGCGAAGTGCTGCTACCGCTCAATCAGAGCGGCGATCAGGAGGGCTGCCTGTTGGAGGGCGGGGAAGTCAAAGCGCCCAAAGGTTTCAAGGAAGCCTACCAGCAGTATGTCGAGGGGGGCTGGCCTAGCTTATCCGCCGAGCCGGAATTCGGTGGCCAGGGGTTGCCGCACTCGCTTGGCATGGTGCTCTCCGAGATGATCTGCGCCACCAACCTGGCTTGGGGCATGTATCCGGGGCTCTCCCACGGCGCCGCCGATGCGCTGCGCCACCACGGCAGCGACGAGCAGAAGGCCACCTACCTCACCAAGCTGGTCGAGGGCGTGTGGACCGGTACCATGTGCCTGACCGAACCGCACTGCGGTACCGATCTTGGCCTGATCAAGACCCGCGCGGTGCCCGGTGCCGATGGCAGTTACGATATCAGCGGCACCAAGATCTTCATCTCCGCGGGCGATCACGACCTGGCCGAGAACATCGTCCACCTGGTGCTCGCCAAATTGCCCGATGCGCCTGAGGGTTCCAGGGGAATCTCGCTGTTCGTGGTGCCCAAGTATCTGCCCGATGCCGCCGGCAATCCGGGCGAGCGTAATGGCGTTTCCTGCGGCTCGCTCGAGCACAAGATGGGGATTCACGGCAACGCCACCTGCGTGATGAACTTCGACAATGCCCGCGGTTTCATGATCGGCCAGCCCAACAAGGGGCTGTCGTACATGTTCACCATGATGAACGTGGCGCGTATCGGCGTCGGTATCCAGGGGTTGGGCCTGACCGAGGCGAGCTTCCAGAATGCCCTGGCCTATGCCCGCGACCGTCTGCAGATGCGCTCGCTCTCTGGCCCCAAGGCGCCCGAGAAGCCGGCCGATCCGATCATCGTGCATCCCGACGTGCGTCGCATGCTGCTGACCCAGAAGGCCTTCGCCGAGGGCGGGCGAATGCTGGTGATGTATACCGCGCAGATGGTCGACCTAGTCGAGCATGGCCCGGATGCCGAGGAGCGCGAGCGAGCCGAAACGCTGCTTGGTCTGCTGACGCCGATCGTCAAGGCGTTCCTCACCGAAGCGGGCTTCGAAGCGACCAACGAAGGGGTGCAGGTCTTCGGCGGCCATGGCTTCATTCAGGAGTGGGGCATGGAGCAATTGGTGCGCGATTCGCGGATCACGCGTCTCTATGAGGGCACCACCGGTATTCAGGCCCTCGACCTGCTGGGCCGCAAGGTACTGATGAGCCAAGGCGAGAATCTCAAGGTCTTCACCAAGGAGATCCACAAATTCTGCCAGGCAGAGGCCGATAACGCCGCGCTCAAGGAGTTCGTCGGGCCCCTGGCCAAGCTCAACGCCGAATGGGGCGAGCTGACCATGGGCGTGGGCATGAAGGCGATGCAGGATCGCGAAGAAGTCGGTGCGGCGAGCGTCGACTACCTGATGTACTCCGGTTATGTGACGCTGGCCTATCTATGGGCGCGGGCCGCCAAGCAGGCAAGCCAGGCACTCGGGGGCGGTGAGGAAGCCTTCTACAAGGCCAAGCTCGACACCGCTCGCTTCTTCTACCAGCGGTTGCTGCCGCGTACCCGCGCCCATGCCCAGATGATCCAGGCGGGCGCCGGTTCGCTGATGGCAATATCTGCAGAGGATTTCGGACTGGGCTTCGAAATCTGACGTTGGTCTTACATCGAAGCGCCCCGACAAGCGGGGCGTATGAAAAGTCTCTCTCGGTCAGGCGCTCTGACCTTTTCTTCACGGCGGCCCTAGGGCCGCCGTTTTTTTAGGCCAGGGCCTGGCGTTGCAGCTCGCGTGCCTCGCTTGGCGAAAGACCCAGCGCCTTGGCCAGCTCTTCCAGCCACGGCCGTTCCACCGGGGGCTGCCCTTCGATCATCGCCACGCTGACCATGTAGATCTCGCGGGCCGCCTGATGCGAATCGGCCTGACGTGCCAAGGATTCGAAATCGAGCGGTGCCTGGAACTGCTCCTCGACCCAGGCGTGTAGTTCGGTGTCGGCACCCAGGGCATCGATCTGCTCGGTCAGCTTGGCTTTCTTGGTATCATCGAAATTGCCATCGGCCCGCGAGGCCATGATCATCGCCTGCAATAGCAGCAGGCTACGCTGCTCCTGCGCCGCTCCCTGCAGTTGCTTTAGCGAGGGGCCCTGGTCTGGGGTGCGTTCGCCATGCTGCTGCGACTGATACTCCTGCCAGGCGTTCCAGGCATAGACGCCTAGGCCTGCGATCATGCTGTACTTGAGCGCCTTGCCGCCCAGCTTGCGGCCAGGTCTAGTGCCGAGCAGCAGTCCCAGCATGCCGCCGCTCACCAGGCTGCGCAGCTCGACATTGTCGCCCCCGCCGTAGGCGCCTTTGGCGTCCGTGGACTGAGAGGAGAGCGACTGGGCCAGCCGATCGAACACATTGTTGCTGTCAACGCGCCCGCCGGTTGCCTGTTTCAACACCATGTCGAAAATTTCCTTGGCATTCATGTAACGCTCCTTATCGATTGTTGACCGTATAGACAGCACGATACTCCCGTTGCCGTCAACGTTACCAGTTCATGCCCGCATGTTTACATGCTCTATGCTTAATAGTCGATGCCGCGCCGAGCCTGGACTCCGCTATTGAAGGCATGCCTGACCTCCTGCATCTCGGTAACCGTATCGGCCATGGCCACCAGTTCACGGTGAGCGTTACGTCCCGTCACGATGACGGTCTGTTCCGGTGGGCGATGCTCCAAGGCGCGTTTGACTACATCGATGTCAAGATAGCCGAACTTGAGCATGTAGGTGATCTCGTCGAGCACCACCAGATAGAGCGAGGGGTCGGACAGCATCCTTTCCGCCTCGCGCCAGGCTTCCAGGCAGGCTTGGGTATCGCTCTCGCGATTCTGAGTGTCCCAGGTGAATCCGGTGGCCATCACCGCCATCTGCAGGTTGGCGTCGTCATGCAGTCGTTCGCGTTCACCGCACTCCCAGAGTCCCTTGATGAACTGGATGACCCCCACCGAATAGCCGTAGCCCAGCGCGCGGGTCACCGTGCCCCAGGCGGCGGTAGTCTTGCCCTTGCCATTGCCGGTGAAGACCAGCAGCAGGCCACGCTGCTCGGTGGCCATGGCGGCCTTTTCGTCGACATGCGTCTTCAGCTTCTGCATCGCCTGTTTGTGGCGCGTTTCGCGATCGCTCATGCGGACTCCCGGTAGGACATGCTGGTGGCATTCGTGTAGAGGGCATTCGAGTAAAGGGTACGCCAGCCGGCGGACGGCGTCAGTACGGCGTCGCGCTACAGGGCGACTTCACGCTAGCGCTCTCCGACCGCGAAGCGCTTGAAGCGCAGGCGCCCCTCAGCCTTGGCGAGGTGCGGCTCACCATCGGCGGGCCAGTGCCAGAGTGCTAGCAGTGGCTTGCCGTGAGCGGCGCTCATCGCGTCTATTCCCTATCATTTGTATGCGCGCCATCTTACCCAAGGGAGTCGTCGTCAGGTGAACAGGTCGCCTTGGGCGTGGGGCGGACGGAAGCCGCTGCAATCGAGCCCCATCTCGGCGCGATCCTGCATGCCGAGCCGGCGACTCGCCTTGCGAAAGCGCTGGGAGAGCAGCTCGGCAAAGACCCCTTCGCCGCGCATGCGATTGCCGAACCGGGCGTCATAGGTCTCGCCCCCGCGGCATTGTCGCATCAAGCTCATCACCTTGGCGGCACGTTCGGGATAGTGTTCGGCAAGCCAGGCCTCGAACAGCGGCGCGACCTCATGGGGCAGGCGCAGCAGCACCCAGCCAGCGGTGCGCGCGCCGGCGCGGCTGGCGGCCTCGAGCAGCTTTTCGAGCTCATGGTCGTTGAGGCCGGGGATCATCGGGGCCAGCAGCGTGCCCACCGGCACGCCGGCGATGTTCAGCTCGCGGATCACCCTAAGGCGCGCTTGGGGCGAGGCGGTGCGTGGTTCCAGAGAGCGCTTCAGCTCGGCATCGAGGCTGGTCAAGCTGACGAACACCCGCACCAGGCGCTTCTCCGCCATGGCAGCGAGCAGGTCGGTGTCACGCAGAATCAGGGCGCTCTTGGTCACCAGCGTGACCGGGTGGCGGCACTCCAGCAGCAGTTCCAAAATCGCCCGGGTGGTACCGCGCTCGGCCTCGAGGGGTTGATAGCAGTCGGTATTGCCCGAGAGGTTGATCGGCCGGCATACGTAGCCCGGCTTGCATAGCTCCTCCTTCAGACGTTCCACCAGCCCGGTCCTGGCGATCAGCTTGGTCTCGAAATCGAGCCCGGGCGAGAGGTCCCAGTAAGCATGGCTTGGCCGGGCATAACAATAGATGCAGCCATGCTCGCATCCGCGGTAGGGATTGATCGAGCGGTCGAAGCCCAAGTCCGGCGAACGGTTCCAGGAGAGCGCGCTCTTGGTCGCCTCGTCGCGCACCTCGGTGGCGATACGCAGTGGCGCCTCCTCCTGCCACCAGCCATCGTCGACGGCCTCGCTCTGGGTAGGCGCAAAGCGGTTGTGGGGATCGAAGGTGGCGCCCCGGCCCTTGCGCGCCAGTGAAGGTTGCGGCTTCTGCGAGCTCATGGGCTCCTCCTGCCTTCGCATGTCGTCGAGAGATAACTGTAAATAAATACAGTATAGTGAGGCGGCCAGAGGCTCACAAGCCTGCACGCTGTAAGACATCTGCTAATATCGTCGCTTTGTTTTTCCCAGGAGCCGCCGTGCTGAACGCTACCCTAGCCACCCTTGCCGGGCCCGATCGCGAGGCCGGCAAGCGTGTGGCCGCCTATCTCGACACCTTGACCAAGCCGCCGGGCAGCCTGGGGCGACTGGAGTCACTAGCCGTCGAGCTTGCCCACATCACCGGGCAGGACTTTCCCAAGGTCGCGCCGCCCGGAGTGCTGGTGTTTGCCGCCGATCATGGCGTGGCCGCCGAGGGCGTCTCGGCTTTCCCCCAGGAGGTCACCGCGCAGATGGTGGCCAACTTCGTCGCCGGCGGGGCGGCGATCAACGCCTTCGCCCGGCAGATCGGCGCGCGTCTGGAGGTCGTCGACGTAGGGGTCGCAAGTCAGCTCGAAGGGGATGGCTTGGTGCATGACAAGGTCAGGCCAGGCACGGCCAACATCGTTTGCGAAGACGCCATGTCCCGCGAGCAGGCGGTGTGCGCCATCGAGGTGGGTATTCGCGCCGCCAACCGCGCCCTGGAGGCCGGCTGCCGCTGTCTGATCGTCGGCGAGATGGGGATCGCCAACACCACCGCCAGTAGTGCGCTGCTGGCGGTACTCAGCGGCAGTCCGCTGGATGAGCTGGTGGGTCCCGGTACCGGAATCGAGGCTGAGCGGTTGGTTCACAAGCGCTCGGTCATCGAGCGTGCCATCGAGGGGCGCCGGGCGGATGCCGAGGATCCGCTCGAGGTGTTGACCAAGCTGGGTGGGCTCGAGATCGCTGCCATGACCGGGGCCTATCTGGGCGCGGCAGCTCGCCGCACGCCGGTGCTGGTGGATGGCTTCATCGCCACGGTGGCAGCGCTGGTCGCCTGCCGGCTGCGTCCCGAGGCGCGCCGTGCGATGATCTTCGGCCACCGCTCCCGCGAGCCTGGGCATGAGGTTGCGCTGGCGCTGCTGGAGGGCGAGCCGCTGCTCGATCTTGAGTTACGCCTTGGTGAGGGTACCGGGGCGGCGCTGGCCTATCCGATACTGCAGGCGGCGACGCGCATGCTTTCGGAGATGGCCACCTTCGCCTCGGCGGGCGTGGGGCGAGACGCGCCCAGCCCATGAGCGTCGAGCCACTGAGCGGGTCACTGCTGGTTCTGCTTTTGCTGGCCATTGCTCTCGATCTACTGATCGGTGATCCGCGCACTCTGCCGCACCCGGTGGTCGGCATGGGTCACGTCATCGCGTATCTGGAGCGCAGATGGAATTCAGGCTCGCCTGCTGCCCGGCGAGCGAAGGGCCTGCTGCTCACGCTCACGGTAGTGCTCGGCGTCTATGCGCTTGCCTGGGGTATCATCGTGATGCTGACGCGCCTGCACCCCTGGCTTGGCCTGCTGGCCGAACTGTGGTTGCTGGCAACGACGCTTGCCATCAAGGGGCTGCGCGATGCTGCCCTGGCGGTCGCCGTGCCCTTGGGAGAGGGCGACCTGGTGGGCGCGAGACAGGCGCTGTCGATGATCGTCGGCCGCGACACCCGCGAACTCGACGAGGCCGGGGTGGTCCGTGCCAGCGTGGAGACGGTGGCCGAGAACGGCGTCGATGGCATCACCGCGCCGCTGTTCTGGGCGCTGCTGGGCGGCGCCCCGCTAGCGCTCGCCTACAAGGCGATCAATACGCTGGACTCGATGGTTGGCTATCGCAATGAACGCCACACCGATTTTGGCTACGCCTCGGCCAAGCTCGATGATCTGGCCAACTGGATACCGGCACGACTGACCGCTTTGACCCTGTGGCTGGCGGCATGGGGAGTGCCCGGTGCGCGTATGCAAGGGGCGCTGAGAGGCACTTGGTGTGACGCACCGCGCCATCCGAGCCCCAACGCCGGCTGGCCCGAGGCGATGGTGGCATGGCTGCTCGGCGTACAACTGGGGGGCACCAATGTCTATGCGGGTCACGTTTCGCAGCGTGCGACCCTGGGCGAGCCGAGCGAGCCTCTGCATGTTGAGCATATCCGCCGCACCATTCAGCTGATGCACGCCGGCTGGATCGGTTTCGTCGTGCTGTTGGTTGTGTTGATAGCGTTGGTCGCGTTCGTGCCGATAGGCTTGCATTGGAGCGGATAATGGCAAAGCTGGGAGAGACGATGATCGATGAGTGGCCAAGCCATGGCGGGCAACCCGAACCGCTGCTGGCTCGTTTCGGTCTGGCAAGCGACCATGAGCTGATCGATTTCAGTGCCAATATCAATCCGCTGGGGCCACCCGCATGGCTTTCGCAGCGCGCGTCCGCCACCCTCGATGGTCTCGCCCGCTATCCCGATCCGCGCTACGTCCATGCGCGCCAGGCGATTGCCGACGCTGAGAGCGTCGTTGTCGACCGGGTGCTGCTGACCAACGGTGGGGCAGAAGCGATCTTTCTCGCCGTGGCCCTGCATGCAAGGCGATCAGGTCCCGGGCGGGCGGTGATCATACAGCCCACTTTCGGCGAGTATGACCGGGCCTGTCGTCACTATGGCCTCGAAGTCCGCACGTTGGCGCTAGAGGCCCCTCATTTTTCTCTGGAGGAGGCCAGCGCCATCGGGGCGATGCAAGACGCAGGGGTGGTGTTGCTATGCCGGCCCAATAATCCCACTGGCACCCTCATCGAGCGGGACTTGATCGAGCGCATGCTCCAGGCAGGCCGCGAGCATGGCTGCACGCTGGTGGTAGATGAAGCCTTCGTCGACTTCCTGTCCTTCGAGGCGCGGCTGACCCCGCTGTTGTCCCGCTACGACAACTTGATCCTGCTGCGCTCGCTGACCAAGCTCTACGCGATTCCCGGGTTGCGGCTCGGCTATCTGCTGGCGAATGCCGAGACGGTGCAGCGCGCCGCCGACCGGCAGATGCCGTGGAGCATCAATTCTCTCGCCGCTGATCTGGTCGCGCCGCTGCTCGAGGATCGTGCATACGTCCAGCGCACCCATGACTGGCTTGCGGCCGAACTGCCGCGGCTGCGCCAGGCGCTGGAAGAAATGGCGTTTCGGGTGGTGCCATCACAGGTCAACTTCCTGCTGTTCCAGGATGCCCGCCGCCCCCAGGCGACGCCACGGTTGTTCGAGTTCCTGCTGCAGGAGGGCATCCTTGCGCGCCACACCCACAACTTCGCCGGCATTTCGGGCGCCTGGCTACGGGTGGCGGTGCGCACGCGAGCCGATAACGCGCGTCTGTTGATGGCCCTGGCGGCCTGGCGGAGTCAGGCATGATCGCCTTCATCAGTGGAGGGGCGCGCTCCGGCAAGAGCGCTGTGGCGGAATCCCTGGCGCTCGAGTGGCAGCGCGTGCGCGCTGGCGGACTCTACTATCTGGCGACTGCCAGGGTGTCGGATGGCGAGATGGGCGAGCGCATCGCACGCCATCGTCATTCGCGCGGGCCAAGCTGGACGACCCTCGAAGCGCCGGTGGATATTGCCGCGGCCTTGGCACAGGTGGAATCCGGCAGCACGCTGCTGCTCGACTGTCTGACGCTGTGGGCAAGCCAGTGGCTGTACGACAGTGCGCTTGACGAGACGCAGGGGGAGGCGATGATGAGGGCACTGCTGGAGGAGGCCCGCGCTCGGGGTATTGCGCTGGTGATCGTCTCCAACGATATCAACGAGGGTCAGCCGCCCACTGATGATGAGACTTGGCGCTACCTGGCATTCCTGCAGCGCATACACCGCCTGGTCGCCAAAGAGGCCGACGAGGTCATCCAGATCGTCGCCGGTCTTGCCCAGACATGGAAGCGCGCCCAATGAGAGATGCCGGCCATGGTCTACTGCTGGCGATCCAGTTCCTGACCCGCTTGCCGATACCGGTCGAGTGTCCCTGGACGCCTGCGACCAGCCGCTGGGCGGTGCGTTGCTATCCATTGGTGGGAGCGCTGCTGGGAGGCATCCTGGCACTGGCTGGGCAGTGGCTCGACAGCTGGCTGCCGATGCCGCTGCTGGCGCTTGCGCTGCTCTCGCTGTGGGTGGCGCTGAGCGGTGGATTGCACCTGGATGGCGTGATGGATCTGGCCGATGCGCTGGGCAGCAATGCACCGCTCGAGCGTCGCTTCGCGATCATGAAGGATCCCCATGTCGGCAGTTTCGGCATCATAGCACTGCTCTTTCTGCTGGCCTGGAAAGGGGCACTACTGTGGGCATTGCTCGTGGCTGGGGTGAGTCTCGGTATGTTGATTGCGATCATCGCCCTGGGGCGCTTTTGCGCCGTGGCACTGCTGGTGCTGGCGCCGGCGGCGCGACCCGAGGGCCTGGCCTGGACCTGGAAGCGGCATCTGGGAGCGCGCGATCTGCTGCTCTCCCTCGTGCCGCTTGTCGCACTTGGTCTGCTCTTTCCGGAAGCGGTGCAGCCGGGCTGGTTGCTGCTGTGCGGGGCGCTACTGCCATTTCTGCTGCTCTACGCGCTGCTGATGGTGCGAAGCTTCAAGGGAGTCAACGGCGATATCGTGGGCGCTGCAATCGAGGGAGGAGAGTTATGGCTGTTGCTGATCGGCTGGATCTGGTGGTCGTCCGTCATGGGCTGACGCGCTGGAACCGGGAGCGGCGCTACCAGGGCCAGCGCGATATCCCGCTGCTGCTGCCGGATGCCTTGCCGGCGCTGGACACGCTGCGCGAGGCGCTGAGCCCGCTTGCGTTCGACGCTCTCTACTGTAGCGACCTGATCCGCTGCCGCCAGTCCCTGGCGCACGTCATGGAGGGGCATGCCCATGCTCACGCGCCACGCTTCGATGCTCGCTTGCGTGAACTCGATTTCGGCGATTACGAAGGGCGGACTTATGATGAACTCGAGCAGCGGCCCGCCTATCGTGCCTGGATCGATAGTCGTGGCGAGCAGGCGCCGCCCGGTGGTGAGTCGGCGGCCCAGTTGCGGGCGCGTCTCGAGGCCTGGTTCGTCGACCTGCTGGCAAGAGCCGAGGCCGAAGGTCACCGCCAGGTGCTTGCGGTGGCCCATGGCGGCGTGATCCGTGAGCTGCGCCGGCGCTTCGAGGGGGTCGACTTCTGGGAGGGGAGCGTCAACCAGGGTGAGGGGCGCCAGCTCACCTTCATCCATCGGCAGGGGGAGTGGCAATGCTGTTCTTCATCGGCGGTACCTGCGCCGGCAAGCGTGCCGCGGTAAACGCGCGGGTTGCGTCGCCATGCTGGCATTCGGCCTATGACGGCAAGATGCTCGAGGAGTGGCGAGGCCATGCCGACGGGCAAGGCTGCCTGGTGCTCGAGGGGTGGGAGCGCTGGATCGAGACAGCGCTTCACCGCTCAAGCGACAACGACCGACTCAGGGCGGAGTTGTGTTCGACCCTCGACGACTTGCGGGACTGGGAGGTCGAGCAGAACGCTGCGGTGGTGCTTGTCATGCTGGAGATGGGGCGAGGCATCGTGCCCATGTCACCTGTCGCTCGCCGCCTTCGCGACCTCAATGGCTGGCTTGCCCAAGACGCTGCCGCGCGCTCGAAAGCGGTCTGGCATGTGCGCCATGGCCTGGTCAAGCCATTGATCTAGCGGCGGCTCGCTGCACTGCGTTGACGCCTGGTGGCCTTGTTGCTAGGTTACGCGCTCTCACAGGTGCCTGGCACATGCCAGGTTAAACGGGAAGTCGGTGCGCTTTTCAGTCATTCCGACGCTGCCCCCGCAACGGTAAGCGAGTCAAGGTCCGTCAAGTTGCCACTGTGCGCCTCAGCGCATGGGAAGGCGACGGTCCGCAAGCGATCCATCGCTTCGCTCGCAAGCCCGGAGACCGGCCTTGAGAGCATACCTGGTTGCGGTGGGCGGCCCAGGGGCAGGGCGGATCGCGCACCTCGTTTACCCTATCCCTTCGTTTCCCATTGCACCGGCAATTAAAAGAATCCGGCCGTGCGGGTGAGCACGGCGAGCAAGGGAAACACCATGAAAAGCAGAATTACCGGCCACAACCTGGCCGCGTTGTGCCTGTGCTGCGCGCCATTGGCGGCAGTCGCCCAATCCCCCTCTGACACTGCCGCCCGGGACGAGTCGCTCACGCTCAATCCCGTGGTGGTCACGGCAGCGCTTGCTCCCCGTACCGCCGAGCAGAGTCTCGCTTCGGTCACCGTGCTCGACGAGGCCACCCTGCGCCGCCAGGATCCCACCAGCCTGACCGAGCTGCTGCGCGGCCAGCCGGGGGTGGATATTCAGAGCAATGGCACCTACGGCAAGAGCAGCAGCGTTTACATTCGCGGCACCAGCAACGACTCGACGCTGCTGATGATCGATGGCATCCGGCTGCGCTCGGCCACTGCCGGCGGGGCTTCCTGGCAGTATCTCGATCCGCGCATGTTCCAGCGCGCCGAAATCGTACGCGGCCCGCGTGGCAGTCTATATGGGGCCGACGCCGTGGGCGGGGTGGTGCAACTGCTCACTCGCGAGGGAGAAGAGGGGGCTCCTCAACCCTTCATCTCGGCCGGAGGCGGCTCGTTCGATACCCAGCGCTATACGGCGGGACTGTCCGGTAGCAGTGGCGGTACCCGCTACAGCTTCGCCGGCAGCCACTTCTCCACCGATGGCGCCGCGATTAGGCGCGAGGGTGAGGATAAAGGGTTCGATAACACCACCGGCTTCGCGCGGCTTTCGCACATCTTTGACGGGGGGGGCGAAATCGGGGTACTGGCACTGCGCGCCCGAGGGAACAGCGAATACGATACCGGTGAGATCGATTTCGTCCAGCAGGTGGCGGGCGTCTACGGCGAGTTGCCGATCACCGATCACTGGCGCAGCCGCGTGACCCTGAGCGAGGCGCGCGACGAGAGCGACAACTACAGCGATGCGACACAGTGGAGTCCGGCCAGTGTCTCGGCGATCGACACCCGTACGCGTACCGCGCGCTGGGAGAACACCTTCGACATGGGCGCCCATGAGCTGATTGCCGGTGCCGAGTACGCCGAGGATCGTGTCTCCAGCAGCAATGACTACGACCGTGACAGCCGTGACAATATCGCTGTTTTCACCCAGGCACTGTTCGATTTCGCCCCGTTCACCGTCCAGGCCAGCCTGCGCTACGACGACTATGCGGACTTCGGCGACGAAGTGACGGGCAACCTGGCACTGGGCTTCGCGCTGGACGATTACCATACGCTGCGCGCCAGCTATGGCACCGCCTTCAAGGCGCCCACCTTCAATGATCTCTACTGGCCGGGCAGCGGCAATCCCAAGCTGGGGCCGGAAACCTCCGAGAGTGTCGAAGTCGGCATTCGCGGGCAGTATCAGCACTACTTCTGGGATCTGGCCGTCTACCAGACCGATCTCGACGACATGATCGCCTGGGCGCCCACCGATAGTGGTTTGTGGACGCCGATGAACATCAACGAGGCACGCATTCGTGGGATAGAACTTTCCGCAGGCACCCAGATCGATGACTGGACCTTGGCCGCGGCACTCACCTATCTCGACCCCGAGAACCGCGAGACCGGCAACCGCTTGCAGCGCCGTGCTTCTCAAAGCATGCGCCTGGATGTCGACCGTGAGTTGGGTGAGTGGAGCCTGGGTGGCTCTTGGGTGGTACAGAATCACCGCTACAATGATGCCGTGAACGAAGAACGCCTCGGCGGCTTCGGGCTGGTCAACCTGCGTGCCGGCTGGCAGTTCGCCCCTTTGTGGTCGGCTCGCTTCACTGTTGAGAACGCACTCGACAAGGAGTACGAAACCTCACGTGACTACCTCAACGCCGGCCGTGCGGCCTTCGTCAGTGTTCACTTCGGCCAGTAGCGGCCGGTTCGGCGGGGCCCTTGGCCCCGCTGCATTTTCCGGTGCTTGGCTGGCCCTGGTCCTGTCAGGTCTGGGGGCCGGCGAGGCGCGCGCTGATTCGCTCTGTGTCATCGACGACCGCGACCGCGAGGTGTGCCTGGAGGCACCGGCCAGCCGCATTGCCGCGCTTTCTCCTGGCGCCACCGAGCTGGTGTTTGCCGCCGGAGCGGGTGAGAAGGTAGTCGCGGTGGTGGCCTACAGCGACTACCCGCCCGAGGCGCAAGAGGTGCCGTCCGTAGGCAGCCACACTCGCATGGATCTGGAAGCCTTGGTGACATTGAATCCGGACCTGGTGATCGGCTGGATGACCGGCAACCCACCCGAGCAGCTCGAGACCATCGAGGCGCTGGGCATGCCGGTGTTCTATATCGAGCCACGAGACTTCGAGGGCGTTTCCAGTGCCATCGAGCTGCTGGCGCTGCTGGCTGATACCCGGGAAGAGGGCGAGCGTGTGGCCAGCGAGTTTCGTGATGGAATGGCGGAACTTGCCGAGCGCTACGCCGACGCCGAGCCGGTGCCGGTGTTCTATCAGGTGTGGGACGAGCCGCTGATGACCATCAACGACGAGCACCTGATCGGCAAGGTGCTGACCCTGTGTGGCGGCGTCAATGTCTTCGGTGAACTCTCACGGCTGGTGCCGCGCATCGACGACGAGTCGGTGCTCGCCGCCGACCCCGAGGCGATACTGGCCGGCGGCATGGGCGAGGAGAACCGCGGCTGGCTGACGCATTGGGAGCAGTACCCGAGCCTGACGGCGATCGAGCGCGACAACCTCTACTTCGTGCCGCCGTCGCTGATCCAGCGGCCCACGCCGCGGCTGCTCGAAGGCAGCCGACTGTTCTGCGAGAAGCTCGACCGTGCCCGCGACAAGCGCTGAGGCCAGCATGGCGATGCCCCGGCGCTCGCTATGGCCACCGCTGGCCGCGTTGGCCCTGCTGGGGCTGGCGGCGCTGCTGCTGTCGGTCACGGTGGGCAGCGCGGCACTGTCGCTCGGCGACGTGTGGGCGGTAATGCGTGGCGAGGGTAGCCCCTTGGCGCGTACATTGATCCTCGACTTGCGTGTGCCGCGCTCGCTCTCGGCCTTCGCCGTGGGTGGCCTGCTTGCCGTAGCCGGTGCCCTGATGCAGGTGCTGCTGCGCAACCCGCTGGCCGACCCCTACGTGCTGGGCCTTTCCGGTGGCGCCTCGGTGGGGGCGCTGGCGGCAATGCTGGCGGGGCTTGGCGGGGCCGTGATCACCGGTTCCGCCTTCGCCGGGGCGTTTCTCTCAATGCTGCTGGTCTTCGGCCTGGCCCACGGCACCGGTAGCTGGACGCCCTCGCGGCTGCTGCTCACCGGGGTGGTGGTGGCTGCCGGCTGGGGGGCGGTGATCACCCTGATGCTGGCGACAAGCCCCGCCGAACGGCTGCCCGGCATGCTCTACTGGCTGATGGGTGATCTCTCCTACTCGCGCTCCCCCTGGCCACCGCTGGCGCTGCTGCTGCTGATCTGCCTGCTGCTGCTGCCGCTGGGGCGCAGCCTCAATGTCATGGCCCGAGGGCCACTGCAGGCCGCTGCCCTGGGTGTCAACGTGAAACCGCTGGAGTGGACCATATATCTGGTTGCCAGCGCGCTCACCGCCACGGCGGTGACCACTGCCGGCAGCATCGGTTTCGTCGGGCTGGTAGTGCCACATATGCTGCGCCTGGTACTGGGCAACGATCAGCGCCTGATCCTGCCGGCCTGCGCCCTGGCCGGCGGCACCCTGCTGGTGCTGGCCGATACCCTGGCGCGCACGCTTATCGCCCCGGAGCAGCTGCCGGTGGGTGTGATTACCGCGCTGCTCGGCGTGCCCACCTTCCTTTACTTGCTGTATCGGAGCCGCTGATGAACCGCCTCGAGATTCGCGAGCTGGTGATCGACGTGCCGGAGCGCCGCGACGGTCGGTCGCTGACACTCAGTGTCGAGCCGGGTCAGGTGTGGGGCGTGCTCGGCCCCAACGGCGCCGGCAAGACGACTTTGCTGCATACCCTGGCCGGTCTGCGCTCACCGCGCAGGGGGCAGGTGCTTGTCGACGGTCGTTCGTTGGCGTCGCTCGGTCGTCGGCAGGTGGCGCGTACGCTGGGGCTAGTGTTCCAGGAGCGCCATGATGGTTTTCCCGCCACGGTGCGCGAGACGGCGCTGATCGGCCGCCACCCGTGGCTCTCGGCATGGCAGATGGAGGGTGGCGAGGATCTTCGACTGGCCGAGGCGGCACTCGAGCGACTCGACGTCGACCACCTGGCCGAGCGCCTGGTGAGCACGCTCTCGGGCGGCGAGAGGCAGCGCCTGGCCATCGCCACGGTGCTGACCCAGGCGCCGCAGATCTGGTTCGCCGACGAGCCCAGCAACCACCTCGACCTGCATCACCAGACCGCGGTGATGGCGCTGCTCGCCGAGCAGGCCGCCGAAGGCCGCGCGGTGATGATGTGCCTGCACGACCTCAACCTGGCGGCGCGTTGGTGCGACCATCTGCTGCTGCTCTACCCCGATGGCGAGGCGTGTTGGGGGCCGGCGGCAAGCATGCTGGTGCCCGCTGCCTTGGAGCGGCTCTACGGCCAGCGCCTGGCCACCGCCGAGATCGATGGCGCCCCCGTTTTCGTACCCGTGAGGTGATATGACGACTTCGACGATTTGCGGCGAGGCCCATGCCGCCCTGATTACCGCTCCCGGCTCCGGCCAGGGCAAATCCATGGTCACCGCCGCGCTGGCGCGGCTGCACCGCAACGCCGGCCGCAAGGTCAGGGTGTTCAAGCACGGCCCCGACTACCTCGACCCCATGGTGCAGGAAGTGGCCTCTGGCCAGCCGGTCTACCAGCTGCATCCCTGGATGACCGGAGAGGACGAGTGCCGCTGGCGCCTGGCCGAGGCGGCCCGAGACGCCGACCTGATCCTGGTCGAGGGTTCCATGGGGTTGTTCGACGGCGACCCGTCCAGCGCCGATCTGGCGATCCTGGCCGGGCTGCCGGCGCTGCCGGTGATCGACGCTTGGGGCATGGCCCAGACCTTCGGCGCCGTGGCCCAAGGGCTTGCCAACTACCATCCCGAGCTCGCCATCCACGAGGTGATCGCCAACCGTGTCGGCAGCCCCGGCCACGGAAGGCTGCTGGCGGAGAGCATGCCGACGGGGCTCTCGCTGCTCGGTGCGATTCCACGCAGCGAGGCGATGAAGATTCCCGACCGCCATCTGGGCCTGGTGCAGGCCAGCGAACTGGCGGGTCTCGACGCTCAGCTCGATGCCGCCGCCGAGGTGCTGAGGGAAGCGGGCCTCGACCGCCTGCCGGCCAAGGTGGCGCTCGAAGCCGAGGCTCCCGAGCCACCGCCGAAGCTGCTCGCAGGGATGAGCATCGCCGTGGCCCGTGATGACGCCTTCGCCTTCCTCTATCGCGCCAATCTCGACCTGCTGACCCAGATGGGCGCCGAGCTGCGCTTCTTCTCGCCGCTGGCCGACAACGCGCTACCCGGGTGCGACGCCCTGTGGCTGCCCGGCGGCTACCCGGAGCTTCATGCGGAGAGGCTCGCCGCCAACGCGCCGATGCTTGCCGCGATTCGCGCCCATCACGCTGCCGCCAGGCCGATCCTGGCCGAGTGCGGTGGGTTGATGGCGTGCATGGAAACCCTGACCGATGGGGATGGCCGCGAGAACACCATGCTGGGGCTGCTGCCCGGCACGGTGCGCATGGTCGGTAAGCTCAGTGCGCTTGGGCTGCAGAGCCTGGCGACCGAAGCCGGGGAGCTGCGTGGCCACACCTATCACCACTCGCTGCTGGAAACGTCGCTGGTACCTGCCGCCCACGCCCGACGCCTGGCCGGCAGCCCCGCCGAGCCGGTTTATGTCGCAGACCGGCTGGTGGCCAGCTATTTCCACGGCTACTTCCCCTCGGCGCCGGCGCTAACCGCCGCCATCTTCCGCGGCGAGCCGCTGCGCTTCACAGAGGAGTGACCCCCATGCGAGAGAATGCCAAGGACCCCCAGCGCCACGCCCAGCGCATGGCCGCCAAGCAGAAGATCATGCACGAGCGCATCGCCAGCGCCCAGAAGGAGCAGGGTCTGCTGCTGGTGCTCACCGGCCCCGGCAAGGGCAAGAGCAGCTCCGGTTTCGGCATGTTGGCCCGGGCGCTTGGCCACGGCATGAAGGCAGGCGTGGTGCAGTTCATCAAGGGTACTCGGGAGACCGGCGAGGAAGCCTTCTTCCGCCGTCAGCCCGGCGTGGAGTACCACGTGATGGGCGAGGGCTTCACCTGGGATACCCAGGATCGCGAGCGCGACATCCAGGCCGCCGAAGCCGCCTGGGAGGTGGCCCGCGGCATGCTCAGCGATCCTAGCTTCGACTTGGTGCTGCTCGATGAACTCAACATTGCCCTGCGCTACGAATATCTCGATCTCGACCGGGTACTCGACGACCTGCAGGCTCGCCCGGAAATGCAGCACGCCGTGGTCACTGGCCGCTACGCCCCCGAGCAGCTCATCGAGTTGGCCGACACCGTCACCGAGATGAAAGTGGTCAAGCATGCCTTCAAGGAGCAGGGGGTAAAAGCCCAGAAAGGCATAGAGCTATAACCCATGGCGACCTTGATGATCCAGGGCACCACCTCGGATGCCGGCAAGAGCACGGTAGTGGCGGGGCTGTGCCGGGCGCTGGCGCGGCGCGGCGTGTCGGTGGCGCCATTCAAGCCGCAGAACATGGCGCTCAACAGCGCCGTAACCGTGGATGACGGCGAGATCGGCCGCTCCACCGCGCTGCAGGCGCTGGCGGCAGGCGTCGAGCCCCACAGCGACATGAACCCGGTGCTGCTCAAGCCGGAGAGCGACCGCGGTGCCCAGGTGATCCTGCGCGGGCGGGTGCACGGCCACATGGACGCCCTGGATTATCACGCCTACAAGCGCACCGCGCGGGACAGCGTGCTGGCGGCGTGGCAGGCGCTGTCGTCACGCTTTGATGTGATCATCGCCGAGGGGGCGGGTAGCCCGGCGGAGATCAACCTGCGGGCAAACGACATCGCCAACATGGGCTTCGCCGAGATGGTCGACTGCCCGGTATTGCTGGTCGGCGACATCGACCGCGGCGGGGTGTTCGCCCAACTGGTAGGTACCTTGGAACTGCTCAGCGAGAGCGAGCGCTCACGTACCCGTGGCTTTATCGTCAACCGCTTCCGCGGCGATATCGCCCTGCTCGAACCGGGCCTCGACTGGCTCACCGAGCGTACCGGCAAGCCGGTATATGGGACGCTGCCCTATCTGCAGGGATTATTGCTCGACGCCGAGGACAGCATTGGCCGCAGCGGTCGGGTGGGGCAGGGTGCCACGCTCAAGGTGGCGGTGCCGGCGCTGCCGCGCATCAGCAACCACAACGACTTTGATCCGCTGCGCCTGCATCTCCAAGTCGAACTCAGCTTCGTGGGGCCCGGCCAGGCGATCCCGCCGGCGGATCTGATCATTCTGCCCGGCAGCAAGAGCACCCGAGCCGACCTTGAGTGGCTGCGTGCTCAGGGCTGGGAGGCTGCAATTCAGCGCCATCTACGCTATGGCGGCCACCTGCTGGGCATCTGCGGCGGCTTCCAGATGTTGGGCCGTATGGTCCACGATCCGGATGGTCTGGAAGGCTCGCCAGGTTCCTCCCTCGGCCTGGGGCTGCTCGATCTCGAGACGCGCATGGTGGCGGGCAAGCAGCTGCGCAACGTAAGTGGGCGCTTGCTAGCCGAGGGCGTGCCGATCAGCGGCTACGAGATCCACAACGGCGTGAGCCAGGGACCTGCGCTGGAGCGCCCGCTTGTCGAGCTGGGCGGCCGGCCCGACGGTGCCGTCAGCGAAGACGGTCAGATCATGGGCACCTACCTTCACGGCCTGTTCGACCAGCCGCAGGCCTGTACGGCGCTGCTCGCCCGCTGCGGTCTCGCTGGGGGCACAGCGGTGGACTACCAGGCGCATCGCCAGGCGGAACTCGACCGGCTGGCCGATACCTTGGAGCAGCACCTCGATATCGACGCGATCCTGGCCACGCTGAGCTGATGGTTCAGCGACTTGTTCCCTCGTGAAGTACCAACTCGACCCGCCGGTTGGCGGCGCGGCCTTCGGCCGTGTCGTTGCTCTCAAGGGGCTGGGTATCGGCATAACCGATGGCGCGCAGGCGCGAGTCGTCGATATCGCGCTGCTCCAGGTAGCGCACCACGGCAATGGCACGCGCGCCTGAGAGCTCCCAGTTCGACGGGAAGTGGCTGGTCGAGATCGGCACGTTGTCGGTGTGGCCCTCCACCGAGATACGCCCATCGAAGGCAAGTAGCGTCTCGAGCAGCCCTGCCAGCACCTGGCGGCCTTCGCCGGTGAGATCGGCCTGGCCGCTGGCGAACAGCAGGTTGTCGTCGATGCGCAGCGTCACCCCCTCGCTGCCCTGCGTGACCGAGACGCCGGATGGCATTCTCCCCTCGAGTTGCGGCAGCAGGCCGGACTGACGAAGTTGCAGGCCGACAGCCAGCTGACCGGCCAGCTGGCTGCCGTCTTGGGACTGCGTGCGGGACTGGCTGTCGGTTTCGCTCACTGAACTGGAGAGGCCCGAGTCGAGTTGGCCCTGCTCGGCCAAGCCGTTGCCGGCCAACGAGAGTAGCAGCACGAACAGGGTGATCAGCAGGGTGAGCACATCGAGATAGCTGATCAGCCAGCTCTCCCCCTCATCCTCGCCACCGCTGCCCGGCAGCAGATCCTGATGCTGGCGCGGATCAGACATGCTGCTCGGCCTCGTCGTCACGGCGGGGCATCGAGCGGTCGTTGATCTCGTCCTGATAGTTGGCCATGAAGGAGTTGAGGGTCTCCTCGATGAACGATGGCAGGCGGCGCTTGGTGATCAACGAGATACCCTCGAGCACCATGTTCATGGCGATCAGGCGCTCCTCGGTGCGCCGTTCGAGCTTCACCGCGATCGGCTTGAAGAGCAGGTTGGCCAGCAGAATGCCGTAGAAGGTCGTCAGCAGGGCCACCGCCATGCGCGGGCCGATCACCCCGACATCGCCGGCCTCCATCACTTCCAGCATGTTCACCAGCCCGACCAGGGTGCCGATCATGCCGAAGGCGGGGGCATAGGTGGCCATGGTCCGGAATATCTGTGCCTCGGCCTGCTCGCGGGCCTTTAGCCGGGCAATGCGCCAGCGCAGCAGATCGAGAATTTCGCCCTCCTTGGTATTGGCGATCACCAGTTGAATGCCGGTGCGCAAAAACGGATTGCGGGTCGATTGCAGTGCCTCCTCCACCGCGCGTACATCGCCCTTGAACCACAGCCGCGACATGTCGACCAGTTCCTTGATGTCGTCGCGGGCGTAGGTGTTCTCGCGGCGAAAGACGATGCCCACCAGGCGCACCACCCGCACGACCTCGCGCAGTGGGTAACTGATGAAGGTGGAGGCGAGGGTGCCGGTAATGACGATGGCAAGCCCGGGCAGGTTGAGGAAACTGGCCGGCGATTCGGCGGTGAACAGCAGCACGCTGGCCAGCAGCAGCATGCTGGCCAACATGCCGATAATCGTGGATGGGTTCATTCAGGAGTCCTTGCCGATAGCGATATCATTGCATTTCATAAGGCTATCGGCCAGCGTCCCAGGCGGCTTGAACAGGAGTGTCGGTTAATTGACCTGGATCAGTTCGCGCGCCTCAATTCGCGCCTGTCACGGTCTGGCTGGGCAGGTGGCGATTGAACAGCGGCGGGTCGTCGCTGATCGCGCAGTCGACTCCCCATGACCACAGCTTGGAGAAGGCGATGGGATCATTGGGGGTATAGCAGAGCAGCTGCACCCCCGCCTCCTTGATCTCACGGGCACGCGTCTCCTTCAGCTTGCGCCAGTCGACATGCAAGCTATAGGCCTTGAACCGTTCGACCTGCCGGAGCCAGTCGCGCGGGGCCTTCTCGAAGAGCAGGCCCAGGCGCAGACGGTCGGGATCGGCCTGCAGGTCGCGGGCCGCTTCCAGCGCCACCGGGTTGAAGGAGGAGACCACCAGGCGTTCGGGAGGAAGGGCGGCCAGTGCCATGGGCATGGCGGACTCGACCAGCAGGCGCGGGTCGCGGCCACGGTTGACCTTGAGTTCCAGGTTGAGCCCCATCTCGAGCTCGTCGAGCAGCGAGAGCATCTCTTCGAGCGTGGCGATGCGCTCCCCGACGAAATCGGCCCCGAACCAGACGCCCACATCCAGCGCCTTGGCACGTGCCAAATCCAGTCGCGCCAGTTTGCCGCGGCTGTTCGAGCAGCGCCTCACGCCGTTGTCATGCCAGATCACCGGAGTGCCATCGCCGAGCAGCTGAATGTCGAGCTCCACCCACTTGCAGCCGCTGCGGTGGGCGGCACGCACCGCGCTCAGGGTGTTTTCCGGGGCGTGAGCCGAGAGTCCCCGATGGGCGATGGTGTAGGGCAGCGGACGCTGGGGCTCGGTTTCAGGGGCTGGCGCGGGGGCGTCGTTCATGGCACGAATCTCGGTAGGGGGCGGGCGACAAGCGTGAGTATAAGAGTGACCTCATGATCCAGGCATTAGGTGACAGAAAAATGTCACTGCGCAGGTAACTTGCCCTGGAGCCTGCTACTTCGATGCCGTCCGCTTTCTCGGGGTGCTGCCCTCCTTCTTCTTCGCCGAGTCTTGCTTAGCCCCGCTACTGCCTGGCGCTGCATTGCCGCTGCTCTTCGAGGAGGAGCTCTTTGATGATGAGCTCTTCGATGAGGCGGCGCTCTTCTTTGGCGTGCTCTTTTTCGTGGCGCCCTTCTTCTCCGCCTCGAGGCTTCCCCGCAAGGCATCGGTGAGATTGACGACGTTGGTCCTGCGCTTGCCGCTGCCCCCCTTGCCGGTCTTGATGGTCTTGCCCTTGCGCGCCTTCTCGATCAGCTCCTCGACCGACTCGGTGAACTCGTCGGTGAAGCGCTCAGGTTCGAACGGGCCGGTCATGGCATCCAGTAGCTGCCGGGCCATCTTCATCTCCTCCTTGGCGACACGGCTCCTGGACTCCTCCAGGCCAGGGATTTCCTGCTGTGGCACGATCTCGTCGGCGTAGTTGAGGGTGTGGATCAGCAGGGAGCCCTGGGAGGGGCGCAGCACCACGAAGTGTTGCTTGTTGCGCATCACGAACTGCCCCAGCGCGACCTTCTTCGACTCCTCGAGCGTGGCGAGCAACAACTGATAGGCGCGCTTGCCACCCTTGTCGGGCCCCAGATAGTAGGTTTTGTCGAAGAAGATAGGATCGATCTCCGAGACATCGACGAACTGTTCGATGACCAGGTCCTCGCCCTTCTCGGGCTTGAGCTCCTCCACCTGCTCCTTGTCGAGGATGATGTACTCGCCGGGCGCCACCTCGAAGCCCTTGGCGGCCTCGGAGAAGTCATACTCCTTTTCGGTCTCGGGGCAGTAGAGCTTGCGCCGTAATCGACATGAGCCATCCGGCGTGAGCATGTGAAAATGGATCGAGCGATCCCTGACGGCGGTGAACAGGCGGATCGGGATATTGACGAGACCGAAGCTGATGGTGCCGCTCCATAGTGAACGTGGCATGGTTCATCTCCTGTCAGGACTCGAGTGCCTCGAGCATGTCGTGGTCGATGGTCTGGTCGCATTCCCAATAGCCCTTCCAGGGGTCGCTGCGCAGCGACCCGAGCCGCGAGCGCAGGGTGTCGATGCGGTAGTGGGCCGGGGTCAGGCGGGGTGAGAGCTCCTTCCAGCGAATGGGGACGGCGACGCTGGCCTCGCCCTTGGCGCGGGTCGAATAGCAGGCGACGCTGGTCGCCCCCTTCGAATTGCGAAGATAGTCGATGAAGATACGCTCGTGGCGCTTGGCCTTGGTGGCGGTGGCGATGAAGGTATCGGGCATCTCACGGGCCAGCCGCTGACTGATTGCCTTGGCGAAGGACTTGGCTTCCCTCCACTCTGCCTGGGGCGTGAGCGGCACCACCACATGCACCCCCTTGCTGCCGGAGAGCTTGGCGAAGGAGTTGAGCCCCAGGGTGAGTAGGATGTTGCGCAGGATCTTGGCGGCCTCGACCAGTGCCGGCCACGCGATGCCGGGACCGGGGTCGAGATCGAAGGTCAGCGAGTCGGGGCGGTCGGGGTCGTCGATGGTCGACCCCCAGGGGTGTATCTCGAGCACCCCGTACTGCACCAGGGTGAGCAGGCCGGCAAGGTCCTCGATATAGAGCACCTCCTCGTCTTCGATCGCAAGCGTCCTTACCGGATCGCTGAAGGTGCTCTGTGGATGCTTCTGAAAGAAGCACTCACCGGTGTCGCCGTCCGGGCAGCGCAGCAGGCTCAAGGGTCGCCGTACGAGGTAGGGCATGATCCAGTCGCCGATGTCCTGATAGAAGTCGGCCAGGTCCTGCTTGGTCAGCTGGTGCTTGTCGAACAGGATCTTGTCGGGACTGGTCAGACGCACCTCCGGCGAGGCCTTGGAGGATGAGGGGCGTGCGGTGCGTGACGAAGATGATGGTGTCTTGCGTGAAGCCATGGATGCGCGCTCCGGTATGTCGCGTTTGACCTGTCGGGGACGCTTGTCCTCGCGCAGCCCCTGGAAGGAGGGGTGGCGCAGCCGCCCGTCGCGAGTCCAGGTGGTGTAGTGCACCTGGGCGATCAACTCGGGGTTTACCCACCGGGCCAGTCGTGAGATATCGCGCTCCGGGCCGCGCTGGAACGGCGAACTCTCGCACTGTAGATCGCGCAGCTGAGCCCCGAGCGAGCTGAGCGCCTTGGCGGAGAAGCCAGTGCCGACCCGGCCGCAGTAGATCAACTGCTCGCCTTCGTAGTAGCCGAGCAGCAGCGAGCCGAAATGCCGTCGCTCGCCCTGGGGCTCGGTGTAGCCGCCGATCACGAACTCGTCGTTGTTGATGCACTTGGTCTTGAGCCAGCTGGACTGCTTGCCTGAGGCGTAGCGTGCATCGAGTCGCTTGGAGACGACCCCCTCGACGCCCATCTCGCACACTTTCTCCATCAGTGCCTCGCCCTGGCCGACGATACCTTCGCCCAGCGTGACGTTGGGCATCGATCGAGAGGCATCGAGCAGTCGGGAGAGCAGCGCCTTGCGCTCGGGCAGGGCGACCCGAGTCAGGTCATGATCCTCGAAGTAGGGCAGGTCGAAGGCGACGAAGTCGAGCTCCGCTTCCTCCTGATCCTTCAAGGCGTTCTGCAACGCCTGGAAGTCGGTTGTGCCGTCGCTGTTGTAGACCACGACCTCGCCGTCGATGACGGCATTGTCGCAGGCAAGCTCAGCAAGCTGCCGGGTCAGGTCGGGGAAGCGTGCCGTCCAGTCGTTGCGGTTGCGGGTAAACAGCCGTATCTCGTCGCCGCGCTTTTCCGCCAGCAGGCGATAGCCGTCGAGCTTGAGCTCATGGAGCCAGCCGTCTCCCTTGGGAACCTCATCGACCAATTGCGGAATCAACGGTTTGAGTTCGGGAAATGGCGCCTGGCGCGCTTCGTCGGGCAGATCGTGGGTGCTCTCGGCGCTGGAGTAGGGCACTTTGGATGCGTCGGGCGCTTCGGATGGCGCGGCGCGTTCAGGTTGGTCTAGCTCATCGAAGCCCCGGCCGGAGATGATGCTCTGCTCATCCTCGTCGGGGCGGGGCGGGGTCTGCTCGCTGTCGCTGTCGTCTCGTGACTTGATCAGCAGCCACTGCTTGGCGTCCCCGCCCTTGGTCCTTACCAGGCTCCAGCGACCCTTGAGCCGGCTCCCCTCGAGCTCGACACTAAGCTTACCCCGGGCATAGCCCTCCAGGGCATCATCCTCGACATGGAAACGTCCGGTATCCCAGACGATCACCCGGCCAGCACCGTAGTGCCCTTTGGGGATCACCCCCTCGAAGTCGGCATAATCCAGCGGGTGATCCTCCGTCTCCACCGCCAGGCGCTTTTCGCCGATCTCCACCGACGGGCCCTTGGGGATGGCCCAGCTCTTGAGCACGCCGTCGATCTCCAGGCGAAAGTCATAGTGCAGGCGCCTGGCGGCGTGCTTCTGGATCACGAAGCGCGGAGCGGAAGTGCGTTTCCTTCGCTTGCGTACCGATCCCTCGGGTTCGGGAGTGCCGGAGAATTCCCGTTTGCGTCGATACTCTTCAAGTGCCGAGTCAAGTGTCGAGCCGCTGCCCGCCATGCTCGTCTCCTCCCTGTCAATCCGGCATGATGGGCAGGTTGCGCTTGTGCTCGGTATTGCGATAGGTCGGCAGCACGACCTCATAGACGTGATCGCCAACCGGCTTGCCCTCAAGGAAGGCATCGATCTCGTCGTACAGGATGCCGAAGGCCTCCTCGTCAGTCTTCTGCGGGGATAGCGATTCGAGATCAGCGGTCGGCGCCTTGTGCACCAGCTCGCGAGGCGCTTCCAGAACGCGGCCGAGCTCGCGGACCTGACGCTTGGTGAGGCCGGTCAGGGGGGCAACGTCGCAGGCACCATCGCCGTACTTGGTGAAGAACCCCATCAGCGCCTCGGCCGCCTGGTCGGTGCCAATCACCAGCCCACCCCGGGCGCCGGCCACGGCGTACTGGGCGATCATGCGCTGGCGCGCCTTGATGTTGCCGAGCACGAAGTCACGATGCCCGGCATCCTTGAAGGCGAGGCCCCCCGCCTCGAGGGACTCGAGCATCGCGTCACTGGCGGGCTTGACGTCGGTGGAGAGAATCTCGTCGGGCTTGATGAAGTCCAGTGCCCGCTGGGCGTCGTCCTCGTCATGCTGTACGCCATAGGGCAGGCGCATGGCCACGAACCTTGCCTCGAGCCCCTGCTCCCGGGCCTTCTCCACCGCCAACTGTGCGATGCGGCCGGCGACGGTGGAGTCCACCCCGCCGCTGATGCCGAGCACCAGGGTGTGCTGGCCCGAGCTCTCCATCTGATCGCAGAGAAAATCCCGACGCCGCTGGATCTCCTGTTCGACGTCGATCTCGGGCTTGACCTGCAGATCGATGGCGATCTGGCGTTGCGCTTCGGTGTACTCCTGCTGAGTCATCGCTGCTCTCCTCCATGAATGCTGGATGATGGGGTGGTTCAGCTTGCCGCTTCTCGGTTGCCGCCTTCGTCTTTGCCGCTACAGACGATTCGGTGGTAGTGCGGAATGCGCTCCAAAGCATAGTGCGCTGCCGCCAGGCGCACCTCGTTGCGCTCGCCATCGAAGCGCCGGGTTTCGCAGAATTGATGGACGTGGTCCTCATGACGAAAGGCCCAGCCGAAACAGACGGTGCCCACCGGGGTGCCGTCATCGGGAGCGCTGGGGCCGGCAACGCCGGTATTGGAGAGCGCCAGATCGGCATTGTTGTTGTTGAGCGCCCCCAAGGCCATTTCCCGAGCCACCGGTTCGCTGGTCAGTCCATGTTCGTCGATGGTGTCGAAACTGAC
Source organism: Halomonas sp. TA22 (assembly GCF_013009075.1). Lineage (NCBI taxonomy): Bacteria > Pseudomonadati > Pseudomonadota > Gammaproteobacteria > Oceanospirillales > Halomonadaceae > Halomonas > Halomonas sp. TA22. Next base: position 3,645,372 of record NZ_CP053108.1, on the reverse strand, counting down.
GCTCAGGTAGCGATTCTTCGATTCCGGCGAGTAGACCGCAAGGCCGCAGTCGATCTCCTGTCCGCTGCCCGGCACCCGGGCCAGCTCGGAGACGATCAGGCCCGCCGTGCAGGACTCGGCAGTGGCCAGTTTGATGTCGTGATCGACAAGGTAATTGACGATGTTATCAAGCAGTTCCATTGCTCTTCCTCTTGGTTCGAGGTGCATGCCTTGCACCGTGACGCCTTCTCATCTGCTACTCCTTAACCTAGGCTATTTATGCATTTTGTGCTCTTCGGCCTGGCTTTCGACGTCCCGTCGATGCGCAGCGCCAAGCAATACATGCATGGCAGGAGCCTGAACATGGAACAGTTCGATCAAAAGATGAAGGAGCACCTCAAGCAGGTGATCGATGAAGAGCTGAGCGTCCACCACGATGGCAGCATGCCTTCCTTCATGGAGGAGATCGGTAACTCCGACCAGGAGTTGGTCGGTATCGGCATGACGGGGGACGGCGGCGCACAGGCGCAGGCGGGAGGCGCCGAGCAGATCTTTCCTCTCGAGAGCGCCTCCAAGGCCTTGTCACTTGCGCTGTCGCTTGAGGATAACGGCCCAGAGGTGCTGTTTCGCCATGTGGGCCGGGAGCCCTCCGGTGATCCTTACCACTCCATCGCCACCCTTGAAGAGGGCGAGATGGGGATACCCTCCAACCCCATGATCAACGCCGGGGCGATCGTCGTCACGTCAATGATCAAGGGCAGGGATGGCGACGAGCGTTTCGCGCGGCTGCTCGACTTCGTGCGCACCCTCGCGGACAATCCCGCGATCGATTACAACCACCCAATGTACGAGGCGGAGGACAAGGATCTCAATCGCGCGCTCTTCTATTTCATGCGCAATCATGACGTGATTGAGGGTAGCGAGGAGGACAAGCTGGTGCCTTACGCCAAGCAGACCTCCATCGAGATGAACTGTCTCGATCTTTCCCGGATCGCGGCGGTGTTCGCCAACCAGGGCAGGGATCCGGTGTCGGGCGAAGCGTTGATCAGCGAACGGACGGTGCGCATCGTACTGACGTTGATGTTCACCACCGGCATGTACGACGAGTCGGGCAGGTTTGCCGTCGAGGTGGGCGTGCCGGCCAAGAGCGGTATCTCCGGGGCCATCATGGCGGTAGTGCCCGGACGCCTCGGTGTCGGTCTGATCGGTCCGGCACTGAACGCCAGCGGCAACAGCCTTGCGGGAATGCGCCTGTTGCGCAATCTCTCTGCGCAGTGGCAGTGGGGTGTATTCTAGCCCACCCACACGATTGTGATAGGCTGCGCGGTTTTGACCGATCCGTCCCGTCTCGGCATGAAGGAATTAGCAATGAAAGTGGTGCATATCAAGACCGCCGACCAGCGCGATGCCTATCTGGCTCGCCTGTGCGCCGAAGTGTACGGTCACGACGCGGGCCTGGCACCGTTGGTGAGCTTCGTCGGCACGCGGCGCGAACTCTTCGTGCATGAAGCCGCGCGTCTGCTGGCTCTGGTCGATGAGCGCGATCACCCCCAGGCGCTGGCGTTGCTAGTGCTGGACGAGGCGGGGATCGGCATGACCGTAACGCTCTCCTGTTCACTCCATGACGATTCTCAGTCGCCCGACGCCAGCCATCGGCTGATCAGCGATCTGGCCCTCAAGGCGCCGTTGCGTGTCGAGGCTCGCGATCAGCAGGAGGAGATGTTCTACCGTAGCTGTGGCATCACGCGCTGGTACGCGGGACGGGGCGGTGTGCGCATCGGCTTGGGGGGGCGGCATCCGGCCTCGAGTCTCGATGAGCTGACCGATACCCTGAGTATCGACGAACAGGCAATTTTGCGCCGCTTCAAGCACGACCCCAAGGGCTTTGAGGAGGAGAAGCAGCGCTTCGTCGAGGGCTTGACGGCGTTCGAGGGTCTGTCTTGGCAGTAAATTTTTATAATTATAATTAGCGTGTTAGAAAGGTTTGATTAGGCGGGATTTCATGAGACGAGAAAAGAATCATTTGAGTTCTGGAGTTACGTTTATGTGAGGTGGAAGTAACGCTACGCAGGCGTGAGCCTGGGATGCGCATGTTGATTCATCGATGCGGCGCCTTGAGGGCGGCGCGAGCAAGGAAGCTGACAACATGGCCAAACGCCTTGTACTGATGCTAAACGGAGGCGGTGCGCTCGGGGCGTACCAGAGCGGGGTCTACCGCGCTTTGGTACGGCACATGGATGGCGATGCTCTGCGCTCCATGATCGTCGTGGGAGCCTCCAGCGGTGCCATCAGCGGTTTCATCATCGCCGCGCACTGCCAGGATGCCGATTATGGCGTAGCAGCGCTGGAGCAATTCTGGCGCCGGATGACACAGCCTTCCGCGCCGTTCTTTCCGGTGCCGACCCCCTACTTTCAGCACCTGAACGGTACCCTTACTGGGCTTGCGTTTGGTAACCCGCCGATTCTGGCCGGAGTGCCTGGCGGTGGTTTGAGCGGGCTGCTCTCCTACCCGTATATGGCAGGATTCAGCAACGCCAGCTTGATGGGCACTGTCAGCGCCTATGCAACCGAGTACCGCAGCGCGTCGCAGCAGGGACCGCGCCTGATCATCCGTGCTGTCGATATTGCTCAGGCGCAAACCGTCTGGTTCGACAGCGACCAACAGGCAATCTTGCCCTCCATGATCGGCGCCAGCAGCGCTATTCCCTTACTGTGCCAGCCTGCCTGGCATGATGGGAGGGCCTACTGGGATGGGGATATCTGGCATCAGGGCATCATGCCGGCAGCAATCAGTCGGCTAAGGCAGGAGGGTGGTGATGACGACTATCACATCATCACCGCCGAGCTTTTCAAGCGCACCCCGCAGGAGCGCCATTATGTCGGACTGGGAGAGTATCTCGATCACTTCAGACGGATGTTCCTGGGGGCTCGTTATGACGATGATGCCGCCACTGTCTCACTGCCGAACTCGGGCTTGAGAATAACCCGGATCCAGCGTGAGCCGCACCCTGCCGAGCAGGTCTCCTCGCCGTTGCTGGACTGGTCGCCGGAGCGTATCGAACACCTGATCGCACAGGGCGAGGAGGATGCTGAGCGTGCGCTGAGTAAGGAGCAGGAGACTGCAACCGCTCAGTGAGCGGGCATTGATGGCCTAGGAACGCTGACGGCGCCCTGCAGCTAGGCTCCGGCCTCACAGAACACCAAGGTAGCTGGCCGCGCGGCTTACCCTGATGAAGAGCTGACCGAACTCGATGACGAGGGGGCGCTTGGGGAGGATGAAATGCGTCGCGATGATACCCCTGATCAGTTGCGATGATACTCCTGATCAGTCGGCGGAGTATGCGCAAGGTCCACTTGACCTGCCGACGCGGTGGCGTTTGTATGGTGGACCGACTCCGTTAGCCGAATAAGGTAATGCCTCCATGGCCAAGCGTATCCAGTTTTCCCGTACCGGCGGTCCCGATGTGCTCGAGTATGTCGATGTCGAGCCCAAGGCACCGGAGGCGGGCGAAGTCCGTATCCGCAACCAGGCGGTGGGCCTGAACTTCATCGATATTTACTTCCGTACCGGCTTGTACCCGGCGCCCTCCATGCCCTCGGGGCTGGGCACCGAAGGGGCGGGAATAGTCGATGCAGTGGGCGAGGGTGTGAGCCATCTCAAGCAGGGCGACCGCGTCGCCTACGCCCAGGGGCCGCTGGGTGCCTACGCCGAATTTCACACGTTGCCGGCCGCCAAGGTGGTGGCGCTGCCAGACGATGTCGATGTCGACACTGCCGCGGCGAGCATGCTCAAGGGGCTCACTGTGCAGTACCTGCTGCGCCAGACCTGCCCGCTCAAGGGGGGCGAGACGATCCTGTGGCACGCTGCGGCTGGCGGGGTAGGCTCCATCGCCTGCCAGTGGGCGCGTGCGCTTGGCGTCAAGCTGATCGGTACCGTCAGCTCCCAGGAGAAGGCGGATCTGGCCATGGCCAATGGCGCCTGGGCGACCATCGACTACACCAGGGAGAACGTGGTCGAGCGGGTACGTGAACTCACCAACGGCGAGATGGTGGATGTCGTCTACGACTCGGTGGGCAAGGATACTTGGGAGACCTCGCTGGACTGCCTCAAGCCGCGCTCGCTGATGGTCAGCTTCGGCAACGCGTCAGGAGCGGTGGAGGGGGTCAATATCGGCATCCTCAATCAGAAGGGCTCGCTCTTCGTCACACGCCCGAGCCTCAACGGCTACGCCGATACGCGCGAGCGACTCGAGGCGATGGCAAGCGAGCTATTCGAAATGCTCGGTAGCGGCAAGGTCAAGGTCGATATCGCAAGCCGCTACCCGCTTGCCGATGCCGGCAAGGCGCAGGAGGCGCTGGCATCGCGCAAGACCACCGGCTCGACCATTCTGCTCCCGTGATGCAACCCTGCATTGGCCTGAGCGACAGCGCCCGCCTCGAGGAGACGGGCGCTGTCGTATCTGGTGTCGTTCACAGCGTGAGCCAAGGTACTGGATGTATAATGGTTTGCCTATTGTAAGGTGACGTCCCGGAGAGCCCCATGAGTCACGTGTTTCACCGTAACCTGAAGCAGCACTATCCGACTGCCATCAAAGGCGATGGTCCCTATCTGATCGATGCCGAGGGCAAGCGCTACCTTGATGCCAGCGGCGGGGCGGCGGTCTCCTGCCTGGGACACAGCGATGCCGAGGTGATCGAGGCGATCCGCGATCAGGTAGGCAGGCTGGCCTATGCACACAGCTCCTTCTTCACCACCGAGCCGATGGAGGAGCTCGCCGATTTTCTGATCGAGCGTGCTCCACAGGGGCTCGAGTCGGTCTATTTCTTGTCGGGGGGCTCCGAGGCGGTCGAAGCAGCGTTGAAGCTCGCCCGCCAGTACTTCATCGAGATTGGCCAGCCGCAGCGCCAGCAGGTGATCGCACGCCGCCAGAGCTATCACGGCAATACCCTGGGGGCACTGGCTGCCGGCGGCAATGAGTGGCGGCGCCAGCAGTTCGAGCCTTTGCTGATCGATGTCACCCATGTCAGCCCCTGTTACGCCTACCGCGAGATGCGCGAGGGAGAGACGCCCGAACAGATGGGTATCCGCCTGGCCCATGAACTCGAGGAGCAGATCCTTCAGCTTGGCGCGCAGAACGTGATGGCCTTCATCGCCGAGCCGGTGGTCGGTGCTACCCTGGGCGCGGTGCCACCAGTGCCGGGCTACTTCACACGTATCCGCGAGGTGTGCGACCGCTATGGGGTGCTGCTGATCCTCGATGAGGTGATGTGCGGCATGGGGCGCACCGGCACGCTGTTCGCCGCCGAGCAGGAGGGGATCAGTGCCGATCTGATCACCATCGCCAAGGGCCTTGGTGCCGGCTATCAACCGATCGGCGCTACCCTGGTCAGCGAGCGCATTCATCAGGCGATCAAGGGGGGCACTGGATTCTTTCAGCATGGCCATACCTATATTGGCCATGCCACCGCCTGTGCTGCGTCGCTTGCCGTACAGAAGGCGATCGAGTCGCGTGCATTGCTGCCTCGGGTGCAGCAGCTTGGCGAGGGACTCACGCAGCGGCTGCAGGCGCGCTTCGGCGAGCATCCGCATGTGGGTGACATCCGCGGCCGCGGGCTCTTCCGGGGGCTGGAGCTTGTCGAGCGCCGCGATGACAAGTCGCCCTTCGATCCCGACATGAAACTGCATGCCTTGATCAAGAAGACGGCCATGGCCGAGGGGCTGATGTGCTACCCGATGGGCGGTACCCTGGATGGCCGGCGCGGCGATCATGTGCTGCTGGCCCCGCCGTTCATTCTCGGTGAAGCGCATCTCGACGAGCTGGTCGACAAGCTTGGGCGCGCCATCGACCAGTCCATCGGTCAGGTCATGGGCAGTCGTTGACACACACCGCCATTTGGCTACCTGCAGGAGCACTACCTTGGCCATTCACTCCCGCCTCACACCGCTTGACGATACCACCATGGACGACGCTCAGCGGCGCGTGCTGAGCGATATCCTGAGCGGTCCGCGCGGCAATCTCGACGGCCCCTTCCTTGCCTGGGTGCATAGCCCGGCCCTGGCCGACCACGCCCAGCGGCTGGGGGCCTTCTGCCGCTACGAAACGCGTCTGCCGCTGCGCCTGACCGAGCTTGCCATCCTGTTCACTGCCGCCTGGTGGCAATCCCAGGCGGAGTGGCAGATCCATGAGCCCATCGCCCGCGAGGCGGGTCTTGCCGATGATCTCATCGAGGCGCTGCGCGCCGGGCGTGAACCCGCATTCGAACGCGATGACGAGCGCCTGATCTATCGGCTCGGCCACACGCTCTATGCGACCAAGCGCATCGATGAAACGCTCTATGCCGAGGCCATCGACACCTTCGGCGAGCCCGCCGTAGTCGAACTGGTCGGGATATTCGGCTACTACGCGCTGGTGGCGATGACGCTCAACGTATTTGCCGTCAGCCGTGACAGTGAGGCACCGTTGCCATTCGCCGAGCCGTAATGTGTTGCCTTCTCGTTGCCCTGGCATGGGTCGATGCGTGTAGATAAGTTTCGTGGAACCCTGTAATCAGCTACGTTAGCTACTTTGTCAGGACCGCAAGGATGCGGTTTTTCTTGATTGCGCGCAGTAGCGTTGCGTCTCGTCGTATCAAAAGGAGCTGGGCACGAATGTCGGATGCATCGCTGGTATTCATCGTGCTGGGGCTCACTCTGGCGGGTTTTGTCTGGGGACGGTTTCGCTACGATCTGGTGGCACTCACTGCGCTACTGGTAAGCGTCATGCTGGGGCTGGTGGATGCCGATGCGGCCTTCATGGGGTTTGCGCATCCGGCGGTCATTACCGTTGCCGCTGTGCTGGTGCTGAGCAAGGGCTTCGAGCGCTCCGGGCTGGTCGACCTGATTGCTCGCCAGGCACTGAAGGTGGGTGGACGCCTGACCCTGCAGCTGGCAGTGCTGACCGGCACCGTCGTCATGCTCTCGGCGGTGATGAACAATGTCGGGGCGCTCGCGCTGATGCTGCCGGTGGCCATTCGCATGGCCCGTGAGCACGACACCCCCCCCTCGCTGTTATTGATGCCGTTGGCATTCGGCTCGCTGCTCGGTGGCCTGCTCACGCTGATCGGCACTCCCCCCAATATCATCATTTCCAGCTATCGCGGCAGCCATGGCGAAGAGAGCTTCGGTATGTTCGCATTCTTCCCGGTGGGTATCGTGGTGGCGCTTGCCGGCCTGGTCTTTATCCTGCTGCTAGGCTGGCGGCTGACACCTAGACGGGAGGGGCAGGCCTCCGCCGAGGAGCTGTTCGATACCTCCAGCTATCTTAGCGAGCTGGAAGTCTCGCAAGAGGCAAAGGCGGTCGGCTGGACGCTGCGCGAGCTGCACGAGGCGTGCGGCGAAACCATCCCGGTGCTGGCCGTGGTACGCGATGACCAGCGCAAGCCAGGTCATCTGTTTGGTGGCTCCTTGCGTGAAGGCGACATCTTGCTGGTCGAGGCGGGACCGGAAGAGTTGAAGCTGCTGGAAGACAAGGCAGGACTGAGCCTGGGCAGTCACGACGCCGACCCGGAGCAGGCGCCAGCCAGAAAGGATCGCAAGGGGAGGGTGTTCGATCCGGGCGACCGGGAGGAGCTGCAACTGGTCGAGGCAGTGGTGCGCAACGACTCGATGATGATCAATCGCACGGTCGTGCAGCTGCGCCTGCTCAACCAGCGCGGCCTGCACCTGGTGGCGGTGGCGCGCGATGGCGAGCGCCTGAAGCAGCGACTGCGCGAGGTCAAGTTTCGCCCCGGCGATGTCCTGCTGCTGCAAGGCGACGAGAGCGGTCTCGCCGAGAGCCTGGCCCTGCTGGGCTGCCTGCCGTTGGCGAATCGTAACCTGAGCCTAGGTCAGCCGCGCATGCTGGTGATCTCGGTGGCGATCTTTGCGCTGGCCATCGCCATGACCCTGTTCGACGTGTTGCCAGCCGCCGTGGCGCTCTCGACGGCGGCCGTGGCGACTTTGCTAGTGGGCGTGCTGCCGCTTCGCGATGGCTACCAGGCGGTGGATGGCCCGGTGATCGTCCTGCTCGGGGCGATGATCCCGGTGGGGCAGGCGCTGGAGTCCAGTGGCGGCGCTGCGCTGGTGGCTCAGGGGCTGCTGACGCTGGGCGATCAATGGCCCCCGGTTGCCACCCTGATCGGCCTGTTTCTTATCTCGATGCTGCTCTCCAACGTGATCAACAATGCGGCGGCGGCCCTGCTGATGGCGCCGATTGCCGCCAGTCTCGCGGTGGGCTTCGAACTGTCAATGGATCCTTTTCTGATGGTGGTGGCGGTCAGTGCCTCCTGCGCATTCCTGACCCCCATAGGCCATCAGTCCAACACCCTAGTGTTGGGCCCAGGCGGCTACCGCTTCCATGACTATTGGAAGCTCGGGCTACCGCTGTCGCTGGTGGTGCTGGTGATCTCGATCCCCATGATCATGCTGGTTTGGCCGCTGTAGGCAGATAACGAAACGCCCCGGCGCTTTGGTACAAAGCGCCGGGGCGTCACTGGTCTTGGCTGTCTCGCGCCGGGCGATCGATCAGTCGGTGCCGTGCCAGACCACCTTGTCGCGCTTCTGGGCGAAGGCATCGAAGGCGAAGTCGTCGACGCTCAGCATGGCGAGCACTTCCACTTCATAGGCATTCATGAAGCTCGCCTCCTCCTCGCTGAGCACACCCGCTTCCAGGGCCGCCTCGAAGCGCTGCTCGGGATGCAGGGCGTAGGCGGGCAGCTCACCCTTGGCGTAGGCCTTGTTGACCTTGCGATAGAGCGGCTCGGCGCGATCGTGGTCGGCGAGCAGGGCGTTGTAGTGCGCCAGCGGGTTGTCCTTCTGACCCTCCTCCAGCTTGTCCCAGGTATTGGCGAGCAGCTTGCCGCGCAGCGGCGTGTGACGCGAGACGTTCTGGGCAATTTCTCGCGCCAGGTCGTCGTGCGGGGTCTTCCAGTGCCGCCCCATGGGCGCCACTATCACGGAAAGCAGGCCGCCCAGGGCCCTGTTGGGCAGGTTGTCGAACAGCTCGACCATCGCCTGCTCGGCACGATGGAGCAGGGTCTGGCAGCTGTAGTGCATCAACGTTGCCTCGCCTTCGACCTTGTCCGACTCGTGCCACTGCTTCAGCACCATCGAGGCCAGATAGAGGTTGGAGAGCACGTCACCCAGACGTGCCGAGATCATCTCGCGGGACTTGAGCGTCGAGCCCAGGCTTGCCATGGCGGCATCCGCGCACAGGCCGAACGCGGCGGAGAGACGAGCGATATCCGTCGCGTAGGGCGCTGCCACCTCATCGAAGGGAGTGGCGGACTTGCCAAGTCCCAGGCCCAGGGTGAAGGCACGCGCCGCATTGCCAAAGATCAGCCCGGCATGCGCGAAGAACGCCTTGTCGAAGGCCTTGACGTCGTTGGCACCCTTGGCGGCCAGCTCCTCGAGCACGTAGGGATGGCAGCGGATCGCCCCCTGCCCGAAGATCATCAGGTTGCGGGTCATGATGTTGGCGCCTTCCACGGTGATGGCCACCGGGTTGGCGCTGTAGCCGATACCGATATAGTTGCGCGGACCGAGGGTGACCGCCTTGCCGCCATGGATATCCATGGCATCGCCGAGCAGCCGGCGCTGGTACTCGGTAAGTTGGCTCTTGAGGATCGCCGAGGGTACCGAAGGCTTCTCGCCATTGTCGATCATGTTGGCGGTCTGCATCACCGCCGCCTGGGAGATATAGGCCATCGAGGCGATGCGCGCGAGCGGCTCCTGCACGCCCTCCATCTCCGCCACCGGTAGGTTGAACTGGCGCCGTACGCGGGCAAAGCCGCCGGCCCAGCCGAGCGCGTAACGCGCGGTGCCGGTGGCACCGGAGGGCAGGGTGATACAGCGTCCCACCGACAGGCACTCGACCAGCATGCGCCACCCCTGGCCGGCCATCTTCGGTCCGCCAATCAGTGTCTCGAGGGGAACAAAGACCTTCTCACCCTTGATCGGCCCGTTCATGAAGGGGCTGCCGATGGGGTAGTGGCGACGGCCGATCTCCATGCCCTGGGTATTGCGCGGGATCAGCGCGCAGGTGATGCCGAGATCCTCCTCGCCGCCCAGTAGACGCTCGGGGTCGAACATGCGAAAGGCCAGGCCGACTACGGTGGCGATGGGGGCCAGGGTGATCCAGCGCTTTTCGAAGGTGAGCTCCAGGCCAAGCACCTCCTCGCCATCGACCGTGCGCTTGCAGACCACGCCGATATCGGGAAGCGAGGTGGCGTCACTCCCGGCGCGCGGGCCGGTCAGGCCGAAGCAGGGGATCTCCCGCCCATCGGCGAGGCGCGGCAGGTAGTGATCCTTCTGCTCCTGGGTGCCGTACTTGAGCAGCAGCTCGCCCGGGCCGAGGGAGTTGGGCACGCCCACGGTGACCATCAGTGTCTCGTTGACGGCGAGTTTCTGCAGCACCGCGGACTGCGCCTTGGCGGAGAAGCCAAGCCCGCCGTACTGCTTGGGAATGATCATGCCGAAGAAACCTTCCCGCTTGAGGTAGTCCCACAGCTCGGCGGGCAGATCGGCGCGCTCGCGAGTGATCTCCCAGGCGTTGCACATGCCGGCGGCAACCGAGCACTGATTATCGAGGAAAGCCTGCTCCTCGACGGTGAGACCGCTGTCGACATTGTCCAGCAGAGCATTCCAGGCGGGCTTGCCCGAGAAGAGTTCGCCATCCCAGCCGACAGTGCCGGCCTCCAGTGCGGAGCGCTCCGTTGCCGAGACGCGGGGTGCGACCTTCTTGAAGGTGGCGAATATCCTCGGCGTGAGCCACAGGCGGCGCAGTGTCGGCAAGCCGGCAACGGCCACGATGGCGGCGGCGATCAGAAACAGCACGCCGGTCAGCGGTGCGCCGAACAGGATACCGATGAGGCCAAGCGCGGCGAGCAGCGCAAGCGTCGGCAGGGCGCCGGCCTCGCGTCGCATGATGATCAGCAGGCCGACCAACGCGATTACGATCAGGAGCAGATGGAACATGCAAGGTCTCCATTCAGGGCGTGCATGGATGCATTCTAACGAGCGTTTGAATGGTCTAGCCTAGTTCATTTATCGAGGGGAGACCAGATACGCACGACTGAAACGCCACACCCCGCATGAGCGGGGTGTGGCGCGAGCGTGCGAAGCGATCAGGCCGTGGCGGGAAGCCGGCGTGCCGGCGTGCCGGTGGAGACATGATAGGGCGCCGTGGAGCGAGGCAGGGACTCGCGTCCACGAATGCGGTCGGCGATCTTTTCGGCCAGCATGATGGTCGGCGCGTTGAGGTTGCCGGTCGGAATGACCGGGAACAACGACGCATCGACCACGCGCAGACCGTTGAGGCCATGTACACGCCCCTCGCCGTCGACGACCGACATGGCATCAGTGCCCATCTTGCAACTGCCGCAGGGGTGATAGGCCGTCTCGGCATGGGCTCGCACGAAGGCGTCGAGCTCGGCGTCGCTCTGTACCTCAGGCCCTGGCGATATCTCCTTGCCGCAGTAGGGCTCGAGAGCTGGTTGGGCGATGATCTCGCGGGTCAGGCGGATGGCGTCGCGAAACTCCTGCCAATCCTTCTCCTTGGACATGTAGTTGAACAGGATGCTGGGCGCCTGACGCGGATCGCGCGAGGTGAGGCGGATGCGACCGCGGCTCTCGGAGCGCATCGAGCCCACGTGGGCCTGGAAGCCATGCGCCTGGACGGCGCTCTTGCCGTTGTAGCTGATGGCGATCGGCAGGAAATGGTACTGCAGATTGGGCCACTCCTCCTCGTCGCGGGAGCGGATGAAGCCCGCCGCCTCGAACTGGTTACTGGCACCCACACCAGAGCCGAGGAACAGCCACTCGGCGCCGATCTTGGGCTGGTTGAACCACTTGAGCGCCGGATAGAGCGAGATCGGCTGCTTGCACTCGTACTGGATATACATCTCCAGATGATCCTGGAGATTCTCGCCGACGCCCTTGAGGTCGTGGATCAGCGGAATGTCAAACTCCTTGAGGTGGTCGGGATTGCCGACACCGGAGCGCAGCAGGATCTGTGGCGAGGCGATGGCGCCGCCGCACAGCAGCACCTCGCGGCGTGCACGCGCTTCCACCGGCTGCTTACGGTGCAGGTAGCTCACTCCCACGGCGCGCTTCTCGTCGAACAGGATGCGGTCGGTGGTAGCGTGGGTGACGATGGTGAGGTTGTCGCGGGACTTGGCCTGATCCAAGTAGCCGCGTGCCGTGGAGGAACGCCGTCCCTTGGGGGTAACGAAGCGGTCCATCGGGCCGAAGCCCTCCTGCTGGTAACCGTTGACGTCCTCGGTGCGCAGGTAGCCGGCCTGCTGTCCGGCCTCGACGAAGGCATGGTAGAGCGCATTGTTGCCCGGCTTGGGCGTGGTCACGCTGATCGGCCCGTCGCCGCCATGATACTCATCGGGGCCGATGTCGCGGCTCTCGGCCTTCCTGAAGTAGGGCAGGCAGTCAGCGTAGGTCCAATCCTCGAGTCCCGGGACCTTGGCCCAGTTGTCATAGTCGAGGGCGTTGCCGCGGATGTAGCACATGCCATTGATCAGCGACGAGCCGCCCAGACCCTTGCCGCGCCCGCACTCCATGCGACGGTTGTCCATGTGCGGTTCGGGATCGGTTTCGAAGGCCCAGTTGTAGCGCTTGCCCTGCAGTGGGTAGGCGAGGGCGGCCGGCATCTGGGTACGAAAGTCGAGGCGATAGTCGGGTCCGCCGGCTTCCAGCAGCAGCACGCTGACATCGCTATCCTCGGTCAGCCGCGCGGCGAGCACGTTGCCGGCCGAGCCGGCACCGATGATGATGTAATCGAATTCATGAGACTGGGACATTCAGCCCTCCGTGCAGTGACTCGACAGGTGAAACGTGTGCAAGCGAGGCTCAAAAGACGGACTGGAACGGCCCCATCTCCACCTGTATGGACTTGATCTGGGTGTAGTGATCCAATGTCGCAATGCCGTTTTCACGACCCACGCCTGACTCCTTGTACCCGCCCACCGGCATCTCGGAGGGGGACTCGCCCCAGGTATTGATCCAGCAGATTCCCGCCTCCAGACGATGGATGGTACGGTGCGCCCGGTTCAGGCTCTCGGTGAAGACGCCGGCGGCCAGGCCGAAACGCGTGGCGTTGGCTCGCTCGATCACCTCATCCTCGTCGTCGAAGGCGAGCAGCGACATGACCGGGCCGAAGATCTCCTCGCGCACGATGCGCATCTCGTCCGTGCAGTCGGTGAACAGCGTCGCAGGCGCCCAGGCCCCCTGGGTGAAATCCTCGCCTTCTTTCGGGTCCATGCCCTCGCCACCGGTCAGCAGCGTGGCGCCGTCCTGCTTGCCCAGCTCGATATAGGAGAGCACCTTCTGCTGGTGCTCGAAGCTGACCAGCGGACCGAAATTGACGCCGGGATCGAGCGGGTTACCGGCCTTGATGCGCGCGATGCGCTCCTTGAGCTTGGCTTCGAAGCGCGTCTTGATGGAGCGGTGCACGAAGACGCGGGTGGCATTGGTGCAGATCTGGCCGCTGGAGTAGAAGTTGGCCATCATCGCCGCATCGGCGGCGCGATCGAGGTCGGCATCGCCAAATACGATCATCGGCGATTTGCCGCCGAGTTCCATGGTCACGTCCTTCAGGCTCGAGCTGGCGGCGGCGGCCATCACCCTTTTGCCGGTCCCGGCTTCGCCGGTGAAGGAGATTTTATCGATGCCTTCATGAGCGGTGAGCATCTGGCCGACGCGGGCATCGCCATGTACCACGTTGAATACCCCATCCGGCAGGCCGGCGTCGGTGAATATCTCGGCGAGCTTCATCACCGACAGCGGAGTCACTTCGCTGGGCTTGAAGACCACGGCGTTACCGGCGGCAAGCGCCGGCGCGGCTTTCCAGCAGGCGATCTGGATCGGATAGTTCCAGGCACCGATGGCACCGACCACGCCGAGCGGCTCGCGACGGGTATAGACGAAGGAGCTTTCTCGCAGCGGAATCTGCGTGCCCTCGATGGCGGGCGCGAGACCGGCATAGTACTCCAGCGCGTCGGCGCCGGTGACCACATCCACCGAGGCGGTCTCGGCGATCGGCTTGCCGGTGTTGAGCGTCTCGAGCTTGGCCAGCTCGTCATTGCGCTCCCTCAAGAGCGCGACGGCGCGCAGCATGATGCGCGAGCGCTGCATGCCGGTCATCGCAGCCCAGACTTTCTGACCCTGGCGTGCCGAGGCGACGGCGTGATCGACATCCTCCTGAGAGGCGTACTGAACCTCGGCGAGCAGCGAGCCGTCATAGGGATTGATGACCTGAAAGCGTTCGCCGGAGCTCGCGTCGACGCGCTTGCCATCGAGATAGAGTTGCTGGAGGTCGAGTGTTGCCATGGGAGTCTCCTAAAAAAAGATGAGCAAGCGCGGTTAGGTACGCCCGGCAAGTTGTCCGTCAAGGTAGTCATAGGCCAGTCGACGTGCACGTTCGACATCGAGCTCGGCAGGCGCCAATGCGCCTCGCAACCACAGGCCGTCGATCATCGCGGCCAGACCGCTGGCTGCACGGCGCGCTTCTTCCTTGGGCATGCATTGGCGAAATTGATAGCAAAGGTTGGAAAAGAGCCGGCGATCGTTGACGTACTGCAGCCGTTGCAACGGCTTGCGGTGCATGCTGCTGGCCCAGAAGGCGAGCCAGGTCTTCATGACCGACTGGCTGGTTTGGCTGCGGTCGAAGTTGCCATCGATGATGGCGCGCAGATGTGCACGTGGACTCTTTTCGGGGAGTGCTTGGCGGCGCCTGGCCACGGCCTGGCCAAGATCGTAGAGAATCTGGCGCATGGTGGCTTCCAGCAAGCCCTCCTTGCCATCGAAATAGTGACTGATGATGCCTGCCGAAACACCGGCCAGGCGGGCAATGCGCAGCACGGTGGCATCAGCGAGCCCCGCTTCGTCGATGGCCTCCATGGTGGCCTGGATCAGTTGCTGGCGGCGAATCTGCTCCATTCCCACTTTCGGCATTGGTCGGCTCCTGTTCGGAATCATGCAGCGGGTTGCGTAACGTCTTGCTGGTGTCTAGGTTGCTCATTATACTTTTTTTTATTGAACGCTCAATCAATAAAAACAAGGCGATGGCGAACCGCTCTTTTTGCCCTTCGGTGAGAAGGTCGAGCTTGCCATCTCCTTGTCTTGCATGCATAATCCTGCCCCGTTGTTTGGGCGTTGCGATGTACGCCTTATACGGATGGCTACGTAGCTCAGCTGGTTAGAGCACATCACTCATAATGATGGGGTCCCCTGTTCGAATCTGGGGCCATAGCTCAGCTGGGAGAGCGCCTGCCTTGCACGCAGGAGGTCAGCGGTTCGATCCCGCTTGGCTCCACCACGCCCCCTCGAACAGTCCGCCATCGTGACCAGTGATAAACGCAACGCGGTTGTGCTTATCACTGTTTTCGAACAGTCGCTCTTTAACAATGTAAATCATGCTGACACGTTTTCTCCGCAAGGAGAGAACGACGTGATACGTCTCAAGCGTATCCGGCAATTGTCGAACGTAATCGTAGGCCAGACCCGGTCGGGTAGACCCCTTCGGGTTATATGGTCAAGCGATTAAGCGCATACGGTGGATGCCTAGGCAGTCAGAGGCGACGAAAGACGTGGTAGCCTGCGATAAGGCTCGGTGAGGTGGCAAACAACCTGTGACCCGGGCATTTCTGAATGGGGAAACCCACCCAGTGTAAGCTGGGTATCCCACACTGAATCCATAGGTGTTGGGAGGCGAACCAGGGGAACTGAAACATCTAAGTACCCTGAGGAAAAGAAATCAACCGAGATTCCCCTAGTAGCGGCGAGCGAACGGGGACCAGCCCTTAAGCACGACAACTGATAGGCGAACGGCCTGGGAAGGCCGACCATAGTGGGTGATAGTCCCGTAGCTTAAATCTGAGTCGCGTGAAATCGAGTAGGTCGGGGCACGTGAAACCTTGACTGAACATGGGGGGACCATCCTCCAAGGCTAAATACTCCTGACTGACCGATAGTGAACCAGTACCGTGAGGGAAAGGCGAAAAGAACCCCGGCGAGGGGAGTGAAATAGATCCTGAAACCGTATGCGTACAAGCAGTGGGAGCAGACACGTTCTGTGACCGCGTACCTTTTGTATAATGGGTCAGCGACTTATTTTCAGTGGCGAGCTTAACCGACTAGGGGAGGCGTAGAGAAATCGAGTCTTAACTGGGCGACCAGTCGCTGGAAATAGACCCGAAACCGGGCGATCTATCCATGAGCAGGTTGAAGGTTGAGTAACATCAACTGGAGGACCGAACCAGGATCTGTTGAAAAAGATTTGGATGACTTGTGGATCGGAGTGAAAGGCTAATCAAGCCCGGAGATAGCTGGTTCTCCTCGAAAGCTATTTAGGTAGCGCCTCACGTATCACCACCGGGGGTAGAGCACTGTTTCGGCTAGGGGGCCATCCCGGCTTACCAACCCGAGGCAAACTCCGAATACCGGTGAGTGCAAGCGTGGGAGACACACGGCGGGTGCTAACGTCCGTCGTGAAAAGGGAAACAACCCAGACCGTCAGCTAAGGCCCCAAAATCCTGGTTAAGTGGGAAACGATGTGGGAAGGCTCAGACAGCTAGGAGGTTGGCTTAGAAGCAGCCATCCTTTAAAGAAAGCGTAATAGCTCACTAGTCGAGTCGGCCTGCGCGGAAGATGTAACGGGGCTCAAACCAGGTGCCGAAGCTACGGGTTCATCTTAGGATGAGCGGTAGAGGAGCGTCGTGTAAGCCGATGAAGGTGGGTTGAGAAGCCTGCTGGAGGTATCACGAGTGCGAATGCTGACATGAGTAACGACAAGGGGAGTGAAAAACTCCCCCGCCGGAAGACCAAGGTTTTCTGTTCTATGCTAATCAGAGCAGAGTGAGTCGGCCCCTAAGGCGAGGCGGAAACGCGTAGTCGATGGGAAACGGGTTAATATTCCCGTACCTGACATGGTTGCGATGGGGGGACGAAGAAGGCTAGGTGAGCCAGGCGTTGGTTGTCCTGGTGAAAGTGAGTAGGCAAGTGATTTAGGAAAATCCGGATCACTCTTTTAAGTAAGAATGCCGAGACACGAGACGAACAGACTACGGTCTGGAAGTCATCGATGCCACGCTTCCAGGAAAAGCCTCTAAGCTTCAGACCATGTGAGACCGTACCCCAAACCGACACAGGTGGTCAGGTAGAGAATACCCAGGCGCTTGAGAGAACTCGGGTGAAGGAACTAGGCAAAATGGTGCCGTAACTTCGGGAGAAGGCACGCCGCATTAGGGTGACAGGACTCGCTCCTCGAGCCCGACGCGGTCGAAGATACCAGGTGGCTGCAACTGTTTATTAAAAACACAGCACTCTGCAAACGCGCAAGCGGACGTATAGGGTGTGACGCCTGCCCGGTGCCGGAAGGTTAATTGATGGTGTTAGCCCTCGGGCGAAGCTCCTGATCGAAGCCCCGGTAAACGGCGGCCGTAACTATAACGGTCCTAAGGTAGCGAAATTCCTTGTCGGGTAAGTTCCGACCTGCACGAATGGCGTAATGATGGCCACGCTGTCTCCACCCGAGACTCAGTGAAATTGAAATCGCAGTGAAGATGCTGTGTACCCGCGGCTAGACGGAAAGACCCCGTGAACCTTTACTATAGCTTCACACTGGATGCTGATGTTGCTTGTGTAGGATAGCTGGGAGGCTATGAACCCCGGACGCCAGTTCGGGCGGAGCCAACCTTGAAATACCAGCCTGGCATCATTGGCGTTCTAACTCAGACCCGTTATCCGGGTCGAGGACAGTGTGTGGTGGGTAGTTTGACTGGGGCGGTCTCCTCCTAAAGAGTAACGGAGGAGCACGAAGGTACCCTCAGCACGGTTGGAAATCGTGCATTGAGTGCAAGAGCATAAGGGTGCTTGACTGCGAGACAGACACGTCGAGCAGGTACGAAAGTAGGTTCTAGTGATCCGGTGGTTCTGTATGGAAGGGCCATCGCTCAACGGATAAAAGGTACTCCGGGGATAACAGGCTGATACCGCCCAAGAGTTCACATCGACGGCGGTGTTTGGCACCTCGATGTCGGCTCATCACATCCTGGGGCTGAAGTCGGTCCCAAGGGTATGGCTGTTCGCCATTTAAAGTGGTACGCGAGCTGGGTTTAGAACGTCGTGAGACAGTTCGGTCCCTATCTGCCGTGGGCGTCGGAAGTTTGAGAAGAGCTGCTCCTAGTACGAGAGGACCGGAGTGGACGCACCTCTGGTGTTCCGGTTGTCACGCCAGTGGCATTGCCGGGTAGCTATGTGCGGACAGGATAACCGCTGAAAGCATCTAAGCGGGAAGCCCCCTTCAAGATGAGACTTCCCTGAGGCCTTGCGCCTCCTGAAGGGCCCAGCGAGACCAGCTGGTTGATAGGCACGGTGTGGAAGCACAGCAATGTGTTGAGCTAACGTGTACTAATGGCCCGTGAGGCTTGACCATATAACCCCAAGGGGTCTGCGCATTACGCGCAATTGACGGATACGCGCGGCCACGCCGCAGAGACGATCACGGTTGGCATGATTTAGATTGCGATGACGCCGCATGCGACGTCATCACCAGTTACGCCTGACGACCATAGCGTGCGGGAACCACCTGATCCCTTGCCGAACTCAGCAGTGAAACCGCTCAGCGCCGATGGTAGTGTGGGGTCTCCCCATGTGAGAGTAGGTCATCGTCAGGCACTTATCCCCGTACCCCAGCTTCTGCCGAAGCTGGGGTATTTTATTGCGCGAAACAAAACCCACGGGGCTTCCAGGGAGCGTCCCGGAGCGCCGGTCGCCGGATGGCCGGCCCGATCGCCAGGCATCCATCGCAACGCCCCGTGCTCACCGCACGGGGCTTTTTTATGGCCGGCCCGATCGCCAGGCATCCATCGCAACGCCCCGTGCTCACCGCACGGGGCTTTTTTATTTCAGCATGACTCCAGCACCGTACTTCGCTGGACTACGCCTAAGCTCTCTACAGCAAGTTTATCAAAAACTTAGGCTAATTCATCATATGCCGGTGCTTTCCGAAATTTGACCCGGCTTCCATCCGCTTGGCTCCTAACAGGCTCCTGGAAACGGGTCTTTCCAAGGAGTCAGCTATGGCCAAGATCAAGCTCACCAAGTCCGCAATCGATGCGGCACAACCCCAAGCGCAGCCCGTCGAGCTGCGTGACACCCTCGTTCCCGGCTTCCTGTGCAAGATTACACCGGCCGGTCGCAAAGTCTTCATGCTCCAGTATCGGACCAACGCCGGCGAGCGGCGCAAGCCTGCATTGGGTTTGTACGGAGAATTGACCGTTGAGCAAGCCCGCTCATTGGCACAGAGTTGGTTGGCTGAGGTACGCCGGGGTGGCGATCCCGGAGCTGCCAAGGCCGAAGCGCGCAAAGCGCCGACGGTCAAGGAACTGTGTGTGAAGTTCATGGAGGACTACTCCAAGCACCGCAACAAACCCAGCACTCAGAGAGGCTACCAAGGCAATATTGACCGCAACATCATTCCAATCCTGGGTCGTATGAAGGTACAGGATGTGAAGCGCGCTGACGTGGCGGCGATGATGAAAAAACTGGATTACAAGCCGGGTGAGGCAAACAAGGCGCTATCTGTCCTACGTAAGATGTTCAACCTGGCTGAGATTTGGGGCTATCGACCTGATGGCTCGAACCCGTGCCGACACGTTCCGCTGTATACCGGGGGAAAGACCACTCGCCTCATTACAGACGAAGAAATGGCCAAGCTATTCAAGCACCTTGACCAAGTCGAGGCCGAGGGCTTGGTGCCCTATGTCGTCCCGTTGGCGATCCGTCTGCAATTCGAGTTTGCTGCCCGGCGTTCCGAAATCGTGCTACTCGAATGGGAATGGATTGACCTGGAGAACCGCCGGGTGGTCTGGCCCGACAGCAAGACCGGTGGTATGTCCAAACCCATGAGCGAGGAAGCCTATCGGCTGCTTTCCACTGCGCCTCGGCAGCCCGGTGCACGTTATGTCCTGCCGTCGCCGCGCAACCCGCTTACCCACTTGACCTATGGGGAGTACTACGGCGGTTGGACCCGGACGCTCAAAGCGGCTGGCGTACCTCACGTTGGCACCCACGGCATCCGCCACCGCTCGGCTACCGACATCGCTAACTCGGGTATCCCGGTCAAGGTCGGCATGGTGCTGACCGCGCATAAGACGGTGACCATGTTCATGCGCTATATCCACACCGAGGATGATCCGGTGCGTGAGGCAGCCGAACTGGTGGCAAACCGGCGCAAGACGATTACAGGGGCTCCACACGCCAAGGGGGCTTCCGTATGAACAGGCTGAGTATCCCGGCGTTCGGGTTTGCCGACCCAATAGTCGCAACAACGTTGCGACTATTGGACATGGACGACCTCTGGGGATGGGTGGCGACTTGCCACTTGCAAGGGCTAGACAATCATGCCCGTTACGGGTATAGTTTTGATGGTGGACGGGTATGAACGTCTTGAAGCGAAAGGACTTTGCGCGGTGGCAAACTGCCGAGAAACTGTCCGATACAGTCTTGTGCAAGGCGGTCCAGGAAATGGAGAGTGGGCTGATTGATGCCGATTTGGGTGGCCACCTTTACAAGAAGCGGGTCGCCCGCCCTGGTGCGGGTAAGAGCGGTGGCTACCGCACCTTGTTATCAGCCCGTGTTGGCCACCGTTATGTATTCCTGCATGGGTTCCCGAAAAGCGACAAGGCGAACATCACGCGGGACGAGAAAAAAGCGCTGCAATATGCCGGCAAGGTATTTCTAGAGCTATCGGCCAAGGAGTTGGTGAAGGCATTGCAGGCTGGTGTTCTACTGGAGGTGTGTTGTGACGAGCAAAATCATTGAATCCCTGCGCGGTGATCTGGCCGCATTGCACGACGCCGGCGCGATCAGCAAAGTGACGATGCGTGAATTCGACGCGATCTGCCCGCCGCCGGTGCGCGAGTTCAGCGCCGACGACATCAAGCGTCTGCGTGAAGCGCTGCACTTCAGTCAGCCAGTGTTCGCCCATCATCTGCACACCACCGCCTCGACGGTACGCAAGTGGGAACAGGGTGAAACGCACCCAGCCGGCCCGGCGCTCAAGCTGCTCAACGTCATCGCTGACAAGGGCTTGCAGGCCATTATCTGATGAGTGTAAGACGGAGATACAGATAGTGGCGTCATAAATTGCCCCGTTCAGCTCCCAGCACCTGGAAGCTGCCTGCCGCGTTCTTGCCGACACCGCACAAGGTCTGACTGGCACGCAGATCGGGCGGTTGTTACAAGAGATCCAGGTAGCCGACTCATCCCCGGACATGACCAAATGGAAACGGCTGTTCAATGCGTTGGCTGGCGCTCAGAACCAGCATCAGGTTGGTAACCATCTCATCATGTTCATCAATCGCGCGATGAATCCCGTGAGCTACGCAAGCAATCCTGGGACATTTGCCTGGCGCCGCGATGAACTCAATGTTGTTTTGGCTTTCTCGGGTTTCTATGTGCGTGAAGATGGCAAAGTCGGATATGCCGATAAGGCCAATACGCTGGACGAAGCCCGTGCACGAGCCGGGCGACTCAAGGCGGCGCTGGAAAGTCGCGCTGTGCATGTAGAAGTCCTGAACTACTGTCGCGCAGAACTCATGGACGAGAACTATTTTCACGCGGTATTTGAAGCGACCAAGGGCGTTGCCGAGCGGATTCGCCAGCTCTCGGGTCTGAGTGGCGATGGTGCTGACCTTGTGAATAAGGCATTTGGCGGTCAGCAACCTGTACTTGTCTTGAAGACACTGAGTACGGAGTCTGAAAAAAGCGAGCAGAGAGGCTTTGTAAACCTGCTGATCGGTCTGTTTGGGGCGGTACGCAATCCGCTTGCCCATGCCGCGAAAACGAATTGGCCTATGTCCGAACAGGACGCCTTGGACATCCTGACGCTGGTATCGCTGGTTCATCGTAAGTTGGATAGTGCCACGAGACTAGCTGCCGTATCGGCGTAACCGGGGAAGAGAAAATGGACGAGGCGATTGTAGTTTTCTCCCGGAAAGGAGTTTTCCAAACCACAATCCTGGCACGTGGTGTACGCAGCCGTGAACATGCGCGCAAGCTTTGGCCATTAGTCTCTCCCGACGGATCGCGACAGATGGTGACGTGGGTCAGCCCCTCTTTTGAAAATGGAAAATTGCGTCGGCGATCCCATTTTCGGGTACTCCCTGCCCAACACACCTTTAACCCTAAAGCGCACTTCGATGATGAAGAAGCCAGCCGGTGGCGTGTTGTGCAAGAAAGCCCCGAACACCGGCGGGCGAAAGTACTTGTCGCGGACGAACTCTCAAGGCGCTTGCGTGCTGGGCTTGCAATGCCCTGGTCGTTCAAGGATGTGGACTCATCGGATTATCCGCTGGAGGGGAACTTGCTGCTTGGCGCCGACCGAGTGGCAAATGAACATCCCCTAGAGACGCCTTTTGGCAGCAAGTTCCGGCTCGACGTGGCTGTGCTTGGGCCGCCGGTCCAGGCTGAGCCGATGGTGCTTGGCGGTGTTGAAATCGAACTTGGCCATGCCTTTGACGGTCGCAAGGCGTTGATCGGAAAGTCGCTCGGCTTCCCACTCATCTCCATCGATATCACCGAAATGACCCTGCCCGAACTTACGCCGGAATGGGCACAGCGGGTATTGACTGCGACCACCCGCAGCCATGAGCAAGGGCGCCGGCAGACCTACATCTATCTCCATGACTTGCTATACCCACTCTATGCGCAATTGCCGGCGTTTCTCGACGACGAGCAGCGCCATCAGTTTCTGGTGTTTGCCGACGATAAAACACTGAACAAACTGGTGAACTGGATGAATCTACTGGCTGAAAAGCTGGAGTATTCGAAGGGAACTGTTGCTGTGGCGATAGTCAATGGTAAGAACGACCAGGCCCGTAAGATGCTGGAGCGTGCCGGGCAGGTTGTTGGGCCTGACTGGAGGGACTTCAATGATCAGAAATGTCTTCGCCTGACGCTTCCTCGCCCCAAGGGGCCAGCAGATCTTCAGGCGCACCGTTTTCACATGACCATGGCCCGTATCCTGCTATCGCATACCGATGCACTTGTTGGCTACAAGTATTGCAACGGAGTGGACAACAATCACCCCGAAGACGATATATGGGTTGCGAAGCGCTGGATTGCCAATGAAAAAAAATTTTCCGAGCATCGTGTATTACCGAAACGATTGGCCGAGCCGGTCAATAGGTTGATCGCCGTAGTTTCAGATCTCAGACATAATCGCACAGCAGCCCGCCACGAGGTGTGAAACCCCTTATGAGTACTCCGGCGTAGCCAAGCCAGGCTTCCTACGTGACTGACGTTGCATGGTGCTTGGCACCATGCGAGTGTGGCATACAGAACACTATTTGAAATTTATCCACACCCAAGATTTGCATCCCGGCGTGCCGCTGTCGGGCTCGCGGGCTACGCCCCGCGCTTCGTTCCGAATCGCGGCCATCTGGCTTTGATCCCTGACGCCTCCGGCCCATAAGGGCCTGCGCGCTCCGCTTGCCAAGGGCGAGTGTGTGTAGTGGGTAGGTATGGGCGGTCTTGCTGTTCCGTTCACCGTACCACGGCGTTCTCGCCGTCAAGGGCTGCGCGTGCTTGCACGCTTGCGGCCATGGCCGTTCATGACCCTATGACAGCTTGCGCTGCGCCGTGCTGACGCCGGTTCCGGGCAATTCCGCCCGAGCAACCGGAGCACGATCATGACACAACTGTCCTTTTCCTCGTTCGATTCCTCTCTGCTGGTCCGTGACGCGCAAGGGCGCTACCTGCAGGCGTCGGTAGATCAGATTCTTGACGCCGCGCGTCAGGTCATCGACCAGAAAATACAGCGGGGTATGTCCTTCACCTCACCGGCACTCGTCAAAGAGTACCTGTGTGCCAAGCTGGCTGGTTTCGAGCACGAAGTCTTTGCGGTACTCTTCCTCGACTCGCAGCATCGCCTGATCGAATACACCGAGATGTTCCGGGGCACCATCGACAGTGCTTCGGTGTATCCACGCGAGGTGGTCAAGGAGGCCCTGAGGCTCAATGCGGCGGCGGTGATATTCTCGCATAATCACCCCAGCGGAAATTCCGAGCCGAGCCGTGCCGATGAAGCCATCACCAATCGGCTCAAGGAGGCTCTGGCGCTGGTGGATGTACGCTCGCTGGATCATGTCATTGTCGCCGGTAGCGATACTATGTCCTTTGCCGAACGTGGCCTGATCTGACCCAGGGGGCTTCGGCCCCCTTTTTTGCTTCGCCGGACTTTGCTACTTGGCTCCACTGCGTTCACGCTGCCGGAATCGTTTGATATATGCATCATCGACCAAGTCGTCGGGGTCAAGATCCAATGCGCAGTTGCCTAGTGAGGCCAGTGCCCGGTCGGAAAGCTTGAAGCCGTTTGGTAAGCGGCCGTAATTATCGGCGCAGTTCTCCTCAATAGCAGCGAACAGCGCTTTGAAGAAATCTGCCTTGGATGCACGGACTGCCGCAGTTGCGGCAGCGGTCAAGGGATCCGTTGCAGTCATGTTGGCGGTCTTCGCATCTAATGCCAATACCTGCACGAAATCGCTCAGCGAAGGCCAATATTTGAGGTCAAACTGTCCTCTCAAAGCATCCAGGCGATTCTGTACATAAGACGTGAATAGATAATTGTGCTGGGAGGCAGCCTCAAGCACGGCGCAGACGTGATAGTGAGTAGCACTACTAAAGCCAGATGTATTATGCAGGTCAGAACGTCGCTCCAGCAGCATTGCTAACTCTGTCGCCTTCTTTGCAATTTGGTGATTGGTTTTGGTGAGATCGTCTCGCGCAGTTCGCGCCCTCTGTATTTTCTCCGGGCTCCAGAACGCGGCTGCACTCAGAACCAAACCAAGGAGGAGCGAGAGTGCTGGTGGGTGGAGGTGAAGCTTTCCATGCAGTTCTTCATAGACGTGCTTCATCTCAATCCCACGATCTAGCAGCCGATCCGCGACGGCGCTTTCGCTTGGCAGGATATGATGTTCGCTGTTGTAACGAATTTCTTTTCGGAGAAAGTCTTCGCAGATCTGCTGTGGATTCATTGTTCCTATTTTGTAACCCTCCCCTAAAATAGCGGCATTCGCAATTAGAGTTCTCCGGCTTACACTAGCGCAAGGCGAAATACAACCAATTGGAAAACTCTAATCAGCAGTGCAACTAAAAGCGGGAGCTTTACAGCATGACATTAACCAATTTCTTGATGAAGCCAATCGAGAGAACGCGAGTGGCACCGAACGTGGTCTCGTTCTTGTGTGGGCTGCAATGCTCGACGAGATGCTATCTAGGCTGTTAGAGCGCTTTTTGGTCGAGGACAAAGTGACTCAAGAAGTTTTGCGTGACGGGCCTAGCGGTCCACTGACGTCGTTTTCTTCTCGTACCAAGGTTGCTTTTTCGTTGGGGCTGATCGCGAAAGATGAGATGCAGGCTATTAATAAAGTGCGAACCATAAGAAATGACTTTGCGCACAAAGTAGGGATTTCGCTCGAGGGCCAAAGCTTTCGAAGCAAGTGCGAGGACCTCTATAGTAAGACGGTTGGTGATGCTGCTACGTTTGAGGCACGACATTTTTATTCAGCGGGCTGCGCGCGTTTATTGCTGGTGCTAAGCAACCGTATTTCTGAAATTGAAGGCGAGCGTTGTCAAAAGAGGACTGAATCAAAGCCTCTACAGCAACGATAGCGTGGGGGACAGAAATCCCTAACAAATGGCTGTTGCCGGACGTGGACTTCCCCCACTCCAGTGGACACGCATCGATAACTCCCCAACAGGAGAGAACCGATGCCCGAGATGATCACGGGGAAGAAAACGCAACGCTATAGCACCGAGTTCAAAGTCAAAGCGGTGGAGTGGAGCCACCAGGCCCACCGGAGCGTCCAGGGAGTGGCTGAAGCACTGGATATCCACCCCTTCATGCTGTCACGCTGGCGAAAGGAATACCGAGAGGGACAGTTCGCCATGAAACGGGTCAAGAAAGCCCCGCCTGATGCTAAGCAGAAGATCCAGGAGCAGGATGAGGTCGCTCGTCTGAAGCGCCGCGTATCGGAGCTTGAGGAGGAGAATGACATCCTAAAAAAGTTTCAACGTTTTCAGGCAGAGGAACGACGGAAGCGTTCCGGTTCGTCTGGAAACACCGAGGACAGCACGAGGTAAAGGTGCTGTGTCGCCACCTGAACATCTCTCGGTCTGGCTACTACGCCTGGGCAAACCGGAAGCCCAGCCAGAGAGACGCTGAAAATGCAGACCTGCTGTTGAAGGTCCGCAGAGTCTACAACGCCAGCAAGGGCCGTTATGGCAGTCCCCGGGTCTATCAGGCCCTGCGCCGAGAAGGTCTTGTAGTGGGTGAGAACCGGGTGGCCAGACTGATGAGGGAATGGGGTATGAAGGCCCGAGTCACGCGTGTCTATCGCCGCCTGAGCAAACGTCGGGACGACCTGAAAGCCCTGCCAAATTACCGGCTCGAGGCCAAAAAGCCGGTTGCGGTAAACCAGTCAGTGGAGCAGTGACGTCACCTACATCAAGTTGGGTAAGAAATACGTTTTTCTGGCGGTGGTCCTGGACCTCTTCTCACGTCGAATCATCAGCTGGCGATTGGGAGAAAGGCTGAGTGGAGACTTTGCCCGAGCCACGCTGCGCGAGGCCTTCACAAGCAGGAATCCAGCACCTGACCCGCTGTTCCATACGGATCGCGGCATCGAGTACCGGGTTCACAAGACCCAGGTGCTGCTGAATCAACACCGGGTACGGCACAGCATGAACCGCCCGGGACAATGCACCGACAATGCCGAAGTGGAGTCCTTCTTTAAAACGCTGAAGGGAGAATTGCTGCACGCCACCAGCTTCATGACGTTGCGTCAGTTACGAAAACATATAAAGGGCTATATTGATGGCTATTATAACAGCCATCGGCTGCACAGTGGCCTTGGTTACCGGACTCCGGTAGAGTTCGAGGAGGTTAACTGATGGGGCGTGTCCACAAGTCCACCCTTGGGGACTGGGACGGTCTTTGCGCCGCTTCCAGCCACGTGAAAAGCCGCCGACGCTTCCCCAGCATCGGCGGCTTTTCTCTTTCCCAAAGGCGGTAATCTCACACCTCGATCACCACCTTGTCCCCATCGAAGTGCACCGGCCAGGTGCGCAGTTTCACGCTCTCGTCTTCCACGCACTGGCCATCTTCCAGGCGGAAGTGCTGCTTGTAGACGGGGGAGGCGACCACCGGCTCGCCCTTGATATCGCCGACGATGCCGCGGGCGATCACGTTGGCGCCGGAGAAGGGGTCGCGGTGGTCGATGGCGTAGAGCTCGGTGTCGCGATCGGGCAGGAAGAAGATCGCTACCTGAGCCGGGCCCTGCTCGGTTTCGATCCAGGCGGCAACGCCAGAGAATTCAACCAGATCGGCTTTGGTGCAGATCGTTTGCAAGCTCACGGCGGTCTCTTCCTTTAGTGCAGTTGCGGTGCTCATGTGGTTCTCCTCCAAAGTCAGGGCGGCGGCGCCGGGCCGTTGCGTGTTGGCCGGCCTTGGCGCCACCCGCTGGTCAGGCCGGGCGAAGCTGGCCGCGCTCGCTGGTCATGATGATGTCCGGGTCAGGACGGGCATCGTTGACGAAGCTCTTGAAGCGCTTGAGCTTCTCCGGGTCCTTGATGGCGTTGGCCCATTCGCACTCATAGGCGTCGATCACGGTCTGCATCTGGCTCTCGAGTTCGGCACCCAGCCCCAGGCTATCCTCGATCACCACTTCCTTGAGGTAGTCCAGCCCGCCTTCCAGGTTCTCGCGCCATACCGAGGTGCGCTGTAGGCGGTCGGCGGTGCGGATGTAGAACATCAGGAAGCGGTCGATGTAGCTGAACAGCTCCTCGTCGCTGAGGTCGGTGGCGAACAGCTCGGCGTGGCGTGGGCGCATGCCGCCGTTGCCGCATACATACAGGTTCCAGCCGTTCTCGGTGGCAATCACGCCGATATCCTTGCTCTGCGCCTCGGCGCACTCGCGGGTGCAGCCGGAAACGCCGAACTTGATCTTGTGCGGGGCGCGCAGGCCCTTGTAGCGGTCCTCCAGGCGAATCGCCATGCCCACGCTGTCCTGCACGCCGTAGCGGCACCAGGTGCTGCCGACACACGACTTCACGGTACGCAGCGACTTGCCGTAGGCATGCCCGGTCTCGAAGCCAGCTTCGATCAGCTCGCCCCAGATGTCCGGCAGGTCCTCCAGGCGAGCGCCGAACAGGTCGATACGCTGGCCGCCGGTGACCTTGGTGTAGAGGCCATACTTCTTCGCGACCTGGCCCAGCGCAATCAGTTTTTCGGGAGTGATCTCGCCACCGGCGACGCGTGGAACGACGGAGTAGGTGCCGTTCTTCTGCATGTTGGCCATGAAGGTGTCGTTGGTATCCTGCAGCGGGATGTGCGCGGCATCGGTGATCGGCTCGTTGTAGCAGGAGGCGAGAATCGAGGCCACCGCCGGCTTGCAGATATCGCAGCCAAGCCCTGGAGCTGAGCCGTGGGCGTGCGAGGTACCGTGCTTGGCGGCAAGCTCGCTGAAGGTCCTTATGCCCTCCACGCGCACGATCGAGTAGAGCTCCTGGCGGGTGTGGGCGAAATGCTCGCAGATCGACTTGTCGACCTCCACGCCACGGTTCTCGAACTCGTTTTCGGCCACGCTCTTGAGCAGCGCCGTGCAGCCGCCGCAGCCAGTACTGGCCTTGGTCACTGTCTTGACGCTGACAAGATCGGTGGCGCCGGCATCGATCGCCGAGCAGATCGAGCCCTTGGTGACGTTGTGGCACGAGCAGATCATCGCCGTGTCGGGCAGCGCATCGGGGCCCAGGGTGGGGGCGCCGCCTTCGCTTGCCGGCAGGATCAGGCTCTCGGGCTGGGTGGGCAGCTCCAGGCCGTTGCTGTAGTACTGCATCAGCGTGTCGTAGTAGCTGTTGTCGCCCACCAGCATCGCACCGAGCAGCTTCTTGCCGTCGCTGGAGACGACCAGCTTGCGGTACTGCTGCTTGATCTGGTCCAGATAGCGGTAGGTGCGCGCGCCGGAGCGTTCGCCATGGGCATCGCCGATCGAGCCGACGTCCACGCCGAGCAGCTTGAGCTTGGTGCTCATGTCGGCACCGGCAAAGCTCAGATCGCCCCCGGTGAGGGTGGCGGCGGCCGCCTTGGCCATCTGATAGCCGGGGGCGACCAGGCCGAAGCAGGAGCCGTTCCACACCGCCACTTCGCCGACGGCGAGAATCGCCGGGTCGCTGGTCAGGCAGTGGTCGTCCACCACCACGCCGCCGCGCTCGCCGATCTCCAGGCCGCAATCGCGGGCCAGTTCGTCGCGCGGGCGGATGCCGGCGGAGAAGACGATCAGGTCGGTCTCCAGCACCTTGCCATCCTGGAACACCATGCGGTGGAAGCTCGCCTCGCCATCGATGATCTCCTGAGTGGCGCGTCCGGTGAGCACCTGCACGCCGAGGGCCTCGATCTTCTCGCGCAGCAGCTCGCCGCCTTCGGCATCGACCTGCATCGGCATCAGCCTAGGGGCGAACTCGACCACGGCGGTATCCAGGTTGAGACCGCGCAGGGCATTGGCCGCCTCCAGGCCGAGCAGGCCGCCGCCTACCACCACGCCGGTAGTGGCGTTCTCGGCGGCGGCGCGGATCGCGTCGAGGTCGTCCAGGGTACGGTAGACCAGGCAGTTGGCGCGGTCGTTGCCGGGAATCGGCGGCACGAAGGGGAAGGAGCCGGTGGCCAGCACCACGCGGTCATAGCCATGGCGCGCCGCATCGGTGACCACTTCCTGGTGATCGCGATCGATGCCGGTGATCGTCTCGTTGAGGCGCAGCTCGATGCCATTGGCGGCGTAGTAGTCCGCCTCGCACATTGCAAGCGACACGGCGTCGCGTCCGGTGAAGTACTCCGAGAGGTGGACGCGGTCGTAGGCCGGGTGGCGCTCTTCACCGAACACGGTGATGACGAAGCGCTCGGTGGCGCCGGTCTCGACGAGCTGCTCGACCAAGTGGTGACCGACCATGCCGTTGCCGATGATGATGAGACGCTGTTTGGCTGAATTCGAGGTGTTCATGCCGCTTCCTCCTGCAAGGGGGTGTCGGTAGCGATAAGCTGGGATTCGAGACGCTGGGATTCGAGATGGCTTTCGAGAAGAGAGGTGGCGTCGCCGGCACCGAACAATAGCGCCTGGCGGCAGGCGCTCAGGTCGCGCTCGGCCAGGGCCTGCTGGAAGTACCAGGGGCCCATGCTGGTATCGCCATACAGGACGGCACCTTCGAGGCGGCCTGCGCGCAGCAGCAGGCGCCGGTAGTCGCCATGTTCGGGGTCGTGGTAGGTCAGCACGTCGTGCTCTGCGTCGGCCTCGATGGGGCCGAAGGAGTAGAGCGACACGCCGCTGATCTTGAGCTTGGTGGCGCAGGGCCGTTCGACGTAGCCCTCGACCGAGGCGCCGCGCTCCTGGCCTAACTCCTGAGATAGATGTGCAGCCAGCACCTCGGCCTGCTGCCAGATCGGCTCGACCAGGCCATAGGTCTGGCCCAGGTGCTCGCAGCACTCGCCGAGGGCATGGATGGCCGGGTCGGAGGTGGTCAGGGTGGAGTCGACGTTGATCGCACGCTGGCACGCGAGACCGGCCTGGCGGCCAAGCTCGGCATTGGGAACGATGCCGGCGGCGACCACCACGCAATCGGCGGGCAGGAAGCGGCCATCCTCGAGGGTGATGCCCGCCACCTGGCCCTGCCCGTTGTCCTCCAGCGATGCCAGGCGGCCCGCGGTGATCACCTCCAGGCCGCGTGCGCTGAGTTCGCGCTCGAGCAGTTCGGCGGCGGTCGCGTCGAGCTGGCGATTCATCAACCGGTCGGCACGCTGCACCACGCTGACTACCATGCCGCGCTTGCGCAGCCCTTCGGCCGCCTCGAGCCCGAGCAGGCCGCCGCCGATCACCACCGCGCGGTGGCCTTGCTGCGAGGTCTGGGCCAAGGACGCGGCGTCGCTAAGGTCGCGAAAGCCATGCACGCCGGCAAGGGCGATGCCCGGCACTTCGGGCATCATCGGGCGCGAGCCGGTTGCCAGCACCAGGCGTCGATAATCGAGCTCGCGGCCGCCGGAGGTGGTGACGCGACGTGCCTGGCGGTCGATATGGGAGACCCGCTCGCCGAGGATCAGCTCGATGCCCTGCTCGGCATACCACTGGGCATCGCGCAGGGTCAGCGCCTCGCGCTCCATCTCGCCGGCCAGCAGGGGCGAGAGCAGGATGCGGTTGTAGGCCGGCACACGCTCGTCGCCAATCACGGTAATGCGTGCCGGACGCCCCGGCTGCTCGAGCAGTTTCTCGAGCAGCCGGTGGCCGGCCATGCCGTTGCCGATGATCAGCAGGCGATCTTGCTTGCCAGCGGTTTGCGAAGCGTGTCGAGAGGTCATGCCGCTACTCCTGACAAAAATGACGCATAAAAAAAGACGCCTCGCCACTTCCCGCTTGTCCGGGAAGTGTGAGACGTCTTCGTCATGTCTAGGACGATCGCCATTGATCGCCATGGTAGGCTAGTGTTGCAATAGCCTGACCAGAGCATGCCAGTAGGCGTTATTTAGCTTGTTTTTCAATAGTTTGAAGGGCGGGAGATGGCGTGGGAAAACGGGCAGCCTCCTGGTTGTTGCACATTAGTGGTGCGTGGCGGTGTCGTAATGCACGGGACTGTAGCAGGTCTCAAGCGTGTCATGCTCGGCCAGGGTCGGCGATGCGGCGGACAGCATCTGTGTGGCGAAGCGCTGCATGGCGCTGGCCTCGGGGCGCAGCATGTCGGTGCCGCACATGCGCTGCAGCAGTGGCGCCTCGCCCAGTGGCAGGTGATCGAGATGCTCTACCGAGCGGTCGAGATAGGGGGGCAGGGCCAGCCAGTCACGCGCCTGACGCAGGTGGCTTGGGTCGAGCGCAAGCCATTGGCTTGCGTAGTGCAGTGCGCGGATCAGGTGGCAGAGCGTGGCCGGGTAGCGCTCGGCCCAGCGGCGTGTCACGCCCAGCACCTTCTCGGGATGGTCGGGCCACAGCTGGGCGCCGGTCGCGACGATCCGCCCGGTGTGGCGCGCCTCGGCCAGGGTACCCCAGGGCTCGCCCACGCAGAAGCCGTCGATCTCACCGCGCTGCATCGCCTCGACCATGCGCGGCGGCGGCATGACCGCGAGCTCCACGTCGCGCTGTGGATCGATCTCGCCCAGGTCCAGCCACTGGCGCAATTGATAGTGCTGGCAGGAGTGCGGGTGCACCATCGCCAGGCGCGGAGGGCGCTCGGGTGTCCCGCGCAGCAGGTAGCCACCCAGCGCACGGGCGCTGGCGGCGGGCTCGTCCGAGTAGCCGGCATTCGCGCGCTCGGCCAGGGCCTGGCTGAGCACGATGGCGTTGCCGTTGCGGCTCAGGTTGAGCGCCGCCAGGGTCTTGCAGGGCTCGCTGCCGAGCCCCAGGGTCATGGCCAGTGGCAGGGGGGCGAGCATCTGGCCGCCATCGAGCAGGCCGGCGGCGACCTTGTCGCGCAGCGTCGACCAGGCGTTCTGTCGGCACAGCACCACATCCAGCCCCTGCTCGGCGAAGAAGCCCTGTTCGCGGGCAATTACCAGCAGGGCACAGTCGAGCAGTGGCACGAAGCCTAGTTGCACGCGCTGAAGCTCGGGGGGTGGCAGGGCTTTCATATACCTTTCTCCAGACGTTCGAGAATATCGATGACGCTTTCGGCGACCTCGGAAATGCGTTGGCCGCGGTCCATGGCGATCTTGCGCAGCATCCGGTAGGCCTGCTCTTCGTCGCAGCTCTGGTGCTTCATCAACAGCCCCTTGGCACGTTCGATGCGCTTGCGCTCGGTGAGCTGGTTGCGTGCCTTGTCGAGTTCGCTGCGCATCGACTGGAACGAATCGAAACGCGCGATGGCGACCTCGATGATCGCCTTGACCCGGCCCTGTATCAGGCCATCGACCACATAGGCGCTGACGCCGGCCTTGAGCGCCGCCTGCATGGTGTCGGGGTCGTGCTGGTCGGCGAAGAACACCACCGGGCGCGGGTTCTCGCGATTGAGCAGCGCCATGCTGTCCAGCGTGTCGCGGTCGGGGGATTCCATGTCAATGATCACCACGTCGGGCTGATGCCGGGCGACCATGGCGTTGAGGCTGGCGGGAGTGGTCAGATGGCAGATCACCTGATGGCCTTCGCTCATCAGCGCCTCTTCGACCATGGCGGCACGCACGGGCTCGTCGTCGACCAGAAGAACTTTCAGCGGTGAGGGCATGGCTAACTCGCGGTGTTCGTTTGGCTTACCTTAGCAAGGGATGGGCCATTGGGCGACACGCAGCGCCAGGCGTCAATGCCTGCCCTCAGATGCCGTCGGCTCATGGCGCCTTGGTAAAAGGACGCGTGTGGAAGCGGTGCATTGATGTAGTGCGAAATACCCCTGTGTTGCTATTTCGTGGTGCACTTTTCGTTTCGCGGCTGAGTTTTCGGCCTCTCCATGGTGGATTCTGCTATGGCTTGCTGCCCACCCGCTGGGCCTTTCGTCCCGCTGGCGGTAAAAGTGGCATGGCGCTTGCTTAAGCAAGGCATTGCGGAGTCAACGCCGACTTCGCTCCAGACAGCGACGTCCAGCCTCGCCCCCGATAGGGGAGCAGAGGCTGGACGTCTTTTATTTCGGGGCTCGTTTTTCATTCTGGGCTCGTGGCGAGAGGAGCACGCCATGCATCAGGTCAGAACGACATGTGCGTATTGCGGCGTCGGCTGCGGCGTGACGGCAACGGTGGAAGAGGGCGTCATGACCGAGGTGAGCGGTGATACCGAACACCCGGCGAACTACGGCCGACTGTGCGTCAAGGGCGCGGCGCTGCACGAAACTCTGGGCGACAGGGGCCGTCTCATTCGGCCGCGCGTCGATGGCGTCGAGGTCGACTGGGATGCCGCGCTCGAGGCCGTGGTCGAGCGGCTCACGGCGATTCGCGATGCCGACGGCACCCAGGCGGTGGCGGCCTACCTCTCGGGCCAGCTGCTCACCGAGGACTACTACGTCGCCAACAAGCTGTTCAAGGGCTTTCTCGGCACGCCGCACCTGGATACCAATTCGCGGTTGTGCATGGCCTCGGCGGTGGCCGGCTACAAGCGCGCCTTCGGCGCCGATGCCGTGCCGTGCAGCTACGAGGATCTCGAGGAGGCCGAGCTGGTGGTGCTTGTCGGCTCCAACCTGGCCTGGAACCATCCGGTGCTCTACCAGCGCCTGCGGGTCGCCAAGCAGCGCAACCCGCTGATGCGCGTGGTGGTGATCGACCCTCGCGTCACCGATACCTGCGAGATCGCCGATCTCTACCTGGGACTCAAGCCGGGCAGCGATGCGCGGCTGTTCAACGGCTTGTTGGCATGGATGGCCGACCGCGGGCGTCTCGACCAACCCTATCTTGAGCGCCACACCCAAGGGCTCGACGAGGCGCTGGCGGCGGCCCGCGAAGGCGATGCGAGCATCGAGGCGATCGCCGGCGACTGCGACGTCGACCCCGAGCGCCTGGAGACCTTCTACTACTGGTTCGCCAGCCAGCTGCACGTGGTGACGATGTATTCGCAGGGCATCAACCAGTCCTCAAGCGGCACCGACAAGTGCAACGCGATCATCAACTGCCATCTGGCCGGCGGCAAGATCGGTCTGCCCGGGGCGGGGCCCTTCTCGATCACCGGGCAGCCCAACGCCATGGGCGGTCGCGAGGTGGGCGGGCTTGCCAACCAGCTCGCCGCGCACATGGACTACCACACGCCTGGCGCCATCGACCGGGTGGCGCGCTTCTGGAGCACCGAGAGTCTGGCGCCGAGCCTGCCACAAGGACCAGGCTACAAGGCGGTGGAGATCTTCGAGGCGATCGAGCGCGGCGAGATCAAGGCGCTGTGGGTGATGGCCACCAACCCGGCGGTGAGCCTGCCCGATGCCAACCGCGTGCGTGCGGCACTCGAAAAATGCCCACTGGTGATCGTCTCCGAGTGCGTGGCCGACACCGACATGCTGGCCTATGCCGACATCGTGCTGCCCGCCTCGGGCTGGTCGGAGAAGGATGGCACCGTGACCAACTCCGAGCGGCGCATCTCGCGCCAGCGCGGCATGCTGCCGCCGCCCGGCGAGGCGCGCCACGACTGGTGGATCATGAGCGAGGTTGCCCGGCGCATGGGCTTTGGCGAGGCTTTCGGCTACACCCATCCCGGCGAGATATTCGATGAGCATGCGCGCCTTTCCGCCTTCGAGAATGCTGATGACAACCCGAGTGATAGCCGTCGGATGTTCGATATCTCGGGGCTGGCTGGCCTCGACCGCGCCGCCTACGACGCCCTGGCGCCGATCCAGTGGCCGGTGACGGCGAGTGCCCCCCATGGTACCGCGCGGCTGTTCGAGAATGGCCGCTTCGCCACGCCGGATGGCCTGGCCCGGTTGATCGCCGTGCGCCCGCAACTGCCGATTCAGCAGCTCAGCGCGTCGCGGCCGCTGCGCCTCAATACCGGTCGTGTGCGCGACCAGTGGCACACCATGACGCGTACTGCTCGCGCCCCGCGCCTGATGAATCACCGCACCGAGCCCTTTATCGAGGTGCACCCCGATGATGCCAGCCACCATGGCCTCAAGGATCAGCAGCTTGCCTGCTTGACCACCCCCGGCGGCGAGTTTCGCGGTCGGGTGCGCGTGGCCAAGGGACAGCGCCGCGGTGAAGTCTTCATTCCCATTCACTGGAGCGACCGCTTCAGCGCCAGGGCGCGTACCGGCAGCCTGCTCGAGGCGCACCTCGACCCGCTCTCCGGCCAACCGGAGTCCAAGCACGGCGCTGTCATGCTGGCTGCCCTGGCGCACGGCTGGGAAGCCACCCTGCTGGTGGCCGACCCACCGACCGGCCTGCCGAGCTGGTGCGAGGAGACCCACTACTGGACACGCATTCCTCTGGCGCACTGCCAGCGCTGGCAACTGGCGGGCGGCGAGCGCGATGGTACCTCACGTGACTGGATGCGCTGGGCCACTGCCCACCTGCCGGGCGAGCCGACGCTGTGGGCCGAGGATGCCAGCAGCGGCCGACTGCGTGCTGCCGGGATCGAGAATGGTCGTCTGCGCTGGTGGCTGATGGTGGCCCCGCCCGCCGAGCTGCCCGGCCTTGCCTGGCTTGACGAGCGCTTCGGCGAAGCGCTGCGCGGCGAGACGCTTGAGACGCAGCATCGCCGCCGACTGCTGGCCGGCTGCGATAGCGGCGAGGCCGATGCGGGGCCGACCGTATGCAGCTGTCACCAGGTGGGTCGCAAGACCATCGTCACCGCCATTCGCAGCGGCGATACCACTATCGAGGCACTGGGCGCCAGGCTCGCCTGCGGCACCCAGTGCGGCTCCTGCATTCCCGAATTGAAATCTCTGATCGAAGAGGAAACCGCCCATGCTGGCACAAATGAAAAGCTGGAAGCCGAAGCTGAGTGATCTGCTGGGTTTCCTGCCCCGGCTGGGTGCAGGGGTTTCCTGCGCTCTTTCGGAAACACTGGGCGCAACACGAGATGCCGGTAGGGTTTCCGTACCCACACGGGGCGAGTGTTTGCCGGGCAAGACCTACCTGGTCGGTGCTGGTCCCGGCAGTGCCGATCTGCTCACCCTGCGCGCCGCTCGACTGCTGATGCAGGCCGATGCCGTCGTCTACGATCGTCTGGTGGGCGATGACACCTTGGCGATGATTCCCGCTGGCAGCGAGCGCTACTATGTCGGCAAGGAGGCCGGCCACCATAGCGTGCCGCAGGCCGAGATCGGTGCGCTGCTGGTCAAGCTGGCAGGCGAGGGCAAGTCGGTGGTGCGCCTGAAGGGTGGCGACCCCGGCGTGTTCGGGCGCATGGGCGAAGAGCTTGCCGCCCTTGCCCAGGCCGGCGTTCCCACCGAGATAGTGCCTGGCATCACCGCCGCTTCCGGCGCTGCTGCGGCGATGGGCATGGCCCTGACCGACCGCGCCCATGCCCAGCAGCTGCGCTTCATCACCGCCCAGGTGTGCCGCGAGGGGGGCGAGCCGGAGTGGGCGACCCTGGCGCGACGCGACGAGACCCTGGTGTTCTACATGGGACTCTCCAAGGTCGACGCCATCTGCGCCGGGCTGCGCCGCGCGGGGCTTCCCGACGACTGGCCGATGATGCTGATCGCCAACGCCAGCCTGCCGGAGCAGCAGACATTGATCGGCACCTTGGACGACATGCCGCGCCAGCTGGCAGTGAGCCCGCTGCCCTCGCCGTGCCTGATCATGGTGGGCAGCGTGGTGCGCATGGCCGAGGCGCCCGAAAAGGCCAGCATGGTTCCACCGGGGTCTTCGTGCTGACTCCACTTGCCTGGATCGACAAGCATCCCGGTGTGACGATCAAGGGAATAGAAGCACTGAGGCGTGGTCTTCACTGGTATCTGATGGGCGCCATTACGGTCGCGCTGCTGATGGCGATCGGCTTCACCTAGCCGCAATTGGCCTCCAAGGGCATCGCCATCGCGGCGCCTGCCCACGGCCTGGACCAGGCGGCGAAGGTCATCGAGGAGGACTGCTGGCTCTGAGCGTCGTGGCGCTGCTGGTCAGGTAGCTCGGGGTTGCCGAGCCGGGTGGGAATGCACGGGCGCAGCCGGTAAACTGCGCAGCCTCGCGTTCCCGCTTCCATGTCCAGAAGGCCTTGCCATGAGCTCGCTACCCCCTTGTCCGCAGTGCGGTTCGGAATTCACCTACGAGGAGCTGACCCTATTCGTCTGCCCAGAGTGCGCCCATGAGTGGCCGCAGGAGAGGGCGGGCGCCGAGGAGGGCGATGCGCGCGCGGTAAGCGATGCCAACGGCAACCTCCTGCAGGATGGCGACACGGTCACGGTGATCAAGGATCTCAAGGTCAAGGGCTCGTCGCTGGTGGTCAAGGTCGGTACCAAGGTCAAGAACATCCGCCTGGTCGATGGCGATCACGATATCGACTGCAAGATCGATGGCGTGGGCGCGATGAAGCTGAAGTCCGAATTCGTCAAAAAGGCCTGATCGCTGTGCATTTTGTAAGCCATGTCCTCAATTGCCCGCATTCTCGGGCCTGTGGCTAAACAATCCCTTCGCTTAACCGATAGTGCTCCTATCGATCATCCACTCCCATCCCGCGCGCCTCGCCATGACTTGATACCTGTTCGATAAAGGTACCCCGGCGAGCTGCGCGGTTGGTTCATGCCCGAAGGGAGCGCCACATGCGTCTGAATACCCCGGTTACCCAACACGAGTACCTGCTGTCGGAGGAGGATCTGCTGATCTCGCGCACCGATCTCAAGGGGCGTATCACCTATGCCAATCCGGCCTTCGTCAAGGCCAGTGGCTTCTCGGTCGAGGAGCTGATCGGCGCCGATCACAACCTGGTACGCCACCCCGACATGCCGCCCGAGGCGTTCGAGAATTTCTGGAAGACACTCAAGGAGGGAGAGGTATGGTCGGGGTTGGTCAAGAACCGGCGCAAGAATGGCGACCACTACTGGGTGCGGGCAAGCGTGGTACCGGTCAAGGAGATGGACCAGGTGGTGGGCTACGCTTCGCTGCGGGTCTGCCCCTCACGGGAGGATGTGCAGGCGGCTGACGATGCCTACCGTGCGATTCGGGAAGGGAAGGGTGGCGGCTACCGCTTGCAGCGCGGGGAAGTTCGCCGGAAGGGCGTGCTGGCGCGCCTGGGAGCGACCGAATGGCGCTCGGCGAGCCTGCGCACCGCGGCACTGACGCTGCTCAGTTGTGGCGCGCTGATAGCCATGATGGCCTCGCTCTGGCGCGAGGGCTCGGTGCTTGCCGCGTGGCCGATGCTCGTGCTTGGTGCTGGCCTGCTGGCGATCCTGCTGGGACTCGGTATCAGCATCCATCGCAGCATTACGGGCGGTATCGACGAGTCGCGACGTTTCGTGCTGCAGGTGGCGGCGGGCAATCTCACGGTACAGGTGCCGCCGCACGGTAACGACGACATCGGGCGTCTGGTCGAGGCGCTCGCCACTATGAAGAAGGGCCTTGGCGGCATCGTCGCCGACGTCAATGCCGGCATCGGCAGCGTCAAGCCGGCGGTCGATTCGATCCGCTCCAGTAACGAGGAGATCTCTCGGCGCAGCGACGGCCAGGCGGCCTCCATCCAGCAGACCGCGGCGAGCATGGAGGAGCTGACCACCACCGTGCAGCAGAATGCCGACAATGCCCAGCAGGCCAGCCAGCTGGCAGTCTCCAACATGCGTGAAGTGGAGGGTGCCGGGGAGGGCATGTCGCAGGTGGTGTGTCGCATGCAGTCGATCATCGAGAGCTCGCGGCGCATGGCCGAGGTGGTCTCGGTGATCGATGGCATCGCCTTCCAGACCAATATCCTGGCGCTGAACGCCTCGGTGGAGGCGGCGCGGGCCGGCGATCAGGGGCGGGGGTTCGCCGTGGTCGCCGGTGAAGTGCGCAACCTGGCCAGCCGCTCCGCCACCGCCGCCAAGGAGATTCACCAGCTGATTCACCAGACCAGCGCCGAGATCGATGCCGGGGCCGAGGTCGTCAAGCAGACCGAGGCCTCCATCCAGCGGGTGCTGGGCGCCAGCAGCCGGGTCAACGATATCATGGAGGAGATCAGCTCAGCCTCCCGCGAACAGCGCAACGGTATCGGTCAGATCGGCGAGGCGGTCAACCAGATGGAGCAGGGCGTCCAGCAGAGTGCCATCGAACTGCAATCCACCTTTGTCGCAACCCAGCAGCTGCAACGCGAGACGTGCCAGTTGGTCAACGCCATCCGGGCTTTCCGTACCCGGGCAACGGGCCATGAACTCGTGGGTGAAATGGAGATAATGACACATGGCGCGGCGCTCGCGGCGCCTACCTCTGCGGCACCTGGCCAAAAGCTGCGTCACGGCCGCTACGCGGCATAAAAAGGAGATTCATCCTATCGGGGCGGGACTGGGCAGCTACACTCGGCGGTAGAATCCCCAACGCAAGGAGCTGTAATGGAAGATGGCTTCGGTAACACCGCACGCTTCGCCAAACGGTCACTGATCGTGATCAGTCTGGCCGCACTGGTGGCTGTGCTGATCTACTTTGCCGGTCAGTTGATCGATGTACTGCTATTGGTATTTGCCGGCATCCTGGTTGCCGTGGCGATCGATGGGATGGCTCGCTTAATTAGCCGGTACTTGCCGCTGACACGCAAATGGACACTGTCGCTGGCCTTTTTCCTGATCGTGCTGTTTATCGTGGGACTTGGTGCTCTTATCGGTCCCCAGGTGGCAGAGCAGTTGCCCCAGCTAGTCCAGCAATTGCCTGCAGCCATTGAGCAATTCGCCAGCGTGTTGCAGCAGCTGCCGGGCGGCGAGCAGGCCTTGGATGAAATAGAGGAGATGGAGGAGCCGACGCAATTCATCAATCAGGAAATGATCGGACAGTTCACCGGGATGTTTTCGACGACGTTCGGGGCCATTACCAGCTTCTTTCTCATACTGCTGATCGGCATTTACCTGGTGATCAGTCCCGCCATGTATGCCGGTAACGTGGTTAGCCTGTTCCCGAAGGCGCACCGTGAACGGATACAGGAAGTGCTCGCCATGGAGGGGCGGTCCTTGCGGCTCTGGCTATTGAGCCGCCTCATCTCCATGGTGTTCGTCGGTGTCGGTGTCAGTATAGGGCTGACCTTTCTTGGCGTGCCGATGCCGATCGCGCTGGGAGTGATTGGTGGCTTGCTCACGTTCATACCTTATCTCGGGCCGATACTGGGGATGATTCCGACCGCACTGATAGCCTTGATGGAGGGGCCGGAACTGGCGCTTTACGCCATCCTTTTCTACTTCGTGATCGAAACGGTAGAGGCCAACGTGGTCATGCCGTTGGCCGCCAAGGGCGTAGTCCATCTTCCCCCGGCATACACCGTGATTGTCCAGCTTGCCGGCGGTGCCGTCGCCGGTCTGGCGGGGGTGATCCTGGCCGCGCCAATCGCCGTGGTGGTGGTGGTTGCCGTGCAGATGCTCTATATCGAGGATGTACTGGGAGACGATGTTCACGTATTGGGTGAGTGACGGCTAGCGGAACGCCCTTTCTGCGGCGTCATCGAGATGGCTGGCTGGATTCATCTTCGCGTTGAGCTGATCAAGGATGGCATGACCAAGTACGGCATCAATCGCCAATATGACCGGATTTTTTCGCCCTGTAGCGGTAGGCGGGGCGGGGCCGCTGTGGTGCGCCTTACATGTGCGCTTCGCGCTCAGTGATGCACTCATAGGAGCCCATCTCGAACTCCCGGCAGATCCAGGGGCGGTTCTCGTAGATGCTGCACATCATCGTGCTGCGATCCAGCGCCGAGCACCATCCATCCGCCAGCCGCGCCATCACCTCACCGCCCCACTCATCGGAGACGCTGTGGTGCTCCGGCACCCCGGTATCCGAGATCAGCATGACCTCCAGGCGGCAGCAGCACGCATGGCAGTTCGAACAGCTGATGCCCGGCTCGGGAAGCGTGGTCACGTTGATGTTCATAATGGCGCCGACGGCAAGTGGGCCGTCAGGGTAGCACACCTCTTCATACAACCATGGCCTAACGTGATTCACTATCTCGCTACGGCCTTGCCAGAATCCGTGACTGGGTTACAAAGGCCAGCCTTTCATAGAATCGTTGGCCCCTTTCGTTGAACTGCATGACTTCAAGGTGCATTTCGCTTGCCCCTGTTCTCGGGACCATGCTGCTCAGGAAGGCTCTTTCATCTTCTGAAGGGGGTAGAAAGACATTTGGAGCGTTCTCGTGGTGAAGCCTGTCTATTTGGTGATTCAACTCAACGAGTCTGTTCAGATCCTTGTTTGCGGACTTGCGTATTTTCATATCGAGATGATGTCAAGTGATGGGGTGAGTACGGTCCCCGGGTCCCAGTGCAAGCTGCATCAGTACCGTGTCCCGCCAGGCACCGAACTTGAAGCCGACCGAGCGGAATGTGCCGGCAGGCTCAAAGCCGCACTTGCGATGCAGGGCGATCGAGCCTGCATTGTCGCTGCCGCCGATGACGGCGAGCATCTGTCGCCACGGGCCCCGTTCGCAGCGTGCGATCAAGGTTCGCAGCAGGTCCGTGCCGATACCGCGACCAGCCGCCCCTTCCGCCATGTAGATCGAGTTCTCGAGGGTATAGCGATAGGCGGGACGGGGCCGGTAGGGGGTCGCATAGCAGAAACCGATCACCTCGCCCTCCTCGACCGCCACCAGGTAGGGGAGGCCGGCGGCCAGCACCGCCTCGTACCGGGCCCGCATCTCCTCCACGCCGGGAGGCGTCTCCTCGAACGAGGCGGTACCATACAGCACATGATGGGTATAGAGCGTCTGTACCCCCGCCATATCGGCTATCTGGGCGTCGCGCAGCGTCCAAGAGGGGGCGTAGTGATCGTACCGTGGCATGGCAAGAGCTCCGAGCGCATCAGCTAGCCCAATATTAGCGTATGCATGGTCATTTGCGTCTGTAGGGTCATACAGGTTGCCTGAAGGTATTGATCAGGCGCTGCCGCTCGTCCTCCTCATAGAAACTGGGATCATCGAACAGGTCGGGCTGGGTGTCGTCGAAGATCATCTCCAGTGCCTGGGTACTGGTCTGCACCATCGGCTCGAAGTGTGCCGTATGGGTGACGAGCGCGGTCACATGGCGGCGGCGATAGATGGCGAACATGCCAAGCAGGCTCAATACGCAGGCGATGTAGATCGGCAGGCCGTGGCTGCCGAAGGCGTGCATGATCGTGCCTGCCGCCATGGGCGCCACGGCGCAGCCGGCACCATGCATGACCAGCATGTCGGCCGAGCCGGCGACGATTTCGTCGGGGTGGAGTTGGTCGATCAGTTGCGCCACGGCGAGCGGGTAGAGCGAAAAGGCGAGTCCGCCCCAGACGAAGTAGAGGCCCAGCAACGCCTCCTGGGTTGGTGCCAGTGGCATCATGGCGGCCACGGCCGCTGCCAGCAGTACTACCCAGGTGAGTACGCGAGGCCTATCGTGTCGGTCGGAGAAGCGCCCGATGGGGATCTGCAATAGTGCGCCGCCGACGATGGCGGCACTCATCACCAGACCCACCCCGCCGGTATCGTAGCCAAGCTGCGTGGCGTAGACCGGCGTCATCGACCAGAACGCCCCCATGGCCATGCCCGACAGTGCCGCTGATGCCACGGCCAGAGGAGCAAAGCCCAACAGCGCTTTCAGGCTGCTCTTCGGGCGCTCGGAAATTTTCGGTTGGGCACGGCGGGTCATGGTGATCGGCAGCAGTGCCCAGCTGATCAGGATCGAGATCAACATGAACAGCAGGAAGCCCTCGGGGCTATCCAGTCGCAGTATCTGTTGCGCGATGGCCAGCGCCCCGAGGTTGACCACCATGTAGCTGGCAAAGATACGCCCTCGTTCATGGCTGGCTGCCTGGCTGTTGAGCCAGCTCTCGATCACCGTGATCAGTGTGATGAATGACAGGCCATAGGCAAAGCGCAAGGCAAGCCAGGCCCAGGGGTTGATGAAGATGACATGCAGCAGTGCCGCTGATGCGCAGATCGCCGCACAGAAGGCGAAGGTGCGGATATGGCCCATGCGTCGTATCAGTCGGCCGCTGACCCAGGTACCGCAGATGAAGCCAATGAAATAGCCGGACATGACCATGCCCAGCAGGGTGGAGGAGAACCCTTCGGCAGTACCGCGTAGCGTCAACAAGGTGTTCATCAACCCATTGCCGAGCAGCAGCAGTGCCACACTCCAGAGAATCGAGCGGATCGGGCGCAGCAGTGTTCGCATGGCAGTTCCTAGTGACGGGTACGCTTTATACAAGCAGTAACCGTGCCACAGCGGCCATTGTCGGCTTCAGGTATCCAAACTCTGGACCCGGAGGTGAGTGGCCCGCGGTAACCGCAGGCCGATGGGTCAGTCTATGACTGTTCTATGAGCGGCGCTTACTCGGGCATCGCGGAGGAGTGGTGACTGGTGATCAGCCATTCGTCGCCATCCCAGCGGTAGGTGTAGCTGTAGCGACCGCTGACCACAGCACCGGTTTCGGCGAAGGTGAAGGTATAGAGACCGGCGTCCACGGCGGTGTTGCAGCCGATCTGGATGTGGCTCATGTCGATCTCGCCGGAG
Source organism: Halomonas sp. TA22 (assembly GCF_013009075.1). Classification (NCBI taxonomy): domain Bacteria; kingdom Pseudomonadati; phylum Pseudomonadota; class Gammaproteobacteria; order Oceanospirillales; family Halomonadaceae; genus Halomonas; species Halomonas sp. TA22. The sequence continues at coordinate 3,601,292 of NZ_CP053108.1, read as the reverse complement.
GGACGGGCGCTGAGGAAGTGCTCGAAATAGTCCTGCTTTTCAGCGGCGGTCAGGCGTGGAACGTTGGAGACGGTGGGCAGCAGAATCGCATCTTCGGCATAGTTTGCGACCACGTTGCGGGGCTCGCCGGTCTGGAGGGAGTCATTCCAGCGCTCGAACAGCGAGGCGATCTCCGCTTCGCTGGTCTCCCTGCAGACCTGCGCCTGCTCTCCCTCGCCTGTGGCGGGTGGCGCCTGGTGAGCAGCGCAGCCGACAAGCAGGGAGGAGGCTACGGTCAAGCTCAACAGCTTCGGTGTCATAAGCAAATTCCCTGAGGCAAAAGTATGAAAGCCTAAGGTGCCATAACAAGCGTCCATTATCGAGCCGGGCCAATCACCCTTAAAAGGGAAGCATGATGATATCCCGACTAGTCGCGCAGCGCCTTGTACATGATGTGGGTATCCACCAATCCATGACGCTTGTGACGATAGCCGCCTGGCACCGTGCCGATGATTTCGAAGCCAAGCGATTGCCATAGCCTGGCCGCGACCTCATTAGTGGAGACCACGGCATTGAACTGCATGGCGCTAAATCCCGACTCGATCGCCATTTGCTGAGAGTGTTCGCACATCCTGCGGGCAAGCCCCTTGCCTCGCGCCTCGGGAGCGACCATGTAGCCGCAGTTGCAGACATGGTCGCCGGGACCTGCCGCATTGGGCTTGAGGTAGTAGGAGCCGAGCGTCTCGCCGTTCTCTTTCGCCACAAAGGTGGCTTGCGGCACGCCGCACCACAGCCGGTAAGCCTCTTCATAGCCGATCTGCGGGTCGAAGGCGTAGGTTTCCTGAGCCTCAACGACCGATTTGAAGGTGGGCCAGAAGCGCCGAAAATCGGCCTCGGTCATCTGGGTAATTTCCATCACGTCGTCCCGTGTCGTCCACCAGTCTCGGGATTATACGACGCTGACCCCGCAGTGCGTCACGCTGCCGTCACCGCAGGGGAGACGGCAGCGTGACGAGCTTGATCAACGCCCCTGGGTCACGGCATCGATGATGCGTTGCCGCTCGTGCTCCTCGTAGAAGCTGGGGTCGTCGAAGAGGTCGGGCTGGGTATCGTCGAAGGCCATTGCCAGTGCCTGGTTGCTGGTCTGGACCATCGGTTCGAAGTGCGCCGTATGAGTGATGATTCCCGAGACACGGCGCCGCCGATAGAGCGCATAGGCCGCAAGCAGGGCCAGTACGCAGGCGATGTAGAGCGGTAGCCCCTGAGCGCCGAAGACGTTCATGACCACCCCGACCGCCAGCGGAGCGACGGCAGAGCCTGCGCCATGCAGTACCAGCATGTCGGCGGAGCCAGAGACCACCTCCTCGGGGCGCAACTGATCGACCAGTTGCGCCACCGCCAGTGGATAGAGCGAGAAGGAGAGCCCGCCCCACACGAAGAACATCCCCATCAGTATCGTCTGGGTCGGCGCGAGTGGCATCAGGGCAGCAAGGGCGGCGGCCATCACGGTCACGCAGATCAACACTACGGTGCGGTCATGCTTGTCGGAAAAGCGCCCGATGGGAATCTGCAAGAGCGCACCGCCGAGTATCGAGATACTCATCACCAGGCCCACCCCGGCGGTATCGAAACCCACCTGCTGGGCGTAGACCGGCGTCATTGCCCAGAACGCGCCCATGGCAAGTCCCGAGAGCGTCGCGGCGGCTACGGCCATGGGGGCAAAGCCGATCAGCGCTTTCAAGGTGCTCTTGGGGTTGTCGGGCACAGTGGGTTGGCTGCGCCGGGTCATGGTGATCGGCAGCAGTGCCCAGCAGATCAGGATGGTGGTCATGGCGAACAGCAGCGAGCCGTCGGGGGTGTCCAGGCGCAGGATCTGTTGAGCAAGGGCAATGGCGCCCAGGTTGACCACCATGTAGATGGCAAAGATCTTGCCCCGCTCATGGGCAGCCGCCTGGCTGTTGAGCCAGCTTTCGATCACCGTCATCAACGTGACGAACGAAAGGCCATAGAGGAAGCGCAGTACCAGCCAGGCCCAGGGATCGATGAAGATGATGTGCAAAAGCGCCCCCGAGGCGCAGATCGCCGCGCAGAAGGCGAATGCACGAATATGGCCGATACGCCGGATGAGTCGGCCACTGACCCATGTGCCGCAGACAAAGCCGACGAAATAGCCGGACATGATCATGCCCAGCAGCGGGGTCGAGAAGCCTTCGTGAGCCCCCCGCAAGGTGAGTAGAGTATTGATCAAACCATTGCCGAGCAGCAGTAACGCCACACTTCCTAGTATTGCTCGGACGGGTCTTAGTAACGCCCGCATCGCATTCTCCCTGGGTTCTGATGAGATTCTTGAGACCGTGCCAGCTTGGCGTGCCCAGGAAAAAACGTTTTCGATAGGTTATATGCCACAAAGGGCCAGAGAGAGGGCGTGACTTGCCAAGCCGATCCGGTCACCGGCTATTATTAACGCCTGACTGATTACAGCTGGCTGAGTACGGTCTCGGCGCTGCTTTCATGGACGCCCTTTTCGTCCACGCCGAGATACTCCACCACGCCATTGTTGGCGATCAATGCTAAGCGCTTGCAGCGCGTGCCCATGCCGAAGCCGCTGGCATCCATCTCGAGTCCCAGGGCCTTGGTGAATTGCGCATTACCGTCGGCGAGCATGGTCAGCTTTTCGGCATTCTGGTGCTTCTGCCAGGCGCCGAGCACGAAGGCGTCATTGACGGCCAGGCAGGCGATCTTGCCGACCCCCTTGGCGAGGATGTCATCGGCATGGATGACGAAACCTGGCATATGATTGTTGGAGCAACCGGGAGTGAAGGCACCGGGGACCGCAAACAGGACCACGCGCTTGTCGGCGAAGAACTCTCCCGTCGAGATGTCCTGAGGCCCATCGGGACCATTGGTCTTGAGGGTAACGTCAGGGATTTCCTCGCCTACCGAGATGGGCATGAAGTCTCTCCTCCTTGATCGTATGAGCGTTACATGAGCCTAGCAGCAATCGCGGCAAGTAGTGAAAGAGAACCGGTCCTGACGCGCTTTAGCATGTACGCCTGAGCATTGGGAAGCGTGCCCCCGGCACAAGCGCCTGGCGGGCTGGGTGAGTATGCTGCAGGATCGCAGTTCTAACCGAAAAACAAGGAAACGCCATGAACACCGCGCCGTTGATGACTTCCGACGAGATTCGCGATCGCTTCTCCGCGGCCATGTCGGCGATGTACCAGCAGGAAGTGCCGCAATACTCCACCCTGCTCGAATTGGTCGATGAGGTGAACCGCGAGGTGCTGACCGCCGACCCAGTCCTGCACAGCAAGATGCAAGCGGCCGATGAGCTGGTGCGACTCAGCGTGGAGCGCCATGGGGCGATCCGTGTCGGCACGCCACAGGAGCTTGGCATGCTACGTCGGCTGTTTGCAGTCATGGGCATGCAACCGGTGGGCTATTACGACCTCTCCCAGGCCGGTGTGCCGGTGCACTCTACCGCGTTTCGCCCGGTGGATGAGGCGGCATTGCGGCGCAACCCGTTTCGCGTCTTCACCTCGCTGCTGCGGCTGGAGCTGATCGAGGATGAAGCATTGCGGGCGCGTGCCGAGGAGGTGCTGGCGTCGCGCGATATCTTCACTCCCGGTGCCCGCGAGCTGATCGAGACCCATGAGCGGCAGGGTGGGCTCAATGCCGAGCAGGCCGAGCGTTTCGTGGCCGAGGCGCTGGAGACCTTCCGCTGGCATCAGGAGGCCACGGTGGATCTCGATACCTATGAAGCACTGCATGGCGAGCATCGCCTGATTGCCGACGTGGTCTGCTTCCGCGGGCCGCATATCAACCATCTCACGCCGCGCACGCTGGACATCGACGAGGTGCAGTGGCGCATGCCCAAGCGGGGTATCAACCCCAAGGCGATTATCGAGGGTCCGCCGCGCCGTCAGTGCCCGATCCTGCTGCGCCAGACCAGCTTCAAGGCGCTCGAGGAGTCGATCCACTTTGTCGGTGAGACGAAGGGCACCCATACCGCTCGCTTCGGCGAGATCGAGCAGCGCGGCGTGGCCCTGACGCCCAAGGGCAGGGCGCTCTACGACCGCCTGCTGGCCGAGGCTCAGGAGCCGTCCTCAAGCCAGGACAATGCGCTGCACCAGGCTCGGCTTGGCCGCGTCTTCGAGGCGTTCCCCGATGATGCCGCCGAGCTGCGCCGTCAGGCACTGGCTTACTTCCGCTATGAACTCACCCCGTTGGGGCACGAGGTCACGGGCGAGGCGGCGGAAAACGAGATCGAGGCGCTGATCGCTCAGGGGCTGGTCGAGGCTCGGCCGATCGTCTACGAGGATTTCCTGCCGGTGAGCGCGGCAGGGATATTCCAGTCCAACCTGGGTGACGATTCGCGTGGCCTGCAGGCGGGCAATGCCAACCGGGCACAACTCGAACAGGCCCTGGGCTGCCCGGTGACCGATGAGTTCGCGCTCTATGCCGAGATGCAGGAGAGCAGCCGCAAGGCGGTGCTTGCGCGCCTGGCGCGCTGAGCTCAGCCAGGCTCAGCGCGATTCGTTGAACATCTCCAGCGCCTGCTGGCCGGTCAACTCCTGGGTCTGGTTGGCGAAAGCGTAGAAGGCCGGTTTCTCGTCGATGAAGATCTGGGTCTCGAAGTGCCACGCCTCGCCACGGTCGACCAGGCCTATCGGGAGGGCATAGTGATCGCTCTCCCTGAGCCGGTAGAAGAGGTGAGTGCCGCACTGGCGGCAGAAACCGCGTTCGGCCCACTCGGAGGAGGCGTAAACCGCGATGTTCTCCTCACCGGTGATGTGCACCTCCTTGACCCCTTCAAGCGCCAGCATTGGCGCTCCCGACCAGGTGCGACACATGCTGCAGTGACAGGCGGCAACGCTGTGGCCCTCGATCGTGACGGTGAGGCTCACGGCGCCGCATAGGCAGCTGCCTTGGCATTCGATGGTCATGCTGGGCTCCTGCATGGTTGTCGTGTTCGCGCCTTTGCAGTGTAGTCATCGTTTCAGACTTCGCGGCTGCGTCCGTAACAAAAAGCCACCTTGCGGTGGCCTAGTCGTCGGTCTTGCTCAGTACACGCGATCAGGCGTGAGCCACCTGCTTCTCCTTGGCGGAATCTGCCTTGCGCCGCTCGGTGATGTTCTCCACCTTGCGCTGCTTCTCGTAGAGAAAGCGCAGAACCTCCTGGCGGTAGCGGTTGTAGCTCGGATCGTCGGCAAGCGTGATGCGGTTGCGCGGACGCTGGCGGATGGCCTGCTCGTTACGTAGGCTCTCGACGATTCGCTCCTCGCGTCGCGTGGCGAAGCGCTCGCCACACGAGGCCAGGTAGATGTTCGAAGCACCACGCTCCTTCTGCAGGGCATGGATGAAGCGGCTGATGTCGCCGACGATCTCGCAGGTGGTGGCAAGGTGCTCGAGATTGTCGATTTCACAGCGCTTGGCTGCCAGTAGCAGGCGTTCTGCAGGCGTCATTCCCGGGGTCTCTCGTGTCATGCATTGTCTCCCGCCTAAGCCGCTTGCCCAATTTCGAAGCAAGTACGGTGCCAATCAGGACTGGCATGGCCGCGCTAGGCGATTCGTGCTGCTTTACTGTATGGCAAGCGTTCGCTCATCACGGCTGCAGTTCAGGTAAGAGGAGCTTTCGAACCACTCGGCGTCGGGGTAGTAGACGAACAGGTACTGATCCTCCTTGATGCTGTCGATCAGCGGATAGGTGATCTCCTGGCGTACCGCCGGGCAGCCGTGGCTGCGTCCCAGCCGGCCGGTCTGCTCGATGAACGATTCGCTGACATAATCGGCACCGTGGATGACGATGGCGCGCTGATAGGCGAGATCGTTGATTCCCGATTCGAGTCCTTCCAGGCGCAGTGAATAGCCGTTGCGACCATAGTAGCTGTTCATGGTCCTGAACAGCCCCAGGCTCGACTGGTAGCTCTCGGGGATGTTGGAGAAGAGCGTGGCCTCGGCATCGCCGGAGCCGCGCCCGTGGGAGACCAGTTCTTCGAACATCAGCGCCTGCGCTTCGAGATCGAACACCCAGAGTCGTGGCTCGTTGGAGGGTAGCGAGTAGTCGATCACCGTCAGTCGTGCGGCATCCGGGTCGGCACAGGCCAGCGCACTGGCGGCCAGCTGCAGCACCTGCGGGTCGGCACCGGGGGCCAGCCGGCTAAGGGTACGCTCGAGGGTGTGTCCATGACTTGAGGTGGAGTACGCAACATGGGAGAAAAAACCGTCGGCATGGCCGGGTTGGGCTGCGATCATTAGCAGGCCGGCCAGTGATGCGATCGACAGCGTCGAGGTAAAAGAGCATGTCATCGGAAGCCTATTGGGTGGATGCTGACACGCACTTATTATGGCCTGGCGGGCCGCAATGGCCAGTCGTCCCATCAACGTAGGAGGACCCGGCAATGAACGGTTGCCTAGCAGGGAGGATGACGCGGCCTTGCTTGCAGCGCTTGGTCGGCCGTTGGGGCTATAAGGGCAGTGCGACTGGGACCGAGCCTCTGGTGTGACATTCTTCGCCGCGAGAGTGGCTGGTCTGCTATGTCTTATGTACCTCTCTACGTTTGAAGGATGCGTTCATGCATATGCCTCACAACGTCTTCAAGGCGGCTTTGGCTAAGAGTGGCGCTCAGTATGGTTGCTGGGCCGGCTTCGGTACTGCCTATGCCACCGAGATTCTGGCAACGACGGGGTTCGACTGGCTGCTGATCGACGGGGAGCATGCTCCCAATACGGTGCCTTCGATTCTCGGCCAGCTGCAGGCAGTGGCAGCCTACTCGTCGGCGCCAGTGGTGCGTGCCGTCAATCATGACACCGCGCTGATCAAGCAGCTTCTCGATATCGGGGTGCAGTCCTTGATGGTGCCGATGGTGGAGAGCGCCGAGCAGGCCGAGGCGTTGGTGCGTGCCATGTACTATCCACCGCGTGGCATACGTGGCGTAGGCGGTGGCTTGACGCGCGCTACCCGCTGGGATGGCGTGGCGGATTATCTGAGCACGGCTCACGAGGAGCTGTGCCTGATCGTCCAGGTGGAGTCGCGTGCGGGGATCGATAACGTCGAGGCGATCGCTGCAGTGGAGGGAGTCGATGCGGTCTTCATCGGGCCGATCGATCTCTCGTCGGGACTGGGCCATCCCGGCAATCCTGGCCATCCCGAGGTACAACAGATGATCGAACATGCCATCGCCGCTGTGCAGGTAGCGGGAAAGGCGGCCGGTATCCTCGCCCCACGGGAGGAGGATGCTCGTCGCTATCGGGCACTGGGCTGCCAATTCATTGCGGTAGGTATCGATGTCAGCCTGCTGCGCCAGGCGGCGTTGAAGACCATTGGGCGTTACAAGGCCGGGGGCGAGTCCGCCAACCCTTCGTCGCTGTATTGAATCAGCGTGCTCGCGGGAGCGAAAAAGCCCCGGTCACTCCCTGTGACCGGGGCTTTGTCTACGTCAGCCTGACTCCGCAGCTGGGACAGGCATCGGGGCGTTTCTTCATTGCGGCTGCTTCGGCGCCAGCGGCTACCGGCAGCTCGCGCTCCGGGTTGATCGCCACCAGATTGCCGCGCTCCCAGCGCAGCCCGACGTCCTTGAGCATGCGGGGATCATACTCCCGAAGCGCATTGTAGTGCTGGCGGGTGGTGTGGCGAGTACGGATGCCGCGCAAAAGTCGCTTGATGAGTCGAATTGCCATGTTCTCGGTCTCCTTTCTTTCGGAGGCCGGGACTTGTGCGAACAGGGTATGACCGGAGAGGTGATAGCTTGACCGCGACAAGTGCCGCGGCCAGCGTCCTTCGATTAACTACTGGCGCACGGCAACGGGCATGCTCGCATTGCGTTATTGAAAACGCGATGTGAGTTGCCAGTGATATTGACGGGCTGCAGCCAGAGCATGAGGGACGATTCTCGTTGAGGGTAAGTGCCGCGCCACGTGGCGCGACTCTTCTCTTTTAGCCAATCGCCGGGGTAAGCGTCAACCGTTTATCAGCAATGGCTACTCATAACCCTTGGCCTGCAGCCGAAACAGGCTGGCATAACGGCCATCGGCGGCCATCAGGCTCGAGTGATCGCCGTGCTCGAGAATCACGCCGCCGTCGATCACCATGATCTGGTCGGCAGCGCGCACCGTGGAGACACGGTGGGAGATCAGGATCGTCATCTTGGCGTGGCTGTGCTTGCGAAAGTCGGCGAATATCGCCGCCTCGGCGGCGGCGTCCATGGCGGCGGTGGGTTCGTCCAGCACCAGGATGTCGGCGCTCGCGCGCATGTAGGCGCGAGACAGGGCGATCTTCTGCCACTGCCCGCCGGAGAGCTCCTGTCCGCCCTTGAACCAGCGCCCCAGCTGGGTGTGGTAGCCGCCGGGCATGGCGGCGATGAACGCCTCGGCCAGTCCACGCTGGGCGGCTTCCCGCCAGCGCGCCTCATCCTCGAAGGCGCTCACGTCGCCGGCGCCCAAGTTCTCGCCGACCTTGAGCTGATAGCGCACGAAGTCCTGGAAGATCACCCCGACCCGACTGCGCAGCGCCTCGATGTCCCAGTCGCGCAGATCGCTGCCGTCGAGCAGGATACGCCCTTCGCTGGGCTCGTAGAGGCGGGTGAGCAGCTTGATCAACGTGGTCTTGCCCGAGCCGTTGGTGCCCACCAGTGCCAGGCTCCTGCCGGGCGCCAGGTGCAGCGTGATGTTGGCAAGTGCTGGCTTGTCGGCACCGGGGTAGATGAAGCCGACGCCCTCGAAGCGGATGCCATCGCCGGGCCTGATGCCCTGGGTCAGGGTGCCACGCTCGGCCGCTACCGGCTGTTCGAGATATTCGTAGAGATTCGAGAGGTAGAGGTTGTCCTCGTACATGCCGCTGATCGCGGTAAGGCTTGCCGAGAGCGCCGCCTGGCCCTGCTTGAACACCATCAGATACATGGTCATCTCGCCAAGCGTCAGTTGCCCGGCGATGGTGTCGACCACTACCCAGGCGTAGGCGCCATAGAATGCCAGCGTGCCGAGTAGACCCAGCAGGAAGCCCCAGCTCTCGCGACGAATCGTCAGGCGGCGGTCCTCGTCGTAGAGCGAATCGAATATCGCGCGGTAACGGGCAAGCAGCAGTGGCTCCAGGCCGAACAGCTTGACCTCCTTGATGCTGTCCTCTCGGGCCAGCACCGTCTCCAGGTAGCTCTGCATGCGATTCTGGGGCGAGCGCCAGCGGAACAGGCGGAACGCATCGCCGGAGAACTTGGCCTCCGAAAGGAACACCGGGAGCGCGCCGATCGCCAGGATCAGCAGAGCCCAGGGCGAGAACTGCACCAGCAGCACGCCGAAACTGGCCAACGAGATGGCATTCTGCAACAGGCCGAAGGTCTTGGTGACCAGCCCCAGCGGTCGTGTCGACGCTTCGCGGCGGGCGCGGGTCAGCTTGTCGTAGAACTCCGAATCCTCGAACTGCGAGAGCGACAGGGTGCCGGCTTTCTCGAGAATCATCACGTTGACCTTCTGGCCCAGCAGCGCCCGCAGCAGCGATTGCTGCGCCGAGAACCCCCGCTGCGCCAGGGCGATGGCGGCGATCGCGCCTGCCTCGAGCAGGGCGTAACGCAGCACCGGCCATACGCTGTCGAAGGAGACGGACACCTCGTTCTCGCGGTGAAAGGCCATCGCCTCCACCACCGCGTCGACGATCAGTTGGCCGATCCAGGCGGCCACCGCCGGCAATACGCCGGCAATCAACGTGCAGATGGCCAGGCCAACAGTCAGCCGGCGGGAGGTCTGCCACACCAGCGCGAGCGCCTGGCGGCTGTAACGGAAGACCCCGAAGAAGCCGCTCAGCAAGTTGCCGCTGGAAGTGTGGATTGGCGAAGGGCGCAAGGAGAATCCTGGATAACGAAGCTGGGGCGTAGTGTAGCAAGCGTCAGCAGATGGGGCTTACCTGGCGTGCTAAGGCCATGAAAAAGCCGCTCCACGGGGAGCGGCTTTTTACCATGTCGAATCACGGGGCTAGCGTAGCGAGAGGGCTCCGGCACCGGTGTCGTCACCCACCGCCTCCTGGAAGGCGGCGGCCTCTTCGGCCTCCTCTTCGGGAGAGAAGCGTACCAGTAGCGCACAACTGGCGAGTACCAGCACGGTAAAGCCAAGATAGAACAGCCCTTGCTGATAGGTGATCGCTTCCGAGCGGAACAGGAAGGCGGCCGCCACGGCGCCGACGTTACCGCCGGCCCCGACGATCCCGGCCACGGCGCCCAGCGCCTTCTTGTTGATGAAGGGCACCACGCCGTAGGTGGCACCTTCGGCCATCTGCACGAACAGGCTGAAAACCAGCATGATGCCGATCGCCATGGTCAGCACGCGCATCTGCGAGAAGAACATCAGGGCGATGCCTTCGCACACTAGGGCGATGAACAGCCAGCGCACGCGCCCCTTGAGCCCCCAGTTCTTGGCGAACAAATCCGAGAAGACGCCCCCTAGGGTGCGCGCGAAGAGGTTCATCATCCCGAACAGGCCGGCGATCAGGCCAGCGGTGGCCAGCGTCAGGTCGAAGTGATCGAAGAAGTAGATGGCGGCGATGTTGTTGATGGTCAGCTCGACGCCGAAGCAGATGGCGTAGACCACGAACAGCGCCCAGACGCGGATATCGCGGGCGGCATCCATGAAGCTGCCCGAGCCCTTGCCTCTGCCCTTGGCGGCGGGGGGTAGCTCGCCGCGTGCGCGCAGCTCGCTGAAGTTGCCGTCGGGGGCATCCTGGGTCAGGAAGTAGTAGGCGATACCGGTCAGGAACAGCACCACACCGGGGACCACCATGGCCAGCCGCCAGCCGAACGCTTCATTGACGCCGAGCATCAGCAGGCCCGAGAAGATCAGCGGCATCAGGATCTGGGTGGTGCCCCCGCCCAGGTTGCCCCAGCCCGCCGAGGTGGCATTGGCGGTGCCCACCACATTGGGGGCGAACATCATGGTGGTGTGATACTGGGTAATGACGAAGGAGGCGCCGATGGCACCGATGGCCAGGCGCGCCAGGAAGAAACCCTCGAAGCTCGAAACGAAGGCGATGCTGATCACCGGCAGCGAACCGAGGCAGAGCAGCCAGGTGTAGGCCAGGCGCGGACCGATGCGGTCGCACAGTACACCGATCAACAGGCGGACGATGACGGTGATCAGCACCGAGGCGATGATGGTGTTGCCGATTTGCGCCTGGGTCAGGCTGAGGTCTTCGCGTACCACCGCCATCAGGGGAGCGATACCGAACCAGCCGAAGAAGCAGATGTGAAAGGCGAACCAGGAGAGGTGGAAGGCGCGCATCTGCGGGGTGTTGAAGCTGAACAGGCGGATCCTGTTGGCCTTGTTGCGGATTTCCATGGGAATAGCCTCGTCGAGTGACAATGGAACTCACGATCACGGGCCTTCGCCATTGAAGGTCTGGTCTGACGCACTCGTGCTCCCGGAAGGGGCCTGGTCCACGTCAGTCACCACTACCGGTTATAAGCAACTCCCTTGCCAAGTCTTGGTTTTTTCCAGAAAATCATTTGACTAGAAAATCATTCCGGCGCGTGCCCCGAGAAGATCGTCACACTTTGGTGCGTGCGGCTCGCCGGGTGGGCCAGGAAGGGGCAGGCGTTCGAGATATCGCCTGCTTTAGCGTGCCGTAGTGGTAGGCTTGCATGCGAGAGACGATGTCGGCCGTTTGGGGAATGAGCGAAAGATGGCAAAGAAGAAGGGTGCGATCCGTCAGCGCAATATCGACAAGATTCTGCTGGTGGCGGAGCGAGTGTTCGCCGAGAAGGGCTATGCCGGCGCTTCGATGGGCGAGATCGCCCAGCTGGCCGATATACCCAAGTCCAATGTGCACTACTACTTCGCGACCAAGGAGGAGCTCTATCGGGAGGTGCTGCTGGGGCTGCTCGAGGTGTGGAAGCAGGATGCCCTGTGCTTCGAGCTCTATGACGACCCGCGCATCGTGCTGTCGAGCTATATTCGCGCCAAGATGAATCACTCGCTCAACCGTGCGCATGGCTCCAAGGTGTGGGCGGCGGAGGTGATGCAGGGGGCGCCGATCCTCAAGGAGCGGTTGCGCGACAATCTCTACGAGTGGGCGAAACTCAAGGAGGCCAAGATTCGCGACTGGATCGAGGCGGGCCTGATCCTGCCCGTGGAGCCCTCGCACCTGCTCTACATGATCTGGGCCTCGACTCAGCACTATGCCGACTTCGATTACCAGATATGCCTGATCAACGACGACCGCCCTCTCGACGAGGTGCAGTTCGAGAGGGCGGTGCAGTCGGTGACCAGTATCATTCTGCGCGGCATCGGTCTGTCGCCCTGAGCGACAAACCTGGCCTTGTCAGCGCTCCAGCGCGGTAGCCACTTCCTCGATCTGACGGCTCAGGCTCTGCAGGCCACCACCGGAGAGATACCAAAGCTCGGGTGTCAGCACCTCGATGCGCACATCCTCGGCACCGGCTTGCTCGAGCGCCTCGCTCAGCGCATCGCGATCGAGGGTCACGTCGCCCCCGATGGCGGCGCTGCGGTCGATGACCAGCACCACGTCCGGGCCGATCTCGGCGATGGTTTCGGCCGAGAGGGGGGTGAAAGTGCGAGTGCCACGGGTCTCGCTGGGCACGCTTTCCGGGATCTGCGGTTCGCTCAGCCCCAATACCTCATGCACAACGGGATGAGTGTTGAGCGTCAGGTTGCCTTCGTTATGCGTGGCGACGAGTACCTGCGGCGCATCGTCGAGCGCTTGGCGGGTCTCGTCGATACGCGCATGCAGGCTATGCAGGGCCTGTTCAGCCTGTTCGCCGGCAGCGAAGCGCTCGGCCAGGCGCGTGACGTTGGCATCGAAGCCGGCCATATAGCCATCATCGCCGCCCAGACCGGCGTTGATCGCCTCGGCAATCTCCTCGAACTGCTCCTGCCACTCGTTCTGGCGGCCGGTGTACAGGATCAGGGAGGGGTCTGCATCGCGCAGCGCATCGAAATCTGGCGACCTGAGTCCGCCCAGGTCGATATAGTCGTCACTTTGGTATTGCTCGAGATACTCGGGCAGCGACTGCTTGGGCAGGGCCACGACGCGATCATCAAGCCCCAGTTCGTCCAGCGTATCCAGGCTGCCGAAGTCGAAGGTGGCGACCCGCTCGGCAGTGCTCCGGTCGTTTTCGGCGATGGCATTACCGGTGGCGAGCAGGCCCCCGGTCAGCGCAAGCAGTGTGGTGGCGAAAAAGGCGGTCGATTTCATGGTGTCCCCATGTCTGAGAATCGTTAGTATATACAAGCGTTTCTCATTCTTGCATGGCGCACGAGCGTTGTCGCCGACTGGCAAGGGAACGTTGCGTTCGATAAGACGCCAAGAAGGCCTCATCGCTGCCAGCGATGAGGCCTTCTTGAATCTGTCGCACCTTGCTATTACCCAGTCTCTTTATTGCCTGGTTTCCTTACGGTCAAGACGTGACGGAACTCGTTGCGCCGCTTTCGGCCGGGAGCCGGCGAAACGGGTTGCGCGGATCCTCGTCCCAGCTCAGATAGGGCTTGCCGGTATGCTGGGGCACCATGGTGATGCAATCCTGAACCGGACAGGTGATCTGGCATAGGTTGCATCCCACGCATTCCTCGTCGATCACCTCGTAGCGGCGCGCGGCTTCGGCACTCGCCAGCTTGGCGATCGACTGATGCGAGGTGTCCTCGCAGGCGATGTAGCAGCGCCCGCACTGAATGCACTTGTCCTGATCGATGTGCGCAATGGTCTTGAAGTTGATGTCCAGGTGCTTCCAGTCGGTGGTGTTGGGCACCGCCTTGCCGGAGAACTCGGCAATCGAGCGGTAGCCCTTCTGGGCCATCCAGCGCGTCAGGCCATCCTTCATCTCCTCGACGATGCGAAAGCCGTGCAGCATGGCGGCGGTACACACCTGCACGCTGCCGGCGCCGAGGGCCACGAACTCCGCCGCGTCGCGCCAGTTCGAGATGCCGCCGATGCCGGAGATCGGCAGCCCCTGGGTTGCCGGGTCGCGGGCGATCTCGGCGACCATGTTGAGTGCGATGGGCTTGACCGCGCTGCCGCAGTAGCCGCCATGGGTGCTCTGGCTGCCGACGGTGGGTTTGGCGACCATGTTGTCCAGGTCGATGCTGGTGATGGAGTTGATGGTGTTGATCAGCGATACCGCATCGGCGCCACCGCGCAGCGCGGCCTGCGCGGCGACACGGATGTCGGTGATGTTGGGTGTCAGTTTGACGATCACCGGCTTGGAGTAGTACTGCTTGCACCAGCGGGTGACCTGCTCGACCAGGTCGGGATTCTGGCCCACGGCGGCCCCCATGCCGCGCTCCGGCATGCCGTGGGGGCAGCCCAGGTTGAGCTCGATGCCATCGGCGCCGGTTGCCTCCACCAGCGGCAGGATGTGTCTCCAGGAGGCCACCTCGCAGGGCACCATGAGCGACACGATCAGGGCGCGATCCGGCCACTCCTTCTTGACCTGGGCGATCTCCTGCAGGTTGATTTCAAGCGAGCGATCGGTGATCAGCTCGATATTGTTGAAGCCGAGCACCTCGCGGTTCTTGCCATAATGCGCCGAGTAGCGCGACGAGACGTTGACCGCCGGCGGGTCCTCGCCAAGCGTCTTCCATACCACGCCGCCCCAGCCCGCCTGATAGGCGCGGACCACGTTGTAGGCCTTGTCGGTGGGCGGAGCGGAGGCCAGCCAGAAGGGGTTGGGGGCCTTGATGCCGGCGAAGTCGATGGAGAGATCGACGCCGTTGACCAGCGTCTCGCCGAGTCCTTTGGGAAAATTGGTCATGCGGCCTCCTGCTTGGCCAAGAGATCCTGATGAATGGCGTGGGCGGCGAGCTTGCCGTGCTGCACGGCCTGCACGGTGAGATCCTGGCCCGGCGCGACACAGTCGCCCCCGGCATAGATGCCCGCCACGCTGGTACGGAACTGCTCGTCGACCTCGATCCGGTCGCCGATGCGTTCAAGGTCCCGGGCCAGCGGGTCGGCGAGGCTCGCGTTGTCGAAGGTCTGGCCGATCGCCTTGAAGAGGGCATCAGCTGCGATCTCGACCTGCTCGCCGGTCGCCACGAGCCGCCCCTGCTCATCACGAGTCTTCTCGAAGCGCATGCCGGCCACCTGGCCCTGGGCATCGAGCAGTACTTCCTGGGGCCGTGCCCAGGTCACGATGCGTACCCCATTGGCCCTGGCGATCTCCTGCTCGTGGGCGGTGGCCGACATCGCCTCCACGCCGCGCCGATACACCAGGGTCACCTCCTCGGCGCCGAGGTGGGCTATTTGCGTCGCCATGTCGATGGCGGTGTTGCCGGCTCCGATCACCACGCAGCGTCGGGCCATGGGCAGCTCGCGCAGATCGCTTGCCTGGCGCAGCTCCTTGATGTACTCCACGGCAGCCATCAGGCCGGGCGCCTGTTCGCCGGTCAGGCTTAGCTGGCGGCTGGCGCCAAGCCCAAGACCCAAAAAGACGCTGTCATAATCGGTATGCAGCTGCTTGAGACTCAGGTCGTGGCCAAGGTGCCGGCCGTGGCGGATCTCGATACCGCCGACCTGCAGCAGGAACTCGACCTCGCGCTGGGCGAAGTCATCGGTCATCTTGTAGCGGGCGATCCCGTATTCGTTGAGGCCGCCCGCCTTGGATTCGGCCTCGAAGATCGTCACCCGGTGGCCGAGCAGTGCCAGGCGGTGGGCGCAGGAGAGCCCGGCCGGGCCGGCGCCGATCACCGCGATGTGGCGTCCGCTGTTGGGGGCGCGTTTGAATGGGTGCTCGCTGAAGCGCATGTTGTCGGTGGCATGGCGCTGCAGCAGGCCGATCAGCACCGGCTGGCATTCGCTGTCGTGGTTGCGCACGCAACGCTGCTCGCAGAGGATCTCGGTGGGGCAGACCCGGGCGCAACTGCCGCCCAGGATGTTCGCCTCGAGAATGGTGTGCGCCGCGCCGTTGATATTCTCCTCGCCGATCTGGCGAATGAAGCGCGGTATATTGATATCCGAGGGGCACGCCTCGACGCAGGGAGCGTCGTAGCAATAGAGACAGCGCTGGCTCTCGATGCTTGCCTGGCGTGAGTTGAGCGCCGGATGCAGGTCGCTGAAGTTGCCGGCCAGGCGCTCTGCGCTGATTGCCGGGTCGTCCCCGACCCGGGGCAGGTGATTCAGGGAGTGGGTCACGGTAATCGCCTCGTTGTTATTGGCTTTCGCTATCGTGTCTCTACATCGTGCAGTGAGCGTCTCAGCTGCGCTCGACGGCTTTGGGGGCGTCGATCTCGGCACGCCGCTTGAGCGTCTCGTAGACGCCGGGGTAGGCCGGCCGCTCGAGATAGCGCCCGGCACCGCGCTCGGCATGCAGTTCGCCGTCACGCCACACCCACTTGCCCTGGCTCACGGTGTGCCGTGCGATGCCGCGTACCGTCTTGCCCTCGAAGATGTTGAAGTCGACGTTCTGGTGATGGGTGCTGGCGGAGATGGTGCGCGTGGCGTTGGGATCCCACACCACCAGGTCGGCATCGGCGCCGACCCGCACCGACCCCTTGCGCGGGTACAGGTTGAAGATCTTGGCGGTGTTGGTGGAGGTGATCGCCACGAAGTCATGGATCGACAGCTTGCCGTTGTTGACACCCTCGTCCCACAGCACGGCCAGGCGATCCTCGATTCCCGCGGTGCCGTTGGGAATCTTGGTGAAGTCCTCGCGGCCGGCGGCCTTCTGCTCGGCGCAGAAGCAGCAGTGATCGGTGGCGGTGGTCTGCAGGTTGCCGGACTGCAGGCCATGCCACAGCGCCTCCTGGTGCCCCTTGGGGCGAAACGGAGGACTCATCACATGGGCAGCGGCGCGTCCCCAGTCGGTATCGAGATAGACGCTGTCGTCGAGCACCAGATGCCCGGCCAGGCACTCGCCATACACCGGATGACCCTGCTGGCGGGCGTAGGCGATCTCGTCCACGGCATCCTTGGTCGAGACGTGCACCAGGTAGATCGGCGTGCCCAAGGTGCTGGCGATTCGGATCGCCCGGCTTGCCGCCTCGCCCTCGACTTGGGGCGGGCGCGACAGCGGATGCGCCTCCGGGCCGGTCATGCCTTGGGCCAGCAGCTTCTGCTGCATGTGATAGACCAGTTCGCCATTCTCGGCGTGCACCGTGGGCACCGCGCCGAGCTCCAGACAGCGCGAGAAGCTTTGCACCAGGATGTCGTCGGTGGCCATGATCGCGCCCTTGTAGGCCATGAAGTGCTTGAAGCTGTTGACCCCATGCTCGCGCACCAGGGTGCCCATCTCCTCGCTGACGCTGTCGTCCCACCAGGTAATGGCGACGTGAAAGGCGTAGTCGGCGGCGGCCTTCTCCGCCCAGCCGCGCCAGGTCTCGAAGGCTTCCATCAGCGACTGGCCGGGGCTTGGGATCACGAAGTCGATGATCGTGGTGGTGCCGCCGGCAAGCCCCGCGGCGGTGCCGGTATAGAAATCCTCGCTTGCCACGGTGCCCATGAAGGGCAGCTGCATATGGGTGTGCGGATCGATACCGCCGGGCATAACGTACATGCCACCGGCGTCGATCACCTCGCAATCGGCCGGCGTCTCGAGGTTGGTGCCGAT
The DNA here is from genome assembly GCF_013009075.1 of Halomonas sp. TA22. Lineage (NCBI taxonomy): Bacteria > Pseudomonadati > Pseudomonadota > Gammaproteobacteria > Oceanospirillales > Halomonadaceae > Halomonas > Halomonas sp. TA22. The sequence goes on along the minus strand of NZ_CP053108.1, from coordinate 3,583,776 downwards.
CGCCTGGATCTTGCCATCCTCGCACAGGATATCGGCGCGATAGGACTCGTCATGGGTAACGACGGTGCCGCCCCGGATCAGTAGGGTCATGATCTTTCTCGCTTGTCGTTATGGGTTGGCTCGAGGTCACTCGCCATCGGTGAGACGGGTATAGGTCTCGGGGCGTCGATCGCGGAAAAACTGCCAGTTGTTGCGCACCTCGCGCACCATATCCAGGTCGATCTCGTGGATCAGCAGCTCATCCTCCTTGTCGCTGGCCTGGGCCTCGATCTTGCCGCGGGGATTGACGATATAAGAGGAGCCGTAGAACTCGCCAATGTTCCACGGCGCCTCGCTGCCAACCCGGTTGATGGCGGCGATGAAACAGCCATTGGCAGCGGCGGAAGCGGGTTGCTCGAGCTCCCACAGATACTGCGAAAGACCGGCCACGGTGGCGGAGGGGTTGAAGATCACTTCGGCGCCATTCAGGGCGAGCGCCCGCCACCCCTCGGGGAAGTGCCGGTCGTAGCAGATGTAGACGCCGATCTTGCCGTAGGCGGTATCGAATACCGGCCACTCGGACTTGCCGGGCTTGAAGAAGAACTTCTCCCAGAAACCGGCGACCTGCGGGATGTGCGTCTTGTGGTACTTGCCGAGGTAGCTGCCGTCGGCATCGAACACCGCAGCGGTGTTGTAGTAGATGCCGGTTTCAGTCTCTTCATAGACCGGCACGATGACCACCATGCGATGCTTGACGGCGAGCTTCTGCATCAACTGGCAAGTGGGGCCTTCAGGTACGCGTTCGGCGGCGGCATACCATTTGGCGTCCTGGCTAGGGCAGAAGTAGGGCTGATTGAAGACTTCCTGGAAGCAGAGCACCTGCACACCAGCATCGGCTGCCTGCTGGATCAATGGCAGGTGCGCCTCGTTCATGGCATCGCGTATCGCCTCGGGAGACATGTCGGTACTGGCTTTAAGCCCCATCTGAATGAGGCCGATCTTCATTTTTTGCACAGTGACTTCCTCGTTTGTTGTGTTTGTTATCGGGACCACGGAGGCTTGATCCCTTGCCCCTAAAGCTGACCTTGAAGACAGTTTTTGAAAGCTAGACCCGTTCATATCATTGATGCAAGTTTTTTTATTGGCTGTAGTAAGTTATTGTAATTGAAAGGCTAATGGTTGAGATAATCGTAGTTACACCACTTTGGTGAGATGCTGCACTCAATTGGTGATCGTTGGTAGTTTGGTTATTTTTATTTATAAAATAATTGGTTATGGATGGCATCGTGGCCTGTTAGAGTCCCTTTTAGCGTTTATCTTGCACCAATTTATTTTGAGTCTAGGATGCATGTTAGCGAAAAATTTCCGGATTTATTCGCCTCATGAACTTCAGGATTCTTCTGTTGTATCCTGTCTTGAATGACAGTTTTTAAAATTAATCATGAGCTTGTCGATAAATCAGGAAAGTTGTCGCGACCGATGCCTTTGATCGTCCAATGCATGTGCGTGGATGGGCATGCTTATTGCGTCATATTTGAAACGTCGCAAAAAAGGCGTCGTGAATCATCATCGACGAGGAGAATAACAATGACTGAAAAGAGTTCACGCATGTTGAACAGGCAAGGCCTGATCGAGTTGGAGGAGGGGGAGGATGTACGGCAAAGCCCTCGCTTCAATAATGACATCGCCCCGACCAAGGCCAGCGAGCGAACCTGGACGAAGTGGAATATCGCCGCGCTGTGGGTGGGCATGTCGATCTGCGTGCCGACCTATACGCTTGGCGGCGTGCTTACCGCCTACTTCGGGTTGAGTGTCGGCGAGGCGTTGTTCGCCATTCTGCTGGCCAATATCGTGGTGTTGATTCCGCTTACCTTGAACGCCTTTCCTGGAACCAAGTTCGGCATTCCCTTCCCGGTGGTACTGCGCTCGTCGTTCGGCATTCTCGGCTCCAACGTGCCGTGCCTGATCCGTGCGCTGGTCGGCTGCGGCTGGTTCGGCATCCAGACCATGTTTGGCGGCCTGGCACTGCACCTGCTGATGTCAGCGATCTTTCCGCCTTGGCAGGCGCTCGGCGGCGTTGGCGAGGTGATCGGCTTCTTCCTGTTCGGTGCGATGAATCTCTATGTGGTGATTCGTGGCGCGGAGTCGATCAAGTGGCTGGAGACGCTGGCTGCACCGCTGCTGCTGGCGGTGGCAGTGGGGCTGATGTTCTGGGCCTGGCCGCACATGTCGATGAGCGAGCTGCTGGCGCAGCCGCCGTCGCGGCCTGAAGGGGCACCGGTCTATGGCTACTTCTTCGCCGGGCTTACAGCCATGGTGGGATTCTGGGCCACGCTCTCATTGAACATTCCCGACTTCAGCCGTTTCGCCAGGAGCCAGAAGGATCAGATCGTCGGGCAGGTGATCGGCCTACCGCTGACGATGTTCTTCTTCGCGGCGCTCGGCGTGGTGATGACGGCGGCCTCCGCCTCGCTGGTCGGCCAGACCGTTGCCGATCCGGTCAACCTGATCGGCCTGATCGACAACCCGTTCTGGGTCAGTATCGCCATGATCCTGATCATCGTGGCGACCCTGTCGACCAATACCGCGGCCAATATCGTCTCGCCCACCAACGACTTCCAGAACGTGGCACCGAAGCTGATCAACCAGACCCGTGGTGTACTGATCACTGGAGCGATCGGCGTACTGCTGATGGCATACGACCTGATGCAGACGGCCGGCATCATCACCGCCGGCGTGTCGCTCGAGAGCATGTACTCCAACTGGCTGCTAGGCTACTCCAGCCTGCTTGGCCCGATCGCCGGCATCATGGCGGTGGACTACTTCCTGATCAAGCGTCAGCAGCTGGATGTGCCGAGCCTCTATCTGGACAACCGTGCCTATCCCGCCGTGAACCCGGCTGGCTTCATCGCCTTCGGCCTCCCGGTGGCATTGACCCTGCTGTCGCTGATGACCGGCACCATGAACTGGTTCTACGATTACGGCTGGTTTACCGGCTCCCTCCTGGGCGGGGTGACCTACTTCATCGCCAGTCACCTTCTGGCACAATCGAGCGGGATGGTGGCGGCGACGGCGATCGATGTCGAGCCGCAGCCGTAGCCGCCGCTACAACGTCGAATCCTCAACGCAGAAACGACAATGCACCGCCATGAGCGGTGCATTGTCGTTAGGCATACCACACCAAGCGTCAGCGCTGGCGTGGCGGCACTTGGTTGCGATTGCCGGTGCTTGCGATGACGGTACCACTCTCGGCGCCATTCTCGAGCGTGGCCAGCAGGCGTTCCGACTCACGCTTGAACGCGGCCAGGGCATCGCCCTGAAGGCTCTGGTTCTCGGGCAGTTCGACGCGCATCGGGTCCACTTGGTTATCGTTGACGATCACCTCATAGTGCAGATGCGGCCCGGTGCTGCGCCCGGTATTGCCGGAAAGGGCAATCTGCTCGCCCATGCTGACGCGTTCGCCACGCGTGACCTGGGGCTGCGAGAGGTGCAGGTAGCGAGTGCGGTAGCCATTGTCGTGGCGTATCACCACGAAGCGACCCGCCAGCGGGTGGTTGCCGACCTTCTCGATATGGCCATCGGCGGGGGCGTTGACCGGCGTACCGATGGGCATGGCGAAGTCGGTACCGTAGTGGGGGCTGACGCGCCCTGTGACCGGATGCTTGCGACGCAGGTTGAACGATGAGCTTTGCCGATAGCTGCCATTGAACGGATAGCGGTTGAAGGCCGGATCGAGGCTGGCGCCATCTGGCGTATAGAAACGGTTATCCGCGCTGTTGCGTACTACCGTCAGATCCATGCGCGCCCCTTCGTACTGTACGGCAAGTACCCGGGAATCGAGATTCTGGCCATCGATGACATCCGCCTCGATCAGTACCTGGAAGCGGTCGCCACGCCGCGTATCACGGCGGAAATCGAGCTTCTTCTCGAGCAGCTTGGAGAGTTCGGCGACTTCGGAAGAGGAGAGGCCGGTCGCTTCGGCGGAGCGGCCAAAGCTGCCACTCACCGTACCGGCGAATAGGCGTTGGGTCGCTTCACCGGCCTTCTCGATGCTGGAGACCTCGAAGTCGCCTTCGGTGCGCTCGATCAGGTAACCGCTGCGGGCATTGCGCATGACGCGCAGTGCCGCCAGCTCGCCCGCCTCGTTGAGTTGATAGTCGAAATTGTGTCCGGCTCGCCAGCGCGTCAGTACGTTCTGGTCGGGCATGTTCTCGAGCAGTCTCAGTACTTCGCTATAACCCAGCCCCAGGGTTTGCTGAGCGGTCACTGCAAAGGTGTCGCCCTGCTGTACCGTGTAGGTTTCCCACTCCGGCACGAACTCGCGTTTCGCGAACAACTCCTCCTCGAAATAGACTTCGCTATCGTCGAACAGCAGTAGCGGATCGGAGGAGAAGTCGTCGTAGGAGGTGCCGCCGGCCAGGTCGTAATCGGCGTCGTGAGCATCAGGATTGGCGAGCTGGAGCACGAGATGCAGGACATCGTCATCCAGGCGTTTCGCTCGGGGAGAGAGTTCGACTTCGGTCTCGGTGGCGGGGGGCTCGAGAGCTTCCGTCGAGGCTAGTACGGTGTCGCGTTCCGAGTCACCCTCGCCGGCGAAGGCTTCCGGGGGCGAGTTCTCGGCATGAGCCAGGGCGATCGGGCGGATATCGATCAGGTCCTGCACGATGAGTTCGGCAATCGGGACGTGTTCGCGGGTGGCATCCAGCGCCCTTGATGCCAGTTGCACCGCTTCCGCCATGGGGTCTTTGATCAACTCCATCGAAACAGTGTCGCTGGCATCGATATCGAGCGTAACGGAGTTCGACCCGGAGGCAACGCTATCGACAGAGCTATTATCGAGGGAGGTAAAAATCTTTTGCGTACCCAGCACGGTAACCATGGTGGCGACCGGTAACAGAAGTAACTTGTGTGTGCGGGGTAGCGAATGAAGGATTCGCAACATGATGAAATGCCGTACTTGTAGGATGAACGTGAAAAGGCCTACGAACCTTAACCCATGCTAAGGGGTATGCCTAGTCTGTACGTCCATACAGAAAGCGGCCAAAAACCCTGCTGGCGCAGGGCTTTGGCGCGATCGGAGAATAAGAAAAAACGAATAGGCTGTAATTTATAAGGTTATTTGGCTTTTAACAGCGGTGCTAGAGCATCAGTCGGTGAACGTGCCTTCACGGTAGTCGTTGAGTGCCTGTTCGATTTCGGCCCGGCTGTTCATCACGAAGGGACCATAGTGCGCGATGGGCTCATGGTGTGGGTGGCCAGCCAGCAGCAGTGCCTCGGCGCCTTCGTCACTAGCCAGATACAGCGTCTCGCCTTCGCCAAGACGCGCCAGGTGGCCCTGGGCTACGTCGTCGCCAGCGATGGTGAGCGAGCCTTTGAAGACATACACCAGCAGCGTGGGCGATGTCTGCTCAACGGTGAGTTCGCCCTTGGGCGTTAGCATCACGTGCGCGGCGGCGCCATTGCCTGCCAGCGCATCCAGCGGCCCGACCACCTGCCGATCGCCCAGCCGCCATGCTCCTCCAATCGCCACCAGGCGAGCAAGATCGGTTTCTAGGTGCGGCATTTCGGCAGCACGAACATCGCGATAGCGCGCTTCGCTCAGCTTCTCGTCGGCTGCCAGGTTCAGCCATAGCTGAAAGGCTTGCAACCCATGGCGATCGGTGAGCGGCATTTCCGAATGGATGATACCGCGTCCGGTGTGCATCCACTGAGCGTCGCCGGCCTCGATGGTGCTCGAGTGGCCAAGATGGTCCTCATGGGTAAGACCGCCGTGGATCACATAGGTGAGCGTCTGGATGCCGCGGTGCGGATGGTTGGGAAACCCGCCCAGGTAGTCGTCGGGGCGATCCGATCCCAGCTCGTCGATCATCAGGAACGGATCGAGACCCCCAGCGAAGTCATGGACCCGCTTGATCTTGACGCCGTCGCCATCCTGGCTGGGTTGACTTTTGATTGCCGAGGTGATGCGGCGAAGCGGCTGATCGATTGGCATGGCGATTGCTCCGTTGAAGGCTCGTTGCCGATGCCAGGCATTGTCGGTGATGCAGGGGGTGAGCAGAAAGCGCATAGTTTTGCTTTCATCATGCGAGGAAATCGAAATGTCCCGTGTCACCCTGGCGCAATGGCAGATGCTGGCCGCCGTTGTCGATCATGGCGGCTTCGCGCGAGCCTCGGAAGTCGTTCACAAGAGTCCTTCCACGCTCAATCATGCAGTGCACAAGCTTGAGGAGCAGCTGGGCATCAAGGTGCTGGAACCGGTTGGGCGTCAGGTCCGGCTTACCGAAGCGGGTGAGCTGCTGTTGCGACGTGCTCGTCAGCTGCTGGAGAGTGCGGCGGCGCTTGAGGATGTGGCCGGAAGCCTGGCCGAGGGGCTCGAGGCTGAAGTGGTACTGGCCGTCGATCAGCTGTTCCCGACCGACGCCCTGGCGCACGCCTTGAGCACCTTTTCCGATGCCTATCCGCATGTTCGCGTACAGCTGCACGAGACGGTGCTCAATGGCGGTATCGAGATGCTCTACGACGGACGAGCCGACCTGGTGGTGTCAGGGCTCGCCGCCCAAGGATTTCTGGGTGAGGGGTTGGCGACGGTGCGCTTTCTGTGCGTGGCGCACTCCGACCACGCGCTGCATCGACTGGGGCGCGAGCTGGATCTGCGCGACCTGGAGCAACATCGTCAGCTGGTGGTCAGGGATTCCGCGCTGCGACAGGCAGTGGATGCCGGCTGGCTCAAGGCCGAGCAGCGCTGGACGGTGAGCCACCTGGCCACGTCGGTGGGCATGCTCGAGCGTGGCCTGGGGTTCGCCTGGGTGCCCGAAACGTTGATCCGCGAGTCGTTGCAGACGAGCCGCCTGGCGCCATTGCCGCTCTCTGCCGGTGGGGTGCGGGAAGTGCCGATGCAATTGATCTTTCGTGATCGTGATCGGGCCGGCCCCGCCACCCACGCCATGGCGGCGGCACTGTGCGAGGCGGTTACCGCCTGTTGCCCGCAAGTGGGCACTTCGAGCGAATCGAATGGTTGAGAGGAAATGTTGCGCTTGAGACATGTGCCTGGCGGTCTAGGCTAGGCGCATATCCTCGAATCAGGAGCGACCCGATGGGACTATTGATCGACGGTCAGTGGCACGACCAGTGGTATGACACCAGCAAGCATGGCGGTGAGTTCGTGCGTGAATCCGCCAAGCTGCGTGATTGGGTGACGCGCGGCGGCCAGCCGGGGCCGCAGGGCCAGCCGGGACTACCCGCCGAGGCGGGACGCTACCATCTCTATGTCTCGCTGGCTTGTCCCTGGGCGCATCGCACGCTGATCATGCGCAAGCTCAAGGGGTTGGATGATCTGATCGGAGTCTCCCATGTCAGCCCCTTGATGCTCGATCAGGGCTGGAGCTACAAAGTGGACGAGGGCTCGAGTGGCGATCCGGTCAATGGCGTGGAGTTTCATCATCAGCTCTACACCCTGACCAATGCCGACTACACCGGGCGCGTGACGGTACCCGCGCTATGGGACAAGCAGCAGGGACGCATCGTCAACAACGAATCTGCCGAGCTGTTGCGCATGCTCAACGGCGCCTTCGACGAACTGACGGGCAATCGCCTCGACTTCTACCCCGAGGTGCTGCGCGAGGAGATCGATGCGGTCAATGCCGATGTCTACGACAACATCAACAACGGCGTCTACAAGAGCGGCTTCGCCACCGATCAGAATGTCTATGAGAAGCACGTGACAGCGCTGTTCGAGGCGCTCGATCGGGTCGAAGTACGTCTGGGCAGGCAGCGTTACCTGGCGGGGGAGTGGCTGACCGAGGCCGACATCCGGCTCTTCACCACCTTGGTGCGTTTCGATGCTGTCTATTACGGCCACTTCAAGTGCAACTTCAGGCGCATCGAGGAGTATCCCAACCTCTCTCACTACCTGCGCGAACTCTATCAATGGCCGGGTATGGCGGAGACGGTGAACCTGGATCACATCAAGCGTCACTACTACTTCAGCCACGACTCCATCAATCCCACCCGCATCGTGCCCAAGGGGCCGCAGCTCGATTTCACTCGCCCGCACGATCGCGAGCGGCTGCCGGGGTGGGGTGTGCGAGAGAAGGATTAAGCGTTACGTCTAGCCAGCCACCGATCAAGTGCGTTGGCGAATTCGCGGCGATCAGTATCGGAGTAGCCTTTGGGACCTCCGGTATGCTCACCGCTAGCGCGCAGCGTCTCCATGAAATCCCTCATTTGCACCCGTGCGCGAATGTTGTTCCTGTCGAGGATCTCGCCGCGATTGGTCATCACCTCGGCACCCTTGTCGATGGCCTCCAGGGCCAGCGGCAGGTCGGAGCTGATCAGCAGGTCTCCTTCTTCTATTCGGGCGACGATCTCGTTGTCGGCAGCATCGAAGCCGCTGGCCACCGCCAGCGGCTTGACCCACTGCGAGGAGGGCAGCGGCACTTGATGGTTGGCAACGAACCAGGTCGAGGTGCGAGTGCGCTCGGCGGCGCGGACGATGATGTCGCGCGCGACCTTCGGGCAGGCATCGGCATCGATCCACAGCGTGGGCATGGCAGCTCCAGAAAAGGTTGGCAAGAGTAGGTCGACGATGGTAGCATGCGCGCTCCTCGCATGTGTTGACCCCACCATCGTAATGGATCGTCCCCGTTGTCGGCATGATGACCGACAGCGAAATCAGACGACGCTTTGCAAGACGCCAGGCAAGCATTGCTGCCGCGTCTGGATATGTAGATGGAGCGCTACAGTGCACACGTTCATCGAACGAGCACAGCGCAAACGGTCGCCACAGCGGTTCGCCGAGCGTTATCCGGGCATTTCATGCCCAGCCGATAGCGCGGTTCGACCCAGCCAGGCTGGGGATGAGTACGCGAACCGGATGCCAGGTGCGACCGGCGTCCCAGACTCCGCCGACGGTTCTGCCCAGGGGCAGCTTCGATCATGACCGTCGAACTCGCGTATTTCGCGTCAGGGGCGCCACAAAACTCTGTTGCCGGTAATGACCGGCCTACCAAGGTGTGATTAATGACCTCGACTTCTGTCGCCTCGCCGAGCTTCGGCGAACTGGCACTGCTGCCTGCCGTGCTTTCTGCCCTCGAAACACTGGGCTATGAAACTCCTTCGCCGATCCAGGCGCAGACCATTCCCGCGCTGATGGAAGGGCGCGACATGCTGGGCCAGGCCCAGACCGGCACCGGCAAGACCGCCGCGTTTGCCTTGCCGATTCTTTCGCGCCTCGAGCTTTCGCGTCGCGAGCCCCAGGTGCTGGTACTGGCACCGACCCGCGAGCTGGCCCAGCAGGTGGCCGTGTCGTTCAGCAAGTATGGCCAGAACCTCAAGGGTCTCGAAGTTGCGACCCTGTGCGGCGGTCAGGAGTACCGCGAGCAGCTCGGCGCCCTCAAGCGCGGCGCGCAGGTCGTAGTCGGTACACCCGGTCGGGTGATTGATCACCTCGATCGCGGCAGCCTCAAGCTCGACGGCCTTTCCGCCCTGGTGCTGGATGAAGCCGACGAGATGCTGCGCATGGGCTTCATCGACGACGTCAAGCGCGTCGTTGCCGATACCCCCAAGGATGCCCAGCGGGTGTTCTTCTCGGCCACGCTGCCGACGGAGATCGAGCGTATCGTCAATCGCTACCTGGTCGACCCGGTCAAGGTGGTCATCGAGGCGAGCGTCGGCACTGCCGCCAGTATCGAGCAGCGCATGGTGCGCGTCGAAGGCGGCGCCAAGCTGGAAGCGCTGTCACGCATCCTCGAGGTCGAGCCGGTGGATGGGGCGATCGTCTTCGTGCGTACCCGTGCCGCCTGTACCACGCTGGTCGAGCAGCTCACCGCACGCGGCGTGAATGCTGCCGGCCTGTCGGGCGATCTCGACCAGAGCCTGCGCGAGCGTACCATCACGCGCCTCAAGCGTGGCAAGGTCGACGTGCTGATCGCCACCGACGTGGCCGCTCGCGGTCTCGATGTGGCGCGCATCACCCACGTCATCAACTACGACCTGCCGCAGGACAGCGAAGCCTACACGCACCGCATCGGCCGTACCGGTCGTGCCGGTCGTACTGGCATCGCGATCACCTTCGCCGGTGCGCGTGAAACGCGCAAGCTGCGCTGGATGGAGCAGGCCACCGGCCAGCACATGAGCGACATGCCGGTGCCCGACGAGAAGACCATTCGCGCCCATCGCGATGAAGCCTTCCATGCGCGGGTCGTGGGTGCCCTGACCAGCGGTGCCGATGAGCAGCGTGCGCTGATCGAGCGCCTGGTCGCCGAAGGTCACGATCCGATAGAGCTGGCCTGTGCCTTCGCTGCCATGGCGCGTGCCGACGAGGCGCCGATTGGCCGCATGCCGGCACCGCGTGCCGAGCGCAGCAGCGATCGCGCCCCGCGTGACGACAAGCCGCGCCGTCGCGACAGCGCGCCGCGTGAAGGCATGACGCGCTATCGCGTATCGGTCGGTCACAAGGATGGCGTCAAGCCGGGTCAGCTGGTTGGTGCGCTGGCCAACGAAGGGGGCATCGAAGGTGCGCGTATCGGACGTATCGATATCCGCAACGCCTTCTCCGTGGTCGAGCTGCCAAGCTCGCTGCCGGCCAGCATCCTGGCCAAGATGGCGCGCGCGCGCGTCGCCGGTCGTCCGCTGGAGATCAGCGAAGACAGCGGTGCACCCGAACGTGCGCCGCGTCGCCGCAACGACGATGACGCACCGATTCGGCGCCGCACCAGCGCCTGATCGCAACTCGCCATCAGGCGGGTGAGGTAGCGGACAAGGCGGGCCGGGGAGTAATCCCCGGCCCGCTTTTTGGTGCCCGATGATCTTGCCTGGCCCGGCATCCTTGTGCTGAGGTTTAGCGCTATCGATCATCACCGCGATATTGCCGAACGCCTTCTTCCTGAAGGAGGCTCCTCTGCAGATGCCGAGCAACTGCCAGGCGCCGATCATCGTCCCCCTGCGGCACATGGCGGATGCCTTTCTGCTCGGGCACCGCACCAAGGTCGAGGCTTTCATCGAATGATGCTGGCTTCCTCGTGCTGCCGCTCGGCGATCAGCTCGCGCAGGGCCGCCATCACGATTCCCGCACCGGGCGACAGCCGTTGCTGGCGCAGGCTGACCAGCCCATATGGCTGTACGCTCAGGCGTTCGGTGAAGGGCAGTATGCAAAAGCGCTGGGGTGCGCAGAGCAGCTCGGCGACCTGGCGGGTGGTGACCGTGACGGTGTCCGACTTGTCGACTAACGCCAGGGAGACTAGGATGTCCGGCGTATCGACGATCCGGCGCGGCGCGGCGAGACCGTGATGGTTGAACAGGTAGTCGACCCGTTGGCGCATCAGGGCCCCGGGAGGCTGCAGGGACCAGGGGTAGGGGAGCATGTCGGCAAGCGATAGCGGGGCGCACGCCGTGAGTGGATGCCCCTCGCGACAGACGAAGCAGATCTCCTCCTCGCCGATCTCCTCGAACACGAAGGCCTCCGGCGCAAGGCCGGCCGGTATGCGGGTGATGGCGAAGTCGAACTCGCCCTCCAGCAGGCGCGGTACCAGGGCCTTGCTGACATCCACATCGACACTGATCTTGAGCCCCGGGTGGTCACGATGAACGCGCTCGATCGCGCTGGTCAGCAGCGTCACGGCGGGTGCCATTACCGTGCCTACCGCTACCACTCCGGTATTGCCCTGCTGCAGGGCATTGAGTTCATCGCCTGCGTGGCGTAGCTGCGCAAGCATACCCTTCGCATGGCGAATCATTACTTCGCCGTACCAGTTGGGCGAGAGCCCCTTCGGCTGGCGATCGAACAGCCGGATACCCAGCTGGCTCTCGAGATCGCCCAGCAACTTGGACGCGGCCGGCTGGCTCATGCCCAGCACGGCGGCGGCGCGATGCAGGTTGCGCTGCTCCTCCAGCGCCAGGAACAGCTGCAGATGGCGCAACTTTAGTCGCGAGTGCAAGAACCAGTCATCGGCCAGCATGCCCATGGTGCAAGCGTCTCCCTCCGTTCGATAACTAAATGTATATCAAGAAGCTTGGAATTGGCTATTGGAGGGTTATCGCCGTGCTGGCTAGGGTGAACGATCTCTGCCTGAGCTGAGTTGCCGGCAGTGTGCTTGACGCCCAAGGAGAAGTCTCATGCCCGATCAGAAACGTCCGTTGCGCTCCGCTCAGTGGTTCGGCACCGCCGACAAGAATGGCTTCATGTACCGCAGCTGGATGAAGAATCAGGGCATCCCCGATCATGAATTCCAGGGCAAGCCGATCATCGGCGTCTGCAATACCTGGTCGGAGCTCACCCCTTGTAATGCCCACTTCCGCAAGATCGCCGAACACGTCAAGAAGGGCATCCTCGAGGCGGGCGGCTATCCGCTGGAATTCCCGGTGTTCTCCAATGGCGAGTCCAACCTGCGGCCCACGGCGATGTTTACCCGCAACCTGGCGAGCATGGACGTCGAGGAGGCGATTCGCGGCAACCCAATGGATGGCGTGGTGCTGCTGGTGGGCTGCGACAAGACCACCCCGGCACTGCTGATGGGGGCGGCGAGCTGCGACATTCCCACCATCGTGGTGACGGGCGGGCCGATGCTCAACGGCAAGCACGAGGGCCGCGACATCGGCTCCGGCACCGTAGTCTGGCAGCTTTCGGAACAAGTCAAGGCCGGCAAGATTTCCCTGCATGAGTTCATGGCCGCCGAGGCGGGCATGTCACGCTCCGCCGGCACCTGCAATACCATGGGCACCGCTTCGACCATGGCCTGCATGGCCGAGGCGCTCGGCACTTCGCTGCCGCACAATGCAACGATCCCCGCCGTCGATTCGCGCCGCTACGTGCTCGCCCATCTCTCTGGCAATCGGATCGTCGAGATGGTCGATGAAGACCTGAAGCTATCGAAGATTCTGACTCGCGAAGCGTTCGAGAACGCGATCCGCACCAATGCCGCCATCGGCGGCTCGACCAATGCGGTGATTCACCTGAAGGCGATTGCCGGGCGCATCGGGGTCGAGCTTTCCCTCGACGACTGGACGAGCCTCGGGCGCGGCACACCGACCATCGTCGACCTGCAGCCCTCGGGTCGCTTCCTGATGGAGGAGTTCTACTACGCCGGCGGCTTGCCCGCCGTGTTGCGCCGGCTGGGCGAGGCCGACCGACTGCCACACAAGGGGGCGCTGACCGCCAACGGCCAGACCCTGTGGGACAATGTCAAGGACGCCCCGCACTACAACGTCGAGGTGATCCGTCCGCTCGACAGACCATTGCGCGAGGATGGTGGCATCTGCATCCTGCGCGGCAATCTTGCGCCCAATGGTGCCGTGCTCAAGCCCTCGGCGGCCACTCCCGAACTGATGCAGCATCGTGGCCGTGCGGTGGTATTCGACGATTTCGACCACTACAAGACGCGCATCAACGACCCTGCGCTCGAGGTCAATGCCTCAAGCATACTGGTACTGCGCAACTGCGGCCCGCGCGGCTATCACGGCATGGCCGAGGTCGGCAACATGGGGCTACCGGCCAAACTGCTCGAGCAGGGCATCACCGACATGGTACGTATCTCGGACGCGCGCATGAGCGGTACCGCCTACGGAACGGTGGTGCTGCATGTCGCCCCGGAAGCCGCCGCCGGGGGGCCGCTTGCCGCGGTACGCGACGGCGATTGGATCGAGCTCGACTGCAATGGCGGGCGGCTGCACCTGGATATCAGCGATGAGGAGCTCGAGGCGCGCCTGAAACAAAACGACCCCACCGAGGCGTCGCGACTGGTCGCCAGCCAAGGCGGCTACCGCCAGCTCTATATCGAGCGGGTGCTGCAGGCCGACGAAGGCTGCGACTTCGACTTCCTGGTGGGGTGTCGAGGCGCGGAGGTACCCAGGCACTCGCACTGATTTTCCTCTATGCCAAGAGCGCTTACTCCTTCGCTTCACCCAAGGTATCCGCTGCATGGGCCTCGCGCTCGCCCATCGGCCGTTTCTCGCCCTTGGTGGTGTCGTGCCGGGTCTGGCGCTCCATCTCGCTATTGAGCTCGGCGCCCATCAGCACGATGAAGGCCGAGAGCCAGAACCACATCTGCAGGATCAGCACCGCCCCGAGAGAGCCGTAAGTCTCGTTGTAGTCGGCGAAGTTGCGTACGTAGATCGAGAAGCCGATCGAGCCTGCGAGCCATATCACCACGGCGATGATCGATCCCGTGCCGGTCCACTGCCAGCGCGGTTCGTCACGGCTCGGCGCATAACGATACAGTACGGCGAGGGCCACCATGACGATGACCATCAGCAGCGGCCAGCGGGCCAGGTTGATGAGCGTGCCCAGGAGGTTGTCCAGCCCCAGCATCTCGACCAGCATCGGGATGACGGTGATGGTACCCAGCGCCACGATCGTCATGATGATCGCACCCAGGGTCAGCCCCAGCATCACCAGGGTCTTCTTGACGACGCCGCGCTTCTCCTCCTCGTCATAGATGATGTTCAGCCCTTCCATCAGGCTGCGCGTGCCCCGGGAAGCGCTATAGATCGCGAACAGGATCCCGCCGATTGCCGCCAGGCTCATGCCGGTAGCAGCATCCTCGCTTGCTTGCTGTGCCTGTTCGACGATGATTCCCGACGCCTCCTCGGGCAGCAGGTGACTTATCTCTTCGATCTGTGCGGCGATCTGCTGAGGGTCGAAAAGCAGCGCCCACAACGAGATGGTGGCCACGATGGTCGGCACGATGGCCAGCATGCCGTAGAAGGCGACGCCCGCTGCCACCAGCATCACGTGATCGTTGGCCATCGCATCCTTGATGCGCCACAGGATGTCCCACCAGCCCCTGGCCGGAATCTGTGTCGGTTGATTCGCCTGGCGACCATGTTGTCGCTGCGACGAGGTACGCTTCGCGGCCATACCATCCTCCTTGATTGATCCTGCATCCATGCGCGCCCGCAGGGAGCGCTTACTAGAAGGTAGGGAGGCCGGGGAAGTAACGCAATGAGGATTAGTCTTTTAACCGCTCGCCCAGTGCCTGCATGAAACGGCTTCCTGCGTCGAGCTGATCGATCTCGATGTACTCGTCGGGCTGATGTGCCTGGCCGATGCTGCCGGGGCCGCAGATCACTGTTGCCAGCCCCGCGCGCTGGAATTGGCCGGCTTCGGTGGCGTAGGCCACCGCCTCGCTAGGGCGCTCGCCAAGCAGCTCGTGGCACAGCGACAGGGCAGCGGCATTGTCGTAGTCGGCGAGTGCCGGCACGGTCTCGGTCAACTGCTCGGTATGGATGCCGGCATCGGGGGCGCGACCCTTGAACTCCACCTCCAGCGTTTCGGCATAGGCGGTGAAGCGGCCGATCAGCTCATCGAAGCTGTCCTGGGGCAGGTGACGGATCTCCCAATCGAACTGACACTCGCGGGCCATGATGTTGACCGCCGTGCCGCCCTGGATCTTGCCGACATGCAGGCTCGAGTGAGCGACATTGAACGCCTCGGCGACACGTCCCTCGGCCTTCAGCTCGGCCATGATGTCCTCGATCTTGGTGACCAGCCGCGCCGCAACGTGGATTGCCGAAACCCCCTGGTTGACCTGGCTCGAATGGGCGGCGCGGCCAGTGACGGTGGTGCGCAAGTTGGTGATGCCCTTCTGGGCCACCACCGGCGCCATCAGCGTCGGCTCGCCGACGATCACCGCCGCCGGGCGCGGTTGGTCGGCGATCAGCCGCTCGATCATGCGCGGAGCCCCCAGGCAGCCGATCTCCTCGTCGTAGGAGAAGGCCAGGAAAATCGGCCGGTGCAGCGTCTGTTTCACCCAGTTCGGCACTTCGGCCAGGGCGCAGGCGATAAATCCCTTCATGTCGCAACTGCCACGGCCGTAGAGACGCCCGTCGCCCTTGTCGGCCAGCGTGAATGGATCGCTCCTCCACGGCTGGCCCTCCACCGGCACCACGTCGGTGTGCCCCGACAGCACCACGCCCCCCTCAACGGCCGGGCCGATGCGCGCCAGCAGGTTGGCCTTGCTGCCGTCATCGTTCTCGATGCGCCAATGCGGCACGCCATGATCGTCGAGATAAGCCTCGACCCACTCGATCAGCGCAAGGTTGGAATCGCGGGATACGGTAGGGAAGCCCACCAGGCGGTCGAGCAGTTCCACGGCAGTCATGGCACACTCCTTAGGTCGCTTTTTCAACAGCCTATCATGGCCGGGCAAGCACGGTGTGATGCTTGGGCACTCTATCTCCGTTACAGGTCTGACCCGCTGCTCCTATGAACAGGTGGATTTTTTAAAGAACGTTATCAACCAGTTTTATCAGATTCTGGAGAGCGGGGGACTCATTGGTCTTGCGCCAGGCCATCCATAACGGCATATCGCATGCGTCAAGCGCCTTTATCCGCAAAAAACGAATGCCAGGCATGGGATGACAGCTACTCGCCGAGGGGACGATGGCGATACCCAGCCCGGCGGCCACCATGCTGAGGATAGTGATGTTGTCCGCCCCGTACTGGACGACACGAGGCTCGAACTGCAAACGCTGGAAGTGGGCCACCATACGGTCGTAATAGGCGGGAGAGGCGCTACGAAATCCCCAGACGAAATCGGCATGCTTCACTTCTTCGAGCGTTCGCGGTGGTGCTTTCGCCCATACGGATGCCTCCGGTACGGCCAGGATCAAATGATCATGCTGAAGCGGTCGGGTTTCGAGCCCCGGCTGGTCTGCGTTATCGAGATAGAGGATGCCGGCATCCAGCGTGTCTTCCCTCAGGCGATCGAGTTGAGGGCCGGAAAGTAGCGGAAAGACCTCGAAGGCGACATGGGGATAGCGTTGCCGGTAGCTGCCCAGCAGTTCGGCAACCTGGGGTACCCAGAGATGGGTCACGGTAATTCCCAGGCTCAGCTTGCCAGTCAGGCCGCTGCCCAGCGCCGTCAGACGAGCCTTGATCTGGGTACGTGCATCCAGAAGGACGATGGCCTCTTCATAAAGCGCCCGACCTGCGAGCGTCAATTGCATGCCTCGGGCGTGCCGATCAAACAGCCGGGCCTGCAAATCCTCTTCCAACAGTTTGATCTGTCGCGTCAGCGCTGGCTGAGCCACATGGACTTGCCGGCTGGCAGCCGAGATGGAGCCTGCCTCCACGATGGCTACGAAGTAGCTGAGTTGACGAAACTCCATACGCAGATCGATACCGGAATTAGATAGCTGCCATTCATTATTGATATTTTCTTTATGATGTCTAGGCGCGCGATAGTAGTTCCATTGCACGTGATAGTGGGAGAGATCGTTTCACCGATCGGTGAAAGCGACGCCGAAGGAGCAACAGCCCCGGAACCTCTCAGGCAAAAGGACCGCTATCACCAGACCATTCCGAAGAGTTGCCGGCGTCAGCGTCCGTCGGCACACCGAAGGAGCAAGCGGCCGCCTCCAAGGCAGCACGTGAATCTCTCAGGTTCCATGACGGAAGGGGTGCTGCCTGTCATCTCGATGGGTAGCAGAACCCGACGTCCCTGGAGATTACGATGAAAAGAGTAGCCGTTATCGGTGGAGGCATCACCGGTGTCACCACCGCCTACACCCTGGCCAAGCGTGGCTTGCAGGTCACCCTGTACGAAAAGCATCGCTACGCGGCCATGGAAACCTCCTATGCCAACGGTGGGCAATTGTCAGCCTCGAATGCCGAGGTCTGGACGCATTGGCCTACCGTGATCAAGGGCCTCAAGTGGATGCTGCGTCGTGATGCGCCGCTGCTGGTCAATCCCAAGCCCTCCTGGCACAAGCTCAGTTGGTTTGCCGAATTCATTGCAGCTATTCCCAGCTATGAGCAAAACACTGCCGAGACGGCACGGCTTGCGATTGCCGCGCGTGACCATCTGTTTCAGTGGGCCAAGGATGAGAGCATCGACTTCGATCTGAAGCGGCAGGGCATCTTGCACATCTACCGCGACAAGGCCGGCTTCGACCATGCGGCTCGGGTGTCCCGGTTGCTCGCGGCAGGTGGCCTTGAGCGTCGGGCGGTGACACCCGAGGAGATGCGTGCCATCGAACCGACTCTGGCCGGCCACTATTACGGTGGCTTCTTCACCGAAAGTGACTCGACGGGGGATATCCACAAATTCACCCATGGGTTGGCAGCAGCCATTGAACGCCACGGAGTCACCACGCTCTACGGGCATGACGTGCGCGATGTCAGAGCCGACTCGGAAGGCGCCACGATCACCTCCCATGATGGCAATGAGGTGATGCATCAGTCCTTCGATAGCCTCGTGATCTGTGCCGGTGTCGTCAGTCGGGCATTGGCTGCCCGACTGGGAGACCGCGTCAACATCTATCCGGTCAAAGGGTACTCGATTACGGTTCACCTCGACCGTCCCTCCTGCCGCCAGTCAGCGCCGACGGTAAGTCTGCTGGATGACGAGACGAAGCTGGTGACGAGCCGCCTGGGTGATGAGCGTTTCCGAGTCGCGGGGACGGCGGAGTTCAATGGTAACAACCGTGATATCCGTGAAGACCGGATCCGGCCGTTGATCGATTGGGTGGAGCAGTGCTTCCCCGGAGTCTGCACGCGCCGGGTCGTTCCCTGGGCGGGCCTGAGGCCGATGATGCCGAACATGATGCCGCGGGTAGGGCGCGGGCGCCTCCCTACCGTGTTCTATAACACGGGCCATGGCCACCTGGGATGGACATTGTCGGCGGTCACGGCGGAAATGGTCGCCGATGCCGTCATGACAGAAGCGGCTTCTGATTCGCGGCCTGTCGCTAGACCTTCCTGAACGTCATTGATGCAGGCTGGCAACGTTGCTTTTTTCAACCCTCCGTTTCCGCGGAGGGTGCACGAATGAGCATGCTCTCCCATACCGAACTGATATGGAA
Source organism: Halomonas sp. TA22 (assembly GCF_013009075.1). NCBI lineage: Bacteria > Pseudomonadati > Pseudomonadota > Gammaproteobacteria > Oceanospirillales > Halomonadaceae > Halomonas > Halomonas sp. TA22. The sequence continues at coordinate 3,564,999 of NZ_CP053108.1, read as the reverse complement.
GCCATCTAAAAGACATATTTTTTCGATCGACGCATCTGTTTCATAGTCAAGCTACAACCCATAACAAGACTCGCTTCGGCGAGCTGGACTTCCTCATGACCAAGACCTACCACCTCCTGACGGGGTTGCACTTCGCGCTCTGTACCCTGGCGATGATCTGGCCTGGCGCCCTGATCGCCAACCGCATCGAGCCCACCGTGCTGGGGCTTCCCTTCCTGTTCTTCTGGTACATCCTGTGGATGCTGGTACTGTTTGCCGGCATGTGGGTGGCCTTCGTGATCCGTCATGGAGGTGACCGTCATGACTGATTCATTGATCGTGGTCGGCATCACCCTGACCTATCTCGCCGCAGTGCTCTGGGTGGGCCTACGCGCCAGCGGCCAACAGAGCTCCAGCCTTGAAGGCTACGTGGCGGGCGGCCGTCACGTCGGCGTGGTGATCCTGTTCTTTATCCTCGGCGCCGAGATATTCTCCGCCTTTGCCTTCTTGGGCGCTCCCGGCTGGGCTTACCAGCACGGTTCGCCGGCCTTCTATATCCTCGCCTACCTGGCCTTGATACCAATCACCATCTGGACCCTGGGACCGCGGGTGGCGGAGCTCGGTCGTCAAAAGGGCTACCTGACCCAGGGTGACATGATCGCCGACCACTACCAGAGCAAGCCGCTGGGCATACTGGCGGGGGTGATCGGCGTGCTGGCGCTGGTGCCTTATCTGACCATCCAGATCGCCGGGGCCGGCCTGCTGTTCCAAGCCGCCACCGACGGGCTGATTCCGTTCTGGCTCGGCGCCCTGCTGGCATTCTTGGTGGTCGCGGCGTACGTCTTCTGCAGTGGATTGAGCGGCATCGGTTGGACCAACCTCGTTCAAGGCATCATGATGATTGCCATCGCCTGGTTTCTGGGCCTGGCCATCCCCGAGCGCCTCTATGGCGGTGTGGGCGAGATGTTTGCCCAATTGCAGCAGGCTGCGCCCGAGTATCTGACCATGCCCGGCGCTACCGGCATGAACTGGGGCTATTTCAGCACGGCGGTGCTAGTCAGCGCCTTTGGCGGCGCCATGTGGCCCCATCTGTTCATGAAGTTCTACTCCGCCGACAGTGGCCGAACGCTGCGCAAGGTCAGTGTCTTCTATCCGCTCTATGCCTACCTGCTGGTGCCGCTGCTGTTCATCGGTTTCGCCGGTATCCTGGTGTTTGCCGACGAGCCCCTCGCACGCTCCGATACCGTGCTGCTGCGCATGGTCATGGACGTGGCCAATTTCTCGCCGTGGGTCATCGGCCTGATGCTCTCCGGTGCACTGGCGGCGGCCATGTCCACCGGTGCCAACCTGGCCCATACCGCCGCCATCGTACTGGTGCGCGATGTGCTCGGTCCTACCGTGATGAAAGGGGCCAGCGAGAAGGCCGCCGTGAGCGTGACGCGTTGGAGCGTGCTGGGTCTGTCGCTGGTGGCCTACCTGTTTGCACTGGGCAATCCCGCCTCGCTGGTGCTGTTGCTGCTGGGTGCCTATGGCTTGATCGTTCAGTTGTTCCCCATGGTGCTCGGTGCCCTGTTCCTGCCACGGTTGCGTCGTGCCAGCGTCATGGCGGGTGCCTTGGTGGGAAGCCTTGCCTACCTGGCGATGGAGTTTCTCTGGGCTTCGCCGCTGGGCTGGCATGCCGGTGTCTGGGCCATGTTGCTCAATGTAGGCATCGTGGCGGCCTGGCAGGGGCTCTTCAAACCCGCCCGCAATGGACAGGTTCTGTCCTGCAGCACCAGCCAATGATTCCTATGGAGGCAAAGATGACGACCGTAGCCAATGGAGTGGATCTCCCAGGGGCGATTCGCGCCCAGGTGGAAGCAAGCTTCGAGGATATTCAGGCGCTTTATCGCCAGCTGCATCAGTACCCTGAGCTTCCCTTCCATGAGTTTAAGACCAGTGAGCGGCTCGCCGAGGCGCTGGAGCGTCTCGGCTACGAGGTGACTCGCGGCGTGGGTGGGACCGGCGTCGTCGCTCTGCTGCGAAACGGCGAGGGGGCCAGCGTGATGCTGCGCGGTGACATGGATGCGCTGCCGATCAAGGAGGAGACCAGGCTCGATTTTGCCAGCCGGGAAACCGCCGTCGCAGAGGATGGCAGCACGGTACCCTTGATGCATGCCTGTGGCCACGACCTGCACAGCAGCTGTGTGGTCGGAGCCGCCAGTGTAATGTCGGCGCTCAAGGAGCACTGGAGCGGCACCTTGATGCTGGTGTGCCAGCCGGCCGAGGAGATCTTCGGGGGCGCCAGGGCGATGCTCGACGATGGACTCTATGAGCGCTTTGCTCGCCCGGACGTGGTGCTGGGACAGCACAACATGCCGGCGCTGGCGGGCACGGTCGGGCATATCGCCGGCCGTGCCATGGCTGCCTGCACCAACCTGGCGGTGACCATCCACGGCGACGGCGGCCATGGCTCCATGCCCGCCCAGACGGTGGATCCGGTGGTGATCGCCGCCCATGTGGTCACCCGATTGCAGACCATCGTTTCCCGTGAAGTACCGCCGGAAGAGACCGTGGTAGTCACTGTCGGCAAGCTGCATGCCGGCACTCAGGCCAATATCATTCCCCACTCGGCTGAGCTCGAGATCAACGTTCGCAGCTTCGACAACGCTCTGCATCGGCAGGTGGTGGCCGCCATCGAACGCATCGTCCGCGCCGAGTGCGAGGCCGGGCGTTCGCCGAAGCCACCGGCGTTTCGAGTGCTCAATGAGACCATCGCCCTGAACAACGATCCTACGGCAGTTAGTCATGTGCGCCAGGCCCATGCCCAGCACTTCGGCGAGGCGTGCTTGTATGAGATGCCGCGCCTGAACGGCAGTGAGGACTTCCCCTTCTTTGGCAATGCAGAAGCCGCTGGTTTCGGCGGCGAGGACATCCCCTACGTCTACTGGTTCATCGGTGCCACGCCAGAATCACGTTGGGTGGAGACGCCGGGGACAAGCGTTGCCGAGAAGATGCGCCACTTGGATATGCCGCACTCTCCTTATTACTTCCCGGGCAACCCCATGACCCTGAGAACCGGCATCGAGGCCATGACGGCCGGTGCTCTCTCTTTCCTGAGTGCGGGGAGCGCCCGCGAGTGATAAAACTTTGCTCCCGGCGGAAGCAGCCGATGACCTGAGCGGTGCGCTCATTGGCTGGTGATACGCGCGCGGCTCGTCCCGTTGCCCAGCGGTTCCACCTGGATCTGCACCGGGATGCGCTCGTGCATCTCCTGCACATGGGAGATCACCCCAACGCGACGGCCCAGAGCCTGCAGGCCATCCAGCGCTTCCATGGCGAGTGCCAGCGACTGCGGGTCCAGGCTGCCGAAGCCTTCGTCGATGAACAGCGATTCGATGACGAGTTCGCCGGAGGCCATGGAGGCGAGCCCCAGGGCCAGCGCCAGGGAGACCAGAAAAGTCTCGCCGCCGGAGAGCGAGTGCACCGAGCGGCGCTCATCGCCCATGTCGTGATCGACCACCAGCAGGCCCAGCGGCGTGCCGCCTCGGGCGAGCCGATAGCGTCGGCTGAGGCCGGCCAGGTGAAGGTTGGCGTGCTCCAGCAACTGCTCCAGATTGTAGACTTGGGCGATGCGGCGAAACGCCTTGCCGTCGGCGGAGCCGATCAGCTCGCTGATACGCCCCCAGCGCACGTACTCGGCTCGGGCGGCTTCCAGTTCGGCCTGGCCGTGTTGCTGGCGCGCCCGGCGGCGGTCGTCGTCGCGTAGCGCATGGGCGGCTTCGTCGCGAGCCTGTTGGGTGGCCTCGAGTTGCGGGGCGAGGGCATCCCGTTGATCCATCATCCCCTGACGGCGGCGCTCGATCTCATGCTCGACTGCCTCGCCCAGCAGCGCTGCGTTGTCGGCATTTGGTTCATCGGCCAGGCCTTGGTCGCGACGATGCTGCAATAGCGCCTGGCGTCGCTCGGCGAGGCTCGCCTCACTGCGCTGGCGTGCCTCGTCGGCGTCGTTCAGTTCGCGCTCCTGCTGTCTGGCATCTTCGTCCGATTGCGCCAGTAGCCGGGCCAGGCCGGCATCGTCGAGTTGCGGGTGGGCGCGGCGCCACTCGGCGAGCTCACGCGTCAGCGTGTCGCGCTCCTGCGTGAGGCTCTCGATGCGTTGCGCTTCATGTATCGCTTGTTGAGCGAGCCGGGCCTGGTCGCGCTCGGCTGCATGGCACTGCTCGATGGCGCTGTCCCGCGCCTGGCGAGCGGCTTCTTGGCGCGTGTCGAGATGTTGCTGCCAGGCATCCGCCGAAGGATGCTCGCCGAGCAGTGACGCGAGCTGATATTTGGCCTCATCATGCGCCTGGCGTAGCGGCGGCAACTGGGCCGCGAGACGCGCTCGCTCCTGTTCGAGCCCGCTACGCTGAGTGTCGAGCTGGGCAAGCGTGAGTTCACTCTGGCGCTGCGACTCCTGTAGCGGTGCCAGCTCGTTTTCGGCGCGGGTCAGCGTTTGTAGCGCCTGCTCGGCTTGTCTCCTCTCGGCATCGCTCGCCTGGCGCTGTTGTGTCAGCCAGGCGTCGTATTCGGCCGTGTCGATGGCGGCAAGCTCGGCATGCAGCGCATGAGTGGCAAGCGTATTCCTCGCTTCCGCCAGACGCCGTTCGACCTCCTGGCGCTCCTGCTGGCACTGTGCCAGTGTGGTCGTGACGGCACGATATTCGCCGAGAAGGGCATTCAGTGTCTGCTGGGCCTGATCGCGTGCCTGCTTGGTCTGTTCCAGCTGACGCTCCTCCTCGGCCTGCTGGGCAACGAGTTGCGCGGCCTCGTGCGAAGGCGGCGGTTGGTGGCGCCAAGGGTGGTCATGGCCGCCACAGACCGGGCAGGGCCCGCCCTCATGCAGCAGTTGGCGCAGCTCGAGCACACTTTCGCTGCGCGCGGCGCGATTGCGCTCGATGAAAGCACTCAGCGTGCGATAGCGCCGCTCCTGTTCGTCGTGGTGCCGGCGCGCGGTCTTGCCTTGGGTTTTCAATTGCGCCAGGTGAGCTTTGTCGTCTTGCAGCCGCTGAGTGACATGTCGATGCGCCTGCTCGGCGCGGCAGGCCTCCCGCCAGCAAGCGCTCAGCTCATTCAGCGCCAGGCTGCGCCTAGCGGCCTGGTCAAGCGCGTGCTGCAGTGCCTGACGTGCATCGCCGAGCTGGTGGTGGTCGCCCATCAACTGGTGCAAAGCGGCCTGCTGCGTGTCGCGCCGCTGCTCGAGTGCCTGCTGGGTCTGTCGGGCCTGGTGTCGCTCATGCTCCACCCTGTTGGCTTGTTGATGGCGTTCTTCCTGGGTCTTTATAAGCTCGGCCAGCTGCTTTTCGTAGGTGGCGAGCGCCTGGTCATGGGTGCGCGCCTGGCGCAGCGCAGGCTCGGCGCGCTGTCTGGCCTGCTGCGCATCGGCCAGGCATCGATCCGCCTGCTCCCGATGCTTTTCGACACTTTTCTGCTTGGCGTTGGCCGCCTCCAGTGCCTGACGCGTGTTGGCGTGGATTGTCTCGAGCGCGACGATCTCACCGGGTAATTCGGTCTGGCGCGTCAGCCGATGACGCTGGGGAGCGATCAGGTTGCGATATTCACGATCGGTGCGCAGTGAAGCCAGGGCGTGCCAGCGTGTCTCGGCCTCGTTCAGTTGCCGGCACCCTTCGGCGTGGGCTGCCTGCAGGCGAGCATCGTCGCCGTGCCAACGCTGCTGAGTCTTGAGCGACTCCTCACGGGTTTTCAGGTAAGTGAGTGCTTGCTGGGTGGCCTCGGCCTCACGCTCCAGTCCGGCGCGGGACTCGGGCTCGGCGGGCAGGCCGTCGGCAAGCTTGGTCTCGAGGGCGTCGACGCACTTTCTCGCCTCGCTGGCGCGGCGATAGGCAGCGATGGAGATCCGCGAGTATTCATGAGTGCCGGTCAGACGTTCGAGCAGGTCGCTGCGCTCGTTGTCATCGGCCTTGAGGAAGGCGGCGAACTCGCTCTGGGCAAGCAGTACGGCGCGGGTGAACTGCTCGAAGTTCAGTCCCAGCCTCTCGGGCAGCAGACGGTCGAACTCGCGCTTCTGGGTGGTGAGCAGGCGCTGGTCTTCGAGGTCGGAGAGTGACTGCTCGACCGCTTGCAGGCGCCCACTGGCCTTCTCGCGAGCGCGACGCACGGCCCAGCGGGCCCGATAACGTCGGCCGTCGCGGCCCAGGAAGTCGACTTCGGCGTGGCCCTGGGCGGTGCCGCGGCGAAGTAGCGTGCGCGGATCGGCGGTGCTGACCGTCTCGCCTTCCACATCGGGCAGCGGGGCATCGCGACCGGGGGCCTGACGCAGCCGCGGCGTATTGCCGTAGAGCGCCAGGCACAGAGCGTCGAGCAGGGTGCTCTTGCCGGCTCCGGTGGGGCCGGTGATGGCGAATAGGCCAACGTCACGCAGCGGCGGGGCGCTGAAGTCGAGCTCCAGCGGGCCGGGCAGGGAGGCGAGGTTCTGCAAGCGCAGGGCAAGGATCTTCATGCCGATGCCTCCCCGTTCGGGCGTTCCTCGTCATCGTCATCCAGCACCTCCTGTCGCAGCCGGTCGAAATCGGCCATGACCTCGTCGATGGGCGGTTCTCCCCAGCGCGCCTGCCAGGTGCGCTCGAAGAGCGTTTTCGGGCCTAGGGATTCCAGGTTGACGCGTTGTGGGGCGCTGTCAGTGTCGATTTTAGGTAGCTGGCGTTCCAGGCGCAGCAGGCGCAGCGCCTTGCCCTCCAGCGCGGCCTCCACCCGGGCGCGCAGGTCGGGTACCGGCGCCGAGAGCGTGACGCGCACCTCGAGCCAGGGCCACCGCTCCCGGGGTAACATCTGGTCGGGCGCCAGGGCCTCGAGTTCGGCCAGCACCTCATCCAGGCCGGCGGGGCCGATGCGCTGCATGGCAATGGTGCGGGGTACCGCAATTGCCTCTGCTTTCATCAGCGATTCGCCCTTGAGCGTGACCTCGACCACCTGGTGCGGGTAGCTCACTTCGCTGAAATCCAACGGCAACGGACTGCCGCTGTAGCGGATTCGCGCCTCGCTGACCTGCTGGGGGCGGTGCAGATGGCCGAGTGCCACGTAGGCGATGTCCGCAGGGAACAGGCTGGCGGAGAGCGACTCCTCACCGCCGATCACGATGGGACGCTCGCTCGCCTCGGAGACGGCCGCGCCGCGCAGGTGAGCATGACTCATGGCGACCAGCGCTTGGCCGGGAGCGCGCCGCTCGCGGGCGGCAGCGATCAGCTGTTCATGTACGCGGCTGATGCCGGCCACGTAATGGTTACCGCGCTCGCTTTCGTTGTCATCGCTTGGCGTCAGGCCGTGACCGGTGACCTCGGCGGGGCGCAGGAAGGGCAACGCCAGGCACCAGGCACAGGTCTCTCCCTCGGCATCGGTCAGGGGTACCAATAGACGTTCGGCGTCGAGGGTGCCGTCGTCGCACCACTGCACACGGCCCAGGGCATGCGTGTTGAGGCGTCGCATCAAGGGTGCGGGCAGTTCGATGCGGTTGCCGCTGTCGTGGTTGCCGGCGGTCATCACGATATCCAGCTGCGGCAGACGGCGATGTGCGGCGACGATGAAGTCGTAGAGCAGCTCCTGGGCCCTCATCGACGGGTTGACCACATCGAAGACATCGCCGGCCACCAGCAGAGCATCGGCGCGGCGCTTGGCGAGCGTCTCCAGCAGCCAATCGAGAAAGGCGCGATGTTCGACATGGCGCTCCTGGCCATGGAAGGTCTGGCCCAGGTGCCAGTCGGCGGTATGAATCAGCGTAAGCACGGCGTTCAAGGCTCAACGGAAAATGTCTGCGCCGATGATACACGATCCGGGAAGAGGCCCGGGTTGGGATGACGCGTCCGAGGGCCTAAACTGGGAGGCTCACAGCCGTTACGCAAGGATGCCTAGATGACGCCTCTGCATGAATGGACGCCCACGCCGGAAACGGCAATTGCCCTGCAACGCGAGCTGGCCCCGCGCATCGAGCGCGAGGACCGGATCGGCAACGTCTCGCGCATTGCCGGGGTGGATATCGGTTTCGAGGAAGAGGGAACGATCACTCGCGCAGCAGTGGTGCTGCTCGACTGGCCGTCGCTCACCCCGCTCGAGCAGGTGGTCCACCGCGAGCCGACGCGGATGCCCTATATCCCCGGGCTGCTGTCGTTTCGCGAGATTCCCGCCGCGCTCGACGCGTTCGCCAAGCTCTCCATGACACCTGAACTGGTGATGGTCGACGGCCAGGGCATCGCCCACCCACGGCGGTTGGGGGTGGCCTCGCACCTGGGGCTGTGGCTCGATCTGCCGACCATTGGTGTTGCCAAGTCGATCCTGTGCGGTCGCCATGACGAGGTGCCCGAGCAGCGCGGCGGATGGACACCGCTGCGTCACCGCGGCGAGACCATCGGCGTTGCACTGCGCAGCCGCGAGAAAGTCAAGCCGGTGTTCGTGTCGCTGGGGCATCGCATTAGCCTGGAGAGCTCGATCGAATGGGTGGTGCGCTGCCTGGGCAAGACCAAGCTGCCCGAACCGACGCGCCTGGCCGATCGGCTTGCCTCGCGGCGCGACCAGAAGCGAGTGAAGGCAGCTCCTGCCGGCTCGCTCTTCGATTCGCTCTCCTAGGCCTGCGCGTCAGATGATATCGAGCGGCACGTCGTGATCCGGGGCGGGGAATGCCGCCTCGAGCCGTTCGATCACCTCGTCGTCCAGCACGATATCCAGGGCACGGGCATTCTGTTCGACATGCTCGCTTCTGACCGCCTTGGGAATCGCGATTACATCGCGCTGCCCAGCGACGGGGCGAATCGACCAGGCGAGCAGCAATTGCGCCGGGGTAATGCCAAGGCTGGATGCCATCTCCAGCACGTCGGCATCGGTCATCAGCTCATCGCGTAGCCGGCCGCCCTGGGCAATGGGGCTATAGGCCATGATCGGCATGCCATGCTCGCGCATCCAGGGGCGCAGGCGCCGCTCGATGCCGCGCGAGCCCAGGTGGTAAAGCACCTGGTTGGTGGCGCACTCGCTGGCGCCCGGCACGGCATGCAGCGCGGCCATGGCGTCGGCATCGAAGTTGGAGACACCGAAGCGCTTGACCTTACCCTGTTCCTGCAAGCGCTCGAAGGCCTCGAGTGTCTCCTCGAGGGCAATATTGCCCGGCCAGTGCAGCAGGTAGAGGTCGAGATGATCGGTGCCCAGCCGCTTCAAGCTGCGTTCGCACGCCTCGATGGCGCTAGTGCGGCCGGCATTCCACGGGTAGACCTTGGAGACCAGGAATGCCTGGTCGCGGCGGCCAAGAAGCGCCTCGCCAACCACCGTTTCGGCACCGCCCTCGGCATACATCTCGGCGGTGTCGATCAGCCTCATGCCAAGCTCGAGCCCCTGCTGCAGGGCGCGTACCTCGTCACGGTTAGCCGTCATGTCCTCGCCCATGTGCCAGGTGCCCTGGCCGATGGCCGGTAGGGTCACGTCGGGCTGGCTGACGGTAGCAGGTAGGGTGACCATGGTGGCAAGGGGGGCGCTGGCGTCGGACGACATGGATGGCCTCATGGTGCTTCGATGATAATGAAAAGGAGTTTCATGAATGCTGAACCAGCCTCGAGCGCTTTGCAATGCGCCTTACGGGCAAGGCCACTATACTGTCGGCCACCCCCCAGGAGCTTGTCATGGAACCCCTCATGCGCTGTCTTGCCGCTACCCAGGCTTGGGTCGAGACCTTCGTAGTGAAGCATGGTATCTGCCCCTTCGCCGCTCGCGAAGTGGCCGCCCAGCGGATCCGGTATCGTGCCGTCTCGGCCAATGACTGGAGCGAGACGTTGCTTGCCCTGCTCGAGGAGTGCCGCCGGCTCGACGAGGATAGCGAGGTCGAGACCACGCTGCTGGTATTGAGTGAGGGGAGCGATGACTTCGATGACTACCTTGACCTATTGGGCGTGGCCGAGGATCTGCTCGCCGACCAGGGGTACGACGGCATCTACCAGCTGGCGAGCTTCCATCCCGATTATCGTTTCGAGGGGGGCGCCGAGGATGACGAGAGCCACTACACCAATCGCTCGCCGTGGCCGATGTTGCATCTGCTGCGTGAAGCGAGCCTGACCCGCGTGCTGGAACACTACCCCGATCCGGAAAGCATTCCTGAGCGAAACATTGCCCTGATGCATGAGCTGGGCCGGGAAACACTGGAGCGTCGCTTGGCGACGCTCAAGATGCTTGGCTGATCGGGCCTTGCCAAACGCTGTCATCGCCCGCATAACAGGGGTTCCCTCGACAGCAGGAGCGATCATGAAACAGGTAACCCGTGGCGGCACCCCGGTGGACGTGGCTGGCGATTTTCCCACACCGGACACGCAAGCCCCCGCCCTGACGCTGACCGACCAGGAGCTGCAGGACGTGACCCTTGCCGACTACGCCGGCAAGCGCAAGGTGCTCAATATCATCCCAAGCGTCGATACGCCGACTTGCGCCATGTCGACGCGCAAGTTCAACGAGCTTGCCTCGTCGCTTGCCAATACCGTGGTACTGGTCGTCTCCGCCGACCTGCCCTTTGCGGCCAAGCGCTTCTGCGGTGCCGAGGGGCTGGATGACGTGATCACCCTGTCGACGTTCCGCCATCCCGAGTTCCATCGCGATTACGGCGTGGCACTCTCCAGCGGGCCGATGGCTGGGTTGACGGCGCGGGCGGTGGTGGTCATCGATGAAAACGATCAAGTGATCTACAGTCAATTGGTGGACGAGATCAAACACGAACCGGATTACGATGCGGCGCTGGCCGCGCTAACCTGACGGTTCGCGTTCTGTTCATTCGATTGGTCGTGACTCGATTGATCATGGCGTGGTAACACGTCGTTTTGCCAGGAAAATACCCAAGGAGACGCAATGAGCATCATCAAGAAGGCTTCCGCGCACTGGGAAGGTGATCTTAAGCAAGGCAAGGGCACGGTCTCCACCGAGAGCGGAGTGCTCGATGCCAATCCCTATGGTTTCAACACGCGCTTCGAGGGGCAGCCGGGGACCAACCCTGAGGAGTTGATTGGCGCGGCTCACGCCAGCTGCTACTCCATGGCGCTGTCGATGATACTGGGTGAGGCGGGCATGACCGCCGAGAGCATCGTTACCCAGGCGAGCGTCACCCTGGAGAAGGGTGACGAGGGATTCAGCGTGACGGCCATCCATCTCGAGACGCGGGTCAAGATCCCCGGCGCCGACCAGGCGGCATTCGACGATGCGGCCAACAAGGCCAAGGAGGGGTGCCCGATCTCCAAGCTGTTCAAGGCCGAGATCACCCTGGATGCCACGCTGGAGAGCTGAGCCGGTGTCAGCCTCTTCGATATCAGCGACCGCCTTCGGGCGGTCGCTTACGTTTGGCGCGATGTCGACGAGGCGACGCGAGAGGCCTCGACCAGCGCACGTATCAGGCGCTGCTGGGGGCGGTTGAAGATCAGCCACTCGGGGTGCCACTGCACGCCGAGCAGGAAGGCGTGCTCGCGGGACTCGATTCCCTGCACCAGCCCATCGCGGTCGCGGGCGACGATCTCGATCCCGCGCCCCGCCTGTTGCACGGCCTGATGGTGCAGGCTGTTGATGCGACACCAACTGACCTCGAGGATACGGTGCAGCTGGCTGTCGGCGACGATATCCACGGTCTTGCGGGGCAGCACCGTGCGACGCCGCTTGAGGCCCTGGTGCGTGGTATAGATGTCGCTGTCCAGAGTGCCGCCGAGATAGACGTTGATCAACTGGGCGCCGCGACAGATGCCCAGCACCGGGCAGCCACGCGGAATGAAGCGCTCAAGCAGCTCGAGCTCCAGCTGGTCGCGCTGCGGGTCGACGCGGACGTCGAGCTGCACCTCGCCGCCATAGAGCCGCGCTTCGATGTCGTCGCCGCCGCCGATGATCAGTCCGTCGAGATACTCTGGCTTGGCGCGGGAGGGCGACAGGCGCAGCGGGCGACCGCCATGGCGCCACACCGCCAGCCAGTCGAAAAACCAGGCAATCAAGCTCTTGCGATCCGAGGTGGTGATGCCGATCAGTGGGCGAGACATGCCACTCCTTAGGATTCTTTCATCCACCCGCGCATCCTGTCGAGCCAGCGGGTGAGGGGCGATTGGAGATGGTGGTCGAGATAGTGCCTGGCCTGCTCCTCGAGACGCGGGGTGTCCGCTGCCAGCCGCTCGACCTCGAGCCACAGGTTCCACTCCATGGCTGCCCCCCAGGCGGGGTTGGAGAGCTGGGCGTTGGGCAGGCGGTAATGGAAGGTGGGGCGCGGCTTGACCAGAGCATTGCGCATGACCGGATGTGGAAAGCCGGGGCGCAGGTAGGCGAAGAGCGGGAACAGGTCCAGCTCGCGGTTGCGCGTCGGGTTGTGCTCGATGTAGTCGCCGATCAGCGTGTCCAGGTCGGGGCGATAGGCGGGATCGAACACCTTCAGGGCATAGACCTTGGGAAAGGGATTGGCATGCGGCAGCACTTCCCGGGTGATATCGACATCGATCTCGTGACGCAGCCACTCGCCCAGCAGCAGGTAAGCGCGCAGATAGGCGAGGATCGTGTCGATCTCGAAACTCGGCACCTCTGGGTTGAGATGCAGGCCGAAACCATAGAGCAGGCTGGCATCGGTGCCCTTGGCGCCATGCACGCGCAGCGCGTCGAACAGTACGTCGAGCTCGTCGAGCTCGTTCCAGGGAACCGGCGGGCAGACGATCTCGGTGGGGACCAGGCCGGCCACCACTTCGCCGATCAGCTCGCGTGTCTTGTTATGCAGATCGACGCGTATCTGGTGGCGTTGGCGGCGCCATTGAGCGTCGCTGCCGAGTGGCTTGTCGATCACCTTGGCATCGGGGTGCACGTACTGAGAATCGAGCTCGATATGGAAGCTTCCCCAGCGGGTGCCCTCCACTTTCATGCGGTGGGGGCCGAGCACGCTGATCTGGCCGCCGAACTGCATGCACACGAGATGAGCGGCATCCGTCGGTGAGATACCGGCGAACTCGATCTCAACGCCGACTCGGCGCGTGTTGCCCTCATGGTTGGATGAAACCGGAGGCGGTAGGGGTTCCATACGGGCTCCCGAGCCAGTGCGACCAAAGCGTTACCCTAGCATAGTGGAAGTCAGCATAGTGGTCGTCTCGACAGCTTTCGAATCGCTAGCGGTGCCTCCGGGATTGTGCAACTAGCCTTTACCCCATGCGTCGGTCTATGCAGACTTGTCTGATTCAACTCACATGGAGGGATTCATGCCCCGATTATCGATTGTGGTGGCTGGCCAGGGACGAGCGCTTGTCATGCTGCTGTGGGGCCTGATGCTGATATGGGTGGCGATGCCGCTGCATGCTCAGACGTCGCCGCTGGTGGGCTTGACGGGCGGTGGCGAAGAGGAGGCTGAGCAGCACGATCCTCAGGCCTTCCAGCGCTCCCTCGAGGAGGTCATTGCCACACTCGAGAGTGCCGAGCGGCGTGACGCCCTGCTGGAGAATCTGCGCGATCTGCAGCAGACCTCGGCACAGGCCGAGGAGCAGGGTTTCGAGATGCCTCGCCAGGGGCTGTTGGGGGCGATTGCCGATACCTTCAGCGAGTTCGGCGACCAGACCGAGGCTGGTCAGAGTCCGCTGAATATCTGGCAACAGCAGATAGACCAGGCGCTGGACGAGGGTGCGGCCCTGCTATCGGCGGCCAGTTACAGCGAGCTTGTGCGAGTGGTGATCGATGCGGCGATCACGGCAGGTGCCTGGGTGGGAATGGTGATCCTGTTGATGGGAGGCGGTCGACTGCTGGCCAAGCGCCGCGACTGGCCTTTGACATTGCCGCGCGAACCGCGCGCCTGGATGGTGGCGGTCCATTTCCTGCGCCGAGTCGTGCCCTGGGGCCTGGCCTTTGCGCTGATACTGGCAGCGGTGCAGTTCGTCGAGGTAGGCCCCGGGCATATCCTGGGCCTGGTATTTGCCTATGTCGCGTTGTGCGGTCGCCTGCTTTCGGTGGTGCTCGACATCCTGTTCTCGGTCTTCACCCGCGGCCATCGCTATGTGGCGGTGCTGCATCTGCGCCAACGAGCGCTGCGGCGCTTCTTCGCCATCGGCGCCCTGGTGGCGCTGGCCGACGCGCTGGAGTCGATACGCATGATCGAGCTGCTCGGCGAGGATCTCGCGGTGCTGCTGTCGGTGTTCTCCAACATCCTGGCGGCACTGCTCGCCGGTAGTTTCGTGCTGCGCTTCAAGCGACCGGTCAAGCATTTGATCAGCAACCGACCCTACTTCCAGCGCAAGCGGGCCAGTGCCACCGATGAGATGATTCGCGTCGTCGGGGGGCTGTGGCATGTGCCCGCGCTGCTGCTGGTCGTCGCTTCGCTGCTGGCGATGTTCGTCTCGGTGGGCGATGCCGGAGGCGCCTTGACCCGGGCGCTGATCTCCGCCTCGCTGCTGGTGCTGACCCTGGTGATCACCGGGCTGATCCGCCGCTACAGCGAAACCGTGATCCAGCGCAGGCGTATCTCGCAGTACCGCAAGCGCCTGCAGCGCTTCGGCTATGCGCTGGCGCACCTGTTCTGCTGGATCGCCTTCGCCGAGCTCTCCGCTCAACTGTGGGGCGGGTCGCTGATCGGCATCGGCCAGCAAGGCGTGGCCAGTGCGCGTATCGGCCAGGCGCTGCTGGCGGTGGGCTTTACCGTTCTGCTGGCCTGGCTTGCCTGGATCTTTGCCGATACCGCCATCCAGCGGGCGCTGACCTCATCGGCGCGGGTGCGTGGCCGGCGTGTCAACAACGCGCGCGCGCAGACCATCACGCCGCTGATCCGCAACGTGATATTTGCCACCATCGTGGTGATCGCCAGCATCGTCGGCCTGGCCAATCTGGGCGTCAATGTCACGCCGCTGCTGGCCGGTGCCGGGGTGATTGGCCTGGCGGTCGGCTTCGGCGCGCAGACGCTGGTGCAGGATCTGATCACCGGGGTCTTCATCCTCATCGAGGATTCGCTGGCCATCGACGACTTCGTCAACCTGGGCGGCCACATGGGTACCGTCGAGGGGTTGACCATGCGCACGGTGCGCCTGCGCGACCTGGATGGCATCCTGCACATCATCACCTTCAGCCAGATCACCTCGATCCACAACATGTCGCGCCAGTTCGGCATCGCCCTGATGCGCCTGCGCGTCCCGCACTCGATGAAGATCGACGATGCCATCGCGCTGGTGCGCGAGGTTGCCGACGAGCTGCGCCAGGACCCGATGATGCGCCACCACATCTGGTCGCCGCTGGAGCTGCAGGGCGTCGACCGCTTCGAGGAAGGCGCGGCGGTACTGCGCATGCGCATGCGTACCGCGCCGGTGATGCAGTGGGATGTGTCGCGGGCCTTCAACCTGCGCTTCAAGCAGCGCATGGAAGCCGAGGGGCTGGACATGGCGATGCCGCGCATGAGCATCCAGATGGAGGCTGCCACCGGAGACGAGGTCGACAAGGCGTCAGCAGAGACGACAGGTGGCGGTGGCATGCACGACAGCGCCGGGCGAGGGCCTGGAGAGGCCGGCATCGCCGATCCCGGCCGCAGAACCAGCGCGAGCGGAGGCTCACCGGAGCCTGATCCAGGCCGCTAGGGGACGCATGGCGCCACTACCACAGCCAGTGGCAGGCACCCGCGCCGAGCAGGATACCGAGGACCACGAGGCCAGGCATGAGCCAGGGGATATGCCAGCGTTGCCAGCGGTCGTGCAGCGCCACCGCATGGCTCACGCGATGAACCATGTCGTCGTAAGGGGAGCGGGTCTCGTCGGGGGGCAGCGAGAAGTCGTTGGCGGCGCTGTCCAGCCAGTGCGGGCCATGAGTCAGGCCGAGCCTTGCCCTGAGCAGGCCGATACTGCAGAGCGTGGCGTGCAGGGCATCGTACTCCTCGCGGCGCGACTTCACCTCCAGTACGGCCCGGGCATCGGCCCTGAGCGTGGCGTGCTGGCAGGCCTCGATGGCGGTGGTGATGTCGCCTTCACTGGCGCGGCGGTCGACGCCCAGGCGCTTGTAAAGATCGCGCATGGTCAGCTCACCCGCATCAGGTAGTCATAGGCGTTGCGAATCTTCTGAAAGCGCAGCGATGCGGAGGCGACTCGTGCTTCGCCCTGGGCAAAGAAGCGGTCGGGGTGGTGCAGCTGCGCCAGACGGCGGTAGGCGGTACGAATCTCGCTGCGCGTCGAGCCGGGGGGCAAGCCGAGTACGGCCAGGGCGCGGCGGGTATGGTCGTTGGGAGGCGGGGTCTGGTGCGCTTCCCGCTGGCGCCGGCGCTGGTGGCTTTCGCCGGCCCTCTCCTGTCTGCCACTGCCGTATTGCTGGTGGCGCTGCTGCTCACGCTTGCGTTGCTCCTCCTCATGACGCTGCTGGTCATGCGCCTGCTCCTGCTGGCGACGGTGCTCCTTGGCCTGCCAATAGGCGCTGCGGCTCGGATCGTCGGGGTTGCCGAACGCCTTGCCCGCCGCCGCCTCGAAGAGCAGGGAAAACTCCGCCGGCGACACCCCGAGCAGGTCGGCGAGGAAGCGCAATACATGATGGTTGGCCTGGGCCAGCTTGCCGCCGCTTACCGCCAGGCCGATGGCCTGGCGTAGAAAGGCGTGCGCCTGCTCGCCCAGGCAGTGCTTCTGCATCACCTCGGCGGCCAGCTGAATCGCATCGAGGTTCTGCTGGCTGGCGATCTCGATCAACGGCTGCAGGTCATGGCCGTGGCGATAATGCGCGGCCAGCTCGCCGAGCTTTGCTCTTTCCGCCTCCCCTAGGCGCCCATGACTTGCCAACACCCAGGCCAGCAGCAGCAGGGCGGCCGTGTCCGCCTGGTGTCGGCTCTTCAGCAGCAGAAGCTCGAAGGGTGAAAAACGCGCGATGGGCATTCCCTGTCTCCGAGGGCGTTATTGTTGGTCGCGTTGGGTAGGGCTCGGTTCGCCATGGTCGCCTCGCTGGGCATGGAAGGCAAGTCACCGCAGCGGCATCTGCCATGATATAACCAAACCAGGAGATGAGCGCATGTTTGGCAAGGGGATGGATAGCGTTGATTAGTGTCGAGCGACGGGAAGGCTTCTCTCTCAAGATATCGCGGGTGCTGCGCGAATCGGTATCGCACAAGCTCGATGTCTACCTGTTCGTGCCCGGCGAGCTTGGGCTGAACACCGAGGTGATGTCCGAAAATGCCTTCTACCACAGTGCCATACACGTCAAACGCACTTACTTCAGCGATCGCATCCACCTGCCGCTGGTATTGAGCCGGCTGGCGCGGCGCGGCTCGCTTGGCAGCGAACAGTACCGGCTGAGCCTGAGCCTCTATGCCTACCAGTACGTGGCGGCACTGGAGCGGTCGAGTCGCGAGCTGCACGACGACAAGCGCGACAGCGAACGCAGCGATGCGCAGGACGCCAGTGTAGAGAAGCTGGCGCGCATCGATGAGCTCATCGAGCTGGCGCTGGATATCCTCAAGCGCCTGCGGCGCACCAAACCGGAAGAGGAGAGCCTGCTGAAGTACTACCAGAACATCGACAACTACCTGTCGTGGTTCACCGAACAGCGCTTGTTGTCCCTGGTGGCGCACCTCTCCCGCGATCGCCACTACAGGGAGATCAAGCACCGGCTGCTGGATATCTGCGCCGCCGAGAGCGAATACCGCGAGGCGCAGGAGTACAACTCTCAGCGGGTGACGCGGGACCCCACCCGGATGTCCAACAAGATGCGCCTGCTCAGGCGACTGATCGAGTATCCGGTCACGCTCAAGGACAAGAGCCAGGAGCTCGGCGGTGGCGAGCAGAAGGCGGTCAAGGGGCTGGCGACGGCAGTGGTCATGGTGTTCGTCACCCTGACCTTGTTGCAGGCCCGCCAGACGCTGGGCGATGTCACGGCGCTGTTCGTGCTGGTGCTGGCGGTGATCTATGCGTTGCGCGAGGTATTCAAGGACGACCTGCGCAACACCCTGTGGCGATTGCTGCGCAAGGGGCGCCCCAAGTGGCGTCGCCAATACTACGATGCGCACAGCAACCAGCTGGTGGGGCGCCAGCTCGAGTGGTTCGACTACCAGCGCTACGCCAAGCTCGACGAGGCGATCAAGGCGGCCCGCAAGCGCAGCATCACCCAGCGCGAAGAGGTGGTGCTTCACTACGGTAGCCACTCGCGGATGTCGCCGACGCGTTTTCTTAGTGGATATGAGCAGACCCGCGAGACGCTGGTGATCGACCTGTCGGTGCTGTCGCGCCTGATGGACAAGTCCTCGCATCATGTCTACCGGCACAAGGATGGCCAGGTGGTGCGAGAGACGGTGGAGAAGCGCCATCTGATCAACCTGGTCACCCGTGAGGTGCAGGGCGATGGGGAGCCGGTGATCCAGCGCTGGAAGGTGGTGATCAGCCGCTCGAAGATCGTCGATATCGAAGCGGTGGATACGCCCAAGCCGGCAGCAAGCGGCGCGCAACGGTGATAAGATCGAGGGCTGCCATTTCCGGATAGGATTACCTGCCTCATGAGGCTTTTGCTACGCTATTTCTTTCGAACCTTGAGAGTGGTGCTGACGCCGGTCATGCTGATGTCGGAAAAGCTCACCACCCCCAAGAGCGCCATTGAACGAACCCCAGAGGAGCAATCTCGCGTGGAAAAGGAAAGCCAATCGCTTGCGCTTTACCAGTTTCAAAGCTGCCCATTCTGCGTCAAGGTGCGCAAGGAGATGGCGCGACTGGGACTGGATATCGAACTGCGCGACGTCCAGCGCAACCCCGAGCACCGCCAGGCGCTGCTCAACGGTGGCGGCCGCACCATGGTGCCCTGCCTGCTGATCACCCACGACGATGGCCGCGAGGAGTGGATGTACGAATCCAACGACATCAACGCCTACCTGCGCCAGCGCTTCGAGAACGCCTGAGCCTCCCTGCACGACCAGGTTACACCTCGGTCAGGACATCGGCGAAGGCTTGCCGATGTTCTCCGGCCCGCACGAGTCGGGCAACGCTTCTGCCATGCCTTCCTTCTTGAGTAGTCCACCATTGCCCTAAAGAACACGGTGTGGTTCCAGTGTCGTGTCGAGAATCGCTTACAGAAATTGTCCAAGATTCCCTGTGTCCCACATCAACAATTTCCTACGAAACCCATCAGCAATCCCTTACTTAAGTAAATCCGAACTTTGCCGATGACAAATTGAGCGCGCCAATGCCATTCAGGGGTTGGCGCTGGTCTTCTTCATCACGTCATGTGCCGTGGACAGTCGCTGGCAAGCTCAGCGTAGTGCTCACATGCAGAGGAGGCTTGGTTGGCACGGGATCAAGTATTGTTTTTTAACAAAATGAAGCAAGTAGCCGTCCGAGGCATCGGATTGTCATTTATTGCGTGGCTGACGAGCGGCATCGTTGGCATCCAGGCTCAAGAGTTGCCTTCCGACGAACTGCTGCGCCAGCGCGAACGCGACCGGGCCCTGCAGGAGCGCCAGGAGACGGTGCCGGACGTGCGCTTGTCGGTGCCGCTGGAGTCGCTGGAGCACTTTCCCGACCGTGAATCGCCATGTTTCGTGATCCACGAACTGGTATGGCGAGGCAATGAGCTCCAGCGCTTCGGGTGGCTCGATGATGCGGTCGTCGGTCGCGATCCAGGGGACACGCCCATCGGACGTTGCCTGGGTGCCCAAGGCGTCAACCTGGTGCTCAAGCGTGCCCAGAACGCGCTGATCGAACGCGGCTTCGTCACCAGCCGCGTGCTCGTGGAGCCCCAGGATCTCAGCGATGGAGTTCTCACGCTCACTCTCCTGCCGGGGCGTATCGCCAGTCTGCGAGTCGCTGAACCCGAACGCCGGCACGCCTCCCTGCGCAATGCCGTGCCGGCCAGGCCAGGCGCCATCCTCAATCTGCGCGATATCGAACAGGCGCTGGAGAACTTCCAGCGCCTGCCTTCCGTGGAGGTCGACATCCAGATCGCTCCCGCCGAGGAACCCGGTGGCAGCGATCTGGTGATCGACTATCAGCAGGGTTTCCCGCTGCGCCCTGGCTGGTCGCTGGACGACAGCGGCAGCGATGCCACCGGCCGTTATCTCAACGGCGTGACCGTGGCCTACGACAACCTGCTGGGCATCAACGATCTGTTCTACGTCTATCTAGGCAAGGACCTGGGGGGCGGAGACCGTGGCGGGCGCGGTAACAAGAGTCGCACCCTGCACTACTCCGTACCCTGGGGCTATTGGCATCTGGCCGCCACGGCCAGCGACTACGATTACCACCAGACCGTGGCGGGCGCCTTTGAGGACTACGTATACAGCGGCAACAGCCGCACCCTCGGGGCCAGCCTGTCGCGCCTGATCTACCGCGACGCCTCACGAAAGACCTCACTCGAGTTCGGAGGCTTTCAACGCCAGTCCCGCAACTATATCGACGATGTCGAGATTGAGGTGCAGCGCCGCACCGTGGGCGGCTGGGAAGCCGGCGTGCATCATCGCGAGTTCGTCGGGCGGGCGACCCTAGACCTGGGACTGGGCTACCAGCGGGGCACCGGCGCCTTCGGGGCACGACCAGCCCCGGAGGAGCCCTTCGATGAAGGCACCTCGCGCTTCAAGATCGTCACGGCGAATGGCGACCTCGACCTCCCCTTTCAGCTCGGCGAGTGGATGCTTCGCTACCGCGGGCACTGGCGCATGCAGCGCAACCTGACGCCATTGTCGCCCTTGGAGCGTTTCTCCATCGGCGGCCGTTACACCGTACGAGGCTTCCACGACACCAGCCTTGCCGCCGAACGCGGTTGGCTGGTCCGCAACGAGCTCGAGGTGCCGCTGGGGGCCAGCGGCCAGCGGCTCTATGCCGGGATCGACCATGGGCATGTCGGCGGGGCCAGCTCGGAATGGTTGCTGGGCAGGCAATTGACGGGTGCGGTCGTGGGACTGCGCGGCACCCTGTTGCGTCACTTTCATTACGACATCCTCCTGGCCACGCCGGTCGGG
Source organism: Halomonas sp. TA22 (assembly GCF_013009075.1). NCBI lineage: Bacteria > Pseudomonadati > Pseudomonadota > Gammaproteobacteria > Oceanospirillales > Halomonadaceae > Halomonas > Halomonas sp. TA22. Next base: position 3,544,136 of record NZ_CP053108.1, on the reverse strand, counting down.
AAGCCGGAGGGATTTCGCACCGATGGGCACGACCTGGGGTTCAGCCTGAATCTGGTGCTTTAGACGCTGCTAGAGACGACAAGAAAGACAAAGCGCGAAGAAGCGAAAAACGTAGGGAACCGAGATGAACAAACACTGCTACCGGCTCGTGTTCAACAAGGCCAAGTGCCTATTGGTCGTCGTCTCCGAGGCCGGCTCGTGCCAGGGCAAGGCGGGAGGACGGGCCACGACGCCAGGCGCCGGAAGTCTATCGTCCGCTTTCCCGCTCGGGCGTTTCAAGCCACTGCTCTGGTGTTTAAAGCCATTGGGTTGGGCCATTCTGGTGGCGTCGGGGTTGGCGCATGCGCTGCCCGCCCAGGGGCAGATCTTCCCCGATCGTAGCGCACCGGGGGCACAGCGGCCGCACGTGCTGGAGAGCGCCAACGGCACCCCTCAGGTCAACATCCAGACGCCCAGCACCCAGGGGGTGTCGCGCAATACCTATAGTCAGTTCGACGTGGATGGCCGGGGCGCCATCCTCAACAATTCGCGCAGTGCCACCCAGAGCCAGCTAGGCGGCTGGGTGCAGGGCAATCCCAATCTCGCCACCGGCGAAGCCCGGGTGATCGTCAACGAGGTCAACTCGCGTGATCCCAGCCATCTGCGCGGCCATGTGGAAGTCGCTGGGCGGCGTGCCGAGGTCGTCATCGCCAATCCCGCCGGTATCCATGTCGATGGCGCGGGGTTCATCAACGCCAGCGGCACCACGCTGACCACTGGGCGTCCCGAATTCAGGAACGGTGATCTGGCCGGCTACCGTATCGAGGAAGGCACGATTCGGATCTCGGGAGATGGCCTGGATACCAGCGGCAGCGACTACACCTCGATCCTGGCACGTGCCGTCGAAGTCCAGGCCGGCGTCTGGGCCGAGGAACTCGAAGTCACCACTGGCGCTAACCGGATCGATGTCGATCGCCAGCAGGTGGAGGTCGTGGAGGGCAAGGGAGGGGCGCCCGAAATCGCCATCGACGTGGCGCATCTGGGCGGCATGTATGCCGGCAAGATCCACCTCCTGGCCACCGAGCGAGGCGTCGGTGTACATCATGGCGGAACCCTGTACGCCGGCGAGATCGTCGTCGAGTCCGACGGACGCATCGAAAATCGGGGGAGCATGCTCGCCGAAAACGAGATTCGGCTGAGCGGCCAGGACGGCGTTGCCAACCATGGAAACATCGTCGCCGAAGGCGACGTGCGGCTGGCCGGCCAAAACGACGTCGTCAACCATGGCATGCTGCGTACCGGTGGCGGACTGCTCGTGACCAGCGATGGCGAGATAGCCAATCGCAAAACCGGCGCGATGATCGCCCAGGGCGACATCCACCTGGAGGCCGATGCCCTGCGCAGCGATATCGATACCCTCATGGCCGCCGGTGTCCGTGACGACGGGACCCTGGGCGAACGTGGCAATCTCTATCTCACAGCCGGCCATGTCATCGATGCCAGCGGCTCGCACATCGCTGCCGAAGGCCTTTACGCACAGGCCGATACCGTGACATTGCGAGACAGCCACACCCAGGCTAGCGACATCGACATCGTGGCCCGGCGGGGTGGGATCGACATGAGCGGTGCCACTGTCGCCGCGCAAGGCACGCTCAGAGCAAGTACGCCTGAGACGCTCCGCACCGACGACGCCAGGGTCGCCGCCGACACGCTCGATCTCGATGCGGACGAGCTGTCCAATGTCGGCGGCGACATCGTGCAACTCGGCGAAGGTCCGCTTTCACTGATTGTCGACGTCCTCGATAACACCTCGGGGCGGTTGGCCAGCAATGGCGGCACGCTGGAGATCGAGTCCGGCTCGCTCGTCAATCGGGGAGGGGAATTGCTGCACACGGGTGGGGGATATCTGGCGCTTGAGTTGGGCACACTGGACAACGCTGATGGCCGTATTGCCGGTAACGCCGAACTGACCGTCGCGGCTACTGACGTGCGCAACGCGGCCGGCATCCTGCAAGGCAACGACACCGTTCGGCTTTCCGCAACGGCGCTGAACAATCGCGATGGCGATATCGTCGCTGGCAAAAGCCTGGCCGTTGAGGCCAGCGGCGATATCGACAATACCCAGGGGCAGTGGCGGGCCAAGCGTATCGACGTTGCCAAGAATTCAAGGATTTGTATCGCCAGTTTGCGCCCGGTACCGATCCGGTCGCGGAACGCGGCGCCGCGCAGCGTGCCATGCTCATCGCTCAGCGCCTGGACGATATCGGCCAGCTGGTGCACTGCCTTGGCCAGATAGAAGTGATCCCTGCGGACCTGGTAGAGCCTGCCCAGGCGGGCACAGGCCGTTAGGGCGCTGCGAATACGCTCTTCATCGAGCCCTTCGCTCGCCGCCAGGTCGCGTACCCGTGGCGGCTGGAAGGGATTCGCCGCAAGCAGGGGTTCGAGCCGCTGCCATAACACCTCATCGGCCGCGTCGAGGGCGGCCTGATGGCCAGGAAGGGCAACGAAAGGGCCATGCCCTTCGAGCTGCCCGGTAGCGATCAGCGCCTGCATCAGCGGTCGGAAGAATGGACTCGGTAAACTCGGCATGACCTGACGATTGAGTCGCTCGCGCTCGACACCCAGCATCGAGGGTTCACGTTCGTGGTGGGCGGCGACCGCTTCGAGAATGCTTGTCTCCAGTGCTTCGATGGCCTGTGGCGAGAAGGCGCGAGCTTGGCCCTGGACCGTCACCACACGTCCCCCAAGCGCCTCTGTGAGTGCGATCAGCGTCGCCTGGCCGGCATTGGCGTTGCGTGCCATGGAATCGAGATCGAGCCCGTCGGACCTGAGTTCTAGGGCAGCTTCAAGCGGGTGGTGCAGATCGTAGGGGGGGCCGGACGCCACGCTCTCGGTGAGCGCCGCCAGCCAGGCCAGGCGCTTGGGCGCGCGCTGGCCACGCCGCGGCGGGTCGCCATCGAGCACCACGCCGCCGCCCAGGGTGACGTGCCCGCCATGGTCGCGAATAACGAAACGGTCCCCCAGGCAGGCGTGCACACTGCCGTCGAGCACCAGCTGGCCCAGCATGCGCTCGCCGGGTGCCAGGCGCTGCCCCTCGAGCAAGGCGACGCGGCCGGTGAGGTGGGCCACCCCCAGGTGCACATGCACCGGCGTCCAGTGCTTGAGCGCAGCGGCGCTGTCGAGCAGGACGAGATCGATGTCGATACGCTTGAGCAGAGGGGCCTTAAGCGTATCGGCGACCACCCAGTCGCCCCGCGAGAGCGCCTCGCGTTCCACCCCGCTGCCGGCGAGGTTGAGCGACACCCTGTCGCCCTGACGAGCCGTGTCGCTGTCGCGATGCTGGCGGCGCAGCCCTCGCACCCGCGCCTTGCGCCCCGAACGCACCAGGCGTACCTCGTCGCCCTTGGCGATCTCGCCGGCCAGCGCCGTGCCGGTCACCACCAGCCCGGCGCCCGCCTTGCTGAACACACGGTCGACGGCGAGCCGGAACGCGCCCCGGGCAGGCGTGGCACGCTGCACGGCGGCCTGGGTCCAGAGCGCGTCGCGCAGCGCCTCGATACCTTCGCCCGTACGGCTCGAAACGGCATGGATCGTCGCCCCGGCCAACGGCGTGTCGGCCAGCAGCGCGGCGATCTCACGCTTCACTGCGTCACGCCGTGTCTCGTCGACCAGGTCGCACTTGGTCAGCGCCACCCTGCCTCGGGAGAGCCCGAGCAGTGTGAGGATCTGCACGTGCTCGACGGTCTGCGGCATCACCCCGTCGTCGGCGGCGACCGTCAGCAGCACGGTGTCGATACCCGCGCTGCCGGCCAGCATGTTGTGGATGAACTTCTCGTGGCCCGGCACGTCGACGAAACCGAGCTCGATGCCGGGTGCCATCTCGGGATAGGCGAAGCCCGCCTCGATGGTCAGGCCGCGCGCCTTCTCCTCCTTCAAGCGGTCGGTGTCGATACCGGTAAGGCACTCGATCAGTGCGGTCTTGCCGTGATCGACATGCCCGGCGGTGCCGACGATCATGCGTCCTGCTCCTGCACGTCTGTCTTCAAGGGGAAGGTCCCTGTCAGCTCGGCGAACTGGGCGAGGAACGCCTGCTCCTCGGCCTCCCCAGCCAGGCAGCGCAGGTCGAGATGCAGCGCACCGTCGCTCAGGCGGCCGATGACCGGGCGCGGCAGCTCGCGCAGGGCGCGCACCAGGCGCTTCAAGCCCCTCTCGCGCTCGCGCCGTTCGTGGGCGGTCGGGCGCCACACCAGGGCAACGCTTGGCAGACGATCGACAGGCAGTGAGCCGCTGCCGAGCTGGCTCATGCAAGGCGCAAGGGTGACATCGAGCCCTTCGAGCAGGCCGGTGGCGCGTTCCAAGAGCCGCTCGCCGGTGGCCTCGATCTCGGCTCGCGGACGCGACAACAGGGCCAAGGTGGGGATCTCCTGATCGGGGGTGTCGCTGTCGCGATAAATCCGCAACGTGGCCTCCAGCGCCGCAAGCGCTATCTTGTCGAGGCGCAGCGCGCGCTTGAGCGGATGGCGCTTGATGCGCTCGATCAACGCGCGCCGGCCGACGATGATGCCCGCCTGGGGGCCACCGAGCAGCTTGTCGCCGCTGAAGGTGACTACGTCGGCGCCATCGGCAATGCTATCGCGGGGCTGGGCCTCATAGGGCAGGCCAAGGGCGGCGAGATCGGTCAGCGCGCCGCTGCCGAGATCGACCATGAAGGGCACACCCTGGGCGTGGGCGATCTCGGCCAATTCGCATTCGGCCACGCTCTTGGTGAAACCGGTGACGGCGTAATTGGAGGTGTGCGCCTTGACGATCAGTCCCGTCTCGTCGCTCATCGCCTCGCGGTAGTCCCGGGCGTGGGTGCGGTTGGTGGCGCCTACTTCGCGAAGCCGACAGCCCGCCGCCTGCATGATGTCGGGCATGCGGAAGGCGCCGCCGATCTCGATCAGCTCGCCGCGGGAGATCACCGCCTCGCGGCCGGCGCCGAGCGCACCAAGGGTCAGTACCACTGCGCCAGCGTTATTGTTGACCACAGTGGCCGCCTCGGCGCCGGTCAGCTCGCAGAGCAACACCTCGACTAAGCGATCTCGATCGCCGCGCCCGCCGCTTGCCAGGTCGTACTCCAGCGCCACGGGGTGGCGCGCCGCCTCGGTCATCGCCTCGATGGCCGCTTCGGCAAGCGTCGAACGTCCCAGGTTGGTATGGATCACCGTGCCGGTCAGGTTGAACACCGCCCGGCTGTTGGGCCGGGCAAGACGCGCCAGGTCATCCAGACAGCGGCTGGCCAAAGCATCGAGGGAGGGAGGAGTGCACTCTCCACCGCTAGCCTCTCGGGCCAGGCGGCGGCGCTGCTCATCGAGTACCTGACGCACGGCTTGCCGCGTCAGGCGCCAGCCGTGTCGCTCACGGGCTGCATGTAGGGCGGGATGCGTCAGTAGCGCATCGACCGCGGGGAGGCTGCGTCGAACATCCATGGTCGAAGTCTTGTCCATGCCAGAGATAACCAGGCCCTATGGCATAGCATGCCAGGCCCCCTGGCGTCCATGCATCTCCGATTACTCGGGGTCGGCGACGATCAGCAGCGGGTTGAAGCCGCTGCGGCGGTACGCCTTCTCCTCGTTCAACATCAGGTCGAGTGCCAGGCTTGCCAAGTCATCGGCGAGAGGCTCGGCATGTTCGTCGAATTCTCGCGGCATGAGCTTGAGGTAGGAGTGGCAGTCGCCGCAGGTCTCGGCCTGCACGGGAAGTAGAAGCTCGCCGTCGTCATCTTCGAGGCTCAGGTAGTCGAGCTTGCCACTCTGATCGCAGACACTGCACTTGGAGCGCTCCAGATACCACTGGGTCGCGCACAGACCGCACTGCAGGTAGCGCACCCCACTGCGCTGATGATCGATCTGAATCACGCTTGCCACCGGCAACGAGCCGCAGCAGGGGCAGATCGAGCGGGCCTCGCCAGCGGGGCGTTTCGGCGGCTTGGGCAGGGCGCGTGCCAGGCGTAGCCAGGCGACCTGCAGCGCCGCCGCCACCAACGGCATCAGCCCACGGCTCGCCTCGGGCCCGGGGCGAGCCTCGAGCACCTCCTCGGCCAGGCGATCCACCTCCTCCCTGGGCAACGCGCGCAGGGCATTGAGCAGCGGCCGCTGCGCCGCGCCGACATGTAGCTCGAGGGCATCGAGGATCGTCGAAAGCTCGCCGTGAAAATCGATATCCCTGCGCAGCGCCTGGACGCCAAGCGGCGGCATGCCATGCTCCAGCGCCAGGGTGAAGGCCTCGGGCTCGGGCTGCCACGCCGGGACGTTCTGCTCCAGGGCCCGTTGCTGGGCCTGGGCGAGCTGCGCCATGAAGGCCAGGAAGTCGGCGAGTGGCTCGATACGCTCGGCGAGGCCACGCAGGCGCTGGGCACGCTGCGCAAAGTGCTCCGGCTCGGGCAGTACCACGGAGGGGGGATCCATGACGCCCATGGGGGCATTGCCATATGCGTGGTTCACTTCGGCTCCTGTCCTGTCATGATCTGATGCTGGCGCTTGGCCATCTCGCGCTCCTTGCGCTCTTTCTCCATCTCCTCTTCATACCACAGATTGTGGTGATGCTTGGCCCACGCCTTGCTGACCCGGCCGCGAATCATGGCGGTGAACGAGCCCTTGACCCAGATCCCGGAATAGATGTGGATGATCAGGGTGACGATGGCCAGGAACGCCGCCAGGGCGTGGCCCAGGGAGGCCAGCCGGCGCAGCGTGATGGGGATCGCGTCGGCGAAGTAGGGTTGCCAGATGAGCAAGCCGGTGATCAGCAGCAGCGGCACGCAGAGCACCATGATCCAGTAGACCAGCTTCTGCCCGGCGTTGCTCTTGCCCACCGGCGGCAGGCGCTCGTCACGATTGCTAAGTACGTCCCTGATCTGCTTGAGCCATTGAATGTCGTGGCGCTTGATCAGACTGACCTTGAAGAAGCGCACCGCCATGATGAGGAAGAACAGCGTCATGAACAGCCCGATATAAGGGTGCAGGATACGCGTCATGGTTGGGCCGCCGAACAGGCCGGTCAGCGACCAGAAGAAGGGGTGGAAGAAGGGCAGCCCGCTGAGCACCAGCATCACGAACGAAATGGCGATGAGCCAGTGATTGACGCGCGAGAACCGGTCGTAGCGCAGAATGCCCGGATCGGTGGAGTGCCGCTTCGGCTCGCTCATGGCCGCTTCTCCTCACGTTCATGGTCGCGCGCCTCGTCGGACCGCACCTCGTCTTCCTCCTCCTCTGGCGTCTCCTTGGGGCCGGCGGTGACGTAGTGGAAGAATCCGGTAAACGCCGCAAGCCCGATGGCCACCGAGGCCAGCGGCTTGGTGATCCCTTTCCAGCCTTCGACCAGCGGACTGATGCGCGGGTCATTGGGCAGGTCGTTGTAGATCTCCGGCTTGTCGGCATGCTGCAGCACGTAGATCACGTGGGTGCCGCCGACCCCTTCGGGATCGTAGATGCCGGCATTCTGATAGCCGCGTCCCTTGAGAAAGTCGGTACGCGTCTCGGCAAGATCGAGCATGTCCTCCTTGGTGCCGAACATGATCGACCCGGTAGGGCAGGACTTGACGCAAGCCGGCTCCAGGCCATGGAAGACACGATCGGAGCACAGCGTGCACTTGTAGGATTTGCCATCCTTCTCGGAGATGCGCGGCACGTCGAAGGGGCAGCCGGTGACGCAATAGCCGCAGCCGATGCAGTGCTCGGAGTTGAAATCGACGATGCCGTTGGCGTACTGCACGATGGCGCCGGGTGCCGGACACGCCTCGAGACAGCCCGGCTCGGCGCAGTGCATGCAATTGTCCTTACGGATCAACCACTCGAGGTTGCCCTGCTCGTTCTCGTACTCGTTGAAGCGCATCACCTGGAACGAGTTGGGCGTGAGGTCGGTCGGATTGTCGTAAATGCCAACGTTCTCGCCCACCTCGTCGCGCAGGTCGTTCCACTCCGAACAGGCGACCTGGCAGGCCTTGCAACCGATGCAGCGCGATACGTCGATCAACTTGGTGACCGGGGCGACAGCCCCGCTTCTCACCTGCGGGGAGGGTACCTGGGTCGCCGAGCGTCTGACGATGTTCTGCAGATTGATTTGATCGCCTCTCATCTCGCCTCCTTAAAGCTTATCCACGCGCACCAGGAACGACTTGAACTCCGGCGTCTGGGTGTTGGCATCGCCTACGGATGGTGTCAACGTATTGGTCAGGTGAGCGCGCTTGGTCTCCCCCAGATAGCCCCAGTGGATCGGGATGCCAATCTGATGCACTGTCTGTCCCGCCACCTGCAGCGGACGGATACGCTTGGTCACTACCGCCACGGCGTCGATATGCCCGCGCTTGGAGCTGACGCGTACGCGGTCGCCCTTGGCAATACCCAGCTCGCTTGCCAAGGTCTCGCCGATCTCGATGAACTTCTCCGGCTGGGCGATGGCGTTCAGGCGGTTGTGCATCGTCCAGTAGTGGAAGTGCTCGGTGAGGCGATAGGTGGTCGCCGCATGCGGGAACTCATCGAAATTGCCGAAATTGGCCCGATCCTGCTCGAATACCCGGGCGCCGGGGTTGTTCTTGGCCAATGGGTTGTTGGGGTGCATCGGGTTATTGGCGATCGGCGTTTCAAACGGCTCATAGTGCTCCGGGAAGGGGCCTTCGACCATACGGTCACGGGCAAAGAATTGCCCCCGGCCGGTCTGGTTCATGATGAAGGGACCCTGACCCAGCGCCGGTTCGGACACCTCGGGAAAGTCGGGGACGTCATTGCCCACCCAGCGGGTACCGTTCCACCAGATGACTGCCTTGCGCTCGGCCCATGGCGTACCGTCGGGCCGCGCGCTGGCTCGGTTGTAGAGGATCCGCCGGTTGGCCGGCCATGACCAGGACCAGCCCAGCGTCTGACCAACCCCGTAGGGGTCGGAGTTGTCGCGACGCATCATCTGGTTGCCACCCTCGGTCCAGCACCCGGCAAAGATCCAGCAGCCACTTGCCGTGCTGCCGTCGGCACGCAGCATGCCGAAGTCCTCGACCTGCTCCCCTGCCCGGCAGACGATATTGCGATCCTCATCAACGACGTCCTCCAGTGCCCAGCCGTTGCACTCCCGGGCCAGCTCCTCGGGGCTTGGCTCTTCCGGATGGCGATAGGGCCAGCTCAGGTTGAGGATCGGCTCATGGAAAGCGCCCCCCTCGGCGCGATACATCTGCTGCATGCGCAGGAATATCCCTGCCAGGATGGCGGTGTCGGGGAGCGCCTCGCCCGGTGGCGGCGCCGCGGCCCAGAACCACTGCAGCCAGCGCGAGCTGTTGACGATGGTGCCGTCCTCCTCGGCGAAGCTGGTGGTCGGCAGCCGGAACACCTCGGTATCGATCTGCGCAGGGTCGACATCGTTGAATTCGCCATGGTTCTTCCAGAACTCGGCGGTCTCGGTTCTCAGCGGGTCGATGACGACCAAGTACTTCAGGCGAGAAAGCGATGCGGATACCTTGGCCTTGTGTGGAAAGGCCGCCAGCGGGTTGAAGCCCTGGCAGATGTAGCCGGTGATCTCGCCGTGGCTCATCCGTTCGAAGGTGTGCAGTACGTCATAGAGATTTTCGCTGAGCTTGGGCAGCCAGTCGTAGCACCAATCGTTCTCCTCGGTCGCCGCGTTGCCGAACCACGCCTTCATCAAGCTGACATGAAAGCGCTCATAGTGGCGCCAGTAGGAGATCTCGCCAGGTATCAGATCTGGCCGGGCGCGATCGAGGATATAGGCTTCGTAATCTTGCTCGTCATCATCCGGCAGCGTCATGTATCCCGGCAACTGATCGGAGAGCAGCCCCAGGTCGGTCAAGCCCTGGATGTTCGAGTGGCCACGCAGTGCATTGATGCCACCACCGCGCATGCCCATGTTGCCGAGCAGTAGCTGGAGCATCGCTGCGGTGCGAATGATCTGCGAGCCGATCGAGTGCTGTGTCCAGCCCAGCGCGTAGAGAATCGTCATGGTCTTGTCGTCCACGACGGTGTCGGCGACCATCTCCCATACGTGCTGGATCTTGTCGCGTGGCGTGCCGCACACCGAGGAGACCACATCGATGGTGTAGCGGCTGAAGTGCTCTCGCATCAGCTGGAACACGCAGCGCGGGTGGGTGAGCGTATCGTCACGCAGGGCGTGACCCTCGTCGTCGTACTCATACTGCCAGGTGTCGGTATCGTACTCACCGCTCTCGGCATCGTAGCCGGTGAACAAGCCATCCTCGAAGCCGAACTCCTCGCGCACGATGAGACTCGCGTCGGTGTAGGCGCGCACATACTCGTGATGGATCTGGTCGGTTTCGATCAAATAGCTGATCAGACCGCCCAGGAAGGCGATATCGGTGCCGGTACGGATTTCCGCGAAGTAATCCGCCACCGCCGCCGTGCGGTTGAAGCGCGGATCGATCACCACCAGGCGGGCATCGTTGTGCTCCTTGGCTTCCATCACCCAACGGAAGCCGACAGGGTGCGCCTCGGCAGCATTGCCGCCCATGACGAGAATCAGATCAGCGTTGCGGATGTCGACCCAGTGGTTGGTCATGGCACCGCGACCGAATGTTGGGGCAAGACCTGCCACCGTCGGTCCGTGTCAGACGCGCGCCTGGTTGTCGAGCACCACCATGCCAAGACTGCGCGCGATCTTCTGCGTCAGATAAGCCGTCTCGTTGGTCGAAGCGGAAGCCGCCAGCATGCCGGTCGTGGTCCAGTGGTTGACCGTTTGGCCCTCGTCGTCCTGGTCGACGAAGTTGGCGTCGCGATCCTCCTTCATGTGCCGGGCGATGCGTGTCAGCGCCTCGTCCCAGCTGATGCGCTTCCACTCATCGGTACCAGGTTCGCGTACCTGAGGGTACTTCAGCCGCGATTCGCTCTGGATGTAGTCGAGCAGCCCCGCCCCTTTGGGGCACAGCGAGCCGCGGCTGACCGGGTGATCCGGGTCGCCCTCGACATGGTAGATATTGTCGATGTTGTTGATCGCGCCGTCGCCGCGGCTGTAGATCAACACGCCGCAGCCGACCGAGCAGTAAGTGCAATTGCTGCGGGTGATCTTGGCGCCGGTCAGTTTGAAGTGACGGATCGATGCGACTGCGGGGTCGGGAGCAAAGCCCATCATGGCCATGCTGGATGTGGCCATCCCCGTCGCACCGAGCTTGAAGAATTGCCTGCGAGTCACGCGTAGGGTCATGGAAAGGCCTCCTGCCTGAATTATGCTGTTCTGTCGCCAAACACTAACAAAACAGGATTGTTAGGTTAAGCGTAGCGACTCCTGGCCCTGTCGACCCAACGCGGGCGTTATGTTTTGTAATGCGTTACGAAAGGCGCCTAGTCGTCACTGCCGTCCGGTGAGTCATTGGTGCTGGCCTGCGGCTCGCCATCCTCCCGGCGTCCGCTATCGTCGGCTCCCAGCGGTTCGTCGGGAAGCAGTGCCTCTTCGCGCTCCGGCGATTGGGTCTCGTAGGCAGGACCAGCATCCGATTGGGAGGCCGGGGTCTGGAACATGGCATCCCCCTGGGACTGGCCACCGCCAGTGGTTTCATCCTCCTGATCCATATCCGCGCCGGTAACGCCACTCGTGGTCCCCGCCGTGCCAGTGTCGATAGTGGGCGGCTCAGTCGTTTCTGTGGTCAACCCCGATTCGGCCTCGTCGATGGGGCTTGCCGGCTCCTCGGCAAAGGCACTCGTCATCAAGGTGGCCGACAGGGTCAGGGTGGCAAGCAGTAGCGTCTTGTATCGTTCCATGATTCCCTTACCTCCCTAGATTGAGCAGTAGCGATGTCTGGTCATCAGACTAGTCCGCCGGAAGCGGCCGCGTCTACTCGCCTCGGTTAGTCTGCCAATGGCGGAGCTGGCGGGCAAAGATTCCACCCACTATCGCCAGCCACACGCCGGCGCCAACGAGCACCCAGACGCTGCCGGTCAGGCGCAATATTGCACTGCCAAGCACGACACCCACCGACTGGCCAAGAAACAGGCAGCCGGCAAATACCGCCATCCCCGTGCCGCGTGCGGCAGGTGCCATCTGTGTGGCGTTGAGCTGCAGGGTACTGTGCATCATGTAGAAGCCCAGCCCTGCACAGAAGGCGCCGGCCATGGCCAGCCCAAGATGCATCGCCAGGGCTTGCAGGCAGAAGCCCAGACCCATCAGCATACCGCCCCAGGCCGCAAGGCCCGTCTCGCCCAGACCCTTGACCAACGGTTTGGCCAGGGCAGCAAAGACCAGGCCGCCAGCACCGAACAGGGCCACGACGAAGCCGGCCAGGGTCAGCGATAGGCCGAGCCGATCATGGAGATGTGTCGCCACGAAGGCTAGTGCACCGAAGGCGGCAATGCCCTCGAGAAAGACCAGTGTCAGGATGCGCCTGGCCCGTGAGATGGCCAGAATACTGCGCAGCCGCGACAAAAAGGCGATCTTGCCTGGACTTGCCTGAGCCATGGCGAGTGCCGGCTGGCGGTGCAGGGTGACCAGCAGCCAGCCGCCGGCACACAGGAACAGTAGCGTCAGCAGCATGAAGGCGCTGCGCCAGCCCAGGGTCTCCGCAAGCAGACCACCCAGGATCTGACCGCTGATCAGGCCCAGTACCGAGCCTGAGAGCATGTGAACAAGCGTCACCTGGCGCTGGGCATAGGGCACGTTATCGCCCACCCAGGCCATCGATAGCGGGATGATGGCGGCAGCGGTAGCACCGCTCAGGGTACGAAACAGCAGCAGTGTCGAGAGTGAGCCGGAGAGCGCCGATCCCAGTGCGCCCAGGGCGCAGGCAAGTGTCGCCAGAGCCACCACGCGCAGTGTGCCGAATCGGTCGCCCAAGGGGCCGTAACAGAGTTGCATCACGCCGTAGGCGATGGCGAAGACGGTAATGTTCTGCGCCACGTCCGCCACGGGCCGTTCGAATACGCCGGCCAGGGCCGGCATCATGGCATCGGTCACCCGCATCGATGCCATGCTGGCAAATCCCGCCAAGGCCAAGAGCAGAATTATCTGTCGTGAAGGCACCATTCTCTCCCTTTCTACAACTACAGCGCGAGCATCATCAATTGCCATGACTAGCGATGCGAATGTTTAGTCGACTTACTATACCAATCCTCTCCGGGGCGGACCCTGTTCAAGGAAAACATATCGAGATTCGGTTCCACGTTTCGCCCCATATTCTCCTTGGGTGAGATGTTAAAAAAAGCCATATTCGGATTGAGTTCGACGCTGCCAATGAGGTTTTATCCGGGTAACGCATGTACGCCTGAGCATATTTGACGGAAGTTAATGATTCGACTAGCTTGGTAAGTGCTTCATGGATTTTTACGAAGATCCCATGTTTTCAGCATTAGCAGCATCAAAGTTACTTGGTATGCAACTGAACAGGGTTGTCGGATAACCGAAAGGAGAAACCCATGAAAAAATCAATTTCCATGACACTTGGCACAATGCTGGTTCCCGCCGTGATGTTCGGTGCGGGTTCAGTAGTGGCTGGGGAGCAAGACGCAAACGCCGCCAATCAAACCGCCAATGTTGGTCAGAACGGTGACAACTTCATGTCAAGCCGTCCTGACAATGCGTTCTATGCCGACCAGCTGATCGGTACCAACGTTCAGGGCCAGAATGACGATGACGACTTCGGCACTGTCAATGACCTCATCATTGATGAAGATGGTCAGATCCAGGCCGTAATCGTGGGTGTAGGCGGTTTCCTAGGCATGGGCGATCGTGATGTGGCGATCTCGTGGGATTCGCTAGATGTACGCCGTGATGCGGACAATGACGATGCCATGGGAACCGGCTGGTTCGGCGATGATTATGTCATCCGCACCGATATCAGCTCCGAGGAGCTCGAAAACGCGCCGGAATATGAGCGCGATAACGACAACTAATCTCATTCTCTGAGTTAGTTGCCTAGAGAAGCAGGGACCTTTGGTCCCTGCTTCTTTTTATTTAGCTGCTCGTTGCGTTAAAAAACCGGCGCTCATGACCGGTTTTTTTCAAAGGTCGATATGAGATCTCCTCTTGATCTGGGTATGAACCTGTAGCGCCTTTTCGATCTTGGCGAGCAGCTCGTGGCGCTTCTTGGTGGCGTTTTCGGAGGTGTTGACCAGCTGGGTGAGAAGTTCGGTGCTGGGCGGTTAGGCATGGTCGAGGCATCGCCCTGCCGTCACATGGTGAAGTATTTTTTGTGAAACGAGCGGCCAGTTAGCCGCTTCTTCACCGTAGCCTTGCCGCCCTGGCTGGCAAACGCGCTTGTTCGAAGCAAACGCTGCACTGCTTGACTCAGGTCATAAGGCCTTCGGTGCCTGGCAGTATCATGCCCTCATGCCGCCATGGAGAGGTGGCGGGCAACTTTCCTTCCCGGAGCCAGTCATGAATCACGATGAGCTGTCATTCAACCGGGCGCTGGTCGAGAAATATGATCGTCCGGGGCCGCGTTACACCTCCTATCCCACTGCACCGCGGTTTCATAGCGCCTTCGCGCTGGACGACTATCGCGATGCGGTTCAGCAGAGCAACGGCGACCTGCTGCCCAAGCCGCTGTCCGTCTACATTCACATCCCGTTCTGCAAGAGCCTTTGCTACTACTGCGCCTGCAACAAGATCATCACGCAGAAGAACGACAAGGCGGAGGAGTATCTGCGCTATCTCAAGCGCGAGATCACCTTGCAGGCCGCGCTCTTCGATCACGATCGCAAGCTGACCCAGTTGCACCTGGGCGGAGGCACGCCTACCTACCTGAGCCAGGCCCAGCTCGCCGAGCTGATGGCAGCGCTGGACAAGGCGTTCAACATGGAGCATGGCGAGGCGCGTGAATTTTCGCTGGAAGTCGACCCGCGTACCGTATCGCCTGCGCAGATTCATGAGTTGTATGCGCTGGGTTTCAACCGCCTGAGCCTGGGAGTGCAGGATTTCGATGCCGAGGTGCAGCAGGCCGTCAATCGCATCCAGAGCGAGGAAGAGACGGTCGCGCTGGTCGAGGCTGCCCGCGAGGCGGGCTTCAAGTCGGTGAGCGTCGATCTGATCTACGGCTTGCCGCTGCAGACCGTGGAGAGCTTCTCCGCCACGCTGGACAAGATCGTCGCGCTGCGACCGGACCGTATCGCCGCCTACAGCTATGCGCACCTGCCCGACACCTTCCGTGCCCAGCGGCTGATTCGCCCCGAGGACATGCCACCGCCGGAGCGCAAGCTCGAGCTGCTCGAGCTGACCGTCAATCGCCTGCAGGCTGCGGGTTATGTCTATATCGGCATGGATCACTTCGCACTGCCCGACGATGAACTGGTATTGGCGCGCGACAATGGTACGCTGCAGCGCAACTTCCAAGGCTATTCGACCCATGCCGACTGCGACTTGATCGGGCTTGGCGTATCGGCGATCGGCAAGGTGGGCGACAGCTACAGCCAAAACGTCAAGACGCTATCGGAGTACTACGCCAAGCTCGATGAGCTGCAACTCCCGGTACAGCGCGGCTACAGCCTGCATGACGACGACTGCCTGCGCCGTGACGTGATTCATCAGTTGATGTGTCATGGGCGGGTGGGCATTGGCACTATCGAGCGTCGCTACAGGATCGAATTCGACGACTACTTCGCCGATGCCCTGGCGGCCCTTGAAGAGCCCATTGCCGACGACCTGGTGAGCGTGACCGATGAGGCGGTGGTGCTGCATCCGGCGGGGCGGCTGATGATGCGCAGCGTGGCCATGGCCTTCGATGCCTATCTGGCTCATACGACGCAGCAGGGTCGCTTCTCACGCACGGTCTGACCGCCTGCACACCGCCGCCTGGCGGTGTGCAGCGGTGTGCAGGCTACTCCATCAGCTTCTCGATACTGATCGGCAAGTCGCGGATGCGCTTGCCGGTGGCGTGACGAACGGCATTGGCAATCGCCGGGGCGATGCCGGTCAGGCCAATCTCGCCGATGCCGCGGGCGCCGAACTCATTGAAGAGGAAGTCGGGATAGTCGAGCAGCTCGACATCGATATCGGGTGCATCGGCGTGAACCGGCACCAGATAGTCGGCGACGTTGGCGTTGACGAGCCGGGCATCGCGGGGATCGTAGTCGAGGCGTTCGAACAGACCCATGCCGATACCCATCACGATCGCTCCCTCGACCTGGTTGCGTGCCGCCGAGGGGTTGATCGCGCGCCCCACATCGATGCTGCTTACCACCCGGGCGACGCGTAGCCGTGAAATGCCGGGGTCCCAGCGCACCTCGACGAAGTGCGCGCCGAACGAGCGGAAGCTGAACTCCTGCTGCTCCGCCCCCGGCGCGGCCTGGCCCTCGCCATTGACGCTCGACAGGCGGTGCGCGGCGAGGATATCGCCAAAACTGACGCGTTTGTCTGCCATGACCAGTGCTCCCTCCTCGGCCTCGATCGACTCGGGATCCTCTCCCTCGAAGGCGCCCCCTGTACCGGTGGCGACCTCCTTGAGCGCCGAGAGTGCATCGCGCACCGCGCTTGCAATCGCCGGAAGCGTGGTGGCGGTGGCCATCGAGCCGCCCGAGAGCGGACCGGCGGGCAGGCTCGATTCGCCGAGCTTGACCTCGATCCTCTCTAGGGCGACACCGGTCAGCTCGGCGGCGGTCTGGGCGACGATGGTATAGGTGCCGGTGCCGATATCCTGGGTGCCGCAGGCGATCAACAGGCTACCATCGGCGCGCAGCTCGGCCCGTGCGGCGCAGGGCTGTCGACTGGCCGACCAGGTCGCGCAGGCCATGCCGTAGCCGATGATCTCGTCGCCTTCGCGCATCGCGCCGATAGCTCGATCACGTGTGGCCCAGCCGAAGCGCTCGGCGGCACTCTCCAGACACTTGTCGAGATGCTTGCTCGACCAGGGCAGGCCCTTCTTGCCATCGGACTCGGCGTAGTTGCGCCTGCGCAGTTCCAGCGGATCCATCTCCAGCTTAATCGCCAGTTCATCCATGGCCGACTCGAGTGCGAAGATGCCCGAGACTTCACCCGGCGCTCGCATCGGGCAGGGCGTGCCATGGTTGACCGCCAGCAGGCGATGGCAGGTGGCGACGTTGTCACAGGCGTAGAAGCTGGGCGTGGCCCCGCTGCAGTCGTCGACATACTGATCGACCAGCGAGGTTTCGGTGACGCTGTCATGCCGGATCGAGGTGAGCCGGCCGTTTCGCTCAGCACTCAGGCGTAGACGCTGACGCGATGCCGGGCGGTGACCCGCGCTCATCATGTCCTGCTGGCGCGGCAGCACCACCTTGACCGGCCGCTTGAACTCCCGTGCCGCCGCCGCCGTGGCCACCGCGTGGGGCCACATGAACAGCTTGTTGCCGAATCCCGAGCCGATGTAGTGCGAGATCACCTCGAGGCTCTCCTGGGGGAGATCGAAGATGCGGGCCAGGGCATTGCGCTGGTAGGCCACGCCCTGGGTCGATTCATGCACGATCAGGCGTCGGCCGCTCTCTCGCCACTCGGCGAGGGTGGCGTGCATCTCCATCTGCAGATGGCTTTCGGCTTCGATGCGGTAGGTCGCATCGAGTTTCACCGCTGCCGCCTCGAAGGCGGACTGCGGTTCGCCCCGCGAATAGGTGGCGGCATCGAGGGGCTCGCCTTCCTCATCCCCCTTTAGCAGGCTGGGCAGCGCGCCCGGATCCTTACGATAGTGGGCGAAGACGCGATAGGCGGCAGCGCGCGCCTGCTCGAAGCTCTCGGCGACGACCAGCGCCACGTACTGGCCGTGATAGTAGATGCGTTCATCCTCGAATGGCAGGCGCACCTCACCGACCTTGTCGCCGTGGCCCATGCTGTTGGGCGAGCGATAGAGCTGCGGGAAATTGCCGTAATGCAGGATGCCCACCACGCCAGGCATGGCCTCTGCCGCCTGGGTCTCCAGCGACACGATGACGCCATTGGCGATGGTCGCCGGCACGGGATAGCCGTAGAGCATGCCTTCGGCATGCAGCTCACCGGTATAGCCGGCGCGGCCGGTCAGCTTGTATTCGCCATCGATACGCGGCGTGCCGCGGCCGATCACGCTGGGTTGGGTCATGTCGTTCATGCCTGGCCCTCCTTGGCACTGCGCGCAGCATCACGCAGGCCGCGTACGATCGCCTGGCGTGCCAGCGGTATCTTGAAGGCGTTATGGGAGAGCGGCTGCGCATCGGCAAGCGCCACCTCCGCAGCCTTGGCGAAGGTCTCCGGCTTGGCGGGCTGGCCCTCGAGCATGGCCTCGGCCTCATGGCAACGCCAAGGCTTGGTGGCGACGCCGCCGAGCGCCACTCTCGCCTCGCCGATCATCTCGCCATCCAGCGACAGCATGACCCCGGCCGAGGCCAGGGCGAACTCGTAGGATGAGCGGTCGCGCAGCTTGAGATAGACCGCACCTTGCGGAACGAGAGGCGCATCCAGCGTGATCGCGGTGATCAGTTCGCCGGACTCGAGTTCGTGCTCGCGATGTGGCGTATCGCCGGGCAGGCGGTGGAAGTCGGCGAAGGCGACCTCGCGCTCGCCGTCCGGGCCGCTCAGCGTCAGGGTCGCGCCGATCGCCGCCAGGGCCACGCACATGTCTGAGGGGTGGGTGGCCACGCAGGCTTCGCTGCCGCCTAGTACGGCATGCAGGCGGTTGTGGCCATGCATGGCGTCGCAGCCGGTACCGGGGGCGCGTTTGTTGCAGGCTGCGCTGACATCGCGGAAGTAGGGACAACGGGTGCGCTGCATGATATTGCCGGCAGTGGTGGCCATGTTGCGCAGCTGCGTCGAGGCTCCGGCAAGCGTCGCCTGGGAGAGCAGCGGGTAGTGTTGGGTCACCTCGGGGTGATAGGCAAGCGCACTGTTGGTGACGAGCGCGCCGATGCGCAGGCGGCCATCGTTCAGCCGCTCCACACGCTTGAGTGGCAACGAATTGATATCGACGATGCGCCCCGGACGCATCACGTCGAGCTTGACCAGGTCGAGCAGGGTGGTGCCGCCAGCCACGAAGACGCCGCTGACATCGCTCTGATGGGCACTGACGGCGCCTTCGACGCTATCGGCATGGGCAAAGGCGAAGGTTTTCATGACGCTCCCTTCCCTTGACGCACGCGGGCATCCTGCACCGCTGCGAGAATATTGCGGTAGGCCCCGCAGCGGCAGATATTGCCGCTCATCGCCTCGCGTACCGAGGCGTCGTCGCTGGCCACATGCGGATCATCGAGCAGTGCCACGGCGGTCATGATCTGACCCGGCGTACAGTAGCCGCACTGGAATGCATCGTGATCGAGAAAGGCCTGCTGTACCGGATGCATCGCGCCGTCCCGGGCCAGCCCTTCGATGGTGGTGATGTGCTGTCCTTCGCACATTGCCGCCAGGCGCAGGCAGGCGTTGATGGGCTTGCCATCGACGTGCACCGTGCAGGCGCCGCACTGGCCATGATCGCAGCCCTTCTTGGTGCCACCCAGATGAAGCTGCTCGCGCAGCACATCGAGCAGGATCGCGTTGGGAGCGACCTTAAGCGTGGCCGCTTCACCGTTCAGGATGACATTGACGATGATCGTCTCGTCGGGGGAGTACTCGGAATATTCCATTATGCCGGTTCCTTGTTCTCGGGTCTCCTGCCCCCATGATGGCGAACGGTTGCCGCCATCGTCTCCTTGGGCATGCGCTGCGCCACTAGGTCAGCAGTCGCTAGCCTGTGGCGGGAGGAGTGTCACGGTAATGAATCGTCAGGTCACTCTCACCCTAGGAGAGGAAGACGGTGACAGCAAGCGGGCAGCGCAAGCGGCCAGGGCATCTGCCCTGGCCGCGTGTCTCTCGCTAACGCTTACTGCGTCACGGATCAGTCGCGCTCGACGTCGATCACCGAGAAGTCGCTGCTGTTGAGGCGAATCTCGATTTCACGATCCTGATCGTCGTAGCCTTCGATATCGACATGGCCGTCATCGTCGGCGTCGAATTCCTTGAAGCGCTGCAGGCCCTCCTGCTGGGCCACTTCCAGCGCCTGACGCACCTCATCGCCACTTAGACTCCAGTCGGGAATGTCACCGCTGCGCCCTTCCTCCTCCTTGCTCACGCTGCCGTCGGCGAGTTGCAGGTCCATCTCGAGCTTGGTGCCGTCCTCGCGCCAGCCCTCGATCTCCAGACGCGAATCGTCGACTTCGATGTCGTCATAGTGACTGAAATGCTGGTCGGCGCTGTCGAGCAGGGTGTTGAGCTCATCCAGTGTCACCGTGTCGTTGGCCAGTGCCAGGCTGGAGAAACCGGCGAATGCCAGGGGAACTGCCAATAGTGTGAGTCGCTTCATGTCGATGCTCCTTGATATTGCTATCGAACCGGGTATCGGTCGCCGGCGTCCGGCCGGCAGTTACCTTTCTACGCAGGCTCACCTGTCGGCAAGCTGAGCGAGTCGTTCATCTTTCGTTCATCTTCATCAGTCGTCGCTCAATCGCGCTCGACCCGTGACACCGTGTCGCTGCCCTGGCGCAGGGTGATCTCGAGCTCGCGCCCGGAGGCATCAAAGCCCTCGATCTCGATGACGCCGGTCTGCTTGATCTCGATCTCTTCGAACGCCTGCATGCCCTCGTCGGCGGCGAGGCGGAAGGCGAGCCGCAGGTCCTCCTCGCTCATCCCCCAGGCGCCGCTCACCAGGCGCTTGCGCTCCTCCTCGAGGGTCTGGCCGTCACGCAACGAGAGGCGCACGTCGGCATGCCACTCGTCATCGAGCCACCCCTCGATCTCGACGCTGTCGCCGCTCTTGGCCTCGATCTCCTCATAATGGGTGAAACCGAAGGCGCTGGCGTGCTCGATGATGGTGTCGAGCTGATCGAGCGCGATACGCTCATCGGCATGGACAAGGCCGCCTGCGGCAAGTGCGAGGGCGGCGGTGGGGGCGATCAGCAGTCGCTTGAGTGTCATCATGATCTCTCCTTTGACGTGGATATCGTTTCGCTTGCGGGTTCGTCACGTTATAGCAGGTACGATCTTGCACGGGCCTGACAGTGCCGTTCATCTTTCATTCATCTGTGTCGTGACACCCTTGGCTGATGACTCCCTCACGCTTTTTTCTCGCGCTTCGCGGCCAGATCGCTGGGCTTCGCCCTCTGCTGCTGGCAGCCTTCCTGGTATGCCATGCTGGCGTGCTGACGCTGTTCGCCGCTCCGCTAGCAGCCGATGAGCACTGGCGCGACCTGCATGGCGAGGTGAGAGCGGGACGCATCGTCGCGCTGCCGGTGATCCTTGATTGGCTGGAGGCGCACTACGAGGGGCGAGTGCTCGAGGTCGAGCTGGAGCGCGAGGATGGCATACTGGTCTATGAAGTCGAGATGATCGGTCCCCAGGGGCAGATCGTGGAGTTCGAATTCGATGCGGTGAGTGGCGAACTGATCGGCATCGAGGGGGTAAACGTCAACGCAATGAGGCGCCGATGAAGGTATTGCTGGTAGAGGATGATCGCGCGCTGGCCGATGCCCTGACGGTATCCCTGGCCGATGCCGGGCTGTTGCTCGAGCATGCCGCTACCGGGACCGAGGCGGATTTTCTGGTACGTACCGAGCGCTACGATGCGGTGATCCTCGATCTCGGCCTGCCCGATGGCGATGGCACCCGCTGGCTGGCGGCATGGCGTGACGACGGCATCGATCTGCCGGTGCTGGTGCTGACCGCCCGAGAGCGCTGGTCGGACAAGGCGGCGGGCTTCTCTGCAGGGGCCGACGACTATGTCACCAAGCCCTTCGAGAGTGCCGAGGTGCTGTTCCGGCTACGTGCTTTGGTCCGCCGTAGCCACGGCCACGCCCATCCGCTGCTCAAGGTCGGCGAGCTGACCTTCGATACTCATAGTGGCAGCGTGACGCTTGCTGGCCGGCCAGTGACGTTGACCGCTCAGGAGTCGCGGCTGCTGGCCTACCTGATCCATGCCGCACCGCGCATCGTCAGTCGCAGCGAACTTGCCGAACACGTCTACGATCGCGATCACGAACCCGACTCCAACGTCATCGACGTGCAGATCAGCCGGCTGCGGCGCAAGCTCGGCAGCCAGCGCATCGAGACGCTGCGTGGCCAAGGGTATCGTCTGGTCGAGGCCGCCTCGACATGACGCGCCTGCGTGCGTCGCTGAGGCGCTTTCGTCGCCACTGTACCGAGCGCTTGACCCATGCGCCGATTGGCGTACGGCTGCTCGGTGCCTCGCTGTTGCTCGTGGTGATCGTCCTGCCGCTGGCTGGGGTCGGACTGGCCTACAACTTCCGCGCGGCGGTCACCGCCGCCTACGACGAGCGACTCACCTCGCTGCTCAACGTGGTGCTCACCGGCGTCGACTACGATGCCGTCGAGGGGCGTCTGGGGCAGGCTCGCTCGCTGGGAGATGCGCGCTTCGAACGGGTCTTCTCCGGCTGGTACTGGCAGATCACCGACGGGGGTGAGCTTGCTCTCACGTCACGCTCGTTGTGGGATCAGCGTCTGCCGGTGAGCCACGTATCGGGCATCGATATCCGCGACTCCCTGGGTCCGCGCGGCTTGCCGGTGCGGATCGTCGAGCGCGACATTCGCCTGGCGGGGCTCGATGAGGTGCTGCACGTCAGCATGGCGGCGTCTCGCCAGGAGCTGGATGCCGAGGTGGATCGCTTCGAGCGGTTGATTACACTTTCGCTGCTGGCGCTGGCTGGCTTGCTGCTGGCGGGACTTGCCGCCCAGGTGCGTTGGGGACTGGCACCGCTGCGTCGCATGCATGCCAACCTGCGGGAAGTGGAGCGTGGCGACGCCGAGCGGCTTGATACCCGGCTGCCCGGCGAATTGGCGAGCCTGGCCGGGGCGATGAATGGCGTGCTCGAGCGCGACCGGCGGCTGATCGAGCGCGGGCGTCACGCCGCGGGCAATCTCGCCCATGCGCTCAAGACGCCGGTCAGCGTGCTGCAGACGCTCTCCGAGCACTATCCCGAGGCCTCGCGCCATCAGATCCAGGCGGAGCTTGCGCGTATCGACGACGCGGTGCGCCATCATCTCGCCCGCGCTTCAGCTGCCGGGGGTGCCATCTTCACCGGCCGGGTACGCCTCGCCGAAGTGGTCGGCCCGGTGCTCGCGGGGCTCAAGCGATTGGCGGCACGGCGCGGGATCGAGTTGTCACATGACCTTCCCCCGACGCTCTATGTACACATCGATCCTCAGGATCTGCAGGAGCTGTTCGGCAACCTGCTGGAGAACGCCCTGCGCTGGGCATCGTCGCGGGTGGTGCTTCGCGCTGGAAACGAGAGGGGTGGGGTAGAGCTGTGCATCGAGGATGATGGCCCCGGTATGAGCATCGAACAGCGCGACGCGGCACTGGCGCGGGGCGTACGCCTCGACCAGCGGCGCTCCGGCTCCGGGTTGGGCCTGGCTATCGTGACCGACCTCATGGACCTTTATGGGGGCCGCCTCTCGCTCGAGGCAAGCGATGGCGGAGGGCTGCGGGCCGTCGTGTGGTTGCCCGCCTCCCGCGTGGCACCTGCCACCCGCTAGCCTCCCGTCCGCATGATGCTACGTTTGCTGTGCACAAGTTGAACGAGAATCGCGATTATTTATACAGTAATGTCATATTTGCGCAATTTTGTACAATAATGGCCTCCAGATGTCGCGCCCTGCCGACCCGATAAATAGAACACTTGAGCTGCCGCCGTGATGGGACTGACAAGATTCTTCAAGCATTCCAGCCTCAAAGACGCGCTTGCCGCCATCCCGGATACCGCGACAGTATCGCGGCCGCTGCTGACTAACTCTCTTAGCTGAACAGGGTCGCCTCTTGCCCCCGGTGGGCGCTATGCTGCAGTAGTACCCGCCGGGAGGCTACCGCATGTTTCGTCACTTTCTCACTGCGCTTGCGCTCGCTCTGGTCGTGACTGGCTGTGCCAGCGGCCCCGTTCATGAGGTTCGCGCCGTTCCGCTCGCGCCTGGACAATCCATCGAGGTGATGTCGCCTGGCTCGCGCTACTTCCGCTTCACCCTCGAGGCACCTGCAAGCGTGGTGCTCGAGAGCCATACTTTCCCCGCCGATGGTGGCTTCATCTCTCCCAATGCACGCTTGCTGGACGAAGCGGGTAACGAGGTGGCTCGTGATTGGGAGAGCGGAAGCTACCGTAACTTCCGGCTCGAGACCCCGCTCGACACCGGCACCTGGTATCTGCACGTCATGACCCCGTTTGCCTGCGTCTCCGAGTTGCGCTGCCAGGATCAGACCTTTCGCTATCGCGTCACGCTCGAGCTTCAATAGCCTTTTTACGCTTTTGGTCGAGGAGAAAAATCGCCCTGCGTGCGGATTTACCTTCGGTAGAGAATCGACCTACGAATCGGTACGACATAGTCTGGACAGGTGCTAGCTATAAGGAATAAATTCTGTCAAGGTGCGCCGCCAAGATAAGGCTGCTGCAGGGGATACGAGAAGAATGAAGAATGGTGCTCTACGTGCATAAGACAATAAGAACACGCTGCCTTGAAGTGCTTGGTGTGATCGTTTTTATGATGTTGCTGGTCGTGGGTATCGCTGCCCAGGCCCAGGCCAACCCGCGCTATGCCGCGATCGTGCTTGATGCCGGTACCGGTGAGGTACTGCACTCCGCCAACGCCGACGAGACACGCTACCCGGCATCGCTGACCAAGATGATGACGCTTTATCTGGTCTTCGAGGCGATCGAGCAGGGGCGCCTACGGCTCGATCAGGAGCTTCCCGTCTCGGCCTATGCAGCCTCCATGCAGCCCTCCAAGCTGGGCGTGCGCGCGGGCGAGAGAATCGCCGTGAGAGATGCCATTCCCGCCCTGATCATCCGTTCCGCCAATGATGTCTCGGTGGTGATCGCCGAAGCGCTGGGCGGTACCGAGAGCCAGTTCGCCGAGTTGATGACGGCCAAGGCGCGCAGCATGGGCATGCAGAAGACCTTTTTTCGCAACGCCAACGGCCTGCCGGATCCGCTGCAGACCTCCACGGCGCGTGATCTGGCGACCCTCTCCATGCAGCTGATGAACGACTATCCTCAGTATTACCACTACTTCGCCAACTCCAACTTCACCTGGCGCGGGCAGACCATCAACGGCCATAACCGACTGCTGCGCAACTATCCGGGTGCCGATGGCCTCAAGACCGGCTTTATCCGTGCTTCTGGCTTCAACGTGGCGACCTCCGCGGTGCGTGATGGCAGGCGTGTGGTGGCGGTGGTCATGGGCGGCTTTACCGCCCAGTCCCGGGACGACCACATGATGACGCTGCTCGACCGGGGCTTCATGCGCGCCTCCCTGCAGGATCAGAACGACTGGGTCGCGCAGACCAATGTCTCCCAGCAGCTCGATGAGCTGGTCGCGTCGCTGGATGAGGCCGAAGCCCAGCCGGAGCCGGCGCTTGCCGAAACCAATGTCCAGACCCTACCGGGTGCCGAACCGATCAACCTGCATCTGGCCCTGGATGCCACGCCGCGTGCATCGGCGCCGTCAGTCGTCTCGACGCCTTCCACCCAGAGCCCGAATACGCCCTACAATTCGCCTGACGATCCGATCCTGGCGCTGCTCTCCCACTCGACACTGGAGGGCGGCGACTGGGCGGTACAGATCGGCGCTTTCCAGGATGCCGATCAGGCGCGCGTACTGGCCGATCGCGCCATGAACTATCTTCACCAAGATCAAGCTCCTGCGCGGGTCGCGGTCACTGAGGTCGGTTCGAGCAGCGGAAACAAGATGTTCCGCGCCCGGCTTGTCGATCTCGAAGAGAACCAGGCACGCAACGCTTGCAATCGCCTCCAGCAGCAAGGAATGGATTGCCTGGTGGTCAGGTAGGGCTCCTTCCGGACAGTACGCGGCCGGGCTGCCGGCTGGGTTCCATTGCTGGTCGCCCCAAAGGATGATGCATGGCGCCGACGTTGCAGGGCATTGCATGGATGTGCGTGGCGGTGTTCTGCCTGTCGGTGGGAGACGCCATCTCCAAATGGTTGGGCGATGTACACTCGCCGATTCAGATCATCTTCTTCCGTGCGCTGATATCGCTGCCTTTGATTGCTTTGATCGCGCACTTCAGTGGTGGCCTGCGCAAACTCTCGACGCGCCGACCCGGCGTGCACCTGATCCGCGGTCTGCTGGCCACCGGTACCATGCTGTGTTTTGTGTTCGGGCTGACCCTGCTGCCGTTGGCCCAGACCACCGCCATTGCCTTCGCCGCCCCGCTGTTCGTCACGCTGCTTTCTGTGCCCCTGCTTGATGAACGTGTCGAGCGCCTGCCGATGCTTGCCGCCCTGGTCGGTTTCATCGGGGTGTTGATGGTGGTGCGTCCCGGCACCGGCGGTTTTCAGCCAGGCGCGCTGGTGGTGGTCGCCGCCGCGCTCTTTTATGCCCTGCTGTTGATCACCGCGCGCCGCTATGGCGTGCGGGAGTACCTGTGGGCGATGGTCTTCTACGTCACGCTGGTGCCCCTGCTGGTCACGGGCATGCTGTTGCCCATGGTGTGGCGCACTCCAGACGCACTGCACTGGCTGGGGTTTGTCGGTGCCAGCATTTTCGGCATCGGTGCGATGGCCTGCATCACCCTGGCCTTTCGTCAGGCGCCAGCCGCGCTGGTGGCCCCCTTCGATTATACCGGCATGCTATGGGCGGTCGTGCTGGGGTGGTGGTTCTGGGGTGAGGTACCGGACCTGTGGGTCTACCTCGGCACCGCCGTGATCATCGCCAGCGGGCTGGCGATTACTCTGCATGAGCGCCGCACCAGCCTGAAACGGCGACCGACGTCGTAAGCCGATCAACTGATCACGGCGCCGGGCTAAGGGCCGCTAATCTAGTGCCTCGGCAAGTGTCCGAGACTTGAGGAGAAAACCACCCTCTGGGCATTCGACAAGCTGTGGCAAGGAGGACAGTAGACGCCGCGTATAGGGGTGACGTGGGGCATCGAGCACTTGGTCACGCTCGCCGCTCTCGACGATGCGTCCCTGTTCCATGACCAGCACGCGATGCGCGATCTGTTCGACGACGCCGAGATCGTGGGTGATCAGCAGGCAGGCGAAGCCGTAGCGCCGCTGCAGTTCGCCGAGCAGGGCGAGAATCTGCTTCTGTACCGTCATGTCGAGTGCCGAGGTGGGCTCGTCGGCGACGATGAAGCGAGGCTTGCGCGCAATCGCCCTGGCAATGGCCACGCGCTGGCGCTGGCCGCCGGAGAGCTGGTGGGGAAAGCGCTCCAGAAACTCCTTTCCGAGTCCGACCTCCTCGATCACCTCGACTACCCTCGCCAGGCGCTGCCTGCGATCCATGGACTCGGAGAGACGCAATGGCTCATCGACGATCTGGCGGACGCGCATGCGTGGGTCGAGGGACGAGAAGGGATCCTGCTGGATCATCTGACAGTCGAGGCGCCAGGCACGTCGCTGATGACGATCCATGGCGACATGAGAGATGCCGTTGAAGCGCAGCTCGCCGGAATGCAGCGGCAGCAGGCCGACGATCGCCTTGGCCACGGTGGTCTTGCCGGAGCCGCTGGCGCCCACCAGCGCGACCGTTTCGCCCCTGGCGACGTCCAGGCTGACGACGTCCACGGCGCGCTTACTGACGACCGGACGGAACCAGCGCTTGCGGCCGGCATACTCGATGACCGCCCGCTGGAGCGCCAGCACCGGTTCACCGTCGGGTTGTGGCGCGGGCAGCGCAATGCGTCGCGGCAGGGCATCGAGGAGCTTGCGCGTATAGGGGTGGCGGGGCGCGGCGAGCAGAGCATCGGTGGCTCCCTGCTCGACTAGCCTGCCTTGGCACATCACCAGGATGCGCGAGGCGTAGTGGGCGACCATGGAGAGGTCGTGGCTGATCAGGACGGTGGCATTGCCCTCCTCGCGGGTCAGCGACAGCATGGTTTCCATCACCTCACGCTGCACCACGGCATCGAGTGCCGTGGTGGGCTCGTCGGCGACGATGAGCGAAGGCGACATCAGCATCACCGAGGCGATCATGATGCGCTGGCGCATGCCGCCGGAGAATTCGTGCGGATAGCAGTCGAGCAGGGCCTTGTCCGCGGCGAGCCCGACGCGCTCGAGCATGGCGATGATCAGTCGCTCGCGGGCAGCACGGTCGAGCCGCGTATGCAGCTTCAGGCTCTCGTGAAGCTGGCGGCCGATCTTGAGCGCCGGATTCAGCGAGGTCATCGGCTCCTGAAAGATCATTCCCAGGCCATGGCCACGCAGCGACTTGAGGGCATCGCGATCGTCGAGTCGGTAGGCATCGCCGTTGAACTGCATCTGACCGTGGCGGCATGTCACGCCGGAGGGGAGCAGCCCCAGCAAGGCGCGCGTGGCCAGCGTCTTGCCGCTTCCCGATTCGCCGACGATGGCGATGGTCTCGCCGGCGGCGACGTCGAGGTCGAGATCGTCGACGACGACCTTGCCGTTGACCTCGAGGGTCAGCCCGCTGACGGAGAGCAGCGAGGAGGCTGCGTTGCGGCTCATCGTTTCATCCTCGGGTCCAAGTGGTCGCGCAGGGCATCGCCCAGCAGGTTGACGCCGAGCAGTGCGAAGGAGATGCACAGGCCGGGGAAGATCGCCAGCCAGGCGGCGTCGGAGAGGTTCTCGCGGCTGGCCGCGAGCATGTTGCCCCAGGTCGGCTCGGGGGGCGGCACCCCTAGGCCGAGGAACGAGAGGGCGCTTTCGGAGATGATCGCCCAGCCGAGCATCGAGGTGGCCAGCACGATCAGCGGCGCTAGGCAGTTGGGCAGGATGTGGCGTGCCAGGATGAAGGATTCGGAGTGGCCCATCACGCGGGCGGCCTCCACGTAGTCGCTTTCGCGCAGGCTGCGCACGGTACCGCGTACGATGCGCACCACCGAAGGAGTATAGGCCAGGCCCAGCGCCAGGACGATGCCGTAGCGGCTGTTGCCGAGCACGCTGAGCAGGCCCAGGGCGAGCAGGATGCCGGGAAAGGCGAGCAGCGTGTTGGTGATCATCATCACCCCGCGATCGACCAGGCCGCCGAGGTAGCCGCTGAGCACCCCCAGCCAGACACCGGCGAGCACCGCGGACAGGACCGTCAGCAACGAGATCGACAGCGTGGTGAAGGCGGCATCCATCAGCCGGCTGAGCACGTCGCGGCCGAACTCGTCTGTTCCCAGCCAGTGCAGCAAACTGGGTGCCTGGAGCTTGCCGAGGATGTTGATGCGCAGCGGGTCGAAGGGCGTCCATACCAGGCCGATCAGTGCCGCGGCTACCAGTAGCCCGAGCATCAGGCCGCCGAGCAGTGCGTTGAGCGCGGGGAGGGGGAGTCTTGGCGTCTTCATGCGTCCTTCACCCTCGGGTCGAAGAGCGGATAGATGGCGTCGATGATGACATTCACCACGATGTAGAGCGCGGCGATGAACAGCATGCAGCCTTGGACCACGGGATAGTCGCGGGCATAGATGCCGTCGACCAGCAGGCGCCCCAGGCCCGGCAGGGTGAACACCGTCTCGACCACGGCGATCCCGCTGAGCAGGTTGCCGAGCATGATGCCGAGCAGGGTGAGGGTGGGGCCGAAGGCGTTGGGAAAGGCGTGCCGTGCCAGTACGCTCCCTTCCCCCACGCCCTTGGCCCGGGCGTGGGAGATGTAGTCCAGGCGCAGCACCTCGAGGGTGCTCGAGCGCATCATCCTCACCAGGGTGCCGCACTCCACCAGCACCAGCGTGATGATCGGCATGATCAGATAGAGCAGGCCGCGCTGGAAGTCCTCGACCAGCGAGACGTAGCCCACCACCGGCAGCCACCCCAGCTGCAGGCCGAAGAGCAGCAGCAGCAGCAAGCCCATCCAGAAACTTGGTATCGACAGCAGCAGGGTGGCGAGCGCCACCAGGCCCACGTCAAGCCGTGAGTTCTGTTTCCAGGCCGCGATCATGCCTACCGGGATGGCGATGGCGGCGGCGATGACGATCGCCACCAGCACGATGCTCAGCGTCACCCCGAAGCGTGCAACGATCAGCGGCAGGATGGGCTGGCCGGTCTGGATGGAGCGGCCGAAATCGCCCTGCAGCACCTGGGTGATCCAGATCAGGTACTGCTGGGGGTAGGAGAGATCGAGCCCCATCTGCTGGCGCACCCTGGCCAGGCTCTGCTCGGTGGCGAGATCGCCGAGCAGGAGCTGGGCCGGGTCTCCCGGCACCAGGCGAATCAGCAGGAAGATCAGCACCGATACCAGAAAGAGCGTGGGCAACGAAGCGCCGATTCTCCTTACGAGATGCAGGAACATAACGCTCTCCGGTTACTGGGTCGTGCTCACGTTCCACAGCCGCGGGTCCTCGCCGAACCAGGGGGTGAAGCCTTCGACGTGGTCACGGTAGGCGGCGATGGAGACGCCGGGAAAGAAGAAGATCAGCGGGGTTTGCTCGATCATGCGCGTGTGCAGCTCATCGACCAGCGCCTGACGCTCCGTTTCGTCCTCGGTGAGCGAGAGTTCGTCGATCAGTGCCACTGCCTCCAGGTCGCCCCACACCTTGCGCGGCTCCTGGCTCTTGTCGCCGGTGATCTGCTCGAACATCAGTGCCGGATCGAAGCGCGGCGAGTAGGTGAAGGACATCATCTGGTAGCGCCCGCTCGAATAGCGGTCGAGCTGGGTCGCCCACTCCATGGTATTGACCCGGGCATTGATGCCGACTGCCTGCATCATCGCCTGGGAGATGATGGCGACATCGTAGCTGGGGACCTTGGGACGACGGTTGGCGATGATCTCGATGGGTTCGCCATTGTAGCCGGCCTCCTGTAGCAGGGCGCGGGCGGCCTCGGGGTCGTACTCGTATCCCTGGCGCTGCACCTCGCCGTACCAGGCCGAGGAGACGGGCACGTTGGAGTTGCTGGGTGTAGCCATGCCTTCGCTGCTGCCGAGCGCCACCTGTTCGGTGTCGATGGCCAGGGCGATGGCACGCCTGATCCTCGGGTCGCTGAGCAGAGGGTCCTCGGTCTGGATCAGCAGGCCATTGCGCAGGCCGTTGGCGGCGGTCGCGATCTCGACGTGGGAAGCGTTGCGCAGCGAGCGGGCGTCGGCGGCCCCGATCAGGGCGACGTCGATGTTGCCCGCCTGCAGGCCCGCCACTACCGTGGCCGGGTCGGGCACGACCAGGATGCGCACGGTCTCGATCAGCGGTTGCTTGCCGCC
This sequence comes from Halomonas sp. TA22, assembly GCF_013009075.1. NCBI lineage: Bacteria > Pseudomonadati > Pseudomonadota > Gammaproteobacteria > Oceanospirillales > Halomonadaceae > Halomonas > Halomonas sp. TA22. The sequence goes on along the minus strand of NZ_CP053108.1, from coordinate 3,513,143 downwards.
GACGTAGCCGTCCATCGGTTCGTCGCGGGAGGTGTAGTCCTCGAAGCGCGTCAGCTCAATGGAGCGATTGTGGTTCCAGCGGGCGAGACGATAGGGGCCGGTGCCGATCGGCGCGATCCACTCGCCGTTCTCGTCCACCGAGTCGGGATGGACCACCGCCACGGCGCCGCAATCGGGGCGCGCCATGGTGGCGAGGAGCAGGGCGCTGGGCGAGGCCAGGGTCATGCTGACGGTCGTGTCGTCCAGCGCGCTCACGTCGGTGACGTCGAGACCGAGGCTGCCGTCGAAGTCGCTGAGACAGCGCCACTCGGTGGTCGGCTCCATCCAGCGGTTCCAGCTCCACACCACATGCTCGGCGGTCATGGTCTCGCCGTTATGGAATCTCACCCCGTCGCGAAGATGGAAGGTATAGGTCAGGCCATCGTCGGAAACCTCGTAGCGCTCCGCCAGCATGGGGCCGACGCTGCCATCCTCGCGATAGCCCACCAGGCCCTCGACGATGTGCATTATCACGCCGTCGGTATTGCCGTCGCGATTGACGCCGGGCTGGGTGCTGCGGATATCCGCGTTCATGGCCAGGGTGATCGACTCGTTGGGGGCGGCCTCGGCCAGCGGGAGGCCGCAGAGCATCAGTAGGGGAACGTAGGAGAAACGCTTCATGACACTGTCCTGTTGTTGTTGATCGTGAAGGTCTCGACGCCGGGTCAGGCACCGATGGGCTGCTTGAGTCGGTAGTGGCCGAATTCACGGTTGATCGCCGGTAGCGGTGCCACCTCGAGCGTGCCGCGTGCCGGCTCCATCACCACCATGGCGACGGTTGCCGAAAGGTCGCCTTGGAAGCCGGGACGGGGCGGGCGACACACCGAATAGGGAGAGCCGAAATCGTCGAACAAGGCGGCCTTGAGATCGTCGACGGAGACTCGCTCGCCGCAGGTGTCGAGCTGTTGCTGCACTCGCCAGGCACGATAGAGGGTGTCGGGTGACGTGGCCACGCCGCACTCGCGGAGCTTGCCAAGGGCGACCTCGCTCAGCCAGTGGTTGGCATGCACGATCATGCCGTTGCGCGGATAGAGCGTGAAGCTCTCGTCCGGGGCGCACTCGAAATCGATGGCGAAGCCTTCGGCGGTGCTCAGCATCATGTTGTTGGAGCCCGACTTCGGCGTGGTGGCCACGACCTTCATGGCCAGCGCCATGTGCGACTGCTCGAGCGCCTTGCGACGGATCAGCGACAGCGGCACGCCGTTCTGGCGGTAGTCGCGTTCGCAGCCAAGGAAATTGGCGGTGATGGCGAGTCCCGCGCTATTGAGGCCGCTGCGGGCCAGCCCGCCGGCCTCGACGAAGGTGAGCAGTTCCGGCCCCTCGTCACGCTCCACACGCAGCACCACGGAGGTGTCGGCGCATTCGGCGCGCCAGTCCCAGTTCTGGCCGTGGATGAGCTGACCGGTGGCGCTGCGCTCGGGCAGGATCACCGCACCGGTACAGCCATCCTCGAGCGAGGCGTCGGAATCTGCCTGACGCTTGGCGATACGCCGGGCACGCGAGATCACCTCGGTGCGGGCGTTGATCATCACGATATCGCCCAGCTCGACGCCCGCGCCCTCGGCGATGCCGCGCATCTCCTCCAGGTAGTCGGCATCGAACTGCTCGATCTCGACGGCGAAGGCGTCGATCAGGTGTCGACGCTCCTCGCTACGCAGCCCCAGCTCGGCGAGCTGGTCGCCGTAGACGGCCACGCTGTCGCGGATGCGCCCCGTGGCCTGTTCGCCATACTGGCGGCCGCGCTCGCGGGGCGCGCCGCTGATCTCGATAAGGGGGAAGAGGCGGGGGACGCTCATGCGGTGTGCTCCTTTAAGTGTGCCTGGAGGACGCGTTTGAAGAAGCCCTTTACTTCCGGCAGCACCTTCATGCCGTCGTGGGGAACGTTGGGCACGATCGACTGTTCGACCTGCATGCCATGGGACTGGAGATTGGCCAGCAAGGTATTGTTGCGGTCGATGCGCGTCGCTCCGGCATCGTTGATGCCTTCCCGCCAGCGACGCGAGCCAGGTGCATGGTTGATCTCCCACGTCTCGAGATCGGCGGCGCCTACTACCAGTTGGATCGCCACGTCGCGCATCGCCGCCAGGTTGACCGGATGGCCGAAGACCTGCGCGAAATCGCGCGTGCCGACCCACCAGTCGCGCTTGTCGTCGAGCAGCGTGACCGCGCCGGGGGCACCGATCGACGCGGCCAGCAGCCGTTCGGGGTGCAGATACAGGAAGCGGTGGCAGAAGTGGCCGCCGCCGGAGTAGCCGAACATCAGGAATTTCGAGACGTCGATGCCGAGTTCCTCGGCTACCTCGTCGATGATGGCGAGCATCACCCGGTCGTAACGAATATCGTCCTCGATGATGTACTTGTAGCCGTCGGGTTCGCCGTCGCCGCAAGGCCCGACGGGGAACAGCGGCGCCAACACCACGCAGCGATGGTACTCAGCGAACTCCGCGAAGGCGTCGCGGTAGGCGTTCATGGTGCGTCCGGTGCCGTGGACGGCGACCAGCAGGGTATAGGTATGGGGCGCCTGATCCAGCTCCTGCGGAACATAGAGGCAGTAGGAGAACCGGGGATCTTGGCGGCAGGAAAAGACCGTGGTGGTGCCACGGCGATACATCTGCCTGTAGCGCTCGGAAGAGGCCTGTTCGGCTTGCATGGGCTTTTGCGACCTTGTTGTGAGTTGGAATTGATCGGCCGATGTAGACAGTAAAACACACGCCAAAATTGGCGCCAATATTTTTTTATAAAAAACTTCCGATTTTGGCTTTTCCTGATGCCTGCCATACACTAGAGACGCCGCTGCGCCGCGACGGCACTTGCAAGGGAAAAGGGCATGGAGCGAGTCGAGTGAACAGCGTGGAATTGGCGGATCGTATTGCCCGGGACATCAATATTGGCGAGCTCGCCTCGGGTACTTGGCTCAAGCAAGTGGACCTGGAACAGCGCTACCGGTCGTCACGGGCTGGCGTGCGCAAGGCGCTCGATCAACTGGTATCGGAGCGTCTGGTGGAGCATGTGCCCAATCGCGGCTACCACGTCTGTGTATTGGACAAGGTGCAGCGGCGCCACATCGATGAGATCCGTGCGGTGCTGGAGAGCGCGGCGGCCGGAGAGATCGTCGCCCATGCCGATGACGAGGAGATTTCGCGGCTGACCGAGCTGGCGGCAAGCTTCGAGGAAATGATCCTCAAGGGATCGCTGCTGCAGCAGTACGAGGCCAACCTGGCGTTCCATCGTCAACTGCTTTCGACGTGCACCAATACCGAGCTGGTGGCCCTCGCCTTCGCCCAGCGCGGACGGATTCCCGGAGCGAGAATCGGCCAGTGGGCCACTCGCGAGATGGCGGAGCACTCCAGTCGTGAACACTTCGCCATGATCGAGGCGATCGAGAGGCGCGACGTGGCGCTGCTCGAGCGCCTGATCAAGCAGCATATACTCAAGTAATATTCGAACGGACTGCATAAGCGGAATGACCTAGCACCTGGCAATTTCGCATTCTCGAGTAGGAGCAATCTCCCCCCTGCTGGTCACGGCGCCGGGCCGGCGGCGCCCAGGAAGCGGCTCTGCCAGTAGTCGATATCCAGCGGCACACTCGCCACTTCGCGCCCGCTGCCGGGGGCGTGGATCATCTGGCGCTCGCCCTGATAGATCCCCACATGGGTCGCCTTGCGACCGCTGCCGAAGAACAGTAGGTCGCCAGGGCGCGCCTCGTTGACTCGGGGCAACTGGCTGTACTGCTCATGGGCGGTGCGTGGTACCTGGATGCCGGCGGCGCGGTAGGTCATCTCCACCAGCCCCGAGCAGTCGAGCCCATCGGGACCGTTGCCACCGAACCGGTAGGGTGTGCCCAGCGCCTGCTGGGCATTGGCGAGTATCAGCGCGCGCTCGATGGAGAGGCCGGTGGCGGTGGGCATGCTGTCGCGAGTGGGAATGTCGCGACTGGCGCAGCCGGAAAGCAGGGCGACACATAGCCAGGTCGTCAACCAGCTAAAATAGCGGTGGAAGAGCGTAGGTGCGATGACTGAGTGAAGGGGAGTGACAAGGTGATCGCGCATCGGGACTCCTCGGCGACTGCATATCGTAACGAGGCTTGAAATACCGTCTAGCCAAGTACATCTAGCCTAATATGACTCAACGCTGAACCCACATGCAACGGAGCGACTCATGAGCTTTCAAGGCGAGCAACATCCCGGCGTGAAGGCACCCACGGCGGAATCCCAGGGCTTTCGACTGAATCACACCATGCTGCGGGTCAAAGATCCGCAGAAGGCCCTGGCGTTCTACTCGCGAGTCTTCGGCATGCGCGTACTGCGGCGACTCGACTTCGAAGAGATGCAGTTCTCGCTCTACTTCCTGGCCAACCTGGAGCAGGGCGATGAGGTACCCGAGGAGGAGGAGGCGCGCTCCCAGTGGACCTTCAGCCAGAAGGGGCTGCTCGAGCTGACCCATAATTGGGGCACCGAGAGTCAGACAGATTTTGCCTACCATAACGGCAACGCCGAGCCGCAGGGGTTCGGCCATATCTGCTTCTCGGTGCCCGATCTGGACGCCGCGGTGGCCTGGTTCGACGCCAACGGCGTCGAGTACGTCAAGCGTCCCGACCAGGGCAAGATGAAGGATGTCGCCTTCGTCAAGGATATCGACGGCTACTGGATCGAGATCGTCGAGCCGACACGACTGGCGAAGCTGGGAGACTAGACGCTGGGAAGTTGACACCAGGCGGCTCACTGGGCGATGAAACCGTCGGCCTGCAGCCGCCACAGCGACTCGAAAATGCCGCCCTGGCGCCTCAGCTCATGGGGGGCGCCATCCTCGACGATGCGACCATGCTGCATCACCACGATCCGGTCGAAGGTAGAAAGCGTGGAGAGGCGGTGGGCGACGGCGATTACGGTGCGTCCCCTGACCAGCTCGCCGAGGGCCTGCTGTATCTCATGTTCGGAGTGGGTATCGAGTGCCGAAGTGGGCTCGTCGAGGATCAGGATCGGCGCACCCTTCAGAAAGGCCCGGGCGATTCCCAGGCGCTGGCGCTGGCCGCCCGAAAGTCGCACGCCGCGCTCGCCGACTTGGGTCTCGTAGCCTTGGGGCAGCTCGCGGATGAACTCTTCACAGTGGGCATGCCTGGCCGCGTCGATCACCTCTTCGTCCGAGGCGTCCGGCCGCCCGTAGCGGATATTCTCCAGAATCGAGCGATGAAACAGTGTGCTCTCCTGGGGCACGACGGCGATGGCAGCCCGTAGGCTATCTTGCGTCACCTCATCGATCGGCTGTCCGTCGATCAGGATACGTCCTGACTGCACGTCGTCGAGCCGCTGGATCAATGAGGTCAGGGTGGTCTTGCCCGCCCCAGACGCGCCGACGATGCCGACTTTCTGACCCGCTGGAATATGCAGCGTGAGATCCTCGAACACCTGCTGCCCATCGGGATAATGAAAGGCGATTCGCTCGATGTCGATGCGCCCGGCTTTCATGTCGAGTGTCCTGGCGCCGGGAGGGTCCTTGAGGTCATGCGGACGGGCGATGATTTCCAGCGTATCGGCGATGGCCCCGAACTGCTGGGAGACATCCACCAGGGCCAGGGCGAGATCCCGCGAACCGTGGAGAATACGGAAGGTCAGCGCACTGACCACCACCACATCACCCGGCGTGATACTGCCCCGCGTCCATAGCCATAGCGCCCACAGCAGCATCGAACCTGCCATCAGCCATAGACAGATGTCATGCAATACACGCGCCTTCTCGACATAGAGCCAGCTGCGCCGCTGGGCACGCGCCTCGGTGCCGATTTCGCGGGCCAGATGCTCACGCTCGCGGCGGCGGGCCGAGAATGCCTTGATCGTCCAGACGTTGGAGACCAGGTCGACCACTTCGCCGCCGATCTGTGACGACTGGGCCGCGAAGTGCTGGTGCAACCGGCGCCCCCGGATGCCGAACCAGATGATGATCGTGGCCACCAGCGCCACGAAGACGACCAGGGCCGCCGCCATGCGCCAGTCGATGATCAGAAAGACCACGATGGCCCCCAGGAAGTCGACGCAGGGTGGAGTGATGCTCCAGGTGAAAGTGGAGAGGATGGAGCCGGTGGAGGCGCCGGTCGCCGAGATACGCGTGCCCAGCGCCCCCGTCGAATGACGGCTGAAGTAGCGCATCGAATGCCCGGTCAGATGGGTGAACAGGTCGACGCGCAGATCGGCGCAGGTGGCAATGATGGTGCGACTGCCAAGCCAGCCGCTGCTGCGCCACAGGACGTTCTCCACAGCGATCAGGCCGATGAACAGCGCAAACGGCAGCCACACGTAGGTAAAGCTGCGCTGCGCTTCCTGTATCGCCATGCCGTCGACCAGCAACTTCATGCTGTACTGCACCACTACCGCGCAGGCAGCGGCGCTGACCACCACCAGTGCCAGCAAGCCAAAGCGCCAGGGTCGCATGCGGATATAGCGCAACAGGAAGGCGCCGGGCGTATCCGGTATCGACCAGTTGGCGTGATCGATCGGATCACGAATCATGGTGTCAAGGCGTCGGCTAGCGACTGGACCTTGAGCAGTGTATCGAAACGCATCCGCTGGCAGGCGATCTCCTCGGCAAGAGGCTCGTAGAGGGGGCGCGTGCCCCTGGGGTCGGGATAGCCGAGTAGGCCCGTCCTGCAATGCCGATAGTTGCTCCAGCCGGGATAGTCGGTGATCGGATAGAGACAGATTCCCTCGAGGGGAATGTCATGCTTGAGCGCCACCTCCACCTGATCGCAGACATAGCGCAGCCAGGGCACTCGCTCGTCGCCCTCGGCGCCGGTTTCGGCAATCAGGATCGGGCGTTGGTAACGACGATGGGTCTCGGCCAGGATCTCGTGGAACGGGCGATAGGCGGGCTCCTGCGGCGCGATGGTCTGGCCATTGGCATACCACTGGTTGTCTGAGTAGTAATTGACCCCGATGATATCGAGGTACTCCGGCTTGCCGCCCAGCCCCGGGTGTTCGGTACCAATCAGCAGGTCCCAGGCGTGGTATTGAGCGAGCCGTACCCCCTCTATACGCTCATGGTCGCGACGTTGACGGGAGCGCGACACGATATGGATCAATGGATCGACCTGAACGAAGCGCGCTCTGGGGACGCACTCGCGGATCCGCTCGATGGCGGCAATGGTCGCTCTCACCAGCTGGAACTTGAGTTCATCGCCCCGACCGCGCACCGAAGGATTGAAGCGCGCCGTGGTTCCCCCCGCCCAGGCCCAGTAGGAGATTTCGTTGATTGGACAGAACATCGGCGCCTCGAGTCCCTCATCGTGCATCAACCTGGCCACGGCGGCGGCGAACTGGGCGAAGCGCTCGACGAACTCGGGCCGCCAGATATCGATATCGTCGGGCCAGCCGTAGTGGCACAGATCCCATATCACCTGGATACCGCTGTCACGGGCGGAGCGCACCATCGGCAGCAGACTCGACCAGTCATACTGGCCCGGCACGCCTTCGATCAGGTGCCAGCGCACGCCATCGCGCACCGTGCGGATGCCGTGCCTCGCCACGCTTGAGTAATCCGCCGCGGCGAGCCGGTCGTGCTGTGTCGAGGCAGTGAGATCCAGCCGGCGGCCATCACGGCGGCGCTGAGTCGAGCACTCGAAACCGCCCAGGAAGAAGCTCTCGAACAGGCTCGGTTGATGCATCCGTGATTCTCCTCATGGATTTGCGCTCATGTTGGCCGGTATTGCCCGCGGAGGTGCACCGCTCAAGAGACCCGCACGGCCTGGGTTTCGACGCGCGGGGTCTCTTGCTTCATGCCTGCCAGCCGCTCGAAGGTGGCAAGCGCCTGGCCGACGATCTGGTCCATATTGTAGTAGCGATAGCTGCCCAGGCGGCCCACGAAGGTGACATCGGATGTTTCATCAGCCAGGGCGCGGTACCGCTTGTAGAGTTCGGCATTTTCGGGGCGAGGTATCGGATAGTAGGGATCGCCCTGGGCCGAGGGGAATTCATAGGTGATGGCCGTCTTGTGGTGACGTTGGCCGGTAAGATGCTTGTATTCGGTAATCCGCGTGTAGGCCACGTCCTCGGCGGGATAGTTCACCACGCCGACCGCCTGGAAGTTCTCCTGATTGAGCGTCTCGTGCTGAAATCTCAGGCTACGGTAGGGCAGCTTGCCGAAGCGGTGACCGAAATACTCATCGATCGGGCCGGTGTAGATGAGATGATCATGGCGGACCTCATGGCGGATCTCCTCGAAGTCGGTATTCAGCATGACCTTGATGTTCGGATGCGAGAGCATCTTTTCGAACATCTTCGTATAGCCGTGCTTTGGCATCATCTGGAAGCTGTCGCTGAAGTAGCGATCATTGGTGTCCGTACGTGTCGGTACCCGCGAGGTGACCGACTTGTCGAGCTTCGAAGGATCCAAGCCCCACTGCTTTCGCGTGTAGCCGCGAAAGAACTTCTCGTAGAGTTCACGGCCGATATGACTGATCACCACGTCCTCGGAGGTGCGGATCTCGGCGATATGCTCTGCTCGGGAGGCGAGAAACGCCTCGGCCTGGTCGGAGTTCAGATCGAGCCCATAGAGCGTATTGAGGGTGGTCAGGTTGATCGGCATGGGAACCAGCTTGCCATCCACCTGAGCCAGTACGCGATGTTCGTAGGGGTGCCATTCGGTGAATTGCGACAGATAGTCGACAATGCGCTGGGCATTGGTGTGGAAGATATGCGGGCCATAGCGATGCACCAGCAAGCCATCATCGTTGTAATGATCATAGGCATTGCCGGCAATGTGTGGCCGACGATCGACGATCAGCACGCGCTTGCCAAGCACGTTGGCCAGCCGCTCGGCCATTACGCTGCCGGCATATCCGGCGCCGACGATAAGATAGTCGAAGCCACTCCTCCGGGGGCGTCTTCCAGTCCCGGCGTGGGCACGCTGCGTGCCAACAGCGGCATCGCGGTGGGGCGACTTGCCATAAGCGCTCTTTAGACTCGACATTGCATCTTCTCCTCCATGAGTTTCCAGGTGCTGTTCCAGGACGTGTCCTGAAGCACCTGGTCTGCTATCGCCAGCACCCGCTCCGGATGCTGGGTATCGTCGAGCGCCGCCTCGACGGCACTGATGAACTCAGCCGTAGTGCGCGCAATCCTGACCACACCGCTCTGCGCGTAAGTGCGCACCACATCGGTAATCGGCGTGGAGACCACCGGGCGGCCGCCGGCCAGGTATTCGGGAGTCTTGGTGGGGCTGATAAAGCGTGTCGATTCGTTGAGGGCGAAAGGCATCAGCGCCACGTCCCAGCCGGCCAGGTAGTAGGGCAGCTCGTCGTAGGTCTTGCCACCCAGGTAGTGGATGTTGCTATGGCGTGGCAGGGTGGCGGGGTCGATCTTGACCACCGGCCCCACCAGCACGAACTGCCAGTCGGGGCGCAGGCGTGCCATCTCGTCGAGCAGTGAGATATCCAGTCGTTCATCGATGACGCCGTAGAACCCCAGGCGCGGATAGGCGATGCCGGCCTGATCGTCGGGATCAGGCAATGGCTGGCGCGCCTGGGCGAAGTGCCCGACATCGACACTGCTGGGGAAGGGGTGCACGTTGTCGTGAAACTCGCGTTTGGCCTCGTAGAGGCTCACTCCACCGGTAAACACCACATCCGCCCGGGCCAGTAGCGCCCGTTCATGCTCGATCAGGTCGGGTGGCGCGCCCTTGAAGCCGGAAAGCTCATCCATGCAGTCATAGACCAGCAGCGATGGGGCGAGATGAGCGGTGTAGGCCAGGCTCATCGGCGAGTAGTACCAGGCGACGAGTTGATGGGTACCGATCTCGTTGAGATGCCGATCGAGCAATGCGCGCTGGGCCGTTATCGCGTCGTCACCGGTGCAGGAGTGCGGCAGCCTGGGGACCAGGATCTGGAGCCCCTCTTCGTCGCGAACCTCCAGCCAGGGCGTCACCTGGTCTGTGATGATCGGCTCCTCGACGTAGAGGACCCGATGCGTAGTGGCGAAGCGCGACATGAGATGCTGCGGTCGTTGGTAGACAAAATTCCAGCGTAGATGCGAGAAACAAACGAGTACGGGCGTGTCACGACCGTGAATGACGGATTTGGATGATATGGCCGAAGGCTGATTGCCGGGCCTGTGCTTGCCGATAGCGTATTGATTTGGTCCTGCCCAACACATAGCGCTCATCCTTCTTGATGACGTGAGTAACTCTTCGAACAGAGTGCTGCGCGCACGGCATCACTGAGCATCAGGTATAGACTGAGCACAGAGTGCCGGGCGGAATATCAGGTGAAGTTATGTGGTATAGGTACAGGAGTGCGCTTGACGTGCAACGGTCGAGGAACATGCTGGCGCTTGGCCATATAAAAGCCGTGCAGGCCCATATAACAGTTACTTACTACCAGCAATATTGCCATCTCGCCATCTCCTTGGCTTGAGATACAGATATGCGCTTTCCCTGCGAGGAAAGGTAGTGAGCGGCGAAGTATTACTTTTCTCAAGTATTGTTGGCTTGCAACTTTAATAATAAGCCGCATGTGCCCAAGCGCTATTGCGCTCTTTTACTTGGTTATTTTTTTGTTTTCCCCATAAGGTTCATCGATTTCATGAGTGCCGAAAAAGGGGCAGGAGTAAAAAGAGAGTAGTGCGCTAACGGGAAACACGCTAATGCATGTTTTATATATTAGCCGCTTGCCTTGCCGCACTGCTCTTCGTGACTGTCAGCCTGCCTGGTAGGCGTTTCCCATGGGGAAACGGCTACCCAGGCGGTAGCGCGACGAGGGGTGCAGAAAGCGCACATAGGTCACGACCTTGCCGTCGAGCCAGGTACGTCGCATCAGCGCCAGGCAGGGCTCGTCGGGCGCGATCTCGAGTGCCTGGGCATCCTCGGGTTCGGGCAGCAGCGCATCGACGATATGCTCCATCTCGTCGACCGGCACATGATCGAGCAGATAGCGAGAAGGCTGAAGGCTGTCGCCGAAGCGTTGCTCGATGAAGTCCGGCGCCATCGCCGGCGAGACGTAGCGGTCCTCGAGTTGTACCGCCAGCTCCTCTTCGAAGTGCACGCAGCGCAGGTGATAGACCGAGCTGCCGGTGGGCAACTCCAGCGCCGAGGCGATGGAGAACGGAGCGGCAACCCGCGAAAGCTCCAGTACCCGACAACTGTAACGGTGCCCACGGGCGACAATCTCGTCAGCGATGTTGGCGATCATCAGGAAATTGGACTGCGGCCTGGGCTCGGCGATGAAGGTGCCGACACCACTGACACGCTCCAGATAGCCTTCGCTGGTCAGCTCGCGCAGGGCACGATTGATGGTCATGCGCGACATGCCCAGCTCGATCACGAGCTGGTTCTCCGAGGGAATCATGTCGCCTGGCTTCCAGAACCCCGAGTCGATGCGCTCCTGCACGAACTGCTTGGCCTGCAGATAAAGCGCCTTGGGCGCGCTGGCCGGGGGCGCGGCATCGGCTCGCTTCATTCATTGCTCCTGTCACGGTATCGATCCGCCTACGCCAGCCTGGGCGTGGCACTGCCCCAATTGTCGCCGACCCGGCTGACGGATGACAGCCTCGCGGCTTTACACCGTTAGCGGCTGTCGGCCAGCGCTGCCGAGAGCGCGACCAAAAAAAGATCATTCTCTTCGCGACTGCCGATCGAGACGCGCAGCCAACGGGTATAGCCCGGCGTGCGCCACGCCTTGACGATCACCCCCTGGGCGAGCAGCGCCTCATGCAGTGCTGACGATGCAAGCGGCGTCTCGAAGAACACGAAGTTGGCCAGCGAGGGGGCGACGCTCAGGCCCATCGCGTCGAGCGCTTGAGTGACACGCTCGCGCTCCTGCGTGGCCAAGGCGATGCCGGCGGCAAGGTGCGCCTCGTCCTCGAGGGCTGCCACGGCCGCCGCCTGGGCGAGGCGGTTGACGTTGAAGGGCGTGCGCAGACGGTCGATCAGATCGGCCAGCGCCGGATCGCCGACAATGCCATAGCCGATGCGCAGCCCGGCCAGGGCGTAGGCCTTGGAGAAGGTGCGCAGTACGATCCAGGGGCTCTTCTGGCGCTCCAGCCTTGCCAGCAGGTCGGGGTAGCCGGGGCTCGCCTTGGCATACTCGAAGTAGGCCTCGTCGAAGACCAGCAGGGTGGCGGGGGTTAGCACCTCCAATAGCCGCTCGAGCGCCTCCCACGTCAGCGCGCTGCCGACCGGGTTGGAGGGGGAGGAGAACATCAGCATGCGCGGCGGCTCGGCCAGCACCGCGACGAGCCCGTCGATATCGAAGCGACCGCCGGCGAGCATCGGTACGCCATGGATGCGCGCTCCCAGCGACTGCGGGTAGAGCGTATGCAGGCCGAAGGCTGGTGTCACCGTGACCAGGGTGTCGCCATGGTCAAGAAACACCCGGCACAGGATCGCGATCAGATCCTCCGAGCCGTTGCCGAACACCAGCCGCCCGGGGGCAACGGCGAGGCGCGTGGCAAGCGCCTCGCGCAGCACGCTGCATTCGGCGTCGGGGTAAAGGCCACTCTCGCTGGCAGCAGCAGCGATGGCCGGGACAACCCGCGGCGAGGGCCCCAGCGGGTTCTCGTTGCTGCCGAGTCGGGTGATCTGCGTCACGCCGAAGCGTCGACGTACCTCTTCGCTCGCAAGTCCGGCGTTGTAGCTCTCGAGGTCGCGCACCTCGCGGCGTGCCAGGTGCGTGGGGTCGAGGGGTGTCATCATGGCGCCTTCTCCGGCGAGGTGTGCCAGAAGGCATTGCGATCGAGGTAGTTCTGCAGGAACTGGCGCAGGCGCGGGTGCTCTGTGTCGCGAAACACGTCGCCGGGTGTGCCGCGGGTGACGATACGCCCCTGGTCGAGGAACACCACGCTGTCGGCGACCTGGGCGGCGAAGCCCATCTCGTGGGTCACCACCACCATGGTCATTCCCTCTTGAGCGAGACGCTTCATCACTGCCAGCACCTCGCCGACCAGCTCGGGGTCGAGCGCCGAGGTAGGCTCATCGAAGAGCATGATCCTGGGCTCCATGGCCAGTGCCCGGGCGATCGCCACGCGCTGCTGCTGGCCGCCGGAGAGTTTCACCGGATAGGCCTTCGCCTTCTCGGCCAGGCCGACCTTGTCGAGCGCCTCTCTGGCACGCCGCTCGGCCTCGTCGCGCTTCATGCGCCGCACCCGCAGTAGCGCCTCCATGACATTGCCCAGCGCCGTCATGTGCGGCCACAGGTTGAACTGCTGGAAGACGATGCCAAGGTTGCGCCGTGCCTGGTTGAGGCGCTGGCGACCGGCGTGCTTGCGCCGTCCACGGTCGTCGATCTCCCAACCGAGCAGCTGCCCTTCGATATGGATCTCGCCCTCGTCGTACTCCTCTAGGAAGGCCATGCTGCGCAACAGGGTGCTCTTGCCAGAGCCCGAGGGGCCGATCAGGCAGACGACCTCGGAGCGGCGCACCTCCAGATCGATATCGGTGAGGACCTGGTGTTCGCCGAATCGCTTGCCGACGCCGACCAGGCGGATCATCGGCGGCGCGGCGCCGGGGCTGCTCGTCTTGGCTGAGGTGACGGCCGCGGCGGGGGATAGGGAAAGCGACATGGCTAGCTCCTGTTCAGCGCTGCAGGTAGGCGCCGACGCGGCGTTCGAGCACTCTGCCCAGCCGCGAGGTCAGCTCGACCAGCAGCAGATAGGCGATGCACAGCACCAGCAGGGTTTCGATGAAGGTGAAGGTGCGCGTGCCAATGCCGGTAAGCACGGCGGTCAGCTCCGGCACGGTGATGATCGACAGCACCGCGGTCTCCTTGCACAGGATCGTCAGCATGTTGACGATGGCCGGTGTGATCAGCACCAGCATCTGCGGCAGTTGCACCCGCCACAATAATTGCAGACGGCTAAGGCCCAGGCACTCGCCGGCTTCCAGCTGCCCGCGGGGAACCGAGGCGAAGCCGCTGCGAAAGATCTCGGCGAAGTAGACGCTGCTGTAGCCGGCGATGCACAGCACCCCGGCGGTGATGGCGCCAAGGCGAATGCCGAAGGCAGGGCCGCCGTAATAGACCAGGAACAGGATCACCAGGAAAGGCGTGCCGCGCACCAGCTCGATCACGCCGCGCAGCACCAGCCGCAGCGGCGTGCCGCCGAACAGCATCAGTGCGGCGAGAACGAAGCCGGCGACCAGGCCCAGCGCACTGCCGACGAGCCAGGTGTAGACCGTCATCATGAAGGCGCTCCAGATCGCCCCGGCGTTGTTCAGGATGATGCTCGGGTCGAAGTTCATGCCAGGCTCCTCTGCAGATGCCGCTCGAGCCCGCGGCCGAACATTGTCAGCGGGATATTGATCAGGCAGTAGATGCCGGCCAGCACCAGGTAGTGCTGAAAGAAGAGGTAATCGGAGGCGGCCAGGTTCTGAGCCACGCGGGTCAGGTCGGCAAGCCCCACCACCGAGACCAGCGCCGAGGCCTTGATCAGCAGCACCAGTTCATTGACCAGCGAAGGCAGGGTGCTCTGCACTGCCTGGGGTAGCTCGATGCGCAGCAGGATCGCGGCACGACTCATGCCGAGCAGGTGTGCCGCCTCGCGCTGTCCGGGCGGTATCGCCATCAGGCCGCCGCGCAGGATTTCGGCGATGTAGGCCCCCGAGCAGAGCGACAGTGCCATTATCGCGGCGACCATCGGCGACAGGTTGGGCGCACCCAACATCGGTGCCAGGTAATAGATGACCAGCAGTTGCACCAGCAGTGGCACGCCGCGAAAGACGAAGATGTAGCTGCCACCGAGACGCCTCAGCAGCGGCCTTCCGGCCAGCTGCATGCTGGCGATGCCCACGGCGATGGCAAAGCCGATGACGTTGCCCAGCAGCGAGGTCTGCAAGGTGATGAGCAGCGCTTGAGCCAGCAGGGGCAGGCTGAAGACGAAGGTCGGCCAGTCGAACATCGACGTATCTCGGCGTGTGGGGGCTGTGCCGGGCGACAGCCATGTTGCCGCCCGGGCGTTCAGGTCGGGTCAGATGGCGGGCTCGAAATCCTCGGTGGGCACATCCATCGGCTCGCCGAACCACTTGGTCTGCAGTTCGGCCATGGTGCCATCCTCGTGCATCGACAGGATCACCTCATCGATGGCGTCAACCAGCGAAGCAGATACGTCGTCGTTGCGCGCCATGTAACCGAAGTAGGCGGGCTGACCGAAGGGCGGCTGGACCACCGTGAACATTGGCCGCTGGGTGGCGGTATAGGCGATGTTGGGCAGCGAATTGGCCACGGCGTCGATGCGTCCGGCGGCAAGATCGGCGTAGGTCTGGCTGTAATCGACGTATTCGGTGATGGTCGGCGGCTCGGGCAGTTCGGCGGCGAAGGCGCGCAATTGCTCGAGCTGGGCGGTGCCGCGCCCGCCGCCGGCGGCCTTGCCGGAGATGTCCTCGGGCGACTGGATCGAGTCGTCATCGGCACGCTTCAGGATGGCCACGGTGGCATCGGCGATGGGCAGGGTAAAGTGGTAACGCTGCTTGCGCTCCTGGGTGATCATCGCCGGGCCGGCGACAAAGTCGTAGTTGCCCGCCTCGAGACCGGGCAGCACGCTGGGCCACGGCAGGTCGATCCAGTTGATGGTCACGCCCAGTGCATCGCCGACTCGCTCCATCAGCTCCAGATTGAGCCCGGTCTGCTGGCCCGCTTCCAGATAGGCGAAGGGGGCGAAGTGGAATTCGGTGCCCACATTGAGCACGCCGCGTTCCTGCACTTCCTCAAGCAGATCGGCCGAGGCGACGCTCGCTGCCAGCGACAGGCCGAGACCCGCGGCAAGAAGAGTGAACGAATGCAGCAGTGATTTGTTGTTATTCATCGCTTGTAGACTCCAGATGGCCGACGAGGCGGCAGGATGTGCTTGCACAGATGGCAGTAGCAGTGCGTATCGTCTTGTTGCTAGCAACCCCCATGCCAAAAAATACTTACCTGTATATACATAATCGTTTCGATCACCCTGCTCGGTATCGCTTCAGGCACCGCGCACCCTTTTGGTGCTTGCTTATTGGTGCTTGCTCAGGTGAGCAGCTTGCCGGGATTGAGGATGCCGTGCGGATCGAGGGTCGCCTTGAGGGCGCGCATCACCGCGAGCGCCTCCGGGGCAACGCTGTGATGCAGGAATTCGCGCTTGAGCAGGCCGATGCCATGCTCTGCCGAGATCGATCCGCGCCGCTCGCCGACCAGGCGGTAGACCTCGGCCTCCAGTTCGTGGCGCACGCTTGGAGCGTCGGCATCAAGCGAATGACAGTCCACGGTGAGATGCAGGTTGCCATCGCCGATATGGCCGAAGTTGACGATGCGTACCCCCGGCCAGCGTGCCTCGAGCGCTGCCGTGGCGGTGGTGACGAATGCGCCGATCTCGCCGATGGGCAAACTGATGTCGAAGTTGAGGGGTGAAAGGCGTGTCGGAAACGCCGCGGTGGCCTCGCGAATCGCCCACAGCTGGCGTGCTTGGGCGGTGGAAGCGGCGAGCACGGCATCGAGCACTTCGCCCTCGGCGATAGCCGTTTCCAGTGCCTCTTCCAGGCGTGCGGCGTCACCCTCCGCCTCGCACAGCACATAGAGCGGGTGCGCGGCAGGCAACGGCGGCGTGCCTCCATGCCAGTCGCAGCTCATGGCGTAGAAGTCCTGCCACATCGTCTCGAAGGCCTCGAGGGCCAGTCCGGCGCCGCGCAGGCGGTGCAGCAGCGCCACCGCCGCCGGATAGTCGCGCAGCGCGCAGAGCAGGGTGTGGGTCTGCTGCGCCGGCGGTGCCAGGGCGAGCACCGCTCGGGTGATCACTCCCAGGGTACCCTCGGCGCCGATGAAGCACTGCTTGAGGTCGTAGCCGGTATTGTTCTTGAGCATCGGGTTCATCAGGTCGAGCACCCGGCCATCGGCGAGCACCACCTCGAGCCCCAGCACCCGCTGGCGCGTCATGCCGTGGCGGATCACGCCATGGCCGCCGGCGTTGGTGGCAAGCGTGCCGCCGATCTGGCAGCTGCCACGCGCGCCGAAGTCTATCGGATAGCGAAAACCCGCGCGCTCGGCGGCCTGCTGCACGTCTTCAAGCGAGGTGCCCGCCCAGGCGCTTACGGTGGCGCCGTCGCGGTCGACCACCACGCCGCGCAGTCGCTCAAGCGAGAGCGCGATGCTGTCGGCACGCGGCACCGCACCGCCGGCCAGGCCGGTCATGCCGCCTTGGGGGACGACCGCTCGATAGTGCTCGTGGCACAGGCGCAGCGTCGCGGCGACCTCCTCGGTGGTGCGAGGGCGCACCAGCGCTAGCGGACGGCACGGCGCGTGGCGCGTCCAATCGCTGAAGTGGCGCTCGGGGATCGCCTCGCGGGTGATGACGGCGTCGCCCAGCGCCTCGTGCAGTGTGGCGATGAATGCCTCGTCCGAGGGGGTGGAAGTGACTGTCACAGCGGCTCTCCGGATGGGGTATGGCGTGGGGCGCTGGCGTCAGGCATAGAGGCGTGTGCGGGGCAGGATCGCCTCGAAGGCCGCCTCGCTGACGAAGCGCTGCGCCGCCTCGATATCCGGAGCGAAGTAGCGGTCGCGCTCATAAGGTGTCACATCGCGGCGCACGATCGCCAACGCCTCGCCAAGCGGTGCGGAGGTGGCGAGCGGCAGATGGAATTCGACGCCCTGGGCGGCGGCGAGCAATTCGATGGCGACCACTGCGCTTGAGTTGAAGGCCATGTCCGCCAGGCGCCGTGCGGCAAAGGTGGCCATCGAGACGTGATCCTCTTGGTTGGCGGAGGTGGGCAAGCTATCGACGCTGGCCGGGTGGGCCAGCGTCTTGTTCTCGGAGGCGAGTGCCGCGGCGCTGACCTGGGCGATCATGAAGCCGGAGTTGAGACCGCTCTCCTTGACCAGGAACGCCGGCAGGCCGGAGAGTTTGGGGTCGACGAGCTGGGCGAGGCGTCGCTCGGAGAGTGCGCCGACCTCGGCGATCACCAGTGCCAGCACATCGGCGGCCATCGCCACCGGCTCGGCGTGGAAGTTGCCGCCGGAGAGTACGTCGCCGTCGTCGAAGATCAGTGGATTGTCGGAGACCGCGTTGGCTTCGCGCAGGAACACCTCGGCGGCGAAGCGCAAGTGATCGAGACACGCCCCCATCACCTGGGGCTGGCAGCGCAGCGAGTAGGGGTCCTGGACGCGTGGGCAGTCGCGATGCGATTCGCGGATCTGGCTGCCGCCGAGCAACTCGCGGTAGAGCGCGGCCACGTCGCGCTGCCCGGGATGGCCACGCACCGCCTGGATGCGCGCGTCGAAGGGCACGTCGGAACCCTTGAGCGCATCCACGGTCAGGCTGCCGGCGATGACCGCGGCGGTGAACAGCTTCTCGGTGGCGAACAGGCCGCGCAGCGCCAGGGCGGTGGAGACCTGGGTGCCGTTGATCAGTGCCAGGCCCTCCTTGGGTGCCAGCACCAGCGGTGTCAGACCGGCAAGTTCGAGCCCCTCACGGGCGGACATTTCACGCCCCGCGTGGCGCATGCGTCCCTCGCCGAGCAGCGTTGCCGACAGATGTGCCAACGGCGCCAGGTCGCCGGAGGCGCCCACCGAGCCCTTGGCCGGAATGCACGGATAGACCTGGGCGTTGTATAGCGCGAGCAGCGCCTCGATCACCTCCCAGCGCACCCCGGAATGGCCGCGCGCCAGCGAGGCCGCCTTGAGCGCCAGGATCAGGCCCACCGTGGCATCGTCGATAAATTCGCCGACACCGGTGCTGTGCGACAGCACCAGGTTGCGCTGCAGCTCGGTCAGCGACGCCTCGGGGATCGAGGTCTGGGCAAGGATGCCGAAGCCGGTATTGATGCCGTAAACCGTGCGACCGCTGCCGAGGATCGCCACCACCCTGGCCTCGGCGGCATCGACGCGCGCCCGGCTCGGTGCGTCGAAGGTGAGGGTGGGGCGGCGTTCGAACAAGTCGCGCAGCGTATCCAGGGTGAGCTCGCCGGGGGATAGATGGAGGTCCATGTAATGTCTCTCGTCGCCAATGGCTTTATTCCTGTATATACAGCTATCGAACACAATGCAAGAGCCCAGCTTGTCCTGCATATCTCGCACCATTCAAGTGCCTTTTAAGATGACCATTCACCTTTTTGCTCGATTTTCGAGCACAAGCCACGAAATGATGAGTGCAGGAAGCGCCAGGGGTGATGGCATGCTTTATGCTTTGTATGAAGGGTATGTATATACTTTTACTGTCTAGAGGGTCGTGCGGCCAACTGGACACTCATGAGCGAGGTGACGCATGGCTACCACGATTCCACTGATCGATATGCACGGGGTGCGCGAAGGCGATCCCCAGTGTCTGGCGAGTGCCGGCGAGGCGATCCGCCAGGCCTGCACCGAGGTCGGCTTCTTCTATATTGTCAATCATGGCCTGTCGCAGCCAACCATCGACGAGGCGTTGACGGCGGCCAAGGCCTTCTTCGATCTGCCGCTCGAGCGCAAGGTGGAGGTGGCGGTCGACAAGCGCCATCGCGGTTTCCATCGCCGCGGCGGGGCGATCATGTATCAGGCGACCCGCCCCGACGAGAAAGAGTTCTACAGCATGGGGCTCGACCTGCCCGAGGATGACCCCTGCGTACGGGCCGGCGAAGCGCTGCGTGGCCCGAACCAGTGGCCAAGCTTCATGCCGGAACTGCAGCGTGCCATGGACGCCTACTTCCATGAGGTAGGCCGTTGTGGGGCGGACCTGCTGCGCGCCGTTGCCGTGAGCCTGTCCCTCGACCCTGGCTTCTTTGCTACCAAGTACCGCAAGCCGCTGCAGCGCACCCAAGCGATCTACTACCCGGTACAGACGGCCGAGCGCCCTGCGGATCAGTTCGGCGTGGCGCCGCACACCGATTACGGCTGCATCACCCTGCTCTACCAGGACAATGCCGGCGGCCTGCAGGTGCGAGAACTGGGCAGCGAACGCTGGATCGACGCGCCCTTCATCGAGGGGTCGCTGGTGGTCAATGTCGGCGATCTGCTGTCGCGCTGGTCCAACGACCGCTTCCAGTCCACCCTGCACCGGGTCATCAATACCAGCGGCCGCGAACGCTACTCCATCGCCACCTTCTTCGATCCCACCTACGATGCCGTGGTCGACCCCAAGGAGCTTGGAGTAAGCGCCGAGGTAGTGAAATACCCGCCTGTGGCCGCGGGCGATTACATCCTGGGCCGCATCGACGCCTCGATGAGCTACCGCAGGAGCGCCTCTTGAGCGCACCTGCCACTCTGCGCTTGGCCGAGCTCGCCGTCGTTGCCTGGCGCAACGGTGGCGGAGTGGCCCGTGAATTGGCGCGCGACCTCAGTGATGCCCGCTCGCCGGGGTGGCGCGTGTCGATCGCCGAGCTCGAGGCACCTGGCCCATTCTCTTCGTTTCCCGGCCTGCGCCGCCATTTTACCGTCATCGGTGATCGGCCGGTGCATCTCGACTGGCCGGATCGCCATGTCGCGCTGCCCCCCTTCGAGAGTGTGGCGTTCGAGGGCGACGAGGTGGTGAGCTGCCGTCTGCCCGACGGCGTGAGCCAGGCGCTCAATCTGATCCATGACCCGAAGCGCTGGCAGGCGAGCCTGGCCTGGTTCGACCCTGCCACGCCATTGATGCGTGACCTTGCGTGCGACACGCTGCTGGTTGTCGTGACGGGGGAGGCGCGCCTAGAAGCGCCCTCGCCTGCCACCCTCAACCAGGGCGATGCCTGGCAGTGGGACAGAGTTGGCGCGCATGCAGCGTCGGTGTCATCATCCGTTTCCCTGGAGGCGTCGCCACGGGCACGCCTGATCAGAATTGACCTGAAGCCGCTGACGACGTGAGCCGGCACGGCGCCATCCGAGGAGAGTTCGTGGCACGCCAACCGCCCCGTTACCTGCAGATCAAGCAGTATCTGCTCGACAGCATTCATGAGGGAAGCTTTCCGGTCGATCATCAGATCCCGCCGGAGGAGCAGCTTGCCGCCGACTTCGGTGTCAGCCGTATGACCGCCAACAAGGCGATCCGCGACCTGGTCCAGGAGGGCTACTTGGTGCGTCAGCCGGGTATCGGCACCTTCGTCACCGACCGCCGTTCGGAGTCGCCGCTGGTCGAGATCAACAACATCGCTGACGAGGTGCGCAATCGCGGCCACGTGTACACGAACCGGGTGCTGCACTGCGAGGCGGTGCGTGCCGATGACGAGATGGCGCTGCGCATGGGCGTGCGCATTGGCACCCGGCTCTACCACACCACCCTGATCCATCTGGAGAACAGCGTGCCGATCCAGCTCGAGGAGCGTTACGTCAATCCGCGTTGGGTGCCGAATTACCTTGAGGCCGACTTCTCGCGGCATACCCCCAACGAGGTGCTAGTCGCCGCCTGCCCGATCACCGACATGGAGCATATCGTCGAGGCGGTACTGCCCGAGGCGCAGGCCGTCGAATGGCTGCAGGTCGATGCGTTGCTTCCCTGTCTGAGCGTACGCCGGCGTACCTGGTCGGGCGAGCGTTTGATCAGCTATGCCCACCTGCTGCACCCCGGAGATCGTTACAAGCTGCGCTCCATGGCGCACTCAGCTCACTGAGTGCGCCAGGTGGCGGCTCAGCTCACCAGCCAGGCGGCGAAGTAGCCGGCGGGAATTGCCAGCGCCAGGCTAAAGAGCGTTCGCAGGAACCAGATCGCCACGATGTGGGCAATGGAGAGCGGTATGCGCGTCGACAGGATGCAGGGGATCGAGGCGGAGAAGAACAGGATCGAGGAGACCGAGATCACGCCGGCGGCGAAGCGCGCGGGAAGCTCGGCGTCGACCATCAATAGCGCCGGCAGGAACATCTCGGCGAGCCCCGAGGCCGCCGCCTGGGAGAGCTGGCGCGCCTCCTCGATGCCGAACAGCGCGATCAGCGGATAGAACAGCAGGCCGATCCATTCGAACACCGGCGTGAACTTGGCCAGCAGCAGGCCGATCAGCCCCACCGAGAGGATCGAGGGCAGGATGCTCATTGCCATCAGCATGCCCTCCTTGAGGTTGATTCCCACGCCTGCCGCGAGGTTCGGTGCGCGCTCGGCGGCGGCCAGGCTCTCCTGCCAGGCGCGTGACAGGCGTTGACCGCGCGGCACGACTATCTCGGCATGACTCGAGTCGCCGTCCAGCCGCGACAGCGGCGGCAAGCGCACGGTGATCGCGGTTACTGCGAAGGTGATCGCAAGTGTCAGCCAGAAGTAGAGGTTCCATAGCGGCATCAGGTCCAGCGTACGCCCCACCACCAGCATGAAGGTCACCGAGACGGTGGAGAAGCCGGTGGCGATGATCGCCGCTTCGCGTGCCGAATACTGACCGGCCTGGTAGACGCGGTTGGTGATCAGCAACCCGATCGAGTAGCTGCCGACGAAGGAGGCGACGGCATCGATGGCCGAACGTCCCGGAGTTCGCCACAGCGGCCGCATCAATGGCTGGCACAGCACGCCGGCGCCCTCCAGCAGGCCGTAGTTGATCAGTAGTGCCAGGAAGATCGCACCGATCGGCACGATCAATCCCACCGAGACCACCAGCCGGTCGAACAGGAACGGCAGCATGTCGGGGGTATGCAGTGCCGCCGGGCCGACCCCGGTCAGCGCCAGGACGCCGAACACCACCCCGAGCCCCTTGAGCAGGGTGAAGACCTGCTCGGTGCGGCTCTCGCGCCAGCGCCCGGTGAGGATGGGATAGAGCGCGCCGGCGACGATCACTGCCATGGCGTAAAGGCGCACCGCGTCGCCAAGCAGCGCGCGCAGCGCCGTCACCATATGGTCGAGGGGGATGGTGGTGGTGCCGTTGAGGGTGATCGGCACGAAGAATACGAAGATGCCGAGCAGGCTTGGCAGCAGCAACTTGAGCAAGATCGCAGGCGGGGCTTGGGTAGCAATCATGGTAACTCCGAGGTGTGGTTGTTGTCGAAGCGGGTTGCGTGACTCGAGCGCTAGCCGAGGCCCGTGAACAGCGTGCCAAGCGCCGCGCGGTTTTCGTCGTCAAGTGCGTGGCGGCGCTCCTCTATCACCCAGCGTCCGGCGACCATCACGTCGCGTATCTGGCGCTGCGTGCCGCCGAACAGCCAGCGCCCCAGGCGCGACGCGTCATCGGCCGTCGCCAGATAGGGATCGTCGCCGTCGAGCACCACGAGATCGGCGCGCATTCCCGGCGCCAGGGCGCCTATCGGCTGGCCGGACGCCTGGGCGCCTCCCGCGAGTGCGCAGCGGTAGAGCCAGTCGCCAACCGGGCGAATCTCGCTGTCGTGCAGGCAGTTGCGCCGGCGCGTGGCGAGGCGCTGGCCATACTCCAGCAGGCGCAACTCCTCGACGACATCGAGCGAGACATGGCTGTCGGAGCCGATGCCCAGCCGGCCACCCTGGGCGGCGTACTCGACGGCGCGAAACAGTCCATCGCCGAGGTTGGCCTCGGTGGTGGGGCAGAGTCCGGCCACGGCGCCGCTGGCGGCGAGATCGCGCAGTTCGCTGTCGTCGAGATGGGTCGCGTGAATCAGGCACCAGCGCTCATCGACCGCGATGTTGTCGAGCAGCCAGCGCACCGGGCGTTGGCCCGAATAGGCCAGGCTCTCCTCCACTTCACGCGCCTGCTCGGCGACATGAATATGCCGTGGGCCGACGGGGTTGGCCTCGAGCACCGCGCGCATCTCGTCGAGGGTCACCGCGCGCAGCGAATGAAAGGCCATGCCGAGCGCCTGGGTCGGTCGGGCCGCCAGGGCGGGTGCCAGCCCCTCGAGCAGGCGCAGGAAGCTCTCAACGTCATGCACGAAGCGGCGCTGCCCCGCGCTGGGCGGCTGGCCGCCGAACCCGCCGTGGGCATAGAGCACCGGCAGCAGAGTCAGACCGATACCGCTGCGCTCGGCGGCGCCGCTGATCGCCCAGGCCATCTCCGCCGGGTCGGCGTAAGGGCGCCCTTGAGGATCGTGATGCAGGTAGTGGAACTCGCTCACCTGGGTGTAGCCGCCCTTGAGCATCTCCACATAAAGCGCCTGGGCGACGGTGGCGACTTGTCCGGGCGTCAGCCGGTCGACTAGGGCGTACATGCGCTCGCGCCAGCTCCAGAAACTGTCTGGCCGTTCGCTGCCGACCTCGGCAAGCCCTGCCATGGCGCGTTGAAAGGCGTGCGAGTGCAGATTGGGCATGCCGGGCAGTGCCGGGCCCCGCAATCGTTCGGCACTGCCCGGTGCGCGCTCGGGAGTCACGCTAACCAGCGTTCCGGCCGTGTCGACCTCGAGCAGTACCCTTTTGGCCCAGCCGCTAGGCAGCAGAGCATGATCGGCGAAGTAGCGCTGCATCGTGGGTAAACTCCGTAATATATCTAATGTATATACATATATCTGACTCCCATGGCGGGGTAAAGCCATTACAATGATTTATACATAGTCCGCTATTTTGGTGCATTGGTAGGGCGGTTGGCACCGTGTTGGTGAATGAAAAAGAGTGGACGCGGAAGTTGCTTTCAGGGAGTTGTCTCACCTAATGTATATACAAATTTGGACATCTGGAGTGGCTCATGGCCCCTACACGCTTTCGCGATACCGTCATCCGCGCCCCGCGCGGCAACCAGCTGAGTGCCAAGAGCTGGCTGACCGAAGCGCCGCTGCGCATGCTGATGAACAATCTCGACCCGGAAGTCGCCGAGAATCCCAAGGAGCTGGTGGTCTACGGCGGCATCGGCCGCGCCGCACGCAACTGGGAGTGCTTCGACGCCATCGTCGAGTCGCTCAAGGGTCTCGAGGCCGACGAGACGCTGCTGGTGCAGTCCGGCAAGCCGGTCGGTGTGTTCAAGACCCACGCGGATGCGCCCCGGGTGCTGATCGCCAACTCAAACCTGGTGCCGCACTGGGCCAACTGGAAACACTTCAACGAGCTCGATGCCAAGGGCCTGATGATGTACGGCCAGATGACCGCCGGCTCGTGGATCTACATTGGCAGCCAGGGCATCGTGCAGGGCACCTATGAAACCTTCGTCGAGGCCGGTCGCCAGCACTACGATGGCACGCTGGCAGGGCGCTGGATTCTGACTGCCGGCCTGGGCGGCATGGGCGGCGCCCAGCCGCTGGCGGCGACGCTCGCCGGGGCCTGCTCGCTCAACATCGAGTGCCAGCAGTCGCGTATCGATTTCCGCCTGCGCACGCGCTATGTCGACGAGCAAGCCGATGATCTCGACGACGCGCTGGCGCGTATCGAGCGCTACACCCGCGAAGGCAAAGCGATCTCCATCGCGCTGTGCGCCAACGCCGCCGAAGTGCTGCCCGAGCTGGTCCGGCGGGGTGTTCGACCCGACATGGTCACCGACCAGACCAGTGCCCACGATCCGCTCAACGGCTACCTGCCGGCGGGCTGGGAGTGGGACGAGTACCGTGGGCGCGGCAAGCGCGAGCCGGAGGCGGTGGTCAAGGCCGCCAAGCGTTCGATGGCGGTACACGTCAAGGCGATGCTCGAGTTCCAGGCGATGGGCGTGCCGACCTTCGATTACGGCAACAACATTCGTCAGATGGCCCAGGAGGAGGGTGTCGAGAACGCCTTCGATTTCCCCGGCTTCGTGCCGGCCTATATCCGCCCGCTGTTCTGCCGCGGTGTCGGTCCATTCCGCTGGGCGGCGCTCTCCGGCGACCCCGAGGACATCTACAAGACCGATGCCAAGGTCAAGGAACTGATCGACGACGCCCATCTGCATCACTGGCTCGACATGGCCCGCGAGCGGATCAGTTTCCAGGGGCTGCCGGCGCGCATCTGCTGGGTCGGGCTCGGCCAGCGCGCCAAGCTTGGCCTGGCGTTCAATGAAATGGTGCGTAACGGCGAACTCACGGCCCCGGTGGTGATCGGCCGCGACCACCTCGACTCCGGCTCGGTGGCCAGCCCCAACCGCGAGACCGAGGGCATGCGCGACGGCAGCGATGCCGTCTCCGACTGGGCGCTGCTCAACGCCCTGCTCAACACCGCCAGCGGCGCGACCTGGGTGTCGCTGCACCACGGCGGTGGCGTGGGCATGGGCTTTTCCCAGCACGCCGGGATGGTGGTCGTCTGCGACGGCAGCGAGGAGGCCGACCGGCGCATTGCCCGGGTACTCCACAACGACCCGGCCACCGGCGTGATGCGCCACGCCGACGCCGGCTACGAGATCGCCATCGACTGCGCCCGCGAGCAGGGGCTCGATCTGCCGATGATCGATCGGGGAGACGAGCATGACACCATCTCATGAAATGACAGGCAAGACGCTCTGGCGTCACTGTCACGCCGCGACTCTGACGGGCGGCCGTTACGCCGTCATCCGCGATGCCGCGTTGATCGTCGAGGAGGGCCGCATCGCCTGGATCGGCCCCGAGGCGCAGCTGCCCGAGGCTGAGGCTGGAGAATGCCAAATTGACGAGATTCTCGACCTTGGCGGGCGCTGGCTGACGCCGGGGTTGATCGATTGTCACACCCATCTGGTGTTTGGCGGCGATCGCAGCGGCGAATTCGAGCAGCGCCTGGAAGGCGTCGATTACGAGACCATCGCCCGCCGGGGCGGCGGTATCGTCAGCAGCGTGCGGGCAACCCGCGAGGCAAGCGTCGATGCGCTGCTCGAGGCCGCCAAGGCGCGCGCCCGACTGCTGCTGCGCGAGGGCGTGACCACCCTCGAGATCAAGTCAGGCTACGGGCTCGATCTCGACAGCGAGCGCAAGATGCTCCAGGTCGCACGCATGATCGGCGAGCGTCTGCCGGTCGAGGTGTACACGACATGCCTTGCCGCCCATGCGCTGCCGCCGGAGTACCAGGGGCGCAGCGACGCCTACATCGACCTGGTGTGCGAGACGATCCTGCCGACGCTGGCCGAGGAGGGGCTGGCCGACGCGGTGGACGGCTTCTGCGAGGGGATCGCCTTCTCGGTCGAGCAGATGCGACGGGTGTTCGAGACCGCCAGGCGTCTCGGCCTGCCGCTCAAGCTGCACGCCGAGCAGCTCTCGCGCCTCGGCGGTTGTCAGCTTGCCGCCGAGTTCGGCGCGCTCTCCGCCGATCATGTCGAATACGCCGACGAGGCGGATGCCCGGGCGATGGCGCAGCGCGGCACTGCGGCGGTGCTGTTGCCGGGGGCCTTCCTGACGTTGCGTGAGACGCAGCTGCCGCCGATCGATGCCTTCCGCGCGCAGGGCGTGGCGATGGCGGTGGCCAGTGACCTCAACCCGGGCACATCGCCGGCGCTGTCGCTGCGGCTGATGATGAATCTGGCCTGCACGCTGTTTCGCCTCACCCCGGAGGAGGCCCTGGCCGGGGTCACGCTCAATGCCGCCAAGGCACTGGGCATCGAGGCGAGCCACGGTTCGCTGGAGGTGGGCAAGGTGGCGGACGCCGTGGCCTGGGACATTGCCGGCCCGGCCGAGCTCAGCTACTGGCTGGGCGGACAATTGCCGGCAACGGTATTCAAGGCGGGAGAGGAGGTGAGCGCATGGATGAGAGTTACCGGCTGACGCAGGGCGATACGCCGCTGCTGATCTCGATGCCGCATGCCGGCACGCGACTGACGCCCGAGGTGGAGACGGGCCTTGGCGAGCAGGCGCGCGCGCTTTCCGACACCGACTGGCATATTCCGAGGCTCTACGACTTCGCCGCGGAACTTGGCGAAGGCCGGGGCGCAAGCCGCCTCGAGGCACGCTACTCGCGCTACGTGATCGACCTCAACCGCCCCGAGGACGACACCCCGCTCTATGCAGGCGCCACCACCGGGTTGTTCCCCGTTATCGACTTCGACGGACGGCCGCTGTTTCGGGACGGGGGCATGCCGAGCCGGGAGACGCGGGAGTGGGCCAAGGCGCACGTCTGGCGACCCTATCACGAGGCCCTGGCCGGCGAGCTTGCCCGGCTCAAGGCGCGCTTCGGCTACGCGCTGCTGTTCGACGCCCACTCGATCCGTTCGCGCATCCCGCGCCTGTTCGAGGACCGGCTGCCCGATCTCAATCTCGGCACCTTCGAGGGGCGCAGTTGCGATCCCGGCTTGAGCGGGCGACTGCAGGCCGTGTGCGCTGCCCAGACGCGCTTCAGCCACGTGACTAACGGGCGCTTCAAGGGCGGGCACATCACCCGCCATTACGGCGATCCGGCAGACCATATCCATGCCGTGCAGCTCGAACTCTCGCAGATCACCTACATGAACGAGCCCAACGACGACGCGCCGATATTCGCCTATCGCGACGACCGAGCCGAAAAGGTGCGCCTGCTACTACGCGAACTGCTCGAAACGATGCTCGAGTGGGGTGCGACGCGCTAGCCCTGGCCTGGTCAATATCCCGTCATCTCCAAGTAGCCCATGCCCGCGTGGCTGCCTTCCACCACTACATCGCCTTCCCAGTAGGGGAAGGCGGTCTCCATCCAGCGCTGGGGGTGGCGCGAATTCACGGTCACGTCCAGCCCGCGGGCCGGCAGTTGCAGGCGCCAGCGGGTCGGCACCTCGCGGCCGGCCACCGCCTGGTACTCGAGCGGCTGCAGGTCGAGATCGCCGGCCTGCAGCGGCGTCTGGGTGCCGTCGGCGTCGATCCAGCTGCCGGAGACGAACGCTTCGCCGCCTTCGCCGCCGCCGCGCAGGCGGAAGGCCATTAGCTTGGCACCGCCCTCCAAGTGCAGCGAGAACCAGTCCCAGCCGCGCTGCTCGGGCCCAAGCAGCTGGCTGCTCCACTCGCGGTCGAGCCAACCGCGGCCGCTCACCGCACGCACCTCACCGTCGATCTCCACCTCCCCCTTGACACGCCAGAACGGCTGGCTGTAGTAGATCGAGCCCTGGCCGTCGGCGGACTTCTGGCTGAATCCCCCCTTGCCATGCAGCACCAGCGGTCCCTCGGCTGTGAGCGCCAGGCGGTAGCCGAAGTCGCGCCCGGCATAGTGGTCCGAGGCGCTGACGACGAGATGTTCGAAGTCCTCCTGCTCGGCCCGCTCGGCGGGACTCTCCAGGCGCCAGTGGTCGAGCCAGGCAGCGAAGGGGGCGGCCTCGGCGCCGGCCTGGCCGCGTCCGTTTGCGACATGCATGCCGCGCGCGAAGCGCTCGGCGACGAAGTGCTCCTCGCCCGTGGAAAGCGCGGCATGCGCCATCCACAGCTGGCGGCTGGACCAGGGGGAGTCCGGCGCCTCCTGGTCCGCCTCTCCCGGTGGGGCCAGCGCCTGGCGGAACAGCGTCCATTGAATGCCGAGCGGCTCGCCTCGCTCGTCCTCCAGATTGGCGGTCAGGTACCACCACTCGATGCGGTAGTCGGGGTGGGCGCCGTGATCCTCGGGAAAGCGCAGCGGCGTACCCGGACGAGCCTGGGCGTAGCCCTCGGCACTCTCGCCGAGCCCGGCGAAGCTGCCGGTGGGCGGCGCCTCGTCGCGGGATGGCAAGGCGAGCCACAGCAGCGCCGCCAGGCCGAGGATCACGGCCAGCCCGAGTCCAACATGCCTGCGCATCATGAGGCCTCGAACTCCGCCAGCAACTCGCGCGGTGGGGTGCGCATGAGCCGCCAGGCGGGCAGCAGAGCGGCAAACCAGGCCACGCCGAGCGCCAGGAGCAAAGTGAGCGCCATCTGCTGGGGGAAAAGCGTCAGCGGCAGGCGCCAGCCGAAGGCCGCTACGTTGATCACCGCCACCAGGCCCCAGGTCAGGGCGATGCCCAGCGGGATGGCGAGCAGGGCGGTGAGCAAGGCGGCGCCACCGAGCTGGGCCACGGAGATCGTCACCAGGCGAGCGCGACTTGCACCCAAGGCCCACAGCGGAGCGAGCTGCGCGCGCCGCTGGCGGCCCTGGGCGAGCAAGCTCGAGAGAAGCGCCAGCCCGGCCACTCCCAGCGTCAGGCCGTTGAGGGCATAGGTGATGGTGAAGGTGCGCTCGAAGATATCGCGTGCCTGGCGCTTGACCGCCTGCTGGTCGATCAACGCGCCTTCACCCAGTGCAAAGCGCTGGGCGAGCGCACGGCGCAGCAGTGCGATTTCGGACGATGCCAGGTTGGGCGCGAGCACGACGCCGATGCTGCCGGGCGGCGCGGCGAAGCGCTCGGCCAGCAACGTGTCGCTGAGGGTCACCTCGCCACGCGGGTTGCCGTAGTCGGGATAGATGCCGGTCACGTGTGTTTCCCACGCCCCCTCGGGGGTGGCCAGGGTGATCCGCGCGCCGGGGGCGAGTCCGGTGGCGTAGGCGAGCTGCTCGTTGATCAGGGCCGCTCCCTCGATGAAGTCTCGCCAGGCGTCCTGGCTATCGTCCAGCGTCTCGAGCAGCGGCCAGTGGTCGGTCAGCGGTGGCTCGGGCGTGAGGCTGTAGAGCGAGACCGGCCGCTCGGCGACGCTTGCACCCTCCACGGCGAGCAGCGTGCTCTCGGTGCTGCGTCGCGGCAGTAGGGTGGCGATCTCGGGGCGCGGTGCAAGCCATTCGACGATTGCGTCGTGCTGCTCGGTGTCGGGGTTGAGGTAGAGGTCGGCGACCAGGCGCTGGTCGAGCCACTCGAGGAAGGTAAGGCGAAAGCCGCCGACCATGCTGCCCACGCCGAGGTTGGCGGTGAGCGCGATCAGCAGCGCCATCATCGCCAGAGCCAGGCGCGGGAGCTGCAACTGCAGGTCGGCCAATGCCCACTGGGCCAATGGATAACGACGCAGCGCACGCCCGGCCAGCCCGAGCGTTGCGGCCAGCAGCGGCGGCAGCCATAGTGCTGCGGCCAGCAGGCCGGCGGCGACCATCATGAACCCCGCAACGAGCCCCTCGGCGGGCGGCTGCGCGCGCAGCCACAGCCACAGCGCGAAGGCGGCCAGCCACATCAGGGCGCCGAAGAGCGCCATGAGCCTGAGCTGGCGCTGAAATCGTGCACGCCAGGCCTGGGCCTGACCCAACCCGAGGATGTTCAGCCGGGCGGCGCGCCACACGGTACCCGACGCTGCGGTGAACAGCCCACCCAAGGTGACGCCCAGCCCTCCCAGCCAGTAGTGCCATGGCAGGGCGAGGCCGGTGCCCACTTGCTCACCGTAGAGCGCCCCGAGGCTCGCCGCCACGTCCGGCAGCAGCTGAGCGGCGAGCCAAACACCGCTGGCGATGCCCAGTACCGCCCCGATCGCGCCGATGATCAGCAGCTCGAACAGCAGCAGGCCGACCAGCATGCGTCCGGAGACGCCCAGCGCGCGCAGCGTGCGCAGCAGCCCCAGGCGCTGCTCCAGGGCGAGACCGAGGGCGGCATGCACGATGAACAGGCCGACCACCAGGGTCAGCAGGCCCATGGCGGTGAGGTTGAGGTGGAAGCTGTCGGTGAGTTGGCCGGGGCTTGCCAGCTGTTCGGCGCGCACGCGCACCAGGGTATCGGGCAGCGCGAGCGTCGCGTCGGTGGGGAGCAGCAGGTGGTCGATGCCGTCGCGCTCGAGCAGGGCCAGCGCCGCGGCGATGTCCATCACCGCGAGCCCCGGCGGCAGCTCCGGCGCCGATTGCGCGGGTGGCAGCGGGCGGCCGTCGGCGAGCCGGGGCGGCATGCCGTCCCGCCATAGTGCGGTCTCGGTCTCCGGGGCTGCTCGGGCCAGATAGGGCGGCTGGAGGAAGTCGGTGAGCGTGGCGGTGCCGCCGGCGGTACGAAAGCCGCTGCCCTCCGGCAGCGTCAGCGCGTCGATGCCGACTACCTCCAGGCGGCTGTCGTCCCCCAGCGCCACCCGCCCCTCGACCAGCGGCGAGACCGGGGCGCCCGCCAGGCGCAGCGCCAGGTACTCCTCGAGCGCAATGGCTTGGCCATCGCGACGCTCGAGGCGGTCGAGCTGGGCACTGAATACCCCTTCGGCACGGGCGTAGCTATCGCGGGCGGTGGCATTGATCGCCTGCACGCCGCTCCACAACGCGCTGGCCACCCACAACCCCACCAGCAGCATGGCGAGCTGCCCCGGATGGCGGCGGTAGTGCGACAGCAGCGTGAGGAAGGCGGTACTCATGAGGCAGGAGCCGCCAGCCGCCCGTGGAAGAGCGTCACGCAGCGCGCCAGCGGCGCCGCCACGCGGTGGCTGTGGGTGACCATCAGCAGTGCACAGCCACTGTCGCGGACCAGCTCGAGCAGCAGTGCGAGGGCCTCGTCGGCGGTCGTCTCGTCGAGGTTGCCGGTGGGCTCGTCGGCAAGCAGCAGGGCGGGGCGCACCGCCAGGGCACGGCCGATCGCCAGGCGCTGCTGCTGGCCGCCGGAGAGCTGCTCTGGGTAGCGTCCGGCCATGGCGGCAAGTCCCAGGCGCTCGATCAGCTCACGCGACCAGGCCTTCTCCTCGCGCCCGGCCAGGCGTGCCTGCAGGGTCAGGTTGTCGGCCACGCTCAGGCTCGGCACCAGATGGAACTGCTGGAAGATCAGCCCCAGGCGGTTGCGGCGCAGTGCGGCGCGGCCCGGCTCGGCGAGCGACGAGAGCGCCTTGCCGTCGAGCGTGATCGTGCCGCTGTCGGGAGTGTCGAGCCCGGCGGCCAAGTGCAGCAGCGTCGACTTGCCGCTGCCCGACTCGCCCATCAGTGCCACGCTCTCGCCAGGTGCGAGGCGCAGGTCGACGCCATCGAGCACCGTGAGCGGCCCCTGGGGCGTGTGGTAGGTCTTGCGCACCTGGCGCAGTTCGAGCATGGCGGTGTCCTGAACATGAAACGCAAAAGACGATGTTCCCATAAAAAGGGCGCCACCCGAAGGCGGCGCCCCTCACTATCGAGCATCGTCGCGATCAGCCTTGCGTGTCATTGATCCACACTGCGACCCCCTGTGTCTCGACGTAGACGGCATAGAGCGACTGGCTGCCGGTGATGAACAGCCGGTTGCGCCTAGGCCCGCCGAAGCAGAGGTTGGCGCAGGGCTCAGGCAGGTGAATCTTGCCGATCAGCGTGCCGTCGTCGGCATAGCAATGCACGCCATCGTGATCGTCGGCACCGAAAAGCCCGCCGAAGATGGCACCGCACCACAGGTTGCCGTCGGTATCCACCGCCAGTCCGTCGACGAAACCGGGGCCGACCTCGGCGAACTGCCGCTCGTTGACCAGGCGCGTGCCGTTCTCCTCGACGTCCCACACCAGGATCTGGTGGGGATGATCGGCGGCATGGGTGCCGCCAGTATCGGCGACGTAGAGCCGCGAGTAGTCGGGCGAGAAGGCGATGCCGTTGGGTTTCTCGACCTCCGCCATCTTCTCCAGCTGGCCGCTCTGCGGGTCGATGCGATAGACGGCTTCGGGGAGTTCGAAGTCCGCGACATGACCTTCGTAGTGCATCAGGATGCCGTAGCCCGGGTCGGTGAACCAGATGCCACCATCGGGATGGACGATGATGTCGTTGGGCGCGTTGAGCGGCTTGCCCTCGAACGCATCGGCGAGCACGGTGATCGAGCCGTCGTACTCGGTGCGGGTCACGCGCCGCGTGTCGTGCTCGCAGGAGAGTAGCCGTCCCTCGCGGTCGCGGGTATGGCCATTGGCGTAGTTCGACGATTGACGGAAGACGCTGACTTCTCCGGTATCTTCAAGCCAGCGCATCAGCTTGTTGTTGGGAATATCGCTCCAGAGCAGATAGCCTCCGTCGCCGAAATAGACCGGACCCTCCGCCCAGCGAAAACCGCTGGCAAGCCGTTCGACGGCGGCATTGGCCAAGCGGTAGCGGGCGAAGCGCTCATCGATGATCTCGAAGGCCGGGTCGGGATAGGAAACCAGGGAGCCGTCCCAAGGGCGCTGCTGCGACAGTGCCATGCCGGGCGCGAACGCCGCGGCGGCTCCGGCTGCGGCGGCAGTGCCCATGAAGGCTCGCCGGCTCAGCTTGAGCGTGGGAAGGGTGCAGGGAGCAGGCGGTGTGTCGTCCTTCATTGTCATTACTCCTGTTGAAGTTATTGTTGGAGTTACATTGCGAGTGGCTTATGCAGACTAGTCGTGTTTCATGAGCTGTGCCGATTAAGTTATGCCCGCGCTTATTTCCAATAAAAAACGCCACCCGAAGGTGGCGTTTTGGCGTACGTCAGGCCGGTCAGTGGCTGTGGCCATGATCGTCATGCTCGTGCTCATGGTCGTTATCATGCAGATGGCCGGGGTCGGCCAGAGCGGCATGCAGCACCTCGGCATTGTGATGCATCATGCCCAGATAGGTGCTGGCCTCGCCCTGCGCCGCCAAGGCGTCGGCATAGAGGGTGCCGGCGATCTCCAGACCGGTCTCCTCGGCCAGTTGGTTGATGATCGCGGGGCTGGTCATGTTCTCGTGGAACAGCGCGCCGACGTTCTGCTCGCGTACCACGTCGATCAGGTGCGCCATGTTGGCGGCGCTGGGCTCGGCCTCGGTGGTCAGACCCACCGGCGAGAGAAAGCGGATGGCGTAGGCGTTGGAGAAGTAGCCGAAGGAGTCGTGACCGGTGATCACCGTACTCGCCGGGGGAATCTGGGTGAGCAACTCGCGGATCTGCGCTTCGGTATTCTCGATCTCGTTGATGTAGCGGTCGGCGTTGTCACGGTAGGCATCTGCGTTGTCCGGGTCCGCCTCGATCAGGCCGTCGCGGATATTCAGTACATAGACCTGGGCCATCGCCATGTCTTGCCAGGCGTGGGGGTCAAACTCGCCATGGTCGTGATCGTCATGCTCGTCGCCATGATCCTGGTCGTGCTCGTGCGCCTCGTGGCCATGAGCGTGCTCGTGATCATGGCCGTGATAGGCGAGTCTGTCGGTCCCTTCGCTGGCGATGACCAGGGGGCCGGCGTAGTCGCTCGATTCGATCAACCGCTCCATCCAGCCCTCGAACTGCAGGCCGTTGAAGACGACGAGATCGGCCTCAGCGATGGCGCGGGCCTGGGTGGGGCTGGGCGAGAAGACGTGGGCATCGCTGTCCGGGCCGACCAGGGCGGTGACGTTGACATGCTCGCCGCCAACATTGGCGGTCATGTCGGCCAGAATGCTGAAGCTGGCGATGACCTCGATACGCTCATCGGCGTGGAGGGGCGACAGGGCAAAGAGGCCGGCAGTGCCGAGCATCAGGCCTAGTGTGATCGGTTTGGACATGAAAACCTCCTGGTAGCAATGGTGAGTCAGCCGGGCTCACTGGCGTCGAGTGGCGTGGCACGACGGCGCAGCTTGGCCGTCAGGCTGTGGTGACGGCCGAATAGCGCCGAGAAGATGTAGCCGATACCGGCCAGCATGATGATGCTTGGCCCCGAGGGCAGCGACAGGTGGTAGGAGAGCAACAGCCCCCCGGTGCTGGCGAGCATCGCCCAGCCGATGGCGATCACCATCAGCCCCTCCAAACGCTTGCTCCAGAAGCGCGCGGTAGTGGCTGGCAGCATCATCAGGCCCACCGCCATCAAGGTGCCCAGGGTCTGGAAGCCGGCAGTCAGGTTGAGCACCACCAGCCCCAGGAACAGGCCGTGCACCAGGCCGCTGCGCATGCCCTGGCCGCGCAGGAACAGCGGGTCGAGACACTCCACCACCAGGACGCGGAACATCAGCGCCAGCGCCAGCACGATGGTCGAGCTGATCGCGGCGATCAGGATCAATGCGGTGCTGTTGACCGCCAGGATCGAACCGAACAGCACATGGGTCAGGTCGACGCTGCTGCCACCAAGCGATACCAGCATCACGCCGGCGGCGAGCGAGATGAGAAAGAAGCTGGCCATTGCCGAGTCCTCGCGGTGACCGGTCATCTGCGACACGCTGCCGGCGAGCCCCGCCACCACCAGCCCGGAGATGATGCCGCCCAGGCTCATTGCCGGCAGCGAGAAGCCAGCGAGCAAAAAGCCCAGCGCGACGCCGGGAAGAATGGCGTGGGCCATGGCATCGCCGATCAGGCTCATGCCGCGCAGCATCAAGAACACTCCGAGCGGTGGGGCGGCAAGCGAAAGGGCGAGCCCGGCGACCACCGCGCGGCGCATGAAGCCGTAGTCGAAGGGGGTGATGAACCAGCTGGTCAAAAGATCGATCATGAGGAGATGCGCTGCAGGTTCAAGGGCAGGATCGGCGCGTGATGGTGGCGCTGGGTGCCGCCATGGTGATGCTGGATGATCGCTTCGGGGGTGCTCCACTGGGCATGACCGCCGGCCAGGCCCAGCACACAATCGGCCAGACGCGCCAGGTGCTCGAGATCGTGTAGTACCACGATGATGGTGGCGCCCTGGGCAGCCATGTCGCGCAGCACGGTGGCGATCACCTCGACGGTTTCGATGTCGACGTTGGCAAACGGCTCGTCGAGCAGCAGCAGCTCCGCTTCCTGCATCAGCGTGCGTCCGAGCAGGGCACGCTGGCGCTGGCCTCCGGAGAGTTCGCCCAGCGGACGGTGCGCCAGATGCGAGATACCCAGCCGCGACATCACCTCCCGGGCGCGGCGATAGTGAGGCCCGCAGTAACCCTTGAGCGCCCCGTGGCTTGGCCAGGTGCCGGTCATGATCAGCTCCTCCACGCTCATCGGGAAAGAGAGATCCAGCACCAGCTGCTGCGGCAGCCAGGCGCGATGCTCTTTGGGCACGCTGCACTCCACGTGCCCGGCGACGGGCTTGAGCTCGCCCATGATCGCCTGGATCAGGGTACTCTTGCCCGCCCCATTGGCACCGAGCAGGGCGGTGATGGCACCATCCTGGAAGGTGCCGCTGACGTGCTCGAGCACCGTGCGCCCACCTTGGGCGAGTTGCAGGTCGTGCAGGCGAAGCCGCGACATCAGACCCACCACCGCGCCGCCCAGGCGACAGCCAGCCACAGCCCAGCCAGCGGTATGAGCGCCAGCAGCAGCCGACGCCCGGCCGCCAGCGACATCAACGAAAAATGGCAGGGGCCTTCCGGCCGATGGTGGTGACGATGCGCCATGACGATATTATCCTCGAATAGCGAAGGTTATAACATAACAATAATGCCAAGGGCCAGCGTGACGCGGTAGCTCATCGGAGCGTGGAAAAAAGCTGGCCGCCTATAATAGCGGCCGAGGGAGACAGGAAAAAGAGAGGGAGGCGGGAAAAAGCGACGGTAAAAAGTTAGTAGCGGATCTGCATGCCCAGCTGGTCGGGCGCCACCACGAAGGCGTATTCGAGATCCAGGCGCACGTCGCCCATCGAGACTCGGGCCGGCTGGAAACGGTTGAGCGCCGTGGTGGCCTGGCGGGGTTGGGACCAGATCTGCAGCTCGCCGATCAGCATGCCGGTGGCGAAGCTGATCGCGCCATCTTCAGCCCGATCATCGCCCAACGCGATGGCAAGGCCGCCGGCAGTGTTGACCAGCAGCGACCCCATGCGCGACTGCCAGGTACGCCGCTCGCGCTCGATCGCCGCGGTCTGTTCGATCAGCGCGCGAGCATGGGCCAGGTCAGTCTCGCCATCGAGCTGCTGAAATTCGCGTCGCGCCTGAGGATGTGGCTGGCGATCGAAGAACATACCGCCCAAGGCCAGTGCCGACTTCACTGCCCCTACCCGTGCATCGAAGCGGTCGTCGCTGCTGCTCGCCTCGCTGGACTGGTAGGCATTGAGCACCAAGCTGCCGGCGTAGAACGTCGTCCAGCCCGTTTGCCAGTAGTTGGCCTGGCGCTCGCCGCGCTCCAGTGCATCCGCATAGCCATACCACTCCTGGCGCGGGTCGGCAAAAGCGGTTGTGGATAAGACAAGTGTCAGTATGGCAATGGCGATATTCATGAGGGCGCGAGAGGCGGACATAGTGGCTCCGAGATGGGCGGACGCAAGCCCTACAAGATAGCAGCGTTAGCGAAGCGGTAGGGAGGTTTACGCCTTTTTCTGAATTAGTGGCAAGGGGATGGACTCGACGCCTTTTCCTTCACCACCTAATCTGATGGCTTAAAGGCTACGTTTCGTGAATGTGCGGCTGTCATCAAAATGTCACAAAGGCTCGTTACCGTGCGCGGGCTGACATGAATTCGTCACGCAATTGACACAATGACCGCGCCGCCACCTAGCAGGTTTCTAATGTCGAGAACTGAACCAACACCCTCAACGACCGACAGTCGGGCCTTGGCCCGCCAGCCACGGCGAGAAGTGCCGGCCTGGCTGCGCGGTATCTATGCCGGGCTGTGTCTCTATCTGTTTCTTGCCGCGCTGAACGTGCTCGGCGCCGGGCTGGGGGGCTTCGGGCAGGCCAGCGATTTCCTGGCCGACTTGTTCGCCTATGGCGAAAACCCCTTCATCGCTCTGCTGGCCGGGGTACTGGTCACCATGATCGTGCAGAGCTCTTCGTTCACCTCGGCGTTGATCGTGACCTTGGTGGCGAGTGGCGAGATGACGCTGGGCACGGCGGTGTTCGCCATCATGGGAGCCAACATCGGCACCGCCGTGACCGGGGTGATCGTCGCCCTGGCCAATATGCGCATCAAGCGCAACTTCCGGCGCTCCTTCACCGCGGCGCTGCTGCACGACTTCTTCAATATCCTCACCGTCGCGGTGGTGTTTCCCATCGAGTGGCTCAGCGGCATGTTTCATGAAGCTGGCCGCGGCATCTTCACGCGCTTTGCGGCATGGCTTGCCGATATGATCGGTCTTGAGGAGGTGGCAAGGCCCAATAGCCCGATCAAGCTGATCACTGCTCCGGTGGTCGATGCTTCGAACTGGTTGGGCGGCGCACTGATGCCCTCGCCCGCCGCCCAGGGCCTGTTCGTGGCGGGATTGGGTCTGCTGCTGATGTTCATTGCGCTGGTGTTCATGGTGCAGAACCTGCGCGGGGCGCTGCTGCGCCACATGGACGGCCTGTTTCGCACCTACTTCTTCCGTACTGACCTGCGCGCCTATGGCGTGGGCGTGGTGTCGACCGTGCTGGTGCAGTCGAGCACCATCACCAGCAGCCTGATGGTGCCGCTGGCCGGTGCCGGGGTGGTGAGCATCCGCCGCGTGCTGCCCTTCATGATGGGCGCCAATCTGGGTACCACCGTGACCAGCGTGCTGGCCGCCACCGCCAATCCCATCGCCGCGGCCCTGACGGTGGCGCTGTTCCACGTCACCTTCAATGTGGTCGGTACCCTCATCTGGTATCCATTGCGCCGCATTCCGCTGCGCGTGGCCACCTGGTACGGCAAGCTGGCCGCCAAGAAGACTCGCTACGCCTTCGCCTTCCTGATCGGCGTCTTCCTGGTGATACCGCTGCTCGGCATCGCCGCCACCGAACTGTTCACCAGCCTGCGCTGAGCGCGGCCAACCGGGAGGTTTCCCCATGTTTCGAGAGCTCTATACCGCCCTGACCTCCGAGAACACGATCGACCAGGCGTTCGAGGACTTGACCCAGATGCTGGAGCATGGCGCCTGGATGTTCGGCCGCGCCAACGAAGTGCTCTACAGCACCGTGCCGGCCGAGGAGGTGCGTCAGCCGCTCTACGAACGCGACCGGGCGATCAACGAGCTGGAGCGCTCGATTCGCCGCAAGGTGATGCGCCACCTGACCATCAACCCAGGACATGACGTTGCCATCTGCCTGGCGCTGATGAGCGTGGCCAAGGATGCCGAGCGCATCGGCGACTACTGCAAGAACGTCTTCGAGGTGGGCGCCTTCTACACCGAAGGCTTCAATGTCGCCAAGTACCAGGCCCCCCTGGACGGAATGGCCGAGCGGCTGCGCGGCATGTTCGGCTCGCTTGCCCAGGCGATCCGCGACTCCGACGAAGCCCGCGCCGGCCAGGTGCTGAGCCAGGCCCGCGAGATACGCCGCCAGGGCGACCAGCTGGTCGAGTCGCTGCTGCGCGACGAGAGCCAGATCGAGTTTCACGAAGCGGTGGCCTATTCGCTGCTGGCCAGGCACTACAAGCGCGTGGCCTCCCACCTGGCCAATATCGCCACCGCCGTGATCGGCCAGCTCGAGGATCTCGACTTCTACACCGACGAGGACGAAGCTTGAGGGTTTCGCCCCGCCAGTCGCTCATGATCCTTGTCGGCTGGCTGTTGCTGGTGGCGTTGACCTCGCTGAGTGGCATTCTCACCCCGCCCGGGACTTGGTACGCCGCGCTTGAAAAGCCCCCGCTCACGCCGCCGAACTGGCTGTTCCCGGTGGCCTGGACGACCCTGTACCTGCTGATGGCGGTAGCGGCGTGGCGAGTCACCTGCCTGGCGCCACCGGGTGGCCGAGTGCACTTCCTGTGGCCATTCGTTGCCCAGCTCGTTGCCAATGGCCTGTGGTCGATTCTCTTCTTCGGCCTGCACTGGATGCTGGTGGGCCTGATCGATCTTCTCGTGCTGCTGGGGCTGCTGGTACTCACGTTTCGGCGCTTCGCGCGGGTCTCGCCATTCGCTGCCTGGCTGCTGGTGCCCTATCTGCTGTGGGCCTGTTTCGCGACCTACCTCAATGCCGGCACCTGGTGGCTGAATGCCTAGGGCGGCATGTCGACGTGCCTAGCAAGGCATGATTCACATCAAGAGTGCTAAGCTGAAGCCTTATTCGATAGGAGGCTTACTATGCGCGCACCGCTCGATGACCGCACCTTGGAGACGCTTTTCCGCACGGCCCGCACCGCCAACGCTTTTCTCGATGAACCGGTAGCGGCCGAGACCTGGCGAGAGCTTCTCGAACTAGCGAAGTGGGGCCCCACGTCGATGAACTGCCAGCCGGCGCGTTTCGTGTTCGTGACCAGCCCCGAGGCCAAGGCGCGGCTGCAGCCCGCGCTTTCGGAGGGCAATCGCGACAAGAGCCAGCAAGCGGCCGCCACGCTGATCGTCGCCTTTGATACGCGCTTCTACGAGCACATGCCTCGGCTTGCCCCTCACGCCGCCAATGCCCGCGACAGCTTCGCCGGCCACCCGGACAAGGCTCACGACACGGCGTTACGCAACACGGCGCTGCAGGCCGGTTATTTGATCATGGCCGCACGCATGCTTGGCCTGGATGTCGGCCCCATGAGCGGCTTCGATGCCGCAGCCGTCAATGCCGAATTCTTCCCCGATGGGCGCTACCGCGCCGACCTGCTCGTTAACCTCGGCGTCGCCGACCCCGAGAAAGCCCGCCCCAGGGGGCCACGCTTCGCGTTCGATGAAGTGGCGGAGGTGGTATGACTAGAATCCATAGTGCCAAAGTTTGATATGCATCAGTGGTAGAGATGGGGGATGAGCGGTTAGATGGGACAAACCATTATAACTACGCGCTGCTCGGTACAGGCACTTCGATCACCCGGGCAGCGTGCTGCATTGCCAGCAAGTAAGCGATCGCTTACTTCACTGGCGCGCTCAGCGGCCGGGGTAGTCATTGAAGAGGACATTCACGCCCCCAGTCGAGTAGCATCTGCATGTCGTCTTCCCCATTGATGGTATAGACGTTCACCAGCAGGTCGTTGGCCTGGGCCTGCTCGATGAAGCCGGCATCGGTATCCGCCGCGCCGAGTCCTAGCCCCGCAAAGGGGCAATCCAGTTGGTGATCAGATCCCAGCAGATGTAGATACTCTTCAACCCGGCCGCGAGAGAAAGAGGGAGAGAAGTCATCGGCCGGTATGAATCCCTTGCGCGATTCGTCATAAACCAGGTTGCCCGGCGCAAGTTCCCGATATTGCTTGAGGACCTTCTGCGCCTGCTGGCGTCCGATGTCAAAAGCCCTTCCCAGTTGGGACGAGGCCACCCGGCCTTCCCATAGCGCCAGAATCTCGATCAGCCGGTAGCGGGCGAGCGTGTCCCAGGGCAGTGGCGCAATATCTGACATGTTGACTCCTCGATAGATTCTTTCAGCCTTGACCTCTATCAATACCGGCCTGAAAAAGATGCTGGTTTCTTGGACAGTGGTGGTGACTGAAAGGATAGAGTGCTTAGATGGTGCGTAACAAAAAATAACGACAGGGCGTCAGCAATGAGTTACTACCTGTACTGGGGTAAGGCTAAAACAACTGAGGAAGGGGATCGGTGTCATCTACTGCCCTACCATAGCTTGGATGTGGCGGCAGTCGGTTGGTATTTGCTTGCTCCTGAGCGTCCGCTGACGCAGCTGTTGGCGGCACGGCTTGATATATCGCCCGAGGCGCTACGCCGCTTCTTCGTGTTTCTGCTGGGGTTGCATGACCTTGGTAAGTTTTCGCGTGCGTTTCAGGGGCTTGCCAGACCCGAGGGTGTGGCGTTGGCTCCTTCGGTGGCGCGCTATGTATATACCGAGCGCCACGACCGCCTGGGCGTTCTGCTCTGGGACGCCTGTTGGAATACATGGCGAAGGGAAGGGGGGCTTGGCTGGCCCGAGGACGCGGGTGTACGCAGCTCGAAACTGCTGGAGCCCATGGATAACCTGATGGCACCGTTCTTTGGCCATCATGGGCGTCCCGTATCTACTGGCCAGCTCACGCTCGCTCAGTTCTACATCGACGATGGTGAGCTCGACGATGTCACCGCTGCGGGCGATTTTGTCGCTGATTGGGCAGCGCTCATCAAACCTCATTGGCCGCTCGAAAGACTGCTCGACAAAAACTGGCAGGCGGTCTTCAAGACGCTGAGTTGGACGGTTGCCGGTTGGGCCACCCTCAGCGACTGGTTGGGGTCGCATCGTGACTATTTTCCCTACTGCCAGAAGCCCATTCCACTGGGTAAATACTGGCCACGGGCGCTCAAGCAGGCCGAAGCGGTGCTGGAGGCCACCGGATTCGGCCGCCCGCCGGAGCCGATGCCCTACGCGGGCCTTGCCCAATGGTTCGACGGTGGCGCCACGCCCACCCCGCTTCAGCAGCAAGCAGAGAGTCTCCCCTTGGGCGGTCCGCAGCTGTTCATCCTCGAAGACGTGACCGGCGCGGGCAAGACCGAAGCCGCCTGCATTCTGGCTCAGCGCCTGCTGGCCGCGGGGCACGGCGAAGGGCTTTACTTTGCGCTACCCACCATGGCGACATCCAATGCCATGTATAGCCGCCTGGGCGACCTGCACCACCATTTTTACAGCAGCGCTTCGCGGCCTTCTCTGGTGCTTGCCCACGGGGCTCGCGCACTCAACGAGGAGTTCGAACGCGCCATCGTCCAGCCGGAAGACGACGACTACGGCGCGGAAGACGCCAGCGCCTCGACCCAGTGCAACCGCTGGCTGGCCGACTCGAACAAGAAGGCGCTATTGGCCGATGTGGGCGTGGGCACCATCGACCAGGCGCTGATGGGCGCGCTGCCGTTTCGCCATCAGTCGCTGCGCCTATTAGGGCTGGCGCGCAAGGTGCTGATCATCGACGAAGTGCACGCCTTCGATCACTACATGCAGACCCTGCTGCACCAACTGCTGGCCCACCATGCGCGCCAGGGCGGTAGCGCTATCCTGCTAACGGCGACGCTGCCCCACGCCATGCGTGAGGCGCTGGTAGCGGCCTGGCGTCATGGACTGGGCGCGGAGCCCAGCTCGCTCGAGAAAACCGACTATCCGCTGCTCACCCACTGCGGGGAGGGTGCCCCCGTGGAGATCCCCGTCGCAGCCCGCTCGGAAGTCACGCGTAGCGTGGCCATCGAGTGGCTGGAGAGAGAAGAAGAGACCATCGAGTGCGTGCTGGCGGCGGTGGAGGCGGGAGAATGCATCGTCTGGGTGCGCAATACCGTCGACGACGCCATCCGGGCTTTCCAACAGCTACTTGAGCGCCATCCTGAGCCCGAGTGCTGCCTGCTCTTCCATGCCCGATTTGCGATGGTGGACCGCCAGCGAATTGAAGCGGAGGTTATCCGCAGGTTTGGCAAAGACTCAACGCCTCCGTTAAGACGCGGCCAAGTGCTTGTCACGACGCAGGTTTTTCAAGAGAGTCTCGACTGCGATGCTGACCGAATGGTCAGTGACATTGCCCCCATCGATTTACTTATTCAGCGCGCCGGGCGCCTGCAGCGCCACCAGCGCGGTGAGCGAGCTGATCCTGTGTTGCATGTGCTCGCGCCCGAATGGGACGCGCATCCCAGGGCGGACTGGCTAAGCCAGGCGCACCGCGGCACCCAGGCGGTATATAAGGATACGTCGCTGATCTGGCTGACTCAGCGTGTGCTGCGCAAGCTGCGCGCCATTACCATGCCCGGCGAAGCGCGGACGCTGATCGAGAGTGTCTACTCCTTCCCGGTGGATGATATTCCCGAGGCGCTGGATCAGGCGCACTTCGAGCGAACGGGGATGGACAGGCTGGCGGTCTCGCTGGCCACCCACAATGCCTTGAACCTTGAAGCGGGCTACCGCCTTGATGCCGACTTCGACCCCTGGCAGGAGGAGCGCGAATTCGGGACTCGGCTTAGCGACGAGCGGAGCCTCGAAGTGGCGCTACTCAAGCGTCAGGGCGAGACGCTGGTGCTCTGGGCAGAGGACCACCGGCACGCCGATCGGTTGAGCCGATGCCGCCTAAGGGAGAGCCAGGTCAAGAAACTCGCCGCGCTACCGGGGCACTATACCGAGCAGTGGGAAGCGCTGCAGCAGCGCCACCGTGGGCTGCGCTTTGTCCAGCCCTGGCTGCCGGAAGAGGATAACAAGTGTGGTTACGATGAGCAGTGGGGCGTGAGCTTAGGAGAGTAGGCCAGTAGGAAAACCCCCCCGCGTGTGGGGAACGCGTCGTGCAGGGCACGGTGGCTGAGCATCGAGGCGAAAAATCCCCACGCGTGTGGGGAGCGCCCTCGCGATGAGGGCCAAGAGTGGGGAAACGTCGAAAAATCCCCACGCGTGTGGGGAACGCCTTTTTGGCCTTGCCTAGCTGGCGCTAAGCACAGGTTCATCACCACTGTCGTAGTGAAAAGCACTTTGCTTGACAATGATACCAGCTCCGTGTAGAAGGGTCTATGTCTCTTGCAGTGCAATTGGACTTGCTATAGATGGCACTTAGCACCTTATTATATGTAAGAGGACAGAACGGCGACGAATCACCGAACTGTGCTTGTTGCTCGCAACGACAGGCTAATATTTTTGGTGTTAACGCACAAGCGGTCGTCGCCTCCAAT
Source organism: Halomonas sp. TA22 (assembly GCF_013009075.1). Taxonomy (NCBI): domain Bacteria; kingdom Pseudomonadati; phylum Pseudomonadota; class Gammaproteobacteria; order Oceanospirillales; family Halomonadaceae; genus Halomonas; species Halomonas sp. TA22. Next base: position 3,468,421 of record NZ_CP053108.1, on the reverse strand, counting down.
TGTATTCAATGCCAAGGAGGCATTATGTTCTTTCGTTTCTATCTGCACTTCGGCAGTGGCCGAGTCATCGACATCAAAAGCTTTCGCGTTGTCGGGTCGCCGGTTACCACAAACAGCAACGAGGTGGATAAATTGAACTAAGCATGGGGCTGGCTCTGTAAATGAGTCAGCCCATTTTTTTCGAGGGATGCCCATGAATCTACTGACAGAACCCTGGTTGCCCTTTCGACATCGCGATGGCCGAATCGAATATCGCCCACCTTCGGCCCTCGCCGACCCCGAGGTGCTCGATCTAGCACTACCCCGAGCTGATTTCCAGGGCGCAGCCTGGCAGTTTCTGATTGCGCTGTTGCAGACAGCAATGACGCCGGAGGATACCGACGCCTGGCTGGATCGCTACCAGATACCGCCCAGCGTGGCGGCGCTCGATGAAGCGCTGGCGCCTTTTGCAGCGGCGTTCGTGCTCGACGGCGATGGCCCACGCTTCATGCAGGACCTGGACCCGCTGGAAGACGTGAAGGAGGCGCCGATCGCCGGCCTGTTGATCGACTCGCCCGGTGCCAACGGCATCAAGAACAATACCGATTTCTTCGTCAAGCGCGGCCGGGTAGAGACCGTTTGCCCCGAGTGCGCGGCGCTGGCGCTTTTTACCATGCAGATTAACGCACCCGCTGGTGGGGCCGGCATTCGGGTCGGGCTGCGTGGTGGCGGACCGCTCACCACCCTGATCTTGCCGGAAGACGAGTCCAAGCCGCTATGGCATCGTCTTTGGCCCAATGTGATGCCCGCCGACGCGGTGGGTCAGCCGGGGCAAACGTGGCGTCCGCCCAAAGCAGATGATGGCAAGCTGTTCTTCTGGATGACCGAGACCCGCATCAGCGACAAGAAGGGCACCGAGGTGTTGCCCGAACAAGTGCACCCACTACACGCCTTCTGGTCGATGCCGCGGCGCTACCGGCTGCTGTTCGACGAGACGCCGGGGTGTTGCGATCTCTGCGGCCGGGAGACGTCGCACCCGGTGCGCCGTCTGCGTGCCAAGAAGCAGGGTGCCAACTACGACGGCCCCTGGCGGCACCCGCTCACACCTTATCGCCGTCTCAATCCCAAAAAGCTCGATGAACTACCGCTCTCCAGCAAGGGGCAACCCGGCGGGCTGGGCTACCGCCACTGGCCAGGGCTGGTGCTGGAAGATGAAGCCGTCAGCGGAGCGCTGCCCGCCCGCGTGGTCACTCACCACCTGCACAAGTACCGTATGGTGCAAGCCGCACGTGACGACGGTGAAACGTTCGAGGCGCTGTTCCGGCGCGCCCGACTCTGGGTGTTTGGCTATGACATGGACAACATGAAGCCGCGCGGCTGGTATAGCGTGGAAATGCCGCTGGTAGGGGTGCCCGAAGCGCATCAGGAGATACTACGCGACTGGGTCAAACGTTTTGTCGATCTGGCTTCGGAGTTTACCTGGACCCTGCGCAACCAGCTCAAGCGTGCCTGGTTCAAACGCCCGGAAGATGCCAAGGGTGATATGAGTCAGGTCGATGCCCAGTTCTTCGAAGCCACCCAGTTGGCGTTCTTCAAGGCGCTGCGCATGATGGGCGAGACGCTGCGCGATGAAACCGCAACGCCGACGCTCTCCCCCGGCATTCACCGACAGTGGTACCTCGCTCTCAAGCATGAAGCGCTGTCCCTGTTCGATGCACAGGCCATCAGCGGGCCGTTGGAGGGCATGAAGATGCAGCAATTGGAGCGGATCACCAGCGCCCGGCGTTACTTGCAGGCCTATTTGAACGGCAGCGGCAAGAAGATCGGCAAAACGGTTCAGACGTTCGCCCAGGTGGGCAGCTTTGAGCTGTCATCCCCAACGACCCAACGTGATGAGGAGAGCGCAGCATGAGTGAGGTGGAACAACGAGCGCAGCCACAAGGGGCAGAGGGTGAGGCCACAAAAGGCGAGACGGTAGAGGGCTACCACTATGCGCTCACCCATCAAGAGGCCTATGAGCTGCGCCTGTGGTGGCGGCGGCTGGTCATGGATGACAAGGAACTCAAGCGATACTCGAAGCAACGGCCCTACCCCCGCGGTGTGCGCGCCACACTGCGCCGCTGTGCCACTATCGAGTCGGTCATGCTGACCGAAGCCTTTCGCCATCTTTGGCAAGCGCTCGAATCAAAGGCCTGGCAGGAAGCACCTCCCAGGACTTCCCGCGATCAGCGCATCGAGACCTGGGCGGTCATCGCCGCTGTCGCGTGCGAGTTGCGCGGCGAGACGTTCGACGCTCCTCTTGGCAAACGCTTGGGAGAGAAGCGACCCAATACCGGCGATACCCCGCGCATGAGCGATTTACGTTTTCAGCAGTTGCTCGACTGTCACAGCGGTGACGAGCTGATTCGACGCTTTCGCCGGGCGCTCAAACTGGCTGATAACGCCGGCGTTAGCGTTGTCCGTCTGGCCGATATGGTAGCACTCTGGCATCGCGAGCAGCGCGGCCAGTACCGCGCCGAGGCCACCCAGCGCTTCGCCTTCGTCATGAGCGATGCCTACTTCAAGGCGCGAGCGTTGAAGTCGGCAGCGGGCGACTAATTAAACGATGACAGCCACTTTCCAACATCCATATCACTCTTCGTATTCAGGGAACCCATCATGAGCCACTTCATCCAGCTTCACCTGCTCACTTCCTATCCACCCTCCAATCTCAACCGCGATGATCTGGGCCGACCCAAGACGGCCTTTATGGGCGGCGCCCGGCGGCTGCGCGTCTCCTCGCAGAGTCTGAAACGAAATTGGCGTACCTCCGAGCTATTCGAAGCGGCGGTCGACGGGTACAAGGGCACGCGCACCAAGCGCCTGGGCAAGCAGGTGTATGACCGCATGAAAGACGCGGGCGCCGACGAGAAAGTAGCCGGTAGCAGTGCCGAGAAGATCGCCGGTGTCTTCGGTAAACTGCGAAAGGTCGATAAGGGCGAAAAGCACGAGTACGAGATCGAACAGCTAGTGCATGTCGGCCCCGAAGAGATCGCAGCGCTGGAAGGACTGGCCGATACCCTGGGCGCTGAGAATCGTGAACCGAGTGATGAGGAACTCGAGAAACTGCTCGCGCAGCGCCCCACCGCCGTCGATGTGGCACTGTTCGGCCGTATGCTTGCCGCCGCCCCCAGCTACAACGTCGAAGCCGCCTGTCAGGTCGCCCACGCTATCACTGTGCACGCTGCCGAGGTCGAGGACGACTACTTTACCGCCGTCGATGACCTTAACACCGGCGATGAGGATCGGGGAGCTGCACATATCGGCGAGGCCGGCTTTGCCGCCGGGCTCTTCTACCTCTACATCTGCATCGACCGAGATCTGCTGATCGAGAACCTGCAGGGCAACGCTGAACTGGCTGACCGTGCCATCGCCGCGCTGGTCGAATCCGCCGTCAAGATCTCGCCCAAGGGCAAGCAGAACAGTTTCGGCTCCCGCGCCCATGCGGGTTACCTGCTGGCAGAGAAAGGCGACCAGCAACCGCGTTCGCTGTCGGCGTCCTTCCTGCAGCCGGTCAATGGCGAAGGGCAGGCCGTCAAGGCGATTGAGAAACTGGAAAGGCAGGCCCAGGCCTTCGATGACGCCTACGGTGCTGGCGCGGATCGCCGCTTTATCCTCTCAGCGACGCCGGAGTATGACACCTGCAAATTGAGTGGCGATATCACCAAGGGGAATCTGCAGAGGCTGCTGACCTTCCTCAAGGGCGACGACTAAGCGGAGGCGATATGCCACACCATCTGGTTTTTCGCCTCTATGCGCCCATGGCGAGCTGGGGCGAGGCCGCCGTTGGCGAAACGCGGCCGACGGCCACCTACCCAAGCCGTAGCGCCATTCTGGGGCTGATCGGGGCGGCGCTCGGCATCAAGCGCGACGACGATGACGGTCAGCGCCGCCTGCGCAAAGGTCTTCAGGTAGCGGTCAAGCAGCGCTCGCCGGGGCTGTTGCTGCGCGACTATCACACCGTGCAGGTGCCGCCATCGCAGTCAAAGGTAACCCACCGCACACGCCGCGAGGAGCTTTCAATACCCAAGGAGGCGCTCAATACCATTCTCTCGTCGAGAGACTATCGCTGCGATGGACTGTGGAGCGTGGCGGTGCGTCTCACCGCTAACGCCGCCTGGTCACTGGAGGAACTCAAGGGCGCGCTGGAAAAACCTCGTTTTCCGCTCTATCTCGGCCGCAAGGCGTGCCCCCTGGCCGCGCCTTTGTTACCCACAGTGGTCGAGGCCAGCCACTGGCGCCAGGCGCTGGATCACCGCTTTGAAAGCGCATTGGACCCGGAGCGCACCTGGCTTGCGATGGTAGGTAACGAGAAGAAGGATCAGCAACTATTGCGCTTGCCCGAGCAAGTGCTTTACGCCTGGGAAGGCGATGCCGATGCACTCGATGGCAGCGATACAGCCAACGAATCTAGCGAGGTGTGGGACGAGCCGCTGCACCGCCGCAGCTGGCAGTTCGGGCCGCGTCTTGAACACAGGCGAATCGAAGCTGTGAAGGGGGCACGCTAATGTATCTTTCAAGTGTCAGGCTCGATCTCAACCGTTTGACTCGTGCCGAGTTGTTCGATGTGTTGGAAGGGGGCGCTTACACCGCTCATCAACTGCTCTGGAGACTGTATCCCGAGACGCCCCAGGGCGAGCGGCCCTTCATTTTCCGCCAGGAGATGGAAGAAGACGCCAGCGGCAAGAGCGCGGGGCTGCCTCGCTTCTACGTCGCCTCGGATCGGCCGCCCGAGCCGGTCGAGGGCTTCGACGTGCAGTGCAAGCCTTTCACTCCCCAGCTTGCGCAGGGCGATCGACTGGCTTTTCGGCTGCGCGCCAATCCCACGATTGCTAAACCCTTGGGCCATGGCAGCCGCTCCCATCGCGCCGATGTCTTGATGGATGCGCGCAAACCATTCCCCAAGGGGGAGCGGACGAGCCAGGCATGCATCGAGGCGATGGAGGCCGCAGCACGCAACTGGCTCCAGACACGCGCTGAAGGCTTTGGCTTCACGCTGCCGGTCGCGCCGGAGGTGGGCGCATACCGCCAGCACGCGCTGAGCAAGAAGGAGGGCGGGCAGCCCATCCGCTATTCTAGCGTGGATTACGAAGGTCTGATGGAGGTGACGGAGCCCGAACGGCTCAAGCGCGCGCTGCAAGAGGGCATTGGTCGCGCCAAGGCCTTTGGCTGTGGCCTGATGTTGCTACGCCGCGTACCGGAGTGATCCATGAGCTTCATCCCCCTCAAACCCATCCCGATAAAGGACCGGATGTCGATGATCTTTGTCGGTATGGGGCAGATCGATGTACGCGACGGAGCCTTCGTCGTCATCGACGAAGTCAACGGCGAGCGCATGCATATCCCGGTGGGCTCGGTTGCCTGCCTGCTGCTCGAACCCGGCACAAGGGTCTCCCACGCAGCGGTCAAGCTCGCTTCGGTCGTTGGTACGCTGCTTATCTGGGTGGGCGATGCCGGGGTGAGACTCTACAGCGCTGGACAGCCTGGTGGAGCACGCTCCGACAAGCTGCTCTACCAGGCCCAACTGGCGCTGGACGACAGTCTACGACTCAAGGTAGTGCGCAAGATGTTCGAACTGCGCTTTGGTGAAGCGCCGCCCTCACGGCGCAGTGTCGAACAGCTTCGCGGCATCGAGGGTGCCCGCGTGCGCAAGACCTACCAGGTACTGGCCAAGCAGTATGGCCTGAAATGGCAGGGACGACGCTACGACCCGAAGCAGTGGGATGCCTCGGATGTGGCCAACCAGTGTCTTTCGGCGGCCACGGCGTGCCTCTACGGTATTACTGAGGCAGCGATTCTGGCCGCCGGTTACGCTCCGGCCATCGGGTTTCTGCATACCGGCAAGCCGCTGAGCTTCGTCTACGACATCGCCGATATCGTCAAATTCGAGACCGTCGTTCCAGCGGCGTTTCGTATCGCCGCCAGAAATCCCCCCATGCCCGAGCGCGAGGTACGCATCGCCTGCCGGGACGCCTTCAAGCAGACCCGATTGCTGCAGCGGATCATTCCGATGATCGAAGAGGTGCTGGCCGCCGGTGAGATCGAACCGCCGCTGCCACCCGCGGACGCTGTGCCACCCGCCATCCCTGAACCGACATCGCTGGGCGATAGCGGCCACAGGAGTCAATAGGATGGCCATGATCGTTGTCGTCACCGAAGCCGTACCGCCCCGCCTGCGTGGACGGCTGGCCGTCTGGCTGCTGGAGATTCGTGCAGGTGTGTATGTCGGCGATGTCAGCAAGCGCATTAGAGAAATGATCTGGGAGCAGGTCCATGCCCTGGCAGAGGATGGCAACGTCGCCATGGCCTGGGCTAGCAACCATGAATCCGGCTTCGAGTTCCAGACCTATGGCGCTAACCGGCGTGAGCCTTGGGATCACGATGGGTTGCGTCTGGTGCGCTTTCTGCCCATCGAGGCTAAGTGATTGGTAATACAGGATCTTTAAAAATTCAGGCTGTACAAAAAACAGGCAAAATCGTCGGTGGAATTTCTGCTGGCGATTTTCCTTTTGTAGATCAACTATCTACAATTAGACCGTTCCCCACAGGCGTGGGGATGAACCGTTCTACGTATTTATTAGCGAAGGTTTTATACCCCGTTCCCCACAGGCGTGGGGATGAACCGATTGGGAGTTTCCGCACTCGGCAAATGCCGTTCCCGTTCCCCACAGGCGTGGGGATGAACCGCCCGGTGACTTTGGATGGCTCAAAGCCAATGACCGTTCCCCACAGGCGTGGGGATGAACCGCTTCTGGTTTGGGGCAGACCGCTATCTCCAATCCGTTCCCCACAGGCGTGGGGATGAACCGTGTGTATACACATTATGATATATGTTATTGCACCGTTCCCCACAGGCGTGGGGATGAACCGTACAAATTGACCATTATGTGAGATAGTCCCGGCCGTTCCCCACAGGCGTGGGGATGAACCGCCCGATGGAAATGTATTATTCGCTTGGATCAACCGTTCCCCACAGGCGTGGGGATGAACCGCGCACTTTGAAATAAGCCCATGGCGTAACGATCCGTTCCCCACAGGCGTGGGGATGAACCGCGTACAACAATTATTACACCGTCGTACATTTGCCGTTCCCCACAGGCGTGGGGATGAACCGTATCCGCTCCAATACACACTAGAATGCATTATCCGTTCCCCACAGGCGTGGGGATGAACCGGCCATTATTCATTGCGCTATACGTCAACAGGCCCGTTCCCCACAGGCGTGGGGATGAACCGATAAATGGCTAGTCTATAATTTATAGACCCATCCGTTCCCCACAGGCGTGGGGATGAACCGGCGTGTTTAAAGGCGTGTCGGCAAATGTTGGCCCGTTCCCCACAGGCGTGGGGATGAACCGGCGACGTGCTCGATGCTGATTTAACTGTCGTACCGTTCCCCACAGGCGTGGGGATGAACCGTTTGCAGGTGCTCATAGCCCCCACCCTCGACGCCGTTCCCCACAGGCGTGGGGATGAACCGACATTCGACGCGAGGTGATGAACGGCATATTACCGTTCCCCACAGGCGTGGGGATGAACCGAATCCGGACTTAGCGTTAAATACCCAATACCCCCGTTCCCCACAGGCGTGGGGATGAACCGCGGCCAAGTAGCTCGGGCACGCGCGAGCCGAACCGTTCCCCACAGGCGTGGGGATGAACCGTCGCGCTCGTCTAGCTCGCCGCTACGCAGCGACCGTTCCCCACAGGCGTGGGGATGAACCGCGTTGAAGCGATCGAGCAGCACGCCTACACTGCCGTTCCCCACAGGCGTGGGGATGAACCCCGCCAGAAACGAGATGAGCACGTCCTCGCCACCCGTTCCCCACAGGCGTGGGGATGAACCGTCAAGCGCGCTCTTGACGGCGCTGTCCAGCAGCCGTTCCCCACAGGCGTGGGGATGAACCGTGACGCTTGGCTGGGGTGGTGAGGAATACACCCCGTTCCCCACAGGCGTGGGGATGAACCGGGTATGTCCGATGAGTCGTCCATCATGCCCTGCCGTTCCCCACAGGCGTGGGGATGAACCGCGTTTCATTTTCGTCCTTTGAACGCCGATGCACCGTTCCCCACAGGCGTGGGGATGAACCGTCTGGACGCTCGGATAGGCGAAGCTTTGTCATCCGTTCCCCACAGGCGTGGGGATGAACCGGCGGTGGCGCCGACCATCGGGCAGGTGCCGGTCCGTTCCCCACAGGCGTGGGGATGAACCGCATGCCCGCTGCGCAGCCCTCGGTATCCACGACCCGACATCAAGGATCCATCGCAGAACATCACCTGGGTGGCGCCAGAGGGTGGCGGCGGGCCCAACTACCCCAACATGTGACACCGGTATCCAGCAGCTAACGGAACAGCGAAGAGAAACGGGCATGCCATGGCATGCCCGTTGCTTTCCCGCCTCCGTCACACTTACGTCAAGCTCATGTCATGGCACACGCCAAGGCTTCCACGACCTGTCGCTGCTGCGCCTCCTCGAGATAGGGGTGCATCGGCAGGCTGAGAATCCGTTCGCAGACCGCTCGGGTCTGGGGCAGGTCGACACGGCTGGCCACCGCCGGCTGTTGGCTTAGCGGTAAGGGGTAGTGCACTGCGGTGGGGATTGCGTCACGCGCCAGCGCCTCACGCACCACCTCGCGGTTCTCGACACGGATGCTGTACTGGGCATAGGCGCTCAGGTTGTGCGCCTCGACGTGAGGCGTGGTGGTAATCCCTATTCCCTGCAGCAGGCGGTCATAGCGCTCTGCCGCCGCCTGGCGCAGCGCCAGCTCCTCGTCGAAAATTTCGAGCTTGGCCAGCAGGATAGCCGCCTGAAGGGTATCCAGCCGGCTATTGACTCCGACCCGCTCATGTTCGTAGCGGCGTGTCTCACCGTGCCGGGCGATCTGGCGGAGCGCTTCGGCCAGGTCATCATCATGAGTGAAGATCGCTCCACCATCGCCATAGGCGCCCAATGGCTTGCTGGGAAAGAAGCTGGTACAGGCGACACGACTCAGAGCGCAGGATCGCCTGCCGTGATGGGTAGCACCGAAACTCTGAGCAGCATCCTCGATGACCGCAAGCCCATGGCGCTCGGCGATCGCGTCAATGGCAGTGAAATCGGCGCACTGGCCAAACATCGACACCGGCATGATCGCTCGGGTACGCGGAGTGATGGCTGCTTCAATTCCTGCCGGGTCGAGCAGATAGGTGTGCGGGTCGATGTCCACGTAGACCGGGGTGGCGCCGATCAGGGCCACGCTTTCGGCACTGGCGATAAAGCTGAAATCAGGCACGATCACCTCGTCTCCGTGGCCGATTCCCAGTGCCATCTGGGCGATCTGCAGGGCATCGGTCCCGTTGGCGCAGCTGATGCAGTGGCTCACTCCGACATAGGCCGCCAGACGAGCCTCAAGCTCCTCCACTTCCGGCCCCAGCACATAGCGGCCGTGGGCAAGGACACGCCCGATGGCGGCATCGAGACGCGGCTTGATGCGTGCCTGCTGATTGGCAAGATCGATAAAGGCCATCATGGCGTGATCTCCCGGTCAGGCCGCACCATCGAGCAGCGCGATAAGCTGAGGGTGTGCCTCTTCCTGCTTGGGCGATTCGGGCTGCATATGACGAAGGGCGTAGACTGTCTCCAGGCAGTGCCGGACCTCCTCGATACCGAAGCCACGCCCCGCCAGTATCTCGCGGTAGCTCACGGTATGCAGGTCAGTGAAGCCGTTGGAGAATTCGAAGGCTTCGCCATCGCAGGTCAGCGCGCGATAGGTCCGCTGATTGCTCCCCTCCATCTCCTTGGGCAGGTCGGCAATGTCGATGGAGAGGAACCAGCGCACCCGGGCCTTTTCGTACTCCAGGTAGCCGGAGGCCTTGAACTCGTCGCTGTAGTGCAGAACGCTGCGTTCGAGCTTGCCGAAAATCACGTGCAGGGCATCGAAGAAGTGAATGCCGATATCGCCGATCACGCCGCTGGACTTGCGGGAGTCGCCCTTCCAGCTCGACATGTACCAGGGACCGCGGGACGTGATGTAGGTCAGCTCGACATCGAACTTGTAGTCATCGTCCGCCTCGGCGACACGGTCGCGCAGCTCGTGGATCGCCGGGTGATGACGAAGCTGCATGATGCAGAAGACACGCTTGCCGGTCTCCTCTTCGGCACGCGTCAGCTCATGCAGTTGAGCAGGATTCGGCACCAATGGTTTTTCGCAGATCACGTCGCAGCCGAGCTGCAGCCCAGACATGATATGGGCACTGTGCAGGTGGTTCGGTGAACACACCGAGATGTAGTCGAGCGCCTCGCGGCCTTCACGGCCGAGTTTCCAGGCGTGTTCGAGAAAGAGCTCGAATTCGGTGAAGAAGGCGCAGTCCATCGAGATCGAGTCGATGATGCCTACCGAGTCGTTGATATCGTAGGCGGCTACCAGAGCATTGTTGGTTCCCTGGATGGCCTGCATATGGCGCGGGGCGATGTAGCCGGCGGCTCCAATCAGTGCAAAATTCTTCATGGTATCCTTCTCTTTTCTGATTCCCGCTACTTCCATTGTGTAACGGCAGAGCATCCCGCTCTCGTTCAGCAGAGCGCAGCAAGGCGTCTGCGTCAATCCACCTACAGGCGTAGACATCTTATTGTAACGTTCTTATGACAGCCCGCATCAAATCAGCTGTCAACGCTTGCAAGCAGTTCAAGGGGGGCACGCAGCGCAATCAAGCGCCGTCTGCCCGCCTGAGTGAATCGGACATCGATGACCGGGTTGGTGGGATTCCCCTCGACCACCAAGATCTCCCCCTCTCCAAACACCGCATGACGAATACGCTGACCCGCTTGAAAATCGCCGTGGGATCGGTACTCCCCTGCCGGGCTGGCCACCCCCTGGGGCTTGGCCGCCTCGACCGGCATGGGTTGGCCGGCCATCGCCAGATAGCGCTCGACCAGCGCCGGTGAGGTCACGGCAAGCGGCGTATCGCCAGGCGCGGTGGCTTTCAGCGCAGCGTCGATACGCTGGCACTCCTCCCAGGCCGTCTCGGCGATGAAGCGGCTGGGGCGATGTTCGCCGCCATCATGCAGCATCAGCAAGCGCTCGCGCGCCCGGGTGATCGCCACGTAGAATAGCCGGCGCTCCTCCTCCAGGCGCGCCTCGCTCAGGGGGTTGTCGCGGCTGTAGTGGGGAAAATCCTCTTCGTTGGCTCCCCATAGTGCGACCAAGGGCCACTCCAGTCCCTTGGCACCATGCACCGTGGTGATCAGCACCCCCTGCGCCTGGCTCTCCACCGGCTCCTGCAACAGGGCGATGAAGGCATCGGGGTCCTGGTCAAGCTCGCTCGCCTGTTCGATCATTACATCCAGCAGCCGCACGTCCTCTTCACCCTTCTCTCGCCTGGCCGCCGCACGCTTGAGTACCTTTTCGGCATCCAGGCGCTCGACGACATATTCGAGCAGCTTGGCCGGCGGTAGCTGCGCCAGTCGTGGCAATTCGCACAGCAACTCCCAGCGACGCTTGAGGTTGCGCCGCTGGATCGGCTTGAGATTGGCCAGCAGCGGATCATGCGTCGATGGCCACTGCTGGGTGTCGGCCAGGCGGTTGGCAAGCGCCGTCAACCGCTCCCGGGCCACGAAGGGAGGCGGCTGGGCAAGCAGCATCAGCACATGGCCAGGATCGTTGAGCAGATGGGGAGCTCGCGCCAGACGCAGATAACCGGCCAGCGCCTGCACCAGCGGCAGGCGAAACACGAAACGATCCTCACGGGAGAGCCGAAACGGGATACCGGCACGCAGCAGTTGCAGCTGCACCGAGACGGACAGCGTCCAGCTACGTACCAGGATACAGCCTTCGTCCAGGCGTCGGCCCTGCGCCTGCCATACCTGCAGTGCCTCGATCAGGCGAGCCCCACCCTGTGCCACGCCCAACAGGGTGTCGGGATTGGTCGGTGCCGCCAGGCACAGCTGGTCGGGACGCCGCCGATTGGCGGCGATGGCATGGTTGGCCGCCAGTGCCAAGGCATGGCCATGACGAAAGGTGGTCGACAATGGGTAGTCCCGTGCGGAACCGAACAGCCGGGTGAAGTCCTCGAGCATGGTGCCGGGACGTGCACCGCGCCACTCGTAGATGCACTGGTTGGCATCGCCCACCGCCATGACAGCCGCGCGCTGGCCGGCGAGTATCGCCAGGAGACGCTGCTGCGCCTCGTTGATGTCTTGGTACTCATCGATGATCACATGCTCGAGATAGCCCTCGACCCGCTCGCGAAGCACACGATCCGCCTCGAGCACACGCAGCGGACGATAGAGCAGGTCGGCGTAGGTCATCACTCCATGACGATCGAGCAGCGCTTCGCACTCGTCGAACGCAGCCACAAAATGGCCGGTGTCACTGCCGAAATCCAGGCGCTCATAGAGCTCGGTGGATACCGCCATCTCGGCCTTGACCAGTTCACAGAAATGGCCGAAGGCCTCGATCCGCTCGGCATCAAGGGCCGCCTCCAGGCTCGCCTCGTCATTGGCCAGGGCTTGATGGATGGCCTGGCGAAGCAGTCGCTCACGCTGCCAGTCGGCGGCAAGCAACTGCTTTGGGGCAAGCGCCCCCCAGCGCGTCAGGCTCGCGGTCAAGCGATGACCAATGGAGTGGAAGGTACGTACGTCGGGCAACGGCTGGCCAGGCGGCGCCCAACGGCCAAGCTTGGCGTTGAAATCTTCCCGCGCGGCGCGATTGAACATCAGCACCAGCATTCGCGCCGGCGCCACCCCCTGCTCCAGCAAGTGAAGCACCCTCGCCACCATGGTGGTAGTCTTGCCCGCCCCAGCCACCGCCGCCACGCGGGCATGACCGCCGTCATGATGCACCACGGCACGCTGCTCGTCGGTCAGTCTCACGTTCTATCCAGACGCCCGAGGGGTTGCCATATGCCGGCGCTGACCAGCCCGAGCTCGATGCCCGCCTCGCCCTGGCGCTCTTCGGCCAGTTCAACCAGGCGATAGAACACGTTGCGATTGAGCCGAGCGCCAAGCCCGAAGCGCACCGCCACCTCAGGCACCTCCTCACCGGCAGGCGTATCGCTCAAGCACAGATGATGCGCTTCACCGAGCGTCAGCCGATCGCCGACATTGGTCGTCAGTTGCCAGCCTGCAGTAGTTTCATCGGCATCGACGATCAGAAAGGGGCGATCCTCGACCTGGAGGCGGACCTTCTCCACCGGCGTGACCAGGTAGTAGTGACCATCCTCTTCACGGCGCATGACACGCGAGAGCACACGTACAAGACTTGCACGCCCGATAGGGGTGCCTTCGTGAATCCAGCGGCCTTCGGCGGTAATAGTGAGATCCATCTCACCGCAGTAGTCGGGATTCCAGCGCTCGATGGGGGGCAGTTCGTCATCATCGGGATCGAGATGGGAGAGCAAGGGTTCAAGAGACATAACACGCTCCTTGTCGCGCCACGCAGGCCAGAGGCCATCATTTACAACAGGTTGGCACGCGCCAGCATGTCACGCACGTCTGGCGAGGCCTGGGGTGCCGCAGCACGAAACAGACGATAGAAGTTGGCAGTGGTCTGCATGGCCACTTCATCGAGACTGATGCCCCGCTCGTTGGCGATGCACTCGGCCACTTCCACCACCCATTGCGGCTCATTGGGCTTGCCACGATGCGGTACCGGCGCAAGATAGGGGCTGTCGGTCTCGATCAACAGCCGATCGAGGGGAATCGCACGTGCCAGTTCGCGTAATGCCTCGGCATTGCGAAAGGTGACGATGCCTGAAAGCGAAATGAAGAAACCATGGCGCACGGCTTCGCGAGCCATCGCCAGATCCTCGGTAAAGCAGTGCAGCACGCCGCCAACGGCAGGGTCGGTATGTTCGCGAATCAGCGCCAGCGTCTCATCACGCGCCTCGCGGGTATGTACGATGACAGGTAACTCCAGCTCTTGGGCAGCGATCAGATGGCGCTTGAAGCGCTCATACTGGGTCCTACGGGAGACCGAATCATAGTGGTAATCAAGCCCCGTCTCGCCGATAGCGACCGCTCCGTAGGTATCGGCGCTTGCCTTGATCGCCTCTACTGTAGGTTCCCGCGCCAGGGAGTGTAACGGGTGCACGCCGGCGGAGATCACTACATCCTCATGCTGCCGAGATATCTCGGCAAGGCCCGGCACGCCAGCGAGCGTCACGGCGATGGCCAGGAATTGATGGACCTCCCGCTGGCGAGCGGCATCCAGCGCAGCACTCAGTTCTCCGCCGTGAGCAGCGAGATCGAGACGGTCGAGATGGCAGTGGGAGTCGACGTACATACGGTGCGTTATTCCAGCATATCCAAGGGAATGAGCGAGCAGGCATGCCACTCGATTGGCAATGGCTCGAGGCTGCCAACGATATCATGAAAGCGCCAGCCCGAGTGACAGCAGCAGATGATAGACAAAGACGCTGAGCACGGTCTCTTTCAAGGCCCCCGTGAGCACTTGGCCATCGCGGCTTTTGCCCAGCGTAAGGGCAGCATGCCCCAGGGGGAGGATGGCAAGCATTAAAAGCCCCGCCCATTTTCCCGCCTCATCCAGATAGAGAAATATCAGACTGAGTAGCAGCCCCATCGTCAGCAGTGCCCAATGGTAGATCACCGCTCCGCGACGTCCAAGCCTCACCGCCAGGGTAATCTTGTCACTTTGCGCATCGCTCTCGATATCGCGTACGTTATTGATATTGAGCACGGCCGTGGCCAACAGGCCGCAGGCTGCCGCCGGTAGCAGCAGTTCCCACGTCAGCGTATGGGTGAATAGGTAGTAGGAGCCCAGCACACCGAGCAGCCCGAAGAACAGAAATACCGATATATCGCCAAACCCGCGATAACCATAGGGGGTATGACCGATGCCTACCGTATAGGTGATGGCAGCAAGGATCGCCGTCGCCCCCAGTGCAGTAAAGGCCAGAATCGCCATCCAGTCGGTACCGAAGGAGGCGAATAGCAATAACAACCCCGCCACGGCGGACGCCAGGCCAGTCAGTGCCATGGCATGCGACATCTGACGACGGGAGATCACACCTGACGCAAGCGCACGTGGAGGGCCGATCCTCTCCCCATTGTCGGCCCCGGATACCCAATCGCCATAGTCGTTGGCCAGATTGGAGAGGATCTGCAGCAGCGTGGCGGTAAGCAGGGCAAGCACCATTATCCTTGTATCGAATTCCCCCCGGTTTGCGGCCAGGCCACTGCCCAGAAGAATCGAGGAGCAGGCCAGGGGCAGCGTTCTCAGCCGCATCGCCATTAACCAGGCCGATAAAGTGCCCATGAGATTTCCTTGCGTATTACGTTGAGGCGATATGCGATATTACCAGATATCGCTGCTTCATGAAGCAGTCGGCCCGTGTACTCTGATACGGTCCCTAACGGATAAGGTAACTTGATCCATGAATATTTCGAAGTGGACAATGCAGATAGCCAATTTTTCTTTTTTTAATTAAATAATACAGCCAGCACATCGGTACAAAGACCATGTATAGAGATAGCAATGGTTTTTAGTTGGTTTGGAAACGATCGTTATGTCACCATTACATGATTACTATTACACCCTCCTCCGACGACACGATGCTAGCAATAAAGAAACGTCTGGCCGAACTTCGCGGACAAGCACCGCATGGCTTCGTTCGATTGACCATGTCGATAGCGATTGCTGACCCCTTGGCGTGGCTCTCGCTTCAAGTGCTGCTCCCGCGCCTTTATTGGCAAGGGCGCGAACCGAACGCCTCTCAGTATGCAACTCTCGGCTGCGTGCATGAGATCACTGATCCCACTCGCTTGAACGAGCTGGGTTTGCTTGAGTCTGGTGGTGCCCTACGCTACTTCGGAGGGCTCGCCTTCGATCCTACCGACACCCGCCAATGGCCAGCCTTCGGCGGTTGCCGTTTCTTGCTACCGAGAATCGAACTGATGCGGCAGGGCGATTTGGCACAGCTCAGTCTCAATCTGCTGTTCGACTCAACCAACCACGAGGCCGAATTGGCAGCAGCTGAGACGGCCCTGGACGCCATCCGCCCCGAACGCCCACTACCAGGCTGGGAGCCGATCTCATTCACTCGTCACGACCGGCCGGAACCCTCAGAGTGGGCGGAGTGGGTGAATGAGATCATTCAGCCCGCCTTCCAGTCGCATACGCAAAAGGTCGTACTCTCTCGCGAGAGCCGCCTGGTCACGCATCAGCCGATAGACCCCTGGCAGCTGCTGCATCATTGGCAAGTCCGCAGCCTCGACTGTTTTCACTTCGCTTATCAATTCTCCCCTGCTGACACCTTCATCGGCTGCTCGCCGGAGCGGCTCTATCGGCGTGACGGCAGACAGCTCCTTAGCGAGGCCCTCGCCGGCACCATGCGACGCAGCGGGGATACCGCTCTTGACCATGCACTGGCGAGCGTCCTGCACAGCGATACCAAGAACCGTCATGAAAATCGGATAGTGCAGGCGGATATCTGCAGACGTCTCGCCCCCCTCTCCCGCGACATTCGCTTCAGCGAGCCTCATATCTTGAAGCTGCGACTGCTACAGCACTTGCGATGCGATATCGAAGCCGAGCTACTCGAGGAGGTAGCGGACTGGCAACTGCTCAAAGCCCTGCACCCCACCCCAGCGGTGGGCGGCATGCCACACGAGCATGCGCTTGATTTCATTCGCACCCATGAGGCCCATGCACGCGGCTGGTATGCGGGAGCCTGCGGCATCATGAGCCGCGAACATGCGGAGTTTACCGTAGCCATTCGTAGCGCCCGGGTCACGGCCAACGCCGTGAGCCTGTTTGCCGGTGCCGGTATCGTCGAGGGCTCGGAGCCTTACGCCGAGTGGCAGGAGCTCGATACCAAGATCGCCAATGTCATGTCGATGTTGGGATGATTCACATGCAAGGCTGCCCCGGTCCTGACGGTTTGGCTGTCAGGCCGGGGCGTTGTGAAGATACGTCAAGGTAAGAATACTTACAGGATGAGCAGTAACCAGGGCACGCCCACACCCAGCCAGACGATCAGGAACAGCAGGCCGAAGATGGCCCCAAGGCGCCACCACAGCGGCCCGGGCAGGTAGCCGCTACCGTAGTAGACGGGACTCGGTCCAGTGCCATACGGGGTGAGGATACCCATGAAACCGAGAGTCGGCAGCAGCATGAGCACGAACATATGCATGTCGAGCCCCACGATCCCCGAGGCCGCCGCCAGCATCACCGGCAGCAGTGCCGTGACATGGGCAGTGACACTGGCAAAGAAGTAATGCAGCAGATAGAAGATCGCGGTCAGCGCAATCATCGCGATCAGCGGATCGAAGTGGCTGATGCGCGCCCCCACCACACTGCCGAACCAGCCGACGAAACCGACCTGACTGAGCCCGCCGGCCAGCGCGACGAGGGTCGCGAACCACACAAAGGTGTTCCAGGCGGCACGATTATCGAGAATATCATTCCAGGTGATGATGCCGAACAGCAGCATTGCACAGATCACGATGAGCCCCACCAGTGAGGCCGAGATTACATCGCCTGCGAATATCCACAGCAGCAGTGCCATGACCACCAGGCCGACCAGCAGCATCTCATTGCGGGTCAACCTGCCCAGTGTCTCGAGCTCTCCCATCGCCCAGTCGGAGACCGCGCTGCCTGACTTCACTTCCGGCGGGCACAGCCAGTAGCAGAGCAGCGGCACGACCAGGAGCAGCAGGATACCCACCGGTGCCACCGCCATGAACCACTCGCCCCAGCCGATGCGAATCCCTGTAGCGGTCTCGGTTAGTGCGATGGCGAGCAGGTTGGGCGCCAAGGCGGTCAGGAACAACGAACTGGTCACGCAAGTGGAGGCGATGGCGGTCCACATCAGAAAACTACCCATGCGCTTCATGCTGGGATCGTTCGGATGCGAGTCGTATAGGCCAGGCAGGTTGCGCAGTACTGGATAGATGGTGCCGGCACTACGCGCGGTATTGGACGGAGTGAAGGGCGCCAGGATGGTATCGGCGATCATCACCGCATACCCCAGCGTCAGCGTCCGCCGCCCCATTGTCTTGACCAGCCACAGTGCAATGCGCCGTCCAAGCCCGGTCTTCTCGTAGCCCAGAGCGAACATGAAGGCACCGAAGATCAACCATACGGTGGCGTTGGTGAACCCCGACACGGCCCATGAGAAAGCGCTGTTGGCCGCATTGAACCCTGGGGCCGCCAACTGCTCGGGGGAGTAGAGCACCCAGGGCGACAGCAAGGCGATCAAGGTGACACCCATCAAGCCAATCACGGCCCCCGGCAACGGTTCGAGGATCAACCCAACGACACAGCCGAGGAAGATGGCGAAGAAGTACCATGCATGGGGCGGCAGACCATCGGGCACCGGCAGTATCGCCACGACGAAGGCCACCATGAGAGGTGAAAGCAGCTTCAGTAGAGAGTTCATTTTTACGTTTCCACTTTTGCAGCGAAAGAGTCGTTATAGGAAGAAGCTTCACGCCGCCGCGTCGTCCCTCGCCCCCGCTCCTCCCTTAACAGGCAGATGGATCGGCGCCACAAGAATGTAAAGAGCTGTTCACTCTTCCAACAGCGGTTACTAATCATCCTAGCCATGTGGGCCGCTACCGGCAAAGCGCGCTCGCCTTTATTTGAAAAAATCTTGCTGCAAGGCAAATTTCCGTACTTATTGTCGTTGAGTACATGGTGGCCGCCTCTTGGCTATGTCAAACTCATTTCAAGGGCCATGCGGAATAGTTGTCAGCCACAGAATTCATTGAACACACGGGCATATCCATCACTGTCATCATTTGCCATATTTTTGACATCTAATGAAAGGTTATAGTGAGCGACCGCGCCATACCGACATGGCCTTTTGCCCATTCATCACATATTGTTGAAATGGCAAGGATGAAGTTCGCTCGCGGCGTTCGGGACTGTTGCTTAATGTTACTACACTGGTGAGAGAGATCATGTGCCATCAGGACTTTGATATCGTCATCGTGGGCGGAGGCGGCGCCGGGTTGCGCGCCGCGATTGCCGCCGCCGAAAGTGCCAAGCAACAGGGTAACCCACAACGCATCGCGCTACTGTCAAAAGTCTATCCCATGCGTTCTCATACGGTAGCGGCGGAGGGGGGAGCCGCGGCCGTGACCAGCCCCGAGGATACGCTGCAAGCCCATTTCGACGATACCGTGGCCGGTAGCGACTGGCTGGCCGAGCAGGGCGTGGTCGACTACTTCGTGAAACACGCCCATCGAGAGCTGGTGCAGATGGAGCGCTGGGGGTGTCCATGGAGCCGTCAGCCGGATGGCTCCATCCAGGTGCGTCGCTTCGGGGGCATGAAAACCGCGCGTACCTGGTTTGCCGCCGACAAGACCGGCTTTCACATGCTGCACACCCTGTTTCAGACCTCGCTGAAGTATCCCGAAATCGAGCGCCTGGATGAGTACTTCGTCATCGACATCGCAGTCGTCGACGATGCCGTGGCAGGTGTCATTGCCTTGGAAGTGGCGACAGGCGCGCTGACTCTTCTGCGCGCCAAGTCGGTGATTCTGGCTACTGGCGGGGCGGGACGTCTGTTTCGATTCAATACCAATGCGGGCATCGTCACCGGCGACGGCATGGCCATCGCCTATCGCCATGGGGTAGCCCTGCGCGACATGGAGTTCGTCCAGTATCACCCGACCGGGCTGCCCGGCTCGGGCATCCTGATCACCGAGGCGTGCCGGGGCGAAGGCGGGGTGCTATTGAACAAGAACGGCTATCGCTATCTGCAGGATTACGGCCTGGGACCGGAAACCCCGCTGGGCGAGCCGCAGAACAAGTACATGGAACTCGGCCCCCGCGACAAGCTCTCCCAGGCATTCTGGCAGGAGCAGAAGGCAGGACGTACTGGCAAATACGCAGACAGCGACGTGGTCTTCCTCGATCTGCGCCACCTGGGCCAGGCTTATCTGCATGAGCGCCTGCCCTTCATCTGCGAGCTGGCCAAGTCCTATGTCAATGTCGATCCGGTGAACGAGCCAATCCCGATTCGTCCGGCGGTGCACTACACCATGGGCGGCATCGAGACCGACGCTCAGTGCGAGACGCGCATCAAGGGCCTGTATGCCGCAGGCGAGTGCGCCTCGGTCGGGCTGCACGGTGCCAACCGCCTCGGCTCCAACTCCCTGACCGAGCTGCTGGTGTTCGGGCGTCTGGCAGGTGAACAGGCGAGTCGTCGGGCGAGCGAGGTCGCTTTCAGCGATCTTGCCATCCTGCAGCAACAGCCCCAGGCGCAAGCCGACAAGTTGTCTCAACTGTGCGATGCCAGTGGTGATGAGAGCTGGGCTGAGCTCAAGCGCGAGCTGGTGCAGAGCATGGATAGCGGCTGCGGTATCTATCGTGAAGCCGACGCCATGCAGACGACGTTACAGACGATCCGCGAGCTGCAGGCGCGTTATCGTAATGTCCGGCTACAGGATCGCAGCCAAGCCTACAATACCGACCTACTGCAGTGTCTCGAGCTGGGCTTTGGCCTGGATATCGCTGAGGCGAGCTGTCTGGCAGCGCTTGAGCGCAAGGAGTCCCGCGGCGCCCATCAACGCCTCGATGAGGGCATGCAGACGCGTGACGACGTCAACTTCCTGAAGCATAGCCTGGTCTTCTCAAGCAGCGAGGGACCCGCGCAATTGCACTGGCAGGAGGTCGATATTCGCTTTTCCGCCCCCGCCGAGCGGGCCTATGGCGATGCGGCGAAAGGAGCGCAGAAATGACCACCAAAAAGCTCACTATCCAACGCTACCTGCCCGAGCAGGGCGAGGCTCCGTTCTGGCAGGATTATGACGTCCCCTTCGATGACGGCACATCGCTGCTCGATGCGCTGAATTACGTCAAGGAGGAGCTGGATGGCACGCTGAGCTATCGCTGGTCGTGCCGCATGGCGATCTGCGGCTCCTGTGGGGTGATGGTGAATGGCATCCCCAAGCTGGGCTGCAAGACCTTCGTGCGTGAGTACGCCGGAGATCTGAAGATCGAGGCTCTGGCCCACTTCCCGGTGCAGAAGGACCTCATCGTCGACATGACGCTGTTTCTCGAACATCTCTCGGCGGTGCAGCCCTACCTGATCAACGATTCGCAAGAGAAAGAGGGTGAGAGCGACGACACCTTCAAGCAGACGCCGGCGCAACTGGCCAAGTACAAGCAGTTTTCCAATTGCATCAATTGCGGCCTCTGCTACTCCGCCTGCCCACAGTTCGGGCTCAATCCCGAGTTTCTCGGCCCTGCGGCCCTGGCTCTGGCGCACCGCTATAACCTGGACAGCCGCGATCAAGGCAAGGCGCAGCGCATGAAAGTGCTCAATACCCATGACGGGGTCTGGAGCTGCACCTTCGTTGGCTTCTGCTCGGAAGTCTGCCCAAAGCATGTGGACCCGGCGGCGGCGGTCAATCAGGGTAAGGTCGAGTCGGCCAAAAGCACATTGATCGCGCTCTTCAAGGGCTAGGGGGATAGCATGGCCAAGCAGATGGGGTATTTACCCGAGCTGAAACGCAACTGGTGGTTGAAGCATCGCTTCTTCATGGCCTACATGGCTCGGGAGGCGACGGTGGTGCCATTGGTATTTTTCGTCCTCTCGCTGATAGCGGGGCTGTTCAGCCTGCTGCAGGGACCCGAAAGCTGGCAGGGCTGGCTGCAATTCATGCAACACCCTCTGGTAATGGGAATCCACCTGCTGGCGTTCGCCGCCAGCCTGTTTCACGCCTGGACGTTCTTCCAACTCTTTCCACGCGTCATGCCCGTCAGGCTCGGCGAGCGCGCCATTCACGCCAGTTGGATGATCGCGGGACAGTGGCTGGGCGTCGTCGCCGTTCTGATATTGTTTGCCTGGGTCTTTGGGGGGGGAGCGTCATGAACAAGCAACCGTTCAAGGGTGGCAAGGCGATCGACGAGCCGCTTTGGTGGGCCATGTTCAGTGCCGGGGGGGTCTGCTTTGCCATTTTCGTGCCAGCCGCGATCCTGTTCATCGCACTCCTGATACCGAGCGGACTGCTGTCACCCGACGCGCTGAGCTACGCACGCGCCCAGTCGCTGACGTTCAGTTTGCCAGGGCTGATATTCATTGGTGCAGTCGTCTGTCTGCCCCTATTTCATGCAGCGCACCGTATCCGTCATGGCATGCATGATCTCAAGCTGGGCAATGATCACGTGAACAAGCGGCTGATGTATGGGGGAGCTGCCCTGCTCAGCGCAGTGGCGCTGATTGGCTTCGCCTTCGGGGTCCTGTGACACACTCAATCACTGTCAGGAGCCACCCTCAGGAGTGCCATGTTTCCGTTCAACCATGCCACCTTCAACCATGTCTGGTCTGCCCTCATCCTAGAGGAGCTGTACCGTCACGGGGTGCGTGACATCGTTCTGGCGCCCGGCTCGCGCTCATCACCACTGACCATGTCCGCCGCTACCCACTCAGGTTTCAGGCGTCATGTTCACTTCGATGAGCGCGGGCTAGGCTTCATGGCACTCGGCATCGCCATCGGCAGTGGCCGCCCCGTCGCGCTCATCACCACCTCGGGCACGGCGCTGGCCAACCTCTACCCCTCAGTCGTCGAAGCACGGCTGAACGACATTCCCTTGATTCTATTGACGGCGGATCGGCCGATCGAGGCGATCGACAACGGCAGCAACCAGGCCATCGACCAGGAGGGCTTCTTTGGCCGCTATGCGGTTTTCGAGCGAAACCTACCAAGCCCCACCCCGGCAATTCCCGCCGCCTTCGTGCTGAGCGTCATCGATCAGGCGCTGGCCACCCAGCGTCACACCCCGGGCCCGATTCACGTGAACTGCCGTTACTCCGAACCGCTCTACCCTGGGGCACAGAGGGCCGACACCAGCGACTACTTGCGCCCCCTGGGTGACTGGCCAACCAGCGCGCAGCCCTGGTCACCATGGGAGATTCCGCACCGCTCCTGCTCGACTCAGCCGGATTGGACGGACTTTCGGGCGCGGCGCGGCCTGATCGTGGCCGGGCGTATCGATACTCCGCAAGAGGCGCACAGGGTGGCGCAACTTGCCGAACGCCTCGGCTGGCCCTTGATTGCAGACCTGCAGAGTCAGCTGCGATTCGATGCCGGCACGCTACTGCATACCGATCTCGCCCTGCTCGACGTCGCGTTTACCTCCGAGCTTGCCCGCGCCGAGGTACTGCTCCAGTTCGGCGCAAGAGTCATCTCCAAGCGGCTCGCTGCCTTTATCGCAACCCATCCGTGGCACGATTACTGGCTTGTCGATCCCTCCCCCGCCCGGCACGATCCCGACTACCGAGTTCGGCGGCGGCTGGTGGCTCAAGCCAGCGACTTCGCTTCGGCCAATCTCGCTGAGCGCGAGCACACCCCTTGGCATCGGCTTACCGAGCTGCATGCCCGGACCAGCCTGGCGATCGAGAAAGCCTGCCAAGAGCTCTCGGAGCTTGGTGTCTGCCACCGCCTGAACCATCTGATCATAGGCCAGCTCATGGTCGGCAACAGCCTACCCGCACGCCTGATGGATATGCTGGGAAGCACCGGACGGGGGCCCAGCCGGGTCATGCTCAACCGGGGCGCGTCCGGGATCGATGGCCTGATCGCCACGGCATGCGGCTTGGCCGCGACGCGTCGCGAGCCCACCACCCTACTGCTCGGCGATCTGAGTGCCCTGCATGACCTCAATAGCCTGGCACTGCTGCGCAAGGCGCAGGCTCCCCTGGTGGTGATCCTGCTCAACAACGATGGCGGCAGCATCTTTCGCTTATTGCCGGTACCCAGCGACAACAACCTGCTCGATAAGTACTACCGCCTTCCACATGGATTGGATTTCGCGCATGCCGCGGCGATGTTCGGTCTTAAGTACGTTGCTCCGAGCAGCCTTGCCGAGTTCGATGAGGGCTACCTGAAGGCCCTGGAGGGGGGCGTTACCCTGATCGAGGTGCGGCTGCCCAGCGAGCAGATAAGCGAAGATCTTGCAAGACTCAAGGACACGATCACCCATGCCCGATAGAGGTCCGACTCCCCTCGTCTTTCTGCATGGACTCCTGGGCGATCGAGAAGAGTGGCAGAGCGTCATGGCGAGCCTGTCCGAGCGCGAGTGCCATGCCCTGGATCTGCCGGGACATGGGAAGCAAAAGGCACTGCGCATCACCTGCTTCGGCGAGGCCCATCACTGGCTGTGCAAGGAACTCATGCGACGTGGCGTTACCCGCTATCGTCTGGTGGGTTACTCGCTCGGCGGGCGACTCGCGCTCTACCACGCCAGCCGTCGCCCCGAGGGCCTTGAAGGCGTGTTGCTCGAAAGCAGTCATCCCGGCCTGCCGCGTTTCGAGCGGGCACAGCGCCTTGCGCATGACGAGAGTTGGGCAAAGTGCTTCGAACAGGCACCTCTTGCCGAGACACTGGCCGACTGGTATCGACAGCCGGTATTCGCCGACCTCGGCCCTATCGCACGGGAGCAGCTGATAAAGCAACGCCTGGACAATGACCCGCAAGCAGTGGCATTCATGCTGCGCGCCACCTCCCTTGGCCACCAGCCGGACCTCAGCGCCTGGCTGGCCCGGACGACACTACCGGTAGGCTATGTCACCGGGCATCGCGACCATAAATTCCAGCAACTCGCGCAGCGAGTCGACTTGCTTGGCGACACGATACGCCACTGGACCCTGGAGGGGGGACATAATCTGCATGCAAGCCAGCCCGAACGGTTTACCCAAGTACTGCGCGAGTGGCTCCACCTTACCGACATTCAGAATGAACGGAGTAGACATGATAGAAGCGTTGAGTGAGGCGGAACTCTATACCCCCGTGGAATGGCAAAACCATTCGGCGGGATACGAGGACATCCTCTACCACAAGGCCACCGATGGCATTGCCAAGATCACTATCAACCGCCCCCAGGTGCGCAATGCCTTTCGTCCGCGCACCGTCAAGGAGATGCTCCAGGCGCTGACCGATGCCCGCTACGATGAGCGGATCGGTACCATCATTCTCACCGGTGCCGGCGACAAGGCGTTCTGCGCCGGCGGTGACCAGCGCATTCGTGGCGACTATGGTGGCTATCAGGATGACGAGGGCATACATCACCTCAATGTGCTCGACTTCCAGCGCGATATCCGCACCTGCCCGAAGCCGATCGTGGCCATGGTCGCCGGTTACGCGATCGGCGGCGGCCATGTGCTACATATGATGTGCGATCTCACCATTGCCGCCGACAACGCCATCTTCGGCCAGACCGGGCCCAAGGTCGGCTCCTTCGACGGAGGCTGGGGTGCTGCCTACATGGCCCGCATCGTCGGTCAAAAGAAGGCCCGCGAGATCTGGTTCCTGTGCCGTCAGTACGATGCGCACCAGGCCCTGAAAATGGGCCTGGTCAATAGCGTCGTTCCCCTGGCTGAACTCGAGCGTGAGAGTGTGCGCTGGTGTCGTGAAATGCTGCAGCACAGCCCGATGGCGCTGCGCTGTCTGAAGGCAGCGCTCAACGCCGATTGCGATGGTCAAGCGGGGCTGCAGGAGCTGGCGGGCAATGCCACGATGCTATTCTACATGACCGAAGAGGGGCAGGAGGGACGCAATGCCTTCAATGAGAAGCGCCGCCCCGATTTTTCGCGCTACAAGCGCAACCCGTGATGGCTGCTGCCCTCTATAGCTATCGGCTGCCCCTGATCCAGCCCATGCAGCTTCAGGGCCAATGGCAGATGGAGCGTGAGGGGCTGCTGGTGCGCATCGCTGATGGTTGGGGAGAAATTGCCCCCCTGCCAGGCTTCTCTGGCGAGACGCTGGCAGAGGCTGAACATGACGTTCGCGCCTGCCTTGGCCAGTTGGCGGAGGATCGCGAACCGACCACGTCTCTGCCCTCGGTGCAGTTCGGGCTCGATTGCGCACGCTACTGCTGGCCTAGGCTGGACACCCCTCCGTCTCTTCCTTATCCCCTGCTGCAAGGCACGCCGGATGAGGTGATCCAGCAGGCCGCGCAAGAGCTCTCTCGCGATACGCTCAAGGCCAAGCTCAAGGTCGCCCGCTATCCAATGGAGGAGGAGCTGCGCCTGATTGCCAGGCTCCATGCACGCTACCCTTCGCTCAGGCTGATATTGGATGCCAACCAGGGCTGGAGCCGTGAAGAGGCCTTGCGCTTCTGCCAGCGTGCGATGGTCAGCGCCATCGAGTACCTGGAAGAGCCCTGCACCTCCTTTGCCGATACGGCTCATGTCGCCGGCGCAAGCGGTATGCCGGTCGCCCTTGATGAAACCCTGGCCCAGGACAAGGCCTGGCGGCCAATCCCCCAGCTCAAGGCACTGGTGCTCAAGCCGATGCTGATCGGCTCTCTTGCTCGCTGCCAGGCGCTGGTCACCCAGGCAAAAGTGTTCGGACTTCAGCTGGTGGTCTCCTCCTGCTTCGAGTCGAAGCTCGGCCGGGGCCAACTGGCTCGTCTCGCGGCTCAATGGGCGCCGGGCCAGGCGCCGGGGCTCGGTACCGCGCCCTGGCTCGCCCAGGATATCTTCGACGAGCACGGCAGGCTCGACCTCGAACGACTCACGCTTCTTTACTCCAGCTGCACGGAAGGAAGCTCGCATGATTAGTGAAACGATCACATCCTGCCCGGTTCGTTATTGGGCGACGCTGGCGCCAGCCCAGCAGGCGATGCGAGGCCCGCAAGGCACGCTCAGCTATGCAGACCTCGACAGGCGCATCAATGGTGTGCAACGCCAGTTGACCGGCGCCGGACTCAAGGACGGCGATCGTCTTGCGGCCGTGATCAGTGGCGCCGTTGAGGATGTCCTGCTGGCCTGGGCCTGCCTGCGCAACGGTATTGTGTTGTGCCCGCTCAACCCCGCCTTTCCAACGGCCAGACAGGCGTCACTTGCCGCCAAAGTCGAGGTCGAGGCCTTCCATTCGATGCAGCCGGTACCTCCCGGCCCGTGGCAAAGGCTGACTGTCGACTTCGACTCTGCCTGCGATAGCCAAGATGACGCGCCGTGGCATCCCGAGAGAATCAGCAACCTGATCCTGACCTCGGGGTCCAGCGGCGCCCCCAAGGCAGTAGCCCACCGACTCGCCAACCATCTCGCCTCGGCTCGTGGCTCCGCCACGCTGATCCCACTCGATCGCGACAGTGCCTGGCTGCTCTCACTGCCGCTGTTCCATGTCGGCGGATATGCCATCCCCTTTCGGGT
Source organism: Halomonas sp. TA22 (assembly GCF_013009075.1). Lineage (NCBI taxonomy): Bacteria > Pseudomonadati > Pseudomonadota > Gammaproteobacteria > Oceanospirillales > Halomonadaceae > Halomonas > Halomonas sp. TA22. The sequence goes on along the minus strand of NZ_CP053108.1, from coordinate 3,441,299 downwards.
ATTTCTGGCAGGCGCGACACTGGTGCTGGATGACCGTGCCACGCCATTGAAACAGCGTCTGGAGCGCGACGCCATTACCCACCTTTCACTGGTACCCACGCAGCTCTGGCGATTGCTTGCCGAGGGGTGGGACCCTGGCCGTACGCAACTACGCGAACTGCTCTTGGGAGGCGCGGCCATCCCCGCCCCCTTGGTGGAGCGAGTTCGCAAGTTGGGGCTGACACCCAAGGTGAGCTATGGTCTTTCTGAAATGAGCAGCCAGGTCTGCACCGGCACACCGACCGCCCCGGGCGTGGTGGGAACGCCTCTGCCGGGCCGCCAGGTAAAGATCGAGCAGGGCGAGATCTGCGTCCGTGGCGAGACTCTATTCGCCGGCTACCTACATGAAGCGCGATTGGTAAGTGCACTTGATGAACAGGGCTGGTTTCATACCCGCGACAAGGGGCACATCAACATGCAAGGCGAGCTGGTGGTGGAGGGGCGTCTCGACAATATGTTCGTTTCGGGAGGCGAGAATGTCCAACCGGAGCTCATCGAACAGCGATTGGTCGATCATCCAGCCGTGCTCCAGACGATCGTGGTCGCCGTTGCCGACCAGCAGTGGGGAGAGCGCCCGGCGGCGTTCATCGCCTGGCACCGCGAACCGCTCTCCGGCCGAGAACTCGAGGCATGGCTGCGTGAGACGCTGCCAGGCTACATGGTGCCCCGGCTGTGGCTACCCTGGCCTGCCGACGAAGCGGGCCTCAAGCCCTCTCGCCAGCGTCTTGCAGCCTTGGCGAAGCGGGCTACCTGACGCTGCCTAAAGGGTAAAGGTGGGCACGCCCTTGTCCAGCTGACCGGCCAGGTGCGTTTCGATACGATCACGCACGGCCTCATCCTCGGCACGAAAATGGATGCCGATGCCCGGCATGCGCCGCCCGGAAACGCCGGGAGGCGAAATCCATACCACCTGACCGGTCACCGGTAGCCGCTCGCTCTCCCCCGGCAATGTCAGCAGCACGAATACCTCCTGCCCTAGCTGATAGGGCTCGCGGGTCGGCACGAAGATTCCTCCGCGCTCGAGCGAGGGCATGTAGGCCGATAGCAGCGTGGCGGCACTATCGATTTTCAATGACAACGCTTTCTGTCCGGCCATGATGCGCTCCTGGGCAGGTATGAGACAGTGATGTGCCTCTGGTTGTTGGCACGATCCTACTTCAGGATCTGAGCAGTGCCGACCAGCGTATCAACCAGGCTTCGAGTACCAACTGAGGGTTGGGATTGCCGCCGACTGCAAGTAGACGACGCTGCTCACGGGCGTAGTCGAGCAGCCGGAACCAGTCATGCGCACGACCGTTCTTGACCGCCTGCCGATACAGCGGCATCAGATCAGGGTTGCGCAGGCGCTGGGTATCGCCCGAGAGGCCCAGTCGGATCAGATCCTCGAGCCAGGCAATACCGTACCATAGGATGGTTTCCACCGAATGGCCATTCAGGCGGGCGGCTTCGGCCACCGGCTCGGCCCCCCGTACCAGGGCGTCGAACAGCTCGTGAAGCTCCTGACGCAAGGCGCGCGCGTCGGCATTGGCCAGTTCACGCGCCAGTAGCGGCAACCCGCCGGCCACCTTGAGCCAGAAAGTCGCCTCGTCGCTGTCTGGCAGGTACGTAGCGAGCCAGGCTTCGCTCTCAGCGGCAGGGGGTAGGGCAAGGCTCCAGTGCTGACAGCGCGAGCGAATGGTGGCCAGCACTCGTGATGGCGTATCAGAGAGCAGCAGGAATAGCGTATTGTCTCCCGGCTCCTCGAGACTCTTGAGCAGCGCGTTGGACGCAGCCACGTTCATCGCCTCGGCAGGCTGCAGCACGATCACCCGCGCCCCCCCCTGCTGGGCCGTCTGGGTGACGAAGGCATTGACCTCGCGGATCGGATCGATACGGATTTGACGGCTCTTCTCGGCGGGCGAGACACGCAGCAGATCGGGATGATAGCCCGAGGCGAGCATGGCACAGCTGTGACACTGGCCACAGGCGGTATCGCCCGGCGTCTGGCACAGGCTGCGGGCGATCAGCGCCTCGGCAAGCTCCTGCTTGCCGATCCCATGCGCCCCCGAGATCAGCAGGGCATGGGGCAGCCGCCCCGACGTCTGCTGCTCGACGAGCCGTTGCCACTGGCGTGTTTGCCAGGGCAGTGGCGATGCCATGTTCACCGCCATGAGGCGACCTGCTCGGCCAGGCGTGCGCCCAGTTGGGCCTGAACCGCTTCCAGACTGCCGCTGGCGTCGATCACCGCTACACGCGCCGGATCGCTCTGGGCGCGGGCCAGATAGGCGGCGCGCACTGCCTGGAAGAACTCGCCACGCTCACGCTCGAAGCGATCGAGCCGTTCTCCCCGATGGTCGAGGCGCGCCGCCAGGCGTATCTGGGCCGCATCTACTGGCATATCCAGCAGCAGGGTCAAGTCCGGGCTCAGCTGTTGTTGCACCAGCCGTTCCAGCGTGGCGATATGGTCGGTATCGAGACCGCGGCCGCCGCCCTGATAGGCGAAGGTGGCATCGGTGAAGCGATCGCACACCACCCAGACCCCTCGCTCCAGGGCTGGACGGATCTTCTGGGCCAGATGCTGGGCGCGGGCGGCGAATATCAGCAGTAGCTCGGCGGTGGCATCGAGGGGCTCTTCGCAGGCGGGATCGAGCAGCAGTTCACGAATCGCCTCGGCGCGTGGCGTTCCTCCCGGCTCGCGACTCGACACGACCTCGATGCCGCGCGCCGTCAACCAGTCGCAGACCCACCCCAGGTTGGTGCTCTTGCCTACCCCCTCGCCCCCCTCCAGGGTAATGAAGCGTCCTCGACTTATCATCTCTCTCCCGGCTGCCATTCTGGGTTAGCGGTTGCGAATGTAGCGATTCACGGCGTTGTTGTGCTCACGTAGGGTACGCGAAAAGTGGTGAGTACCATCGCCACGCGATACGAAATAGTACGTATCTCCCGGCAGGGGATTGACCGCCGCCTCGAGCGATGCCCGCCCCGGCATGGCGATCGGCGTGGGTGGCATACCGGGAATGACGTAGGTGTTGTAGGGCGTGGCTTCTTGCAGATCGGCACGCGTGATGCGCCCTTCGTAGCGCTCGCCCATGCCATAGATCACGGTGGGGTCGGTCTGCAGGCGCATGCCGGTTTCCATGCGCCGCTTGAAGACGCCGGCGATCTCGCGGCGCTCCTCGGGCGCGCCGGTCTCGCGCTCGATCAGCGATGCCATGATCAACGCTTCGTAGGGCGTCTCGATGGTCAGGTCGTCGTCGCGCTCGGCCCACACCTCGTCAAGCGTCACCTGCATACGCCGATGCGCCTGGCGCAGGATCTCCAGGTCGCTCACCCCCTTGTGATACCGGTAGGTATCGGGAAAGAACCACCCTTCAGGATATTCCCCTTCGCTACCCAGCAGCGTCATCACCTCCTCGTCACTGAGATCCGCAGTACGCTGTTCGAGCTTGGGTGCCGCTGCCAGCAGCGTGCGCATCTGGCGAAACGTCCAGCCCTCGGGAAAAGTCAGTGGATAGGTGACCACCTTGTCACTGCCCAACAGTGCGAGCAGCTCGCGGCCACTCATATCGGGCTCGAGCATGTACTCGCCAGCCCGCAACCGCGGGATGGATTCCGGTTCGAGCCGCGTCAGGGCACGGAAGGCCCAGTCGTCGGCAATGATCCCGCGGCTTGCCAGGTCACTCACCACCCGGTTGTATCCAGCGCCGCGCGGCACCTCGTAGAGGGTCACTTCGTCAAGGACAATCGGCGCATCGAATCGCGACTCCCAGTAACGATACCCCCCCCATGCACCCAGCGCGGCAAGAAGGATCAAAATCAACAGGACTTTCACTACGCGCATTGCGCCACCTCGGTCATTCTTGCTCGGTCATTTGCATCGGCGCAGGGTATCCCAGCAGCGGCTGAGCAATATGCTGCAGATCGCGATGGAGCGTACCGATTTGCCAGCAGCGCCGGGGCCTGCCCTCGCTTTCGACAAGCTCAATCACCGGCCACAGCCCCTGCAGCGAATTGCCCAGCCACACCGCCTCGGCACGTTCGAGTACCTCAGCGCCCACCTCCACTTCTTCGATGGGCAAGCGCGCCATCAGTGCCTGGCGCAGCGTTCCTGCAACGCCGCAGCCATCGAGACGCGGCGTTTCCAGTCGCCCTTCGCAAGACCAGAACAGGTTCATGCAGGTCGCCTCGATCAACCGGCCCTGCGTGTCGCATAGCAAGCCTTCGGCAATGGCGGTATCGCGCCACTCCTGCCGGGCCAGCACGTTCTCGAGCCGATTGAGATGCTTGAGCCCGGCCAGAACCGGCTGAATCGACAGCGCTAGCCGACAGAGACGCACCGTGACACCCTCCCGCCAGCGTTGCTCGCTTGGAAGAAAGGGCGCGAATTGCCAGCCCAGCCGTGGCTCGCCAGCGTCAGGGGGAAGATAGCCTCGCCCCCCGCTGCCCCGGGTGAGTATCAGTTTGAGCGATACCAGCCCAGAGCCGCCCTGACCGGGTAGCGCGTCGAGTCGCTCGCGGGAAGGCAGCGGTATACCAAGCCGTTCGGCGCCACGCGCAAGCCGCGCGAGGTGCTCCTCCCATAGCACGGCCACCCCGTCACGTACCAGCACCGTCTCGAACAGGCCATCGCCATAAGCCAGGCCACGGTCATCGATCGGCACGGTGGTACTGGCTTCCGGTGAGCTTGACGACATGGATTAAACCCGGGCGAAGATCAGCGATCCATTGGTGCCACCGAACCCGAAGGAGTTGGAGAGTGCCGCCTCGATCTTCATCGGCCGCGCAGTGTGCGGCACGTAGTCGAGGTTACACCCCTCCTGAGGCGCATCCAGGTTGATGGTGGGAGGCGCCACTTGATCGCGAATTGCCAGTACGCTGAAGATCGCCTCCACGGCCCCGGCTGCCCCGAGCAAGTGACCGATCATCGATTTGGTGGAGCTCACCGCCACCTGCTTGGCGCTGCCACCCATGACCCGCTCGATGGCGCGGCTCTCGGCCAGGTCGCCGGCAGGCGTGGAGGTGCCATGGGCATTGATGTAGTGAATGCGCGTGGTGTCGATACCGGCATCGCGAATGGCGTTGCTCATGGCGAGTGCAGCGCCGCGCCCATCTTCCGGCGGCGCCGTCATGTGGTAGGCATCATCACTCATGCCGAAACCGACCAGCTCGGCATAGATGTTGGCGCCACGCGCCTTGGCATGCTCATACTCTTCGAGCACCATCACGCCGGCACCGTCAGAGAGCACGAAGCCGTCACGATCGCGGTCCCAGGGACGGCTGGCCGCCTGTGGGTCGTCATTGCGCGTCGACAGTGCCCGCGCCGCCGAAAATCCGCCAAGACCCAGCGGTGTAGTGGCCATTTCAGCACCGCCACACAGCATGACGTCGGCGTCACCGTAGGCAATGGTACGGGCACTGTAGCCGATATTGTGGGTGCCGGTGGTGCAGGCAGTGGTAATCGCGATATTGGGGCCACGGAAACCGTGTTGAATGGCCAAGTTGCCGGAGATCATGTTGATGATCGAACCAGGCACGAAGAACGGCGAAATGCGCCGCACGCCGCCCTTGTTCATGGCGTTGTGGTTTTGCTCGATCATCGGCAAGCCTCCGATGCCGGAACCGATGGCCACCCCGATCCGGTCGGCGTTCGCCTCGGTGCACTCGAGCCCCGAGTCCTCCATTGCCTGGGCGCCGGCAGCCATACCGTACTGGATGAACAGATCCATCTTGCGCGCTTCCTTGGGGTTCAGGTAAGGGCTGATATCGAAGCCCTTCACCGAGCCGCCAAACCGCGTATTGAATCCACTGGCATCGAAGTGTTCGATACTGGTAATGCCGCTCTTGCCCGCCAGGATACTGTCCCAACTCTCCTTGACAGTGTTACCCACCGGCGTCACCAGACCAAGTCCGGTCACCACGACCCTTTTACGAGGCATCAGCTCTCCTCCCGACTACCTGATGGCACGGCTACGCTCGATCTCGCGCGCGCCGCATTTGCGCGCATTATACCTGAACACATTGCTCATGTGCGCCAGCATTGGGCGCCCCTTTCGCCGTCGACACACAGATGACATACAACAAAAAAAAGGAGCCGCTCTGTTACCAGAGCGGCTCCTTTTCGTACTAATGCATGGGTGTCTAATTCAGCACCGCATGCGTCACGTCACGCATTACTGATGAGCGTTGACGTAGTCGATCGCTTCTTGAACGGTAGTGATCTTCTCCGCTTCTTCGTCGGGGATTTCAGTATCGAACTCCTCTTCGAGCGCCATCACCAGCTCGACGGTATCCAGAGAATCGGCGCCAAGGTCTTCGGTGAAGGAAGATGTGTTCTGAATATCCTCTTCCTTGACGTTCAGACGCTCCGCTACCACTTTCTTCACGCGCTCTTCGATAGTGCTCATTATGTGGTCACTCCAATCGTTCAAAATAGCCGTTCGAAATCCGCTAGCCCAAAAGCTGCGGGGTAGTTTATAGACCACCCCATGCCGACGCAACATAAGCGACGGCATGCGGCGTCAGCGCATATTCATGCCACCGTTGACCTGCAGGGTTTCACCAGTAATGTAGCCCGCCGCATCGCTGGTCAGGAAACCGACCACCGCAGCGATCTCTTCCGGCTTACCAAGTCGTGCAAGCGGGATTTGTTTCAGTAGCGCCTCGTGCTGGGCTTCGGGTAGTGCCTCGGTCATGTCGGTGGCGATAAAGCCCGGCGCGACCGCATTGACGGTAATATTGCGCGACGCCACCTCGCGTGCCAGCGCTCGTGAAAAGCCCTCCATGCCGGCCTTGGCCGCAGCATAGTTGCTCTGCCCGAGATTGCCCATGGTCGCCACTACCGAGCTGATACTCACGATACGTCCGAAGCGCTCCTTGGTCATGCCCCGCAGACAGGCTTTGGTGACACGGTAAACGGACTTGAGGTTGGTGTCGAGTACCGCATCCCACTCCTCTTCCTTCATGCGCATCAGCAGGTTATCGCGGGTAATCCCGGCATTGTTGACCAGGATCGTGACCGGGCCGAACTCATCGCCGACCGACTTGACCAGCGCCTCGACACTGCTCTGGTCGGTGGCATCCAGACAACGACCAGTCCCCTGAATACCCTGCGCCTTGAAGTCGGCATCGATACGGGCAGCGCCCTCTTCACTGGTGGCGGTACCGATAACCACACGCCCTTGGCGCCCCAACTCATGGGCGATGGCGCGACCAATACCTCGGCTGGCGCCTGTCACCAGCGCCACTCTCGCTTCGCTCGTCATAGCATCTCTCGATGAATCGTCATACCGGTCGTCTCTGAGCAACGCAGACTCAGGACTCTCTTGCCAACTCCAGTGCGGCCACCAAGCTGTCCGGGTCGTTGACCGCGAGCCCCTTTGAACCACGAGCAATACGCTTGTTAAGGCCAGTCAGCACCTTGCCGGGGCCGCACTCGATAAAGACCTCAGCCCCCTGTTCGATCATCGCTTCGACACACGATGTCCAGCGCACCGGCTGGTAGAGCTGCTCGACCAGGCGCGTACGTAGGGTAGCGATATCGGCGTGCGCCATGGCGTCGACATTTTGCAACACGGTGTAACGTGGCGCACGCAGCTCTATCGCGTCAAGTGCCTGTGCCAAACGCTCCGCAGCGGGTCTCATCAATGCACAGTGCGAGGGCACCGACACCGGCAGGGGAAGCGCACGCTTGGCCCCCGCCTCCTGACAGCGAACGATGGCCCGTTCGACAGCCGCCGCACTGCCTGCGATGACGACTTGGCCAGGGGCATTATAGTTGACCGCCGACACCACTTCATCCCCTGCGGCCTGAGCACAGGCGTGCTCCACGGCCTCGTCTTCAAGACCCAATATCGCGGCCATCGCCCCACTACCCGCCGGCACCGCCTCCTGCATCGCCTCTCCGCGCAGTTTGACCAATTGCACTCCCTCGGCGAAGGACAATACGCCAGCGCATACCATGGCGCTATATTCGCCCAGGCTATGGCCGGCCATGACTGCGGGACGAGGTCCTTCCAGCTCCTGCCAGACGCGCCAGATGGCGACACTCGAGGTAAGCAGCGCTGGCTGCGTGCAGGCCGTGGCGTTGAGCACCTCTTCAGGTCCCTCCTGAACCACATGCCAAAGGTCGTAGCCAAGCGCTCCCGAGGCTTCTTCGAAGGTGGTACGCACTACACTGTAGCGTTCGGCCAGCTCCCGCATCATACCGATATGCTGGGAGCCCTGCCCGGGGAACAAGAGGGCCAGGGATTGAGTCATGGCATCTACCTCTGGGTATTGAATTCGTCGTATCGACGGGAATCGATTTCGCTAACGTCTCACCCGCCCGCGACCGAGACGTTAGCGCACCGCGACCTGCCCAACTCGTGCTCCAGATGAGTCGGCAGCGCCTGGCTGACCTCCTGCATGGCTCGCTCCACGGCAAAGGAGAATCCCACCTCATCCGCCCCGCCGTGACTCTTGACCACAATGCCCTTGAGTCCTAGCAGACTGGCGCCGTTATAACGCACCGGATCCAGCTGACCCTTGAGCCGCCGCAGCGCCGGTCTTGCCAGCCACCCTACCAGCCGACTGCCCCAATGGGCCTCGAAGGTCTGCTGCACACGCTCCATCAACATGCGTGCCAACCCTTCGCTTGCCTTCAGCACGGCATTGCCGACGAAGCCATCGCAGACCACCACATCCACCTTGCCGGAGAAGAGCCCGTCCCCCTCCACGAAGCCAAGGTAGTTGAGATCGGCGTATCCACACAGCAGCGTATCGGCGCCCCGCACACTGGCACTGCCCTTGGTCCCCTCGACGCCCACATTGAGCAGCCCCACCCGTGGCGCGACAATACCATCGAGCCGGCTCGCCATGACCGAGCCCATCAGCGCGAAATCCACCAGCCGCTCAGCACTCGCCTCGACATTGGCACCCAGGTCGAGCAGATAGCAGCGTCCGCCATCCCGGGTCGGGATGGCAGTACTGATTGCCGGGCGAGGAATTCCCGCCACGGTCCCGAGCTCGCGGCGTGCCCATGCCATCAGCGCGCCCGTGTTGCCGGCGCTCACCCCTGCCTCGGCATCCCCCCGGGCAACGCAGGCGAGCATCATGGCCAGGCTGCTCTGAGTCCCTTCACGCAGCGCGCGCGAGGGCTTCATAGCCTGGGAGACGATGTCTTGGGCATCGACCAGGGTAAGGCGTGAACGCACCTCATGCATGGATTGCGGCAACGCCGAAAGCTCGGCCGACAGCACCGAGTGCGGACCGAACAGAAAGGCGCTGAGGCTAGGATTGGCGAGCAGCACGCGTACTGTGCCGAGCACGGTGGCGCGGGGACCCAGGTCCCCGCCCATCGCATCGATGGCGATTCGCACGATTAGCGGGCAATGTCCGCCATATAGGATGGCGTCTTAAACTTCGACGACCTTGCGACCACGGTAGAAACCGTCCGGCGAGACATGGTGACGCAGGTGGGTGGTGCCGGTTTCCTTGTCTTGGGACAGGGTCGGGGCGCTCAGCGCGTCGTGACTACGGCGCATGCCGCGCTTGGAACGGGTCTTGCGGTTCTGTTGAACTGCCATGAGTTGATACTCCAGTGCATCGATAATGAATCAGGGTTTGCCTTTCAACTTGCGTAGCACATCGAAAGGGCTTGCGGCGGGCGTTTCCGATGCCTCGGCTGGCGCTCCGCTGTTCAGCTGGTCGCGAGAGACGCGACACTGCGCCTCATCGTGGTAAACCACCTGAGGCAAACTGAGGATCAGTTCATCCTCAAGCACACTCAGGAGATTCAGCTGTTCGTTTTCCACTAATACCGGCTCAAGAGAGCTGGGCAGATCGGCGGCCAAGGTATCGCTACTCACCATGCCGAGCTGAAAATGGCTCTCCACTGCCATCGGCATCGGCTCGAGGCAGCGTCGGCACGGCAGTTGCAGGTCGGCCTGCATCCAACCTTCGATAACCCGCCTGCCCTGGGCGTCAACGGAAAAGTCCAGTCGCACCCTGGCATCGCCTTGCTGCGGGCCAACCTCATCGGCCAGACGCGTCAAACCATCGAGGGCAACCAGCCCCTCGAGACGTTCGGCATTGGCGGCAAGCCGGTAGGGCTCAACCTGCAAGGGAAGTCGTGTCGTTAACATAGGCGCGCAATGATAGGCACTCGCCAAGCCCCTGTCAAAGCGCGTGTAGCGACTCATTGCCACTTCTTTATCATGCAATCTGTACAAGCGGTTCGCCAAGCGGGCAGACTGCGAGTGCCTCATGACCTCAGGACACCAAGGAGATAACCGCTATGCCACGTCTGGTCCTGGCCTCCAGCTCGCCCTGGCGGCGCCAACTGCTCGATCGTCTGGGTGTGGCGTATCAGCATGCCAGCCCCGAGATCGACGAGACGCCGCAGGCAGAGGAAACGCCCGAGACACTAGTGCATCGCTTGGCGCTTGCCAAGGCCCAGCGCCTGACCGAACGCTTTCCGGAGCATGTGATCATCGGCGCCGATCAGGTCGCGCTGTTCCAGGGTGAGATTCTCGGCAAGCCAGGCGATGAGGCCGGCGCACGCAAGCAACTGCTGCGTTTTTCAGGGCAGCGCGTGCGCTTTCTTACCGGCCTTGCAGTCATCGATACCGCCAGGCACTGCCATCGCGTCTGCCACGAACGCTATGACGTACTCTTTCGCAAACTTAGCGAAGCGGAAATTGCACGCTATGTCGAGCGTGAGCGCCCGCTGCAGTGCGCCGGCAGCTTCCGCATGGAGGGGCTTGGCATCGCGCTATTCGAGAGATTCGAAGGTGATGACCCCAACACCTTGATAGGACTGCCACTGATACGCCTGTGCGCACTGCTGCGCGAGGTGGGAATCGACCCGCTGAGTTGAATCCCGCCCCGCTCTTCAGGTAGCCGCTCAAGGCAGCTGATAGCGCACCGGTGAGTGGGCACTGGGAATACCCAGCCAGTCGGCGGTCACCCGCCCAAAATGGCGGGTCAACCGCTCGAAGGGGTCCAGGCTCGGTGTATAGTCGCGCAGGCGCGTTTCGCCGAACAGCTCCCGCGACAACCCATCCAGACTGTTGATCTCGTCGACCAGCCCCAACTCGATGGCCTGCTCGCCGGTCCAGATAAGGCCAGAGAAGAGCTGGTCGTCCTCGCTCAACCGCTCGCCTCGCCCGGCCCTCACCGCCTCGATGAACTGACGATGAGTGGTATTCAGCACATCCTGCCAGAACAGGCGTTGATCAGGGTCGATCGCGGCAAAAGGATCAAGAAACGCCTTGTTCTCGCCAGCGATGAAGACTCTGCGCTCGATTCCCAGGCGCTCGATGGCTTCCTCCAGCCCAAAGCTTGCAAAGACCACCCCGATCGATCCCACCAGGCTCGAGGGCGCGACGAAGATCTCGTTGGCGGCCGCGGCGATATAGTAGGCACCGCTCGCTCCCACATCCTCGATCACGGCGAATATCGGTTTGTCCCCCTCGTCGCGCAGACGCATGATCTCGTCATAGATGCGCTGCGACTGGACGGGGCTGCCACCGGGGCTATTGATATGCAGCACTACGGCAGCGGCGGCATCGTTATCCCACGCCCGGTTCAGCCCTTCGATGATACGTTCGGCGTTGGCTGGCGAATCGCTATCGATCACGCCATTGACCTCCACTACCCCCAAATGCGCCTCGGTGGGCCCCGCATCGCGCTGCGCACCGAACAGACCATATAGCGTGAAGCCCAACGGCAGCAGCAAAATGAGCAGGAATGCAAAGCGGAAAAACAGCTTCCAGCGCCGGCTTCGACGCTGCTCAGCCAGCACCCCACCAATCCAGCGATCCATCGTCTCGAGCTGCTGCAGACGCTGGCGCTCGCGCAGCGTATCGGCATCGTCATGACGTCCTCCCGCGGCGGCCCTTGCCGCATCAGCTCGCTGACGCCTAACCTCCTCGGGGGTCAGCTCGGGCCCCTGGGTCCAGCGGTCATCCTGTCTATCGTCATCGTTACTCATCGTCACCCTGCCAAGCGGTCAAGAATGGAGCCAATCGATCAATTCGGGAAAGGCATCGGTTGAGAAGATCGGCGCGCAGGCCGCCAGCCGGGCGCGCTCATGCACCCCATAGGTGACCGCCACCCGATCCATGCCCAATGCCCGCGCCATCTCCAGGTCGTACTCGGTATCGCCCACCATCAACGCCTCGCTGACATCGACGCCGGTCTCGGCCAGGAGTTCCTCGAGCATCTGCGGATGCGGCTTGGAGCGCGTCTCGTCGGCAGTACGGCTGGCATGAAACCAGGCACCGCTGCCATTGGCGGCAAATACACGCTCTAGCCCTCGCCGACTCTTGCCGGTGGCGACCGCCAACCGCAGCGATGAGCTCTCCCTGAGTCTTGCCACGCCGGCCTCGACGCCCGGAAAGAAGGACAAGGGGGTCTGCTCGGCCGCCACGAAATGGTGACTATAACGCGACCTCAGCGCGTCGGCCTGCTCGCTGGCAATGCCTGGGCACAGCCTGGCGATCGCCTCGGGCAGGCCTAGGCCGATGATGTCGCGTACCGCTTCGCGACTCAGCGCCCCCCACTGGACGTCAAGCGCCGCCGCCTGCATGCAGGCAACGATACGCGCTTCGGAATCCATCAGCGTGCCATCCCAATCGAAAATCACCAGTCGGTAGCGCATCCGATCCTCTCGTCCTAGGCTTTCTGGCGAGCGCGGGCAAGTACCGCCTCGAGCTCTTCACCAAGAGGCGCCTTGATATGTACCGGTCGACCACTGTTGGGCTCGGGAAAAGTCAGCGCCGCTGCATGGAGGAACAGCCGCGAGAGTCCCAATTGCTCCGCCTGACGCTGCCCCTCACGCGAGCCATACTTGTCGTCGCCAAGCAGCGGGTGTCCGGCATGCGCGGCATGCACGCGTATCTGGTGGGTACGACCAGTGACCGGCTCCGCCTCCACCAGCGTGGTGCTGGAGAATGTTTCGCGCACCGCAAATCGGGTCCGCGATATCTTGCCGTCGGGGTCGACCCGCACCCGCCGCTCGCCGTTACCCGCCTCGTAGCGATCCAGGCGCGCACTGATATAGTCCCGCTTGTCCGGCCAGCGCCCGGCAACCAGCGCCAGGTACTGCTTGTCCATTTGGCGCTGCTTGAGGGCATTGTTGAGTGTGAGTAGGGCCGGACGCGACTTGGCGAGCAACAGGCAGCCCGAGGTATCGCGGTCGAGCCGATGCACCAGCTCCAGAAAATCGAGATCCTCGCGAATCTGGCGCAGCGCCTCGATCAGGCCGATCTTGACCCCGCTGCCGCCATGCACGGCAAGACCGGAGGGCTTATTGATCACCAGCCAGTCCGGCCCCTCGACCAGCACGCTCCCCGCCAGCAGGTTGCGCAAATTGTCGCTGACGTCGCGCACCGCCTCCTCGGGCGCGAGCCGCAGCGGCGGAATGCGAACCATGTCGCCCATCACAAGGCGATAGTCGACCTTGACGCGCTTCTTGTTGACGCGCACCTCCCCCTTGCGAACGATGCGGTAGATCAATGCCTTGGGCGCGCCCTTGAGACGAGTGCGCAGAAAATTGTCGATGCGCTGTCCCACCTGGCCTTCGGTGACTTCAACCCACTGTACCTCACGCCCTTCGGCCATAACGCCACTCCGTCACTTACCTCATTAAGCCGCGCATTGTAGCGCACCCCGACCGGCTCGGCGTCAATTGCCGCTCACCCTTATTGCTGTTATATTTCTGGTTCGCTTGAATGGGTCACTAATGCCCGCAACGCGCCGGCACGCCATACACGCCGGCCAGAGCGACGAACAAGGCCGCATCGATGAAGGCAAGCGCCGCATCCATGCCGTCCGCAGAAGAGCAGCACAGAACGAAATTTACGCCACGCCCGACCCTGGGTCCCCTTCCGTCCGGTTTTGACGGGAGCGTTTACCAGTCACGGGAATACCTAACAGCGTGCCGGTGGCCGGCGTTGGCGAATCGATGAATGCCAGGTGTCTGGCGGTTGACCGCAGGGCCGGATGAGCGCGTTGCTCACCGAAACATGTCCTGCCACCGCCGCGTACTCAACATGGTCTCGCCCCGGCAGCCAGCCTGACAAGCAGCCTTCGGGGGAGGTCGCACCAACATGCGCGACATAAGCTGAGCACAAGCACGCAGCACCCAGAGGTTCGCCTTCGTCGATGCCTAGTGGACGCCATTCGGCACGCTCCAACTAGCGAGACACTATGAAACGAATGCTCATCAACGCGACTCAGCCAGAAGAGCTGCGCGTCGCTCTAGTCGATGGACAACGCCTGTACGACCTGGATATCGAATCCGGCGCTCGAGAGCAGAAGAAAGCCAATATCTATCGCGGCAAGATCACCCGTGTCGAACCCTCTCTGGAAGCCGCTTTCGTCGATTTCGGTGCCGACCGGCACGGCTTTCTTCCCCTGAAGGAGATCTCCCGCGAATACTTCCTCAAGGAGCCCTCCGGGCGCCCCAACATCAAGGAGGTGCTCAAGGAGGGACAGGAAGTCATTGTCCAGGTCGACAAGGAGGAGCGCGGCAACAAGGGCGCGGCACTCACCACCTTCGTCAGCCTGGCGGGCCGTTTTCTGGTACTGATGCCCAACAATCCTCGGGCTGGCGGCATCTCGCGTCGTATCGAAGGCGATGAGCGCACCCAGCTCAAGGAGGCCATGAACCACCTGACGCTGCCCGACAAGATGGGAGTCATCGTGCGCACCGCGGGGATCGGCCGCAGCCCCGAGGAACTGCAGTGGGATCTCGACTATCTGGTCCAAGTGTGGGAATCGATCACTGAAGAGGCCGGCAAGCGCGCCGCTCCCTTCCTGATCTACCGTGAGTCCAACGTGATCATCCGTGCGATGCGAGACTACCTGCGCCAGGATATCGGCGAGGTGCTGATCGATAACGCCGAAGTGCACGAGGAAGCGCTAGCCTTCATCCGCCAGGTGATGCCCTCCTACCAGCAGAAGATCAAGCTCTACGTCGACGAAGTTCCCCTCTTCTCACGCTTCCAGATCGAGTCGCAGATCGAGACCGCCTATCAGCGCGAAGTGAAGCTGCCTTCCGGTGGTTCGATCGTCATCGACCACACCGAAGCACTGGTCTCCATCGACATCAACTCGGCCCGCGCCACTCGCGGAAGTGACATCGAGGAGACAGCACTCCAGACCAATTCCGAGGCCGCCGATGAGATCGCCCGCCAGCTGCGCCTGCGCGACATCGGCGGCCTGGTCGTGATCGATTTCATCGACATGAATCCGGCCCGAAACCAGCGTGAAGTCGAGAATCGCATGCGCGATGCGCTCAAGCTCGATCGCGCTCGCGTCCAGATCGGACGTATCTCGCGCTTCGGCCTGATGGAGATGTCGCGCCAACGCCTGCGTCCCTCGCTAGGCGAGACCAGCGGCGTGGTCTGCCCGCGTTGCGATGGCCAGGGCACCATTCGCGACGTGCGTTCGCTGTCGCTCTCCATCATGCGCCTGATCGAAGAGGAGGCGATGAAGGAGCGCAGCGCACAGATCCGTGCCATTCTGCCAGTGCCGGTGGCGACCTATCTGCTCAACGAAAAGCGCAACGTGCTGGCCGAGATCGAACGCCGTCAAGGGGTTCGCGTCTTGATGCTGCCCAATCCCGACATGGATACCCCGCACTACGACGTGCAGCGGCTGCGCGACGATCACCTCGATGAGGATGACGCTGACAAGTCCAGCTTCGAACTCTCCGTCGACACCGACATTGGCAGAGAGCCCGACCCCAGCAACCACAAGCCGATCCAGCGTGCCGAGGCGGCGGTCAAGTCCGTGATCCACAACGCCCCCGCGCCCGCCTCGCTCCAGCAGGAGCCGGCGCCGGTCACCCCTCGCGAAGTCGAGAAGAAGGTCGAACCCGCCTCGAGCGCTGCTCCCGCCGAAGAGACCGGCGTGCTCTCTCGTCTGGTCAGAGGTCTCGGTAAGCTGCTGGGCGGCGGTGACAACGCTCCTAGTGCAGCGCCCGCCAAGCCGCGCCAGGAGAGTGCCACCGCAGAGGTCCCTACCAAGGCACCACGTAGAGACAGCAGCGACAGCAGCGATTCGCGCCAGGAGCGTGGCAGTCGTGGCGCACGTGGCGGCAATCGCCGCGGTTCGCGTAACGAGCCGCGCGGCGAGAGCCGTGACGACAACAGCCGCCAGACTCGTGGCGCCCGCCCGGAGACGTCGCGTCACGATAGCAAGAGTGACAACAAGGGCGATGCCAGACCCGAGAGCAAGCCAGAGAGCCAGAGTGGCGCCGCTCGACCACCAAGCGAAGGTCGCAATCAGCGTGGCCGTGCGCGCCAGGACGACGAGCGTCGCTCACAGCGCCAGCCCAGCGAGGGGACCGACAGCAGCAGGGAAGCGCCTGCCACCAAGCCCGCCAGCGCCGATGCGCAAGCCAATATGGCCAAGGATGACGGCAAGCCCAAGCGTACCCGCAACAATCCGCGCAATCGCAGCCGCAAGCGCGCAATCAACCCGCAGGCCGAAGCCGAGCAGCAACAGCTGCAGGCCGAGGGAGTGAAGGGTGACGCTGGCCTGAGCGAAGCTAACGCCGATGCCACGCCGGAAACCAAGCCTGGCTCCTCGCAGGACAAGGCAGCGCAGACCGATACCGCGAAGCTCGAAAGCACGCAGCAGACGTCAGCGCCAAAGGAGACTGCCTCGAAAGAGGAGCACATCGAGGCCAAGGCTGTGGTAGAGGCTAACGACAAGCGCGCAACACCCAAGGCCGCCTCTGCCGAGCCGGAAAACATGACGAGTGCCAAGCCCGTCGAGGAGACCGCTCTCGAGGAGAAGGCCGACGTCAAGACCGAAGAAGCGCCTAAGCGTCAACCGGACATCGCCAAGAGCGAGGTTGGCAACAGTGATGCTTCAAAGCCAAGCACCACATCTACGGTTGACACCAAAGCAGGGGCAGTAGCGAAAGCCAAGACGCTAGAAGCCAGGCCGACTGCCGGCAATGCACAGGCGCCTGCCGCAGCTACCGAGGCGCAAGAGGAGACCAAGCTTGAGGAAGCCGCCAAGCCTGAGCCAGGCGAGGTCGAGCCGAAAGCATCTGAGAATGACTCACCTAAGCCCAAAGCGCCTGAGCTAGAGCCAGAATCGGCAGCCAAGCCGGCGGCACCAGCTCCGGCTGAGCCCGTCGAGGCCGCTGCCGTCAAGGCATCTGTCACCGAAAATCCCACTGCCGGCAAGCCCAAGGAAAAGGCTGCAGCTCGGTCCCAGGCGCAAGCCAAAGCGGATGAGCAAGCGCCTTCGTCTCAGGCCGAAGCGCCCGAGCCTGAAATGCCCAAGGCCGAGAAGCCCAACGTCGACGAGACGCCGAGCGAAGTCGGAAAACCCGCCGCCGAGACTGAGGCTGCAACTCCCCCCCGCGCCCGTCGTCGTGCCCACAACGACCCGCGCGAGATCCGTCGTCGTCAGCAGCAGGCCAAGGCGGAAGATAGTCAATAGCCGTAACGGGCGCACCCCTCGGATGCGCCTTGAGTCCAAGAAAAAGCCCGCCATCAACATGGGCGGGCTTTTTCGTGTTGAATCGACACGACCAGCGAGGCGACTCTCTGCTGACCTTCCGCTGTGCAACTATCCAGTTGCGCCTATCAAGCGTGGTTCGCGCTCCAGATGAATCCCGAAATGGGTCTCTACCCGCCCCGCCACCTCGGCGGCGAACTCAAGCAAGCCTCGTGCATCGCCACCGCCATGGTGTACCATCACCAGCGCCTGTCGATCATGCACGCCAAACGCCCCCTGGCGATACCCCTTCAACCCGCACCGATCGATCAGCCAGCCAGCGGCGAGCTTGACGCTGCCATCCGGCTGGGGAAAATGGGGCATCGTCGAGTGTGCTTCCAGCAGCGCTCTAGCCTTGCCAGCAGACACCAGCGGATTTTTGAAGAAGCTCCCGGCATTGCCCAGCACGGTGGGATCGGGAAGTTTCTCGCGACGCACCTGGCTGACCGCCTGCGCCACCTCCAGTGCAGTCGGCGCCTCTCCGAGTCGCTTGACAAGATCTCCATAGGCCAGGCGTGGGCAAGGGCGACGCGACAGGCGAAGCGTCAACCGGGTGATCAACACCCGGTTCTCGAGGGAGCGCTTGAAGATGCTATCGCGGTAGGCAAGCTCGCAGTCATCCCGACTCAGCGTTTCATGCAGCCCGGTATCGAGGTGCATGATCTCAACACTCTCCAGCACGTCGGCAAGCTCGACACCATAGGCACCGATGTTCTGGATCGGGGCCGCACCGCAGCTACCGGGAATCAACGCCAGGTTCTCGATGCCCCATAGTCCCCTTGTCACCGTGGCCATGACCAGCTCATGCCATGGGAGACCCGCCTCGACAAGCACGGTGACCTCCTCTCTTCCTAACTCCTCTAGCTGGAAGCGGCGAAACATCGGCTGAATCACAAGTCCTTCCAGGCGTGGCGGGAGAATCACGTTACTGCCGCCGCCCAGTACGGTGATCAACCAGCCTCGAGCCTTGGCCATCGCCAGCAATGCTGGAAGGCGCGCTGCCTGCGTCACGGCAACGTATCGTTCGGCGATACAGGGTAACCCGAGTGTATTGGCCCCACTCAGGTCATGGTCGGTGACGATGTCATTCACCACTGGCCATCCGCAGCATGCTCGATCAGCTCCAGCGCATGATCGAAGCCCTCCCTCCCCCCGTAGCAGGGATCGGGGAGCGCCCTGCCCAGCACATCGGCGACATCGAACGGTGCTCGCATCGTCACACCTCCTCGTTGCGTGCCACCCAGTCGCGAACCCGCGCCAGGTCTTCGGCAGTGTCGACGCCACCCGGCAGGGTCTGGCAGGCCAGGGCCACCAAGATACGATGCCCCTGCTGCAGGGCGCGCAGCTGTTCCAACTGCTCGAGCGCCTCGAGAGGCGCCGGTGGCCAGCACCGGTAGGCGTTGAGAAAGCCCACCCGATAGGCGTAAAGCCCGATGTGGCGCAGCCAGGTATCGGAACCGAAAGATTCGGCGTTCCGGCTTGTGCCGTTACCCTGCCAGGTCTCACGCCGCCACGCCTCGCGGTTCCAGGGGATGGGCGCTCGAGAGAAATAGAGCGCATGCTCCTGCAGATCGCGGACCACCTTGACCACATTGGGATTGAAAAGTGTATCGAGATCATCGATCGGCTCGGCCAGGGTCGCAATCGAGGCGTCGCGATCCTCGGCCAGACGCCTGGCCACCTGATCGATCAGGGCGGGGGGCAAGAGCGGTTCGTCACCCTGGACATTGACCACGATGGCCTGGTCATCAAGTGCCAGGCGCTCGGCGACTTCCGCTAGCCGGTCGGTGCCCGACGGGTGATCGGGGCGGGTCATGATTACCTCCCCCCTCACCGCGTCGACTGCCTTGGCGATGCGTGCATCATCGGTGGCCACCACCACCCGAGTGGCGCCACTTTTCTTGGCCTGACGCCAAACCCGGACCACCATGGGCTCTCCGCCAATCGCAAGCAACGGCTTGCCGGGCAGACGCGAGGAGGCGAAGCGCGCGGGTATGACCGCGACGAACTCGCTCATGCAGAGTCTCCGCCGATGCCTCCGGAGGGAGCCGTAGGAGAAACGACAGACTTGCCAAGCTTCTCATCGGTATCCATAAGCCGCGCCTCCTCCTCCAGCATGACGGGAATACCATCACGTACCGGGAAGGCCAGGCCGTGGAAGTGGCATTTTAGCTCCTCTGCCTCACGATCATATTTGAGCTTGCCCTGGCAGAGTGGGCAGACCAGCATGGTCAGCAATTCCTTGTCTATCGTCATGGTTACGATCCCGTAGTTGAGTTGATCGACGTTAGGGTGTCCGAGCGGACAAGGCCTCGACGCGCTGAGCGAACCACGCCACGAAGGCGGGAGCGGGGCAGGCTTCGACATCCAGCGCCCAGCAGCGGCTATCGGCGAAGGCTTGGCATTTCACGGCATCCTTGGCGGTCATCACGATTGGCCGCGAATCGCTGAAACGCAGATCGTCGGCACCGAAGGCGTGATGGTCGGCAAAGGGGTGTGGCGTGTAATCGATGCCGAGTGATTCAAGCGTGGCAAAAAAACGCACCGGATGCCCGATACCGGCCAGGGCGTGTACCGGTGCGGTAAAGGGAAGCGGTGTCAGTGATGACGGCGTATCGTCCATCACGCGGCGCCAGCGGCTCGGCTCGAGGTGCATCGTATGGCCAGCGACCGGCAGGGGCCGATGAGGCGTGCCGTTGACGATCACGGCATCGACCCGCGCAAGACGATCGATAGGCTCGCGCAGCGGTCCAGCGGGCAGGCAACGCCCATTGCCCACTCCTCGCGCCCCATCGACCACGACCAGCTCGAGATCACGCGCAAGTGCCAGATGCTGCAAGCCGTCGTCGCTGATCAAGATGTCGCAGCCGGCCTCGACCAGCGCCCTGGCGCCCCGCGGTCGGTCGGGGTCGACCACCATCGGCAGGCCAGTCTGGCCGACCAACATCAATGCCTCGTCGCCGCACTGGGTTACTGGAGTATCCCTCGTCACCTGCAGCGGATAACCCTCGCTACTGCCGCCATAGCCACGCGAAAGGAGTCCGGGCCGCCAGCCGTGTTCGCTCAGATAACGCCCCAGCCAGGCGACCAGCGGCGACTTGCCGGTACCGCCCAGCGTGATATTGCCAACCACGATGACTGGTACTGGCGCTCGCCACACCGGCTTGCGACCGCTGGCATAAGCGACCTCACGCCGACGCATCGCACCGCGATAGATCATCTCCAGCGGCCGCAGTGCGGCGAGCCAGGCGGCATCGTCATACCAGGCGCGCAGCATGTGCTGGCCAAGGCTCATGCCGGCTCCTGGAATTGCAGGCGATGTAGCGCCGCATAGGCACCCTCGCGGGCCAGGAGTTCGGCATGAGTCCCCTGCTCGACGATCTCGCCCTGCTCCATGACCAGGATGCGGTCGGCGCGCTCAATGGTCGAAAGGCGGTGGGCGATGACGAAGGTGGTTCGCCCGCGACACACCTCCTCCAGGGCTCGCTGGATGTAGCGCTCGGATTCGCTATCCAGGGCCGAGGTCGCCTCATCGAGGATCAGCAGCGGTGCATTCTTGAAGATGGCCCTGGCAATGGCCAGTCGCTGGCGCTGGCCGCCAGAGAGCATCACGCCATTATCGCCGATCACCGTATCGTAGCCCTTGGGCAGTGCCGCAATGAAGTCATGAGCATAGGCTGCCCGGGCGGCGGCGACGATGGCTTCGCGCTCGGCTGCGGGCACGCCATAGGCGATATTGTCGGCAACACTGGCATTGAATAGCGTGACCTGCTGGGAGACGAGTGCGATCTGACGGCGTAGCGGCGCGAGACGGAACTCTTCGATCGGCACCCCATCGATGCGAATCTTACCGGCACTTGGCCGATAGAAACGCGGCAAAAGGCTGACCAGCGTCGATTTTCCGCTTCCCGAGCGTCCGACGATGGCGATCATCTCACCGGCCTTGACTTCCAGATCGATACCCTTGAGCACCTCGGGCTGACCGGGGGCATAGTTGAAGCGAATGCCGCGCAGACTCACTTTCCCTACCAGGCGGCCGGGGTCGCGCGTGCCTTCGTCATGTTCGAGCGGCTCTTCTAGCAGCATGAAGAGTTCGGCCGATGCGGCGATCCCCTTCTGAATCTCGCTATTGATTTCGGTGAGCTGGCGCACCGGCTTGGCCATCAGCGAGGCCGCCGTGACGAAGGCCACGAATTCACCTGGCGTCATGTTGTCCATCAGCGCCGGCGACATTGCCAGCCACACCAGCACCGCCAGCGCCACCGCGACCAACAGCTGGATGACCGGGGTGCTGACCGCCCTGGTCAACGCCTCCTTCATGCTCTGCTGGCGATTGTAGTTGCTGACGGCGGCGAAGCGCTGCTTTTCGTGCTCCTCCGCGCCATGGGTGCGCACCACGCGATAGCCGGTCAACGCCTCGGAAGCGACGTGAGTCACGTCCCCCATGGAGTGCTGGATACGCTGGGAAATGTCGCGAAAGCGCTTGCTCGCATAGTTGACCACCCCGGCGATCAGCGGCGTCACGCCAAGAAACAGCAGCGTGAGCAGCCAGTTGGTCCACAGCAGATAAGCAATCAGGCCGACCACGAAGAGCCCTTCACGCAGCAGAATGGTCACGGCATTGGTTGCCGCCCCGGTGACCTGCTCGACGTGATAGGTCACTCGGGAAATGAGGTGGCCACTGGAGTGGGAATCGAAGAAACGGCCGGGGAGATGCAGCATATGGTTGAATACGTTGCAGCGCAGTGAATGCACGACATTGCGTGCCACATTGCTCATGTAATAGGTGCCAAGAAAGGTCCCCAAGCCGCGGGCGGCGAACATGCCGACCACGAACAGCGGCAGGAAGAGCCGAAAGGAGGCATCGGGATTCTGAATGCCGTCGATCAGCCGCTTCATCATTTCCGCAAGCGCCGTGCTCGACGCGGCGTAGATGACATAGCCCACTACGGCCAGCGCAAACGACCTCCAGTGCGGTTTGACGTAGCCAAGCAGTCGCGTGTAAAGGTTCCAGCTGGATGCTTGCGTCACGGTATCTCCACGTGTGAGAGAGATGCCTGCCCGTCACGGGTGGCAATACGGATATGTTGAATTCCCAATGCACCGGCGCGGTCGAGGGCGGCCACGACGGCCCCGTGCGTACTGCGCTCGTCGGCTTCGAGGATCAGGCCATGTTCGCGCGCCGACTCAGCCACCTCCGCCAGAGCCACACTCAGCTCCGCCAGGAACAGGATTCGATTACCCAGGCGATAGTCGCCATCGACAGTGACCGATAGCGTCACCGGCAGCGGCGTCAACACTTCACTACTACTGCTCTGAGGTAATACCAGTTCGAGTGCCTGACGAGTATCGAAGGTGGTCGAGACCATGAAAAAGATCAACAGCAGGAACACGACATCGATCAGCGGGGTGAGATTGACATCGACCGGGTCGCGCCGCCGCCGGGCGAACTTCATGTACCAGCGACCTGCGAGACATCGCGCGACTCGCCCGCGCCATGCCCTTCCGAGCGCCGCTCAGCCAGCACGATGTCACCGCCATGGTGCGCCAGAAACTCCACCATCTGCCCAGCCTGCTCCTCCATGGCGACAGTAATATCCTCGACCTTGCGCTGAAAGTGACGATGGAACATCAACGCCGGAATGGCCACGGTCAGACCCGCCGCGGTAGTCATCAAGGCGCGGGAAATTCCCCCAGCCATGTCCACTGCCCTATCGGCACCGTCGGCGCTGACGATCACCGCAAACACCTCGATCATTCCCACTACCGTCCCCAGCAGGCCGATCAGCGGGGCGATAGCCGCGATGGTACCTAGCGGACTCAGAAACCGCTCCATATCGTGGATCACGGCAGTGGCGGCATCCTGCAGGCGGGCTCGCACCTGGTCATGACCCAGGCTAACGTTACGCAGGCCCGAGGCGAGCACACCGCCCAGCGGCGAGTGGCTCTCCAGCCAGAACAGGTTGACCTGACCGCGGGCGATCAGCATGCAGATCTCCTGGCCCAGCCCCAGCGGCGCAATTCGACTCCGCCGCAGGGTCCAGCAACGTTCGATGATGATCACCGAGGCGACGAGTGAACAGCCAAACAGCGGCAACATCAGCCAGCCAACGGCCAGCAGAGCTTCAAGCATTTCCATTCGGGGTCTCTCGCACCGCCCTCTTGTATAGGGTGCGATTCTACCCTATGGCAACGGGCTTCGACACCGCCGCCATGTGCTGGAACGCTCGGCCTTGACGTGTGGCGCCTCATCACTTCCCAATCGCCAGGTCACGGCCCCATCCAGCGCCGTACTCCAGAGACAGCGCAACGGATCGCGCAGCCGCTGCACCACCTCGTCGTGGGGGTGGCCGTAGGCATTGTCGCGACCGGCACTGAAGATGACATGATGAGGCTTCAACATGTCGACCAGCTGCGGGCCGGTACTAGTACGGCTACCGTGGTGACCGGCCACCAGCAGGTTGACTGGCGGCTCGATGGCCAGCAGGAAGCGGCGCTCGACCTGACGGCCGACATCACCGGTGATTAAAATCCGCTGCGTCCCCGCCTCGACCAGTAGTACGCAGGAACGATCATTGCTGAACCACTCGTCATTGTCGCTGCCAGCGGGGGGCCATAGGAAGCGGAACTCGACACCATCCCAATGCCAGCCCTCGCCTGCCTGACAGGCGTCGAACGGTACCCCGACCTGTTCGCCGCGCGGTGCCAAAAAGCGCTCGACACGGTGCTCGGCCAGTACCGGCACACCTCCGGCATGATCCGTGTCGACGTGGCTGACCACCACCTTGTCGAAACGCTGCGGCGTGCGCCATAGGCTTTCCAGCGGCATGGATCCCGAGCGAAAGCGCGGCCCCGTGTCATACAGCAAGCGGTGCTGCGCCGTACGCAGGTCGACCAGCTGGCCCTGGCCCACGTCATGCACACGTACCTGAACCATGCCGTGAGGAAGTTCAGGCGCCGGCAGGCTGAAAGGCAGCACGGCAAGCACTAGGCTGCCGGCAACGCGCAGCGACACGGCAAGGGCCGGCAGCGCCCAGAGTAGTGCCAGCAAGGCCAAGGCCAAGGCAAGGGGCCATACTTGCCAGGGCTCGGGAGACCAGAGTGGCAACCACTCGACCGAATACTTGAGCAATCCATAAAGCGCTTCGACCAGCGCTGCGAACAACCACCAGCACAGCGCCGATAACGGCGGTAGCCAGACGAACAGCCACCCCAGCAAGCCAAGCGGCACCATCATCAGGCTGACCAGCGGAACGGCGATCAGGTTGACCAGCGGCGCCGCCGGTGCCAGTCGATCGAAGGCCAGCAGCACCGCCCCGGCCATCAGCGGGGCAAGCAGAAGCTGGGTACGCAGCAACGCCCACCACCAGCCCTTGATGCCCCCCGGTTTCGTGCGGCCCTGCCAGATCACGATCAGCAGCGCCACGGCAACGAAGGAGAGCCACAGCCCCGGGCGCCACAACGACAGCGGGTCGACCAGCAGTACCAGCGCCAGTGCCAGCCACCACGCCTGCCAAGGGCCGGGAGCGTGGCGACCGCTGGCCACCCACAGGCCGACCAGGGTCATGATCATGGCGCGCTGAGCCGGGGGACCGAAACCGGACAGGAGCGCATACCCGACCGTCACCATGGCGGCAAACCACCATGGCCAGGTGACGAGTCGCCAGGTACCCGGCATCGTCAAGCGTGCCAGCCCGCGACCGGCAAGCAGCGCAAAGGCTGCTACCAGCCCGACATGCAGGCCGGATATCACTACCAGGTGGGTGGTGCCGCTGGCATTGAGTAGCGCCCAATCGACATCATTGAGCCGCTCACCGGCACCCAGCGTCAGGGCCGCCAACCAACGTCGCGACGTGCCATCGGGTAGGCGCGCATCGAGCAGTTTAAGCGCACTGTCGCGAAGGGATACAGCGGCCTGCTCGACTCGTCGAGGCGCCGGCTCCTGGCGCACGTATCCCGTCGCGTCTATCCCCTCGCGCCACAGCCAGCGCTGAAAGTCGAAGGTGTCTGGATTACTGAACCCCGCGGGAGGTCGCAAACGTACCGTCAAGGCCCAATGCTCTCCGACCCTGAACGTTTCGTAACCAAATACGCTCAGGCGCACATGACGCAGGCCGTCGCAAGGCATTCTGCGCACCGCAAGGGGAGCGCACTCAGCGATATCGAGATGAAGGCGACTCATTCCATCCCCTTCGGAATCGACCTGAGTGACCACCCCGACGATGGAAAGGTCTTCCCGTGATAGTCCCTGGGGCAAGACGGCGCCGCTGGAGGCGAGTATCGACACCATCGGCAGCAGCATCGCCATGACAAGCAGCCGTACGCCGCGCCAGCGCCAGACCAGCAGCAGGGCCAGCGCCCAGAGCTCGAAGAGTGCCACCGGGGCCAGGTAACCCAGGACGATCCCCAGCAAAACGGCGCCACTCAAGGGCATGGCCCAGCCCATGCTCATGCCTCCCCGCCAACCAGTGATTCCGCTTTCCAGGCCGGTGAGGCATGGCGGGGCACGTAGCATGTATGGATAATACCCGAATCGCCATTCATTGAGTCTTGCCACCGAGCCCATGCTGCGCCGACTTCTCCAGCGCCATATGCCCCATCCGGACACCCTGAAGCGCAATCGCTCCCTGCGCTTCATGGGGCATTTAATCAGTAACCCATCATTATGGGTACTGTCGCGTCGCTCGGTCGCCAACGCCTTCATGGTGGGGCTGTTCAGCGCCCTGCTGCCGATTCCCTTTCAGATGGTGGTTGCGGCCTTCGGCGCCTGGCTGCTGCGCTGCAATCTGCCGCTCTCGGTAGGCCTGGTATGGATCACCAACCCGCTGACCATGCCGCTGATCTTCTATGGCAACTATCGGCTCGGTTCCTGGCTGATGAGCACTCCGGTCAGGGAGGCTCCCACTGAGATATCGACACGCTGGATCGCCGAGCAGATGGTCGAGATCCTGCCCATCCTGGTGGTGGGCTCTTTAGTCTCGGCAGTTGTGCTCGGGCTTATCGCGAACCTGGTGGTGCGTCTGCTGTGGCGCTGGCAGGTCGCGCGCAACTGGAAGCGCCGCCATCGTAGACGGCGGCGCAACCACTTTCGGGGACCTTACGACGACAACTGCTGAGGAGGTCAGTCAGGCGTCAGGCGCCCGCCATCGAGGCGCAGCACGCGATCCTGATGTGCCGCCAGCGCGGGGTCGTGGGTGACGATCACGAAGGCACAGGCACTTGCGCGCGCCAACTCGTCCATCAGCGCCAGAATGCTCGCCGCAGTAGCCTGATCGAGATTCCCCGTCGGCTCGTCCATCAATACCAGGCTGGGATCGGCGATCAGCGCGCGCGCGATCGCCACGCGTTGCCGCTCCCCTCCAGAGAGCTCGCCAGGCTTGTGCTCCGCCCGCGGTCCCATCCCCACCCGTTCGAGAATCTCGAGCGCTCTTGCCTTGGCCTGCTTGCTGCGCTCTCCGCGCACGATCAGCGGCAACGCGGCGTTCTCCAACGCAGTGAGCTCGGCCAGCAGGTGGTGGAACTGGTAGACGAAACCGATATGCCGATTGCGAAACTTGCCCAGCGCCGCCTCGCCCAGCTCGGCCAACGACCGACCGGCCACCATTACCTTGCCACCACTGGGCTTGTCGAGCCCGCCGAGCATGTTGAGCAGGGTCGTTTTGCCCGAGCCGGAGCTGCCGACCACGGCGACACGCTCCCCGGCGCGCACCTCGAGGTTAAGCTCATGCAGTACGGTGATGTCCTGCGGCCCCTCCCGATAGACCCGCGTCAGGCCGAGGCACTGCAGCATCACCTCGCCAAGTGCGCCATCTTGCTCTCTCATCGCGGCCATCTCACTCATAGCGAAGCACCTCGGCAGGCTGGACCCGGGCCGCACGCCAGGCCGGATATAGGGTGGATAGGAACGTCAATACAAAGGCGGCCAGTACGATATTGCCCACGTCTTCCCAGTTCAGGCGCGAGGGCAGATAGCTGATGAAGTAGACATTGGCATCGAGGAACTGGATGCCCAGCACCGACTCGAAGAAGCTGATGATATCGGAGATCGTCAGTGCCAGAACCACTCCAAGTATCAGTCCGATCAGGATACCGATGATGCCGATGGCCATCCCTTGGACGATGAAGATACCCATGATCGAGCGCGGCGTGGCGCCAATGGTACGCAGGATGGCGATATCGGCATGCTTATCGGTCACCACCATCACCAGCGTCGAGACGATATTGAACGCCGCCACGGCAATGATGACGGTCAGTAGCAGACCAATCATGCGCTTCTCCATCTGGATCGCCTGGAACAGGTTGCCATGCGAGAAGGTCCAGTCGAGGCCGCGATAGCCGGCACCGAGCTCATCGATGATCGCGCGCGTCTCGCTGTTGGCGGCAAACAGATCATCGAGTTCCAGGCGCAGTCCGCCGACGGCATCGCCCATCCGCGCCAGGGTCTGCATATCCTCGATATTGGCGTAGGCCAGGTTGGCATCCAGATCGGCTCCCACACTGAAGATGCCACTGACGGTAAAGCGCTTGAGCCTTGGGAAGACACCGGCCGGGGTGATCGAGGCCTCGGGCACAAGCAGCGTGACCCGGTCGCCTACGCCCACACCGAGATTACGTGCAAGCAATGAGCCGAGCACGATGTTCCACTCGCCGGGGGCCAAGTCGTCGAGGTTGCCCCGCTGCATGTGTCGACCGATGATCGAGACGCGATCCTCGTACTCGGGCTGAATGCCATTGACCATGGCGCCCTCGTTGCGTCCGCCCACCGAAAACATCCCCTGCTGCTCGACGTAGGGCGCGGCACCGAGTACCCGCTCGCGCTGAACCAGCCGCTCGGCCAGCGGCTGCCAATCGGTCATGCCCCCGCGTTGCTCGATCTTGGTATGCGGCACCATGCCGAGCACGCGAGTGCGCAGCTCATGATCGAAGCCGTTCATCACCGACAGCACCAGGATCAGCACCGCCACCCCGAGCATCAGGCCCAGCATGGAAGTCAATGAAATGAAGGAGATGAAGTGATTGCGTCGCTTGGCGCGGACATAGCGCAGGCCAAGCATCAGGGGCAAGCGGTCGAGCATTACGATCGTTTCCTTTTCAGAGGGCGCTCATGGTACGTTTTTTTCATTCAATCTGCATCGTCGGTGGGCTTGCATCCGCCTCCCCGGCGCCCTACATTGCGCCGTCCAGCGTATACCACACAACGGTGAGAAGAGCGTCATAGTGAATCGCATGTTCCCCGAATGGCATCCCCAGGATGCCGTGCAACTGACCTGGCCAACGGCAGAGAGCGACTGGTCGGAGATCCTCGAACGCATCGAGGCAACCCTGGAAGCGCTGGTGGTGGCCATTGCTCGCTACCAGGCGGTGGTGATCGGCGTGGCCGACATGCCAACCCGTGAGCGACTGGTGGCCAGCTTCGCACGCCTGGGCGTGCCTGCCGAGCGGTTGCGCCTGGCGATCGTTGCCAGTGACGATACCTGGACCCGCGATTTCGGCCCCCTCGCCGTGGAGCGCGACGGCAGCCCGTGCCTGCTCGATTACCGTTTCACCGGCTGGGGCGGCAAGTTCGCGGCGACGCGCGACAACGCAGTGACCGCCAACCTGGCACAGGCGGGCCTCTACCAGGTGCCCATCGAGAGCCACGACTGGGTACTCGAAGGAGGCGCCATCGAGAGCGACGGCCAGGGCACCCTGCTCACCACCGAGGCCTGCCTGCTCAATCCCAACCGCAATCCGACCCTGGCCCGGGCCGATGTCGAGACGCGCCTGGCCGACGAGCTCGGCGCCCAGCGCGTGTTGTGGCTCGCCCATGGCCATCTGGAGGGCGACGACACCGACAGCCATGTCGATACGCTGGCACGCTTCTGTGACCCGCAGACCATCGCCTATGTTCGCTGCGACGATGAGCGCGACGCTCACTACCCGGCACTCAAGGCCATGGAGTCGGAACTTCGTGCCTTGCGCCAGGTCAATGGCCAGCCCTATCGGCTGATCGCGCTACCCTGGCCACGCCCCTGCTTCGATCCTGAGGATGGTCATCGCCTGCCGGCGACCTATGCCAACTTCCTGATCATCAATGGCGCAGTGCTGGTGCCGACCTATGCCGATGCCGCCGACGCCGCGGCGCTGGCGGCCCTGGACGAGGCGTTTCCCGATCGCGACATCATCCCCATCGACTGTCGCGCCGTGATTCGTCAACATGGCAGCCTTCACTGCCTGACCATGCAGTTACCACGCGGCACCCTGACTCCGTTTTGCGTTGACGAGGAGAAAACCCAATGAGCAAGACCCTCAAGGTCGGACTGGTCCAGCAAGCGGCCTGGCCGGATAAGGCCAAAAGCCTGGACGAGAGCGAGGCCGGGGTGCGCGAACTCGCCGCCCAGGGCGCCAAACTGGTTCTGCTGCAGGAGCTGCATGCCACCCACTACTTCTGCCAGTACGAAGATGCCGAGCTGTTCGACCTCGCCGAGCCACTCGACGGCCCCACCGGCCAGCGCCTGGCGCACTTGGCAGCCGAACTGGACATTGTGCTGGTGGGCTCGCTGTTCGAGCGGCGCGCAGCGGGGCTCTACCACAATACCGCAGTGGTCTACGACCGCCAGCAGGGACGTGTAGGCCACTACCGCAAGATGCATATCCCTGATGACCCGGGCTTCTATGAGAAGTTTTACTTCGCCCCAGGCGATGCCGACGGCGAGCGAGGCTTTACCCCCATCGATACCTCGGTGGGTCGCCTGGGCGTGCTGGTCTGCTGGGACCAGTGGTATCCGGAAGCGGCACGCCTGATGGCCCTGGCCGGCGCCGAGCTGCTGCTCTACCCGACAGCCATCGGCTGGCATCCGCCCGATGACCTGCCCGAGAAGGGCCGCCAGAAGGAGGCCTGGACGCTGATCCAGCGCTCGCATGGCGTGGCCAACGGCCTGCCGGTACTAGTCGCCAACCGGGTCGGCTTCGAGCCCGATCACTCCGGCGTCAGCGATGGTATCAACTTCTGGGGCGGCAGTTTCATCTGTGGTCCGCAAGGGGAGCTTCTGGCGCATGCCGGGGAGGAGTCCGAGCAGTTGCTCGTCGAGCTCGACATGAGCCGCAGCGAGTATATTCGGCGCATGTGGCCCTACCTGCGCGATCGTCGCATCGATGCCTATGGCGACCTGACTCGCCGTTATCGCGATTGATCCTGCCATCGCATGCCACAAAAAACCCGCCATATGGCGGGTTTTTGTTGGTGGATTATTTCCAAAAATCGCGAATCGAGGCGATCCCCTGCGCCCCCACCGCACGCGCATGGTTGGCATCGAAGCGGGTCATGCCGCCCAAGGCGAAGACCGGCATCGCCGCGGTCTCCACCAACTGCTGGAAATCGTGCCAGCCCAGCGGCTCGGCATCCGGATGCGTCGGCGTGGTGCGCAGCGGAGAGAGCGTCACGAAATCGCAGCCGATACGTCGCGCCTGGTCGAGCTGTACCCGATCATGGGTCGAGGCAGAGAGCCATTTACCATCGGCAATGGGCCGGCGCTCAAGCCCCATCAGCCGCTCGCTGGTCAAGTGGATGCCATCGGCATCCACCGACTCGAGAAGCTCAGGCTCGCCATTGAGCAGAAGGCGCGCCCCATACTCGCGACACAGCGCAAGCGCCCGCTCGGCACGCACCCGATAGGCGCTCTCGTCTAGCTGCTTGGCGCGCAGCTGCACCAGTTGAATGCCATCCTCGCGCAGGGCACGCTCCAGACGCGTCATGAACAGCTCGTCGTCGCTCTCCTCGGCCGTGATCAGGTATTCGGTGGGTAGCATCACTGCGCGCAGGATTGGCAGATTGGCGGCCGGAAACGGGTACTGGAACAGCTCATCCATTCCCACCCAGCGTACCGCCTGCCCCTCGCGACCGAAAGGCTCACCGGCATAGGCATGCACCTGCCACACATCCAGCAAAATATGCTTGTCCGGATACTCGTGATGCACGCGTATCAGCGGTTGAGCACGCTGGATCTCCACGCCCAGCTCTTCATGCAGCTCGCGCTTGAGGGCTTCGAAGCCAGTCTCGTAAGGCGCCAGCTTGCCACCGGGAAACTCCCACAGCCCCCCTTGATCCACGCTCGAAGGGCGTCGGGCAATCAATACCTGCTGCCGATCACGGCTGACGATGGCGGCGGCTGCCACATGTACCCGTCTCTTCACCATTTCGTTCACAACCTTTCCATCAAGGGCAACGTCCTATCCGCGCGGACTAGCTACGGTATTCGGCGTTGATTGAGACATAGTCATGGGAAAGATCGGAGGTCCACACCGTAGCGGAGGACTCACCGCGTCCCAAGCGAATTCCAATGACGATTTCCTCGCCGGCCATCACGGTACTGCCGGCCTCCTCGGTATAGCTCGCGGCCCTGCCGCCATGCTCCACTAGCCGCACGTCGCCAAGCTCGATGACCACCTGCGAGACATCGAACGCCTCGAGCGGAGCACGGCCCACCGCTGCCAAGATGCGCCCCCAGTTGGCGTCCGAGGCGTAGAGGGCAGTCTTGACCAGTGGTGAGTGCGCCACCGTGAAGGCCACCTCGAGCGCTTCCTCTCGGGAGCTGGCTTCACTCACCTCGAGCGTGACGAACTTGGTCGCCCCCTCGCCATCCCGAATGATCGCCTGGGCCAGCTCCATCAGCACCTCATCGAGCGCTGCCCGGAACAAGGCGACCTGCTCCTCGGTGGATATACTGGCGCCGCGCCCCGTCGCGATCAGCATGCAGGCATCATTGGTCGAGGTGTCGCTGTCGACGGTGATGCAGTTGAAGGAGCGCTCCACCCCCTCGCGCAGCAACCGTTCGAGCAACCCCTGCCCGATGGCCGCATCGGTGGCAACGAAGCCCAGCATGGTCGCCATGTTGGGCTTGATCATGCCCGAGCCCTTGCTGATGCCGTTGATGGTGACCTGCTGACCGCCGATCTTGAGACGCCTCGAGGCACCCTTGGGGCGCGTATCGGTAGTGAGAATGCCCTGTGCCGCCGCCTCCCAGCCACGTGCCTCCAGTGACTCGAGGGCCGCCGGCAACCCCGCCAGCAGGCGTTCCATGGGTAGCGGCTCGCCGATCACGCCAGTAGAGAACGGCAGTACCGTGGTGCCCGGCACCCCAGCGAGACGCGCGAGCTCAGCGCAGCTGGCTTCGGCGTCTCGCATGCCGATATCACCGGTACCGGCATTGGCGTTACCGGTATTGATCACCAGGTAGCGTGGCGTATCGAGCCCAAGGTGGCGCTTGGCGACATGCACCGGCGCCGCACAGAAGGCATTGCGCGTAAAGGTTCCCGCCACCGAGGCACCTTCGGCGATCTCGATGACGACCAAGTCACGGCGGCCCGGTTTCTTGATACCGGCCATGGCCGTGCCGAGCCGTACCCCATCGATCGCTGGCATTGCCGGAAAAAACGCCTTGCCCACCGCCATGATGCGATCTCCCTAGTTGAGTTTTCCACAGCACTGCTTGTACTTCTTGCCCGACCCGCAGACACAGGGGTCGTTACGTCCGACCTTGGGCCCCTCGCGACGCAGCGGTTTTCCGTCGCTCCCCGGTGCGGCTTCGCCAGCGGCCGGCGTTTCGGGAGAGGTATCATACTCGTCATGACGGCTGGCGGCCGCGGCCTTCTCGCGCTCGAGCGCCTCACGGCGCTTGCGTTCAAGCTCCTCGACCTCCTCTTGACGGCGCACCTTGACATGACTGAGGATGCGCGTGATATCGGCCTTGATATTGGCCAGCAAGATCTGGAACAGCTCGAAGGATTCGCGCTTGTACTCCTGCTTGGGATTCTTCTGCGCGTAACCTCGCAGGTGGATACCCCGGCGCAGGTGATCCATGGCCTGAAGATGCTCCTTCCAACGGGTATCGAGCACCTGCAGCATGACCTGCTTCTCGAAACGGCGCATCAACTCCTCGCCCACACTCTTCACTTTCTCAGCATAGGCATCGCGATGCTGGGCCTGCAGCCGTTCGCGCAACTGCTCTTCGTGAAAATGCTCATCCGCTTCGGCCCACTCCAGCAGCGGAGCCTCGAGGTTGAACTCGGTCTTGAGATGCGCCTGCAATCCCTCCAGATCCCACTGCTCGGGCAGGCTCTGGGGCGGGACGAAATCGCTGATCGCCTGCTCCAGCACCTCTTCATGGATGCCACGCACGTTGGCGGAGACATCCTCGGCGCCAAGGATCTCGTCGCGCTGCTCGTAGATCACGCGACGCTGGGCGTTGGCCACGTCATCGTACTCGAGCAACTGCTTGCGGATATCGAAGTTGCGGCCCTCCACCTTCTTCTGGGCACGCTCCACTGCGTTTGAGACCATCTTGTGCTCGATCGCCTCGCCACGCTCGATCCCCAGCGCCTTCATCATGCGTTGAACGCGATCGGAACCGAATAGCCGCATCAGGCTATCTTCCAGCGACAGGAAGAAGCGGGTGGAGCCCGGATCACCCTGACGGCCGGAGCGCCCACGCAGCTGATTGTCGATGCGCCGCGACTCGTGACGCTCGGAGCCGATCACATGCAGACCGCCCGCTGCCAATACCGCCTCGTGACGCTCCTGCCATGCCGCCTTGGCAGTATCGATCTGCGCTTGGTCGGGATTCTCGAGCTTGGCCACCTCGGCTTCCCAGTTACCCCCCAGCACGATATCGGTACCCCGGCCGGCCATGTTGGTGGCGATGGTGATTGCCCCCGGCCGCCCAGCTTGGGCGATAATCTCCGCCTCGCTCTGGTGCTGCTTGGCATTGAGCACGTTGAATGTCAGGTTGGCCTCTTTCATGAGGCGGGCCAGATACTCGGAGCTCTCGATGGAAGCCGTACCGACCAGTACCGGCCTGCCCGCCGCCGTCTCGGCCTGGACATCCTTGATGATCGCTTCGAACTTTTCTTCGGTGGAGAGGTAGACGAGGTCGTTGAGATCGCGACGCCCCAACGGACGGTTGGTGGGGATCACCATTACGTCCAGGCCATAGATCTGGCGGAACTCGAACGCCTCGGTGTCGGCAGTCCCGGTCATGCCGGCCAATTTGTCATAAAGGCGGAAATAGTTCTGGAACGTCGTCGAGGCCAGCGTCTGGCTCTCGCGTTGCACCGTTACCCCTTCCTTGGCCTCCACCGCCTGGTGCAATCCTTCGGACCAGCGGCGCCCCGGCATGCTGCGCCCGGTATGCTCGTCGACGATCACCACCTGGCCATCATTGACGATATAGTCGACATCGCGCTGGTAGAGATGGCGCGCACGCAGCGCCGAATGCATGTGCTGGAGCAGGTTGAGGTTCTGTACGGCGTACAGGGAATCCTCTTCACCCAGCAGGCCTTCGGCACGCATCAGTGCCTCGACCTTGTGGTGCCCCTCTTCGGTCAACTCGACCTGCTTCTGTTTCTCGTCGAGCAGGAAGTCGCCACTGGCCGGATCCTCCGGATCGCTGCACTTGACCACTTGCTGAGCCAGGCGGTCGACCACCTTGTACATCTCGGTGTTCTCTTCCACCGGTCCCGAAATGATCAGCGGCGTGCGCGCCTCATCGATCAGGATCGAGTCGACCTCATCGATGATGGCGTAGTTGAGCTTGCGCTGAACCTTGTCCTCCAGCGAGAAGGCCATGTTGTCGCGCAGATAGTCGAAGCCGAATTCGTTGTTGGTGCCGTAGGTGATGTCGCAGGCGTAGGCCTGGCGCTTCTGGCCGCTATCCTGGCCGGCGTAGATGGTACCCACCGACAATCCGAGGAACTCGTAGAGCGGGCGCATCCACTCGGCGTCGCGGGTCGCCAGGTAATCATTGACGGTGACCACGTGTACGCCCTTGCCGGGCAGGGCATTGAGATATACCGCGAGCGTGGCGACCAGCGTCTTGCCCTCGCCGGTCTTCATCTCGGCGATACGACCACGATGCAGGGCGATGCCGCCGATCATCTGTACATCGAAATGGCGCATGCCCATGACGCGCTTGCTCGCCTCGCGCACCACGGCAAAGGCTTCCGGCAATAGCTTGTCCAGCGTCTCGCCGCCAGCGATACGTTCGCGAAACTCACCAGTAACGGCCTTAAGCGCCGCATCGTCGAGGGCCTCGAAGCGCGGCTCGAGCTCGTTG
Source organism: Halomonas sp. TA22 (assembly GCF_013009075.1). Taxonomy (NCBI): domain Bacteria; kingdom Pseudomonadati; phylum Pseudomonadota; class Gammaproteobacteria; order Oceanospirillales; family Halomonadaceae; genus Halomonas; species Halomonas sp. TA22. Next base: position 3,405,690 of record NZ_CP053108.1, on the reverse strand, counting down.
ATCTGCGTGACCGGCTTGCTCAGGCGTTTGACTTCGCGGTCGTTCTTGGAACCGACCACCTTGCGTAACAGAGAATTGATCATGAAAAGTCCACTATGTGCTGTTGCCAAAACGAAGCGGAGAGTCGCGAACACGACTAACCGGCGCCCGATGGGCGGCTAGGCGAAATTGCGTAGGATGGCGGGAGGGCCACGTCGCGTCAGCACATCGAGGCCGGCACAGAAAGACGGCGGGGGACTAGCAATGCGGATCAGGCGTCGCCTATGATCCGCGCCATGGCGACGTCGGGGCTGCCAGCGGCAGCGCCGCGCCAGGCGTCGACTCTCGGCACGAATCGTCTCGGGTACCAGCCAGCAGATCTGGACCACCCGGTTGACCAGGCGCACGGCGTCGCTCTGAGCAAGCCCTGCCGGCAACAGGCAACCCACCAGCAGCCCCGCCAGCCACCAGCGTGCGCGCACGCGGTGGCGGGACGCTTGAACGCCAGCACCATGGGGGGTGAGCATCGACTCCGGGCCTGCTTGGCTCATGCTGTTGGTGAACTCCGGGGCATGATAGATTGCGCGCTACCGTCAATTGATCAAAGTGCAAGCCCATGAGTATAAAGGTTAAGCGTTTCCGCGCCCAGCCCGTGACCCGACTGCTTTCCGGTAACGGCGAGTTGGGCGGGTTGATGCGCATGGCCAGTCTCATCGATCATGCCCAGCAGGAGTTGCGTTACCACCTACCTGAAGAGGTGCGCCCGCATGTCTTTGTCGGTGGATACCGCCAAGGCAAGCTGACCCTGATCACCGACCGCGCGGTCTGGCTCACCTGGCTGCGCTACGAACAGCCACGGCTGCTGACCCTGCTGCGCCGTCTGCCCGAATTCGAGGCGGTACTGGGATTCACGCTAAAGGTGAGGCCAATTCGTCCGCACAAGGCCCTACCGCGCCAGACACGCCAACTGTCGCCAAGTGCCGCCGACGAGATTTCACTCTGCGCCGACGACACCGAGAACCCGCGCCTCAAGCAGGCCCTGCAGCGTCTCGCCGCACACGCCCAGCGCCAGCAGTAACGGCATCCTGCAGTGTTCATGCCCTGAACGAGAAACGCCGTCTCGCGGAGGAGACGGCGTCAATGTTTGACGGCTTGAGTGATCGCCGGGCTTACGCCATGGCCGGTGCAGCGTAGGAGATCGGCGAGCGCTGCGCTTCGTCCTCGAAGGTCACAATTTCGAAGCACTCTGGCTGGGCTAACATTGCGCGACACAATTGATTGTTGAGCGCATGACCGGATTTGATACCACGGAATTCGCCGATCAAGCTGTAGCCGAGCTGGTAGAGATCGCCAATGGCATCAAGTACCTTGTGCTTGACGAACTCATCGTCGTAGCGAAGCCCGCCCTCGTTGAGGATACGGTAGTCGTCCACCACGATGGCATTGTCGAGACTGCCGCCCAATGCCCGATTCTGAGAACGAAGAAGCTCCAAGTCGCGCATGAAGCCGAAGGTACGCGCCCGCGACACCTCCTTGACGAAGGAAGTAGTGGAAAAGTCGACTACCGTCATTTGCTGACGAAGCTCACTGACAGGATGATCGAAGTCGATCGCAAAGGAAACCTTGAAGCCATTGTGAGGGAGGAACATCGCCTCCTTGTCACCCTCACGCACCACGATTTCGCGCTTGATGCGAATGAACTTCTTGGCGGCTTCCTGTTCATCGATGCCCGCCGACTGGATCAAGAAGACGAAAGGGCTGGCACTACCATCCATGATCGGCACTTCAGGAGCGCTGACGTCGACAAACGCATTGTCAATGCCCAGCCCCGCGAAGGCGGACATGAGGTGCTCGACCGTCGCCACCTTGGCGCCATTCTGAGAGAGCGCCGTACACATCATGGTGTCCGTCACATTCTCGGCGCGAGCGGCAATCGTCACCTGCGGCTCCAGGTCGGTACGCACGAACATGATGCCAGTATTGACCGGTGCCGGGCGAAGCGTCAGATAGACCTTCTCGCCAGAGTGCAGGCCTACACCTGTGGCACGGATCGTGTTCTTGAGAGTACGTTGTCTAATCATGGGCAGTAGCCAGGCCGTCATTAGTTATCAAACACTGTTCACTATAACAGTGAACTCGCGCTTTAACAAAAAAAATCCCCGGCTACTTACTTCTGACAATAGCAAGCCTAATCGGCCTGTCGGCGCAGGAACGCGGGGATATCGAGATAATCGTCAAGCTCTTGAGACTTGCGCTTGTCGGCGCGCGCCTTGGCAGCCGACTCCTGCTCCGCTTTGGATGCCTGCTGACGAATCACTGCGGGCTGCTGTTGCAGCTTGCGATAATCCGTCGACTCGGGTCGAACCGCCGCCGTTTCGCGCGGTGCGGCTTTCTCCTGGCGCCCCTGAAGGCCAGCGGCAACCACGGTGACGCGCAGTTCGTCGGACATCTCCATATCGATGGAAGTTCCCACCACGATGGTGGCATCTTGCGATGCGAACTCTTGGACGGTAGCCCCCACATCGTTGAACTCTCCGATGGAGAGGTCCGGACCGGCAGTGATGTTAACGAGAATACCGCGGGCGCCGTGAAGATCGATGTCTTCCAGCAGCGGGCTGCGAATCGCTTTCTCGGCCGCCTCACGAGCGCGGTTCTCGCCCGTGGCGCCGCCAGTGCCCATCATCGCCATGCCCATTTCGGACATCACGGTACGCACGTCGGCAAAGTCGACGTTGATGATGCCCGGGCTGGTGATCAGCTCGGCAATCCCCTGCACCGCACCCAGCAATACGTCATTGGCGGCACTGAAGGCAGTCAACAAGCTGGCGTTCTTGCCAAGCACGGCAAGCAGCTTCTCATTGGGAATGGTGATCAGAGAGTCGACGTACTGCGAGAGCTCCTTCATCCCCTCTTCGGCCGCCCGCATGCGCTTGGGCCCTTCGAAGGGGAACGGACGCGTGACCACGGCCACGGTCAGGATACCCAGCTCCTTGGCGATCTGAGCCACTACCGGCGCACCACCCGTGCCGGTGCCCCCGCCCATGCCAGCGGTGATGAAGACCATGTCGGCCCCCTCGATCAGCTCGGCAATGCGATCGCGATCTTCCATTGCCGCCTGGCGACCCACTTCAGGATTGGCACCCGCCCCCAATCCCTTGGTGATCTCGCCGCCCAGCTGTAGGACGGTCTTGGCGGACACCCGCTTGAGCGCCTGAGCATCGGTATTGGCGCAGATGAATTCCACGCCCTCGATCTTGCTCTCGACCATGTGGTTGACCGCGTTGCCGCCGCCGCCGCCGACACCGATCACCTTGATGATGGCACTGCTTGAGGGTGCGTTATCTACCAGTTCGAACATAAGCCCCATCTCCTGGACCGCATGCGGCCCGTGTCAGAAATTTCCTTTGAACCAGCCCTTGATCTTGTCCAGTGCCGGAAAACCGTCCTTGAAGCTGCGCCGGGAGATGTCCTCCTTTCTGGGCGGGGGCAACACTACTCGCCCAGGTCCCTGGAGGCCATGACTGTTCCTGGCGTCACGCATACCGTAATGTAGCAAACCGACCCCCGTAGAATAAATCGGGTTACGCACCACGTCGGCTAGCCCCCTGACGTTTTGCGGGCTGGCGATACGTACCGGCATGTGAAAAATTTCCTCAGCCAGCTCGACCACACCCTCCATCCGCGAGGTGCCACCGGTCAGCACGACCCCGGCAGCGACCAGATCCTCATAGCCGCTACGACGCAGCTCCTCGCGAATCAGTGTGAAAAGCTCCTCGTAGCGCGGCTCCACCACCTCGGCCAGCGACTGTCGTGACAGATCGCGAGCGGGACGCTCGCCGACACTGGGCACCTTGATCATTTCATCGCTCGACGCTAGTTGCGTCAGGGCGCAGGCATACTTGACCTTGATCTCCTCAGCGTACTGGGTCGGCGTACGTAATGCCATGGCGATATCGTTGGTGACCTGGTCGCCGGCAATCGGTATCACCGCCGTATGGCGGATTGCCCCCTCGGTGAACACGGCAATGTCCGTCGTGCCACCACCGATATCGACCATGCATACGCCGAGCTCGCGCTCGTCTTCGGTCAGTACGGCGTGGCTCGAGGCGAGCTGCTCAAGAATGATGGCATCCACTTCGAGCCCGCAACGACGTACGCATTTCTCTATATTTTGTACAGCATTGAGCGCTGCCGTGACCAGGTGTACGCGCGCCTCCAGTCGAACGCCCGACATGCCCAAGGGCTCACGAATCCCCTCCTGCTTGTCGATGGCGAACTCCTGCGGCAATACATGCAGCACCCGTTGCCCTTCGGAAATGGCACGAGCACGAGCAGAGTCGATGACTCGATCGATATCCGATGGCGTCACTTCACGCTCTTTTATAGCAACTACGCCATCGGAGTTCATAGAGCTGATATGGCTGCCGGCGATGCCGACATAGACCGAATGAATATCGCAACCCGCCATCAATTCGGCTTCTTCCACGGCGCGCTGAATTGACTGCACGGTGGACTCGATATTGATGACGACACCTTTTTTCATGCCACGCGAAGGGTGTGAACCGATACCGGCAATTTCTATTCCACCATCATCGGTAGCCTGCCCAACGATCGCCACGACCTTGGATGTTCCGATATCCAGCCCGACTACCATATTGGAAGCGTTGGATTGTACTGCCATGGGTCGGGATCACTCCTCAATCTTATCCGTATTTGAGAGTCCTTTATAAGGGCGAGATAAGAAACTTGGCCCACTTATAGGAACTACTTTGCTTGTTCGGGAGGACAAGCCTAAAACAGCACAAAGAATACGGGCCTTTTTAACCAAAAGAAATACCCCTCGCATGCCATTTGTGATAATCAGCAATTAACGTTGTCAGGTATTTTCCGGCTCCTCCGATTCGCCGGCATCCGTTTCGCCATGCCAGGCAACGGCCACTCCATTCGGATAACGCAAATCGATGTAGCGTATATAGGATGCCTGCGCACCCAATTGACGTTGCCAGGCAGCGCTCAAGCGCGATAAACGTGCCTCACGATCATTGCGTCCCAGCATGACCCAAGCGCCATCGTTCAATTGTAAACGCCAGGCGCCGCGGGCCTCGAGCCTGAGCTGCGTGATATCCAGGCCAAGCGTCGAAAGACGCCGGGAGAGATGGTCGAAATAAGCCAGCACTTCGGGACCGCTGCCCGCCGGCCCCGCCAGATCCGCCAAGCCTTCGGGCATCGTTACCGGCCCGATGGCAAAGGGCTCTCCATCCGGATTGATCAGGAATTCGTCGTTCCAGCGCGCCGCCGGAATCTGTTCGGCCAATTCGAAGGAGAGCGAATTGGGCCACTCCCGCGATACCGTGACTTCGGAGAGCCAACTGATCTCGCGTGCACGCTGGCGCAGATCGCCCAGGTCGACGGAGAGCCAGGTCTGCCCCTGAATCAGCGGAGAGAGCTCTTCGCGAAGGTAGGCCGCACTCACGTATGTGAACTCGCCACTGATCGATACCCGCTCGATGGGTCGGTCCAGCCACAGCCAGAGCGCCTTGCCTCCTGCCCCCATCAACACCACGAACAGAATCAGGCCAACCAGAGAGCCACGCTTGCCGCTCATGCCGTTCAGCGCTCCAGGGTGGTGTCGAGAATGCGCAGTACCAGCGCATCGAAATCGAGCCCGGCATAGGCGGCGGATTGCGGCACCAGGCTATGGTCCGTCATGCCTGGCGAGGTATTCACTTCAAGCAGCCAGAAGCGTCCTTGTGCATCGCGCATCACATCGACACGCCCCCACCCCTCGCCACCGATCGCCTCGAAGGCGCGTTGACAGAGCTCACCTAGCGCCGTTTCGTCCTGCTCGGAGAGCCCGCTGGGAAGATGGTAGAGGGTTTCGTTGGAGTGGTATTTCGCCTCGTAATCGTAAAAGCCGCTGGGCACTTCCACCCGGATCGGCGGCAATACGCAGCCGTCGAGCAGCGACACGGTATACTCCGGGCCCTCGATGAAGCGCTCGGCCATGACCTGAGCATCGAAGCGCGCTGCCTCGTGATAGGCAGCCTCAAGTGCTTCGCGACTATCGACGATACTGATGCCGAGGGTCGAGCCTTCATGCACGGGCTTGACGATCAGCGGCAAGCCCAACTCATCGCACACGGCCGCCCAGTCCGCCTGGGCATCGAGGGTCACGCTCTCGGGTGTCGGCAGCCCCATCGCCTGCCACAGCAGTTTGGTACGCTGCTTGTCCATACCCAGCGAGGAGGCCAGCACGCCACTGCCAGTATAAGGAACGCCCAACAGCTCAAGTGCCCCCTGCAGCGTGCCATCCTCCCCGCCCCGCCCATGCATGGCGATGAACACACGATCCGGCGCCAGCGCCTCAAGCCCGGCCAGGCCACCCTCGGCCAGATCGTAGCCGTGCACGTCGAGGCCGCTTCGCTGAAGAGCCGCCAGTACAGCCGCACCACTCGCCAGCGACACCTCACGCTCGGCGGAACTGCCACCGTAAAGCAGCACCACGCGACCATACTCACCCGCGGGCCTGGCAAGCGGGGGTGATGAGCTGTCGAAATGACTCATAGCACTACCTCATCAAGGCGCAAGTGGCTGTCGGCCAGGCGCAGGGCGATGCTGCCAACGTCCCCCGCCCCCTGGGTAATCAGGATATCGCCGGGGCGCAATACGCTGGAGAGCAGAGCCGGCAGTTCGGCCTTGGCTTCCACGAACAGCGGATCGATCTTGCCGCGCTGCCGGATGGAGCCCGCCAGCGTACGCCCTTCGGCACCGGCGATCGGCGCCTCACCCGCACTGTAGACATCCAGCAGCAGCAGCATGTCGACACCGGAGAGCACGCGCACGAAGTCCTCATAGAGGTCGCGGGTACGCGAATAGCGGTGCGGCTGATAGACCATCACCAGACGGCGGTCGGGCCAGCCGGCACGCACCGCCCTGATCACCATCTCCACCTCACGGGGGTGGTGACCGTAATCGTCGACCAACATCACTTCGCCATCGCCCTTGGGGGTGGCGAAGTGACCATGTACTTGGAAACGCCGACCAACGCCGGCAAATCCTCTCAGGCCGCGCAGGATCGCCTCGTCGCTGACACCGGCATCGGTGGCCACGGCAATCGCTGCCATGGCGTTCAGGGCATTGTGACGTCCGGGCATCGCCAGCCGCACCACAAGCGGCGCCAGCGCATCCGGGCGGTGAGCAGTGAAACGTACCTCCCCGGCCTCCTGCACGAAGTCGGCCAGACGGTAGTCGGCATCCTCGCTGAACCCGTAGGTGACGAACTGACGATGGATCTGCCCAAGCAGTCCACGTACATGCTCGTCATCGATGCACAGCACCGCCAGCCCATAGAACGGCAGGTTGTGCAGAAACTCGATGAAGGTACTCTTCAGACGCTCGAAGTCGCCACCATAGGTGGACATGTGATCGGCATCGATATTGGTGACGATGGAGACCATCGGCTGCAGATGGAGAAAGGAGGCATCCGACTCGTCGGCCTCGGCGACCAAGTAGTCCCCTTCGCCCAGGCGTGCGTTGGTGCCGGCACTGGTCAGCTTTCCACCGATCACGAAGGTCGGGTCGAACCCGCCTTCGGCCAGCAGCGTTGCGGTGATGCTGGTGGTCGTGGTCTTGCCGTGGGTACCGGCCACGGCGATCCCGTGGCGAAAGCGCATCAGCTCGGCAAGCATCTCGGCACGCCGCACCACCGGTATGCGATGCTCATGGGCCCAGCGGATCTCGGGATTCTCGCTATCCACGGCCGTCGATACCACCACCACATCGGCATGCGTCACATGGCGGGCGTCGTGACCGATGGCGACCTCGATGCCGCAGCCGCGCAGGTGCCTTACCACGCTCGACTCGCGAAGGTCACTGCCACTGACGGCGTACCCCTGGTTGGCCAGCACCTCGGCAATACCGGACATGCCGGCGCCACCGATACCGACGAAGTGGATACGGCGAATACGCCGCATGCCGAGTCCAGCATTGGCAGGGCTCGGCAGTGCGGAAGGGAAAATATCACTCAAAACCTGTCTCCATGCAGCCGGCCACCAGGCGGGCGACCGTATCCAACTGGGCATCGGCCCGGGCACGGCTCGCCATGGCGGCAAGGGTATCGGGGTTCAGTATCTCAATCAGGCAGTTGGCGAGCGTCTCGTCGGTCATCGTTGGCTGGGGCATCAGGCGCGCCGCGCCGGCCTCGACCAGTGCCTGGGCGTTGGCGGTCTGGTGATCGTCCACCGCATGTGGAAAGGGGACCAGCAGCGACGGCTTGGCGGCCGCGGCAAGCTCGGCGACGGTCAGCGCTCCAGCACGACACACGACCAGGTCGGCCCAATCGAAGGCACTGGCCATGTCATCGATGAAGGCGCTCACCTCGGCCTCCACTCCCTGAGCTTGATAAAGCGCCAGCGTCACCTGCTCCTTGTCGCGCCCCGCCTGGTGCCTCACCTCCGGGCGGAGCGCGACATCGAGCCGAGCCAGGGCGAGCGGCAGGGTATCGTTGAGTGCCTTGGCACCGAGCGAACCACCCACCACCAGCAGCCGCAGGCGACGTTCCTGCATCTGCTCGGCACGACGCGGTGTTTCGCCCAGCACGGCTATCTCATCGCGCACCGGGTTGCCCACCACTTCGGCTCGCTCACCGAAGGCTTGCGGAAAAGCGGCATAGACTCGCCTGGCCAGCCGCGACAGTGCTCTATTGGTCAGACCCGCCACGGCATTCTGCTCGTGGATGACCAGCGGACGACGCATCATCCAGGCCGCAAGCCCACCGGGGCCACTGGCAAAGCCACCTAGCCCCACCACCAGCTGCGGATCGACGCGCTTGATCACCTGCCGGGCCTGCCATATGGCACGTGCCAACCGAATTGGCGCCATCAGCCAACCCGACGCTCCGTTACCGCGCAGACCGGCGATGTCGATGCAGTGCAGCGTAATGTTGACCTGGGGTACCAGACGATTCTCGATCCCCCTGGGACTGCCCAGCCACTGCACCTCGACTCCCTGCTCGGCGAGCCCCTTGGCAAGGGAGAGCGCCGGGATGACATGCCCCCCCGTGCCACCCGCCATGATCAGGACGCGCCGCCCCTGCACTCGATTCACTATCGACCTCCTGTCGGGAACACGGCGGGGCCCGGCGTCGCACGTGGTGCGGTGGGGCGCGAGCGGCGCAGCGCCTGGCGCGTCTCGACATCGGCTCGCAACAGCATGGCAACCATGATCGCACTCACCACCAAGCTCGAACCACCGTAGCTCAACAGCGGCAGCGTCAACCCCTTGGTGGGTAGCATGCCGGTACTTACCGCTATGTTGATGAAGGCTTGCGAGCCGATGATCAGGGCAATGCCATAGCTGAGATAAGCGGCGAAGGGCTGCTTTGCCAGCTCTGCGCGACGCCCCACGGCAAGCGCCCGACACACGAGCAGCGCGAACAGGCCAATGACAGCGATTGCCCCAAACATGCCAAGCTCCTCGGCCAGTACCGCAAAGACGAAATCGGTATGTGCCTCCGGCAGGTAGAAGAGTTTCTGGACGCTGTTGCCAAGCCCCAGCCCCAGCCAGTGTCCCCGGCCATAGGCGATCAGCGCCTGGGTCAGCTGATAGCCGCTGGCGAACTGATCCGCCCAGGGATCGGCAAAGCTGGTCAGGCGCGCGAGCCGGTAGGGTTCGGCGATCGCTACATAAAACCCCAGCGCCACCACCCCAATCAACATCAGACCGAAGCGCCACAGCGGTGCGCCTGCCAACAGCAGCATGCCCATCACACAGCCGGTCATCACCACCACGGCGCCATAGTCCGGCTCGAGAATCAGCAGGAAAGCGATGACCGCCATCACCAGCAATGGGCGCACGAACGCGCCCCACTCGCGGCGCACCTGGGGCAGGAAGCGCTCAAGATAGCCGGCCATGTAGGCAATGAGACACAACTTGGCAACTTCCGATGCCTGCAGATTGAACGGGATGCCAGGAACCGACAGCCAGCGACGACTGCCATTGATTTCGCGACCCACCAATAGCACCAGAATCAGCAGTACGATGCCGACCAGCAGTAACAAGGGGCCATTGACCTTCCACCACAACAGCGGGACACGCGTCACCAGCGCACCAATGATAAGTGCCATGATCACGAAGATGCCGTGGCGGATACTGAAATAGTAGGGGTTTCCGGTAAGGCCGGAGGCCACCTCGGTGGAAGCCGAGGTCACCATCACCCATCCCACCAGCAACAGCGTCAGCGCCGCCAGCAGCAACCAGCCATCGAAAGGCTGATCCGCAGTGGACAGGCGCTCACGCCAGCGTTGAAGTTTCATGCCCTCTCCCGGCCCTGCTGTTGCTGAACCCAGCGACGGAATACTTCGCCGCGCTCCTGGTAGCTGGAAAATTGATCGAGACTGGCACAGGCCGGCGACAGCAGCACACAGTCGCCCGGTTCGGCAAGAGTCTTCGCCTGCGCCATGGCCGACATCATATCCTCGACCTCATGGACGCTCACCCTCCCACGTAGAGCGCGCGCCAGACGCTCGCCATCCACCCCGAAGGTCAGTACGGCCCTCGCATGCTCGGCAAGCGGCGCTGCCAGTGGCGTGAAATCCGCCCCCTTGCCCATCCCACCGGCGAGCAGTACCAGCTTGCCGGAAAGAGTGGGACCGAGCCCGACGATGGCCGCCAAGGTAGCGCCCACATTGGTGCCCTTCGAGTCGTTGATCCAGTCGACGCCATCGATCTCGGCAATCAGCTCACCACGGTGCGGCAAGCCGGGAAAGCGCCTGAGTACGTCAAGCATCGCTGCCATAGGCAACTCCAGGCGATGCCCCATGGCAAGAGCGGCCAAGGCGTTAGCCTGATTGTGACGCCCCTTGAGCTTCACTTCGGCACAAGGCAGCAGCGGTATCTGGCCATGCAGCAGCCAGGGAGCTGCACTACCGCCAGCTTCATTGAGCCCGACCCCCCACTCCCCCTCTTCGGGCGAATGACAGGTAAAGCACTCGACGCGTTTCATCGGTTCTAGTGGCCAGCTCAGGGGGTCGTCGGCATTGACCACGGCGTGGTGAGCGCCGCGAAAAATACCCTGCTTGGCAAGCCGATAGCCCTGCATGTCGCCGTGGCGATCGAGATGGTCCTCGCACAGGTTGAGAAAGGCCACCGTCTCGGCCCCTAGCCGCGGCGTCATCTCGAGCTGGAAGCTCGATAGCTCAAGCACATAGAAGTCAGCGTCCGGCTCATCATGCAGCAGATCCAGCGCCGGCGTGCCCAGGTTGCCGCCTACCGCCACCCGACGGCCGGCGGCGCGCGCCATCTCACCGAGCAGCGTGGTCACGGTCGACTTGGCGTTGGAGCCGGTAATGGCAGCAATCGGCGAGCGGCAGCGGCGCACGAACAGTGCAATCTCACCGACCAGCACTGGCTCGCCAGTCGCCTCGCGCACGCGACCCGTCAGGCACTCGAGCCCGGGGGTACGGGGATCGACCCCAGGGCTCAAGACGACCTCCTCCACCGCCTCGAGATCGAGCTCGGTCAGCGCGCCGCAATGGATCGCGACACCGGGATGCGTCGCACGGAAGTCGTCGACACCGGGCGGCGCCGGTCGCGTATCGGCCACCATGAAGGGAGTGCCCTCACGATCCAAGTGCCGGCAGATGGCACGCCCGGATACGCCGAGGCCGACTACCAGTGTCATTCCTTGAGGCACCTTGACCATCAAATCGCTCCCCACCGAGACATGCTCAGCGAATCTTCAAGGTGGCCAGTCCCATCAGCACCAGCACCACGGTGATGATCCAGAAGCGCACGATGACGCGGGGCTCCGGCCATCCCTTGAGCTCATAGTGATGATGCAGCGGCGCCATGCGGAAGATGCGCCGCCCCGTGAGCTTGTAGGAGCCGACCTGCAGGATCACCGACACCGTCTCCATCACGAAGATACCGCCCATGATGAACAGCACGATCTCCTGGCGCACGATCACCGCCACGACACCCAACGCCGCACCCAGCGCCAGCGCCCCCACGTCGCCCATGAAGACCTGGGCCGGGTAGGTGTTGAACCATAGAAAGCCCAACCCAGCACCGGCGATGGTGGCGCAGAACACCGTCAGCTCGCCGGCGCCCGGGATGTGGGGTATCTGCAGATAGTTGGCAAAGACCGCGTTGCCGCTGGCATAGGCGAAGACGGCAAGACCGATCGCCACCAGTACGGTCGGCATGATGGCGAGCCCATCCAGTCCATCGGTGAGATTGACGGCATTGGAGCTGCCAACGATCACCAGGTAGGTCAGGACGATGTAGAAGATGCCGAGCTGAAGCACGAAATCCTTGAACAGCGGCACGATCAGGCTGGTTTCGACCGGCCCTGCCGCAGTGAGGAAAAGCACTATCGCGGCCGCCAGACCGATCACCGACTGCCAGAGGTATTTCCAGCGCGCCGGCAGGCCTCGCGGATTCTTCTCCACCACCTTGCGGTAGTCGTCGACCCAGCCAATCGCGCCGAAACCCAGCGTGACCGTCAACACGATCCAAACATAGTGGTTGGCAAGATCACCCCACAGCAGGGTACTGATGGCGATTGCCATCAGGATCATCGCACCGCCCATGGTCGGCGTTCCCGCCTTGGAGAGGTGCGACTGCGGACCGTCGTCGCGCACCGCCTGGCCGATCTGACGCTCCACCAGATGGCGGATCATCAGCGGTCCCAGCAGCAGGCACAACAGTAGGGCCGTCAGGGTCCCCAGGATCATGCGCAGAGTCAGGTAGTTGAAGACATTGAAGGCGCTGTGGAATTGCGCCAGAAAGTTGGCCAGATAAAGCAGCATGTGTCGCGTTCACCTTGATACATCGGCGCCCAGTGCGGCGATGATTCGTTCCATCCCGGCACTGCGCGAGCCCTTGACCAGCACGCTGGCCCCTGACGGCAGATGGTTATGGGCATGGCGCACCAGCGCCTCCCAGTCGTCGAAATGACACCCGCCTTCCCCGAAGGCATGGGAAGCCGCCTTGGCAAGCGACCCCGTGGTGCCGAGAAAGTCGATCCCTCGTTCCCGTGCGTAGTGGCCGACATCGGCATGCAGCCGCTCGGTCGCTTCGCCCAACTCCGCCATGGCGCCCAGCAGGCACCAACGAGGTGCCGGCAGGTCGGCCAGCAGGTCGATCGCCGCCTTTACCGCGCCGGGGTTGGCATTATAGGTATCGTCGATCAATCGTGTCGCACGAATTCCCGGCACGATGGCCATGCGCCCTGGCATGGGCCGTACCGCTTCAAGTCCGCTCATCACCAGGGAGCCGTCGAGTCCCATGGCGATTCCAGCCGCCGCCGCCGCCAATGCATTGGCCACGTTGTGGCGACCCAGCAGCGCCAGTTGCACGCGCCCAAGCTCCTGCCCATCGAGCGACAGCGTGAAAGCATAGCGCCCCTGCCCATCACACACCAGCGCCTGCGCGCTCAGACGCGCACGCGGATCGCCAATACTGAAATCGAGCACCTCGCGCGCCATCGCCAGCCGCCGCCACACCGGAAAGAAGGCATCGTCGCGATTGAGCACGGCGACACCATCGCTTGAGAGGCCGGCAAGAATTTCGGCCTTGGCCTGGGCAATCTGCCCCATGCCGCCGAACTCCCCGACATGCGCTCCCGTCACGTTGGTGATCACCGCCACATTGGGCATCGCCAAGGCAGTCGTCCAGGCGATCTCGCCAAGGTGGTTGGCGCCAAGCTCGATCACGGCCTGGCAATGACGCGGCTCAAGCGCCAGCAGCGTGAGCGGGGCGCCGATATCGTTGTTGAGGTTGCCATGGGTAGCCAGCGTGTCGCCACGCTGATTCAGCAGCGTGGCAAGCATCTCCTTGACGGTGGTCTTGCCACTGTTGCCGGTGACGGCTACTACACGTCCACTCCAGGCACGCCGCCTGGCCTGTGCCAGCAGGCCCAGCGCCAGCCGGGTATCGGCGACCACGAGCTGAGGCAGAGGATCTTCTACGCGGCGCGACACCACCGCGGCCAGAGCACCTGCCTTGCGTGCCTCGGCAATGAAGTCGTGCGCATCGAAACGTTCGCCGACCAGGGCAACCAGGACGTCACCCGAGGCGAGCTTGCGCGTGTCGGTGACAATCGCACCCACCCGCTGCTCGCTGGCTTCGTCGCTCTTCACACACGTCTCGGCCCCCAGCGTATCGGCCAGCGCCGCCAGGGTTTCCAGGCCGCAGCGACTCATGACGAGGCTCCCTTAGCATGCAAGGCCCTGAGCGCCAGTGCTGCCTCGGCCTCGGCGACATCGGAGAAGGGGTGCTTGATGCCGGCAATCTCCTGATAGGATTCATGCCCCTTGCCGGCGATCAAGACGATGTCGCCAGGTTCGGCCGCCGCAATGGTACGAGCGATCGCCTCGGCGCGACCAGCGACGTTCCAGACCCGTTCGTCAGTGGGCCGGGCAAGGCCTGCCAGCATCTGCCGGCGAATCTCGGCGGCCTCTTCGCTCCTGGGGTTGTCATCGGTGATCACCACCCGTCCCGCGCCGGCCTCCGCGGCGGCTGCCATCAGTGGGCGCTTGCCGCGGTCGCGATCGCCGCCACACCCCACCACGCACCACAGCGTGCCGGTCTCACCCAGGTGCGACTTGAGGGCGGTAATGGCATTGCTCAGCGCATCCGGCGTATGGGCGTAATCGATCACCACACTGGGCATGCCGGGACGTTTGATGAGCTGCATGCGTCCCGGTACCGCAGCGAGGTGCATGGCGGCATCGAACAGCGTATCGAGCCCCTCCCCGAGGCCATACAGGGTCGCGATCGCCAGCAGAACATTGTCGAGATTGAAGCGTCCCATCAAGGTAAGCTCGAACACTCGCTCGCCTTGGGGGGTGGCAATCAGGGCACGCTGCCCCGCGGCGTGGGGCTGCCACTCGACCACCCGCAGCGTCGTGGCCTCCTGCTCACCACACGCCAGCACTCTCACCCCCTTGGTCAGCCCGGCCAGCATCAGGCGTGCCAACGCATCATCGGCATTGACCACGGCAAGGGCCAGTTCGTCGCGCTTGAACAGCCGCGCCTTGGCTGCCGCATAGGCCGCCATGCTCGGATGATAATCGAGATGATCGCGACTCAGGTTGGTGAACACCGCGGCATGCATGCGACATCCATCCAGACGGTGCTGCTCCAAGGCGTGGGAGGAGACCTCCATTGCCACGCGCTTCACCCCCTGACCGGACAGGGCGGCCAGTTGCGCCTGCAGCGCCATCGCCCCGGGGGTAGTCTGGCCAATATCGACAAGCTCCCCCGCACCGAGCCTCCCGACGCCAAGCGTTCCGACCAGCCCGCAGGGGGTGCCGAGCGCTTCACTGAGCGCAGCGATGTAGTGGGTCACGGAGCTCTTGCCATTGGTTCCGGTCACCCCTATCAGCTCAAGATCATCGGGCACACCGAACAGCTCCCGCGCCAGATCGCCGAGCTGCTCGCGCAATCCTGGCAGGGCCAGCACCGCCAGCCGTTCCGCGCCGCCGCCACTCGACTCCGCGCCAGGATCGGCATGACACAGTACCAGGCCCGCCCCGCCGCCAAGCGCGCCATCGATATAGTCGCGCCCATCCACCGCCACGCCGGGCAGTGCGATGAAGACGTCGCCCTGGGTCACGTCACGGCTGTCCAGCGTCAGCCGCACACGCTCTTGCAGCCTCTTCGGTGCCAACTGGGCCAGTTCGGCAACCGCATCTGGCCAACGTCTCGCCAAGCTATCGATCAGATGCTGTCTGCTAACCCGCATGGACTCCCCTTCTATCACGCGACAGACATTGCCTGCAGTGAATGCGAATATGCTCATCGAATGACCTGTTGATCCGGCGGCACGTCCAGCAGACGCAGGGCGTTGCCCGTCACCCTCGAGAAGACTGGCGCCGCCACGGCGCCGCCGTAATAATCACCGCCACGCGGATGATCGATCATCACTACCGTCACGATACGTGGATCGGACACCGGCGCGATGCCGGCGAATACGCTGCGGTAGGCATCCTCCTGATAGCCGCTGCTGGAGGTCTTGCGCACGGTACCGGTCTTGCCGGCGACCCGGTATCCCGCGACACCGGCGCGGCGTCCCCCCGCGCCAGGTTGCACCGACTCCTCGAGAATGCGCAACAGGTCGTAGGCGACCCGTGGCTCGATGGCGGGAATGCCCTGCGGCGCCTCGTCGAGCTTGAGCAGTGAAGGCTGCAAGCGCTCGCCGCGATTGGCGATCGCCGTATAGGCACTGGCCAGCTGGAGCGCCGACACCGACAGGCCATAGCCATAGGAGAGCGCCGCCCGCTGACTGCGCGACCAACGCACCGGGGCAGGAAGACTGCCGACGGCCTCGCCGGGAAAGCCGGTTTCGGAACTCTGTCCGAGACCCAGCAAGCGGTACTTATCGGGGATCAGCGTCTCATCGAGTTCGAGCACGATGCGCGACATGCCAATATTGGAGGACTTTTCCAGAATTTCAGCCAGGTCGAGTGGGCCATAGTTGCGAAAATCACGGATGGTGAAACGGTCGATGCGCATCCAGCCGGGTGAGGTGTCGATCACCGTGTCGGGGTGATAGCGCCCCGTCTCAAGCGCTGCTGCCATGGCCAGCGGCTTCATCACCGAGCCCGGCTCGAAGACATCGACGATGGCCTGGTTGCGCAGGCCGCGGGGATCGAGCCCGGCACGGTTGTTGGGGTTGTAGGAGGGCTGATTGGCCATCGCCAGCACCTCGCCGGTACGGGCATCCATCATCACCAGGCTACCGCCATCGGCGCCATGCTCGGCCACGGCGGACTTGAGTTCGCGATAGGCCATGTACTGCAGGCGCTGATCGATCGCCAGAGTCAGATCCCCACCGGGACGTGCCTCGCGCAGCATGTGCAGATCACGCACCAGACGCCCACGGCGATCCTTGAGCACCCGTCGCTGGCCAGGCTCTCCGGCCAGGTAGGGCTGATAGGCAAGTTCGAGCCCCTCCTGTCCGATATCGTCGACGTTGGTGACTCCAAGTAGCTGGGCCGTCACCTCGCCCGAGGGATAGTAGCGTCGATATTCGTTCTGGGCATAGACCCCCGCCAGGCGCAGATCGAGCACCCGCTGGGCCGCTTCCGGGGTCAACTGGCGGCGCAGATACATGAACTCGCGCGCCGAGAAGCGTTCGATGCGCTCATTGAAATCATCGAGATCGAAGCGCAGCGCCTGTGCCAGCATCAGGCGCTGGATATTGTCCTCCGGCAACTCCTGGGGGTTGGCCCAGAGGCTGACCACCGGCGTCGAGATCGCCAGTGGCTCGCCATTACGGTCGGTGATCATGCCGCGGTGCGCGCCGATCGCCTCGACACGCAGGGTTCGTGCATCTCCCTGCCCCTGCAGGAAGGGGCGATCGATGACGTGCAGGTTGACGATGCGCAGCGACAGCGCTCCCAGACCAATCAACACCAGCACCACGATCAATAGGTAGCGTCCCTTGCCAAGCGGCTCGATCGGCGGGGGGCGGCGCGGCGTCACTGCATCGCGAGCATCGGCTCTCATGGCCGTATGACCTCCACTTCATTGACATCCGGCACGCGCATCTCGAGCCTTTCGATGGCCAGCCGCTCGATGCGAGCCGGCGACGACCAGGCACTCTCCTCGAGCAGCAGTTGCCCCCACTCGGTCTGCAACTGATTCTGTTCACGCTCCAGCTGCTGCAGGCGAGCGTACTGAACCCGAGTCAGATGGCTCGAGGTAATGACCGCCATCGCACTGGCCAGGGTCGCCAGCACCAGTAGCGTCACGAGCAGCAGTTTCAGCCGAAAGCGGCGCTGACTGCCGAGCAATGAAGGGAAGAGCCTATCCCGAGCCATGACCTCTCCTCACCCCCGCTTGCGCGCCATGCGCATCACGGCGCTGCGGGCACGGGGATTATCGGCGATCTCATCGGCACCGGGGCGCTGCGCCTTGCCCAGCGACTCGAGACGGCGATTGAGCTGATCGTCACGGACCGGCATGCCACGAGGCAAGTGTGTATCGCCACGCACGTGCTCACGAATGAAGCGCTTGACGCGACGATCCTCCAGCGAGTGGAAGCTGATCACTACCAGATGGCCACCCGGGGCAAGTGCTTCCAGAGCGGCCTCCAAGGCCAGATCGAGCTGTTCGAGCTCACCGTTGACGTGAATGCGCAGCGCCTGGAAGACACGGGTCGCCGGGTGCTTGCCCTTCTCCCAGGCGGGGTGTGCGGTCTTGATCACCTCGGCGAGATCGCCGGTACGCTCGAAGGGACGCTCCCGACGCCGCTCGACAACGGCGCGGGCCAAGCGCTTGGCATAGCGCTCCTCGCCATAGGACTTGAAGACCTGCACGATATCGGCCTCGGCGGCGCGGGCAAGCCACGCCGCGGCACTCTCACCCTGGGTCGGGTCCATGCGCATGTCGAGCGGTCCATCACGAAGAAAACTGAAGCCACGCTCGGGATCGTCAAGCTGCGGCGAAGAGACACCGATATCGAGCAGCACTCCTGCCAGGCGTCCATGCAGGCCATGACGCTGGGTGAATTCGCCAAGTCGGGCGAACTCACCCCCCTCGACAATGAAGCGAGCATCGTTCCACGTGGCTGCCTCGGCCAGCGCCTGGGGGTCGCGATCGATCGCCAGCAGCCGTCCCCTATCCGTGAGACGCTCGAGAATGCGGCGCGAGTGACCACCCCGGCCGAAGGTACCATCGACATAGGCGCCACCGGGATCGTGAACCAGCGACTCCACGGCGCCGTCGAGCAGTACGCTGGCGTGGCGATAGGCGGGAGGGACCGCGGCATTATCGGTTGGAGACATGGAACTCTCGGTGACAGCAAGCGGTGGCCAGGTGTCGCGGAGAACCGCGACGGGAAATGGGAGGGAGTCGGCCGGTAAGCCGGGTTCTGTCGTGGACAGCCATTCATCTAGTGGACGCGTCACCGCGCCCCTCAAGCGACCTACCCGAACCCAGCGCGGGCCACGCCAGTGGGTTCCTATTTGGTCTTGCTCCAGGTGGGGTTTACCATGCCACGCACTGTTACCAGGCGCGCGGTGCGCTCTTACCGCACCCTTTCACCCTTACCGGCCTCCCGAAGGAGACGTAGGCGGTCTACTCTCTGCTGCACTAGCCGTCGGCTCGCGCCGCCCAGGCGTTACCTGGCACCCTGCCCTATGGAGCCCGGACTTTCCTCCCCCGACCACACTTGCAAGCAAGCGCGCTCGGCGGCGACTGTCTAGCCAACTCCCAAGCCGGGGAGAATACCAGCGTGGCGCCCCCCTCTCAAGGCGCCACTGACAAACTCAACCGTCGCCCTTGATCGCTTGCGCTCGCGCATACCAGAGCTTCTTGGGCCCTCCGAGCATCCGCGCGGCCACCGCCGCGACCTGCTTCACGCCGACGCCTTCGTCAAGCAGGCTGGTCAACAGCATCGTGGCGTCGATGGTGGCGTGCTCACTTTCGCTGCGCTTTGGCGCGCCCGACAGCATCATCACGAACTCTCCTCGCGCCTGATCGGGATCAGCCTCGATCCTGTCGATGAGAGTGGCCGCCGTGCCGTCGAGAAACGTCTCGAAAGTCTTAGTCAGCTCGCGGGCGAGCACGACTCGACGATCGGCGAAGAGATCGGCGATATCGGCCAGCGTATCGCGGATGCGGTGAGGCGACTCGTAGCAGATCAGCGTCTCGTCGCGCTCCAGCAGCGCTTGCAGGCGAGCGCGCCGGGCACCGGACTTGGCGGATAGGAATCCCAGGAACAGGAAACGATCAGTGGGCAGCCCAGCCGCCGACAGCGCTGCTATCAGCGCACAGGGACCAGGAATCGGCACCACACGGTGCCCCATGTCACGCAACTCACGCACCAGAACGAATCCAGGATCGCAGATCAGCGGCGTCCCGGCATCGCTGATCAACGCCACATCCTGCCCCAGGGCGAGCCGCTCGGCGATCTGCGCAACACGCCCCGCCTCGTTATGCTCATGCAAGGAGATCAACGGGCGCTCGATGCCCAGGTGGCGCAGCAGCTTGGCGCTATGCCGAGTATCCTCGGCGGCGATCACGCTCGCCTCGCCAAGCACGCGCGCCGCACGAGGCGAAAGGTCGTCAAGATTCCCAATCGGCGTGGCGACCACGTACAATGCGCCATAGATTGCATTTGTCATACCGGTTCCAAAGCAAGGCATACAGACAAGGAAAAGGATTTATGGACAACTCGCCACGCAGCCTGCTACTGGCTGCCCTTCTGGCACTCTTCGTGGCGGGCTGCGCGGCTCCACCCGCCATGGTCGACCGCCTTGCCGACACCGAGCCGGAGGAGCTGCTCGCTCAAGCGCAGGAGCAACCGCCGGAGCAGGCGGCCAGTTCGCGTCTGGAAGCGGCCGCCATCCTAGCACGTCAAGGCGATGAGTCGCAGGCTCTCGAGGTCGCCTCGCAACTCGACGACAGTCTCCTCTCCGGCGAGGAGCGTGTCCGGTGGGCCCTGCTCTTCTCGCGCCTGGCCTTCGAGCAGGAGGATGCCACTTCCGTCCTCGAGGCCACCCAGGTGCTTGACGAAGGGATCCAGATTGGCCGCGACGATCACAACACCCTACGTTACCGCAAAGGCCTTGCGCTCGGCATGGTCGGCGAGTATCAAGCCGCCGCGGCCGCGCTGCTTGGCGTGCAGGCAGATACCGAACGCAACGACCTCAATGACGACATCTGGCGCCTGATGTCACGACTCCCCCCCCAGGCGCTCGATGAGCTCGCCCGCGAGGCTGACCTCGTTACCGCGGGCTGGATCGAGCTTGTCGAGCTGCAACGCCAAAGCGGTGGCGACATCGAGCGCTTCCTGACGCTCTACGCCAACTGGCGCGACCGTAACGGCAACCACCCCGCGGCTCGCCGCCCCCCCTCCGAGTTTGCCGCGCTACGCGATCTGCGCGGGCAGGAGGTGCGGCGCATGGCGATTCTGCTGCCGGAATCCGGCCCCTTGGCCAATGTGGCAAGTGAAATTCGCCGCGGCATCCAGGCTCGCCACATGGAAGCCGGCAACGGGGGCCAGAGCACCCCGCAGATGGTCTTCATCGATGCCAGCCGTGGCGATCTGCAGAGCCTCTATGCCGAGGCCAGCATGGCCGGTGCTCAGGTGGTCATCGGTCCGCTGGACAAGGATCAGGTGACCGAGCTTGAGAACCGCGACAGCGTGCCGATCCCGACACTGGCCTTGAACTATGGCTATGGTGAGCGCAATCACGCCAGGGATCTTTTCCAGTATGGCCTGTCGGCCGAGGACGAGGCACGCCAGGTGGCGCGCCGCGCCTACCTGGATGGCCACCGTCGCAGCGCAGTTCTAGTGCCCGACAACGAGTGGGGCAACCGGGTCGGCGAAGCCTTCCGTCGTGAGTGGCAACGCCAGGGTGGCGACATCAGCTCTTCGGTGCGCTACAACCCTCAAGGCGCGGTGGCAAGCGCAGTGCGTCCACTGCTCAACGTGAGCGGCAATCGGGCACGTCTGAGCGATGTCGACATGCTGTTCCTGCTGGCGCTGCCAAGCTATGCCCGTCAGGTGCCACCTACTCTCGATTACTACTACGCGGGTGACCTGCCGATCTACGCCACCTCGCATCTCTTCGAAGGGCGTCCTCAGCCGCGTGTCGACCATGATCTGAATGACGTGATGTTCGTCGACATTCCCTGGGTGATCCCCAACGCGGCGGTGGGGGGCGAGAACGCTCTCCCCTTCTTCGACAGCTACATGGAACTGAGCGATATCGAGGAGCCCGCCCTGTTCAAGCTGACCGCGATGGGAGTCGATGCCTATGAGCTCGGGCGTCGCCTGCCGCAGTTCCGCGCCATTGCCGGCAGTGAGGTGCATGGAGCCACGGGCACATTGAGAGTCGCCAATGATGGCCGTGTCGAGCGTGAACTCCCTTGGGCCCAGTTCACCAACGGCACTCCGCAGCCCCCGCTTCGCCTGCCAACGGGCATGACGATCGACAATGGACTATCCCTCGATGATGGCCGGGCCCGCTGACGCGAGAAGGCGCGGCGCCAGTATCGAAGACGCCGCGGCACGCTGGTTGTCGGAACGCGGCCTGGTGCTGGTCGACCGCAACCAGCACGCCAAGGGGGGCGAGCTGGACCTGATCATGCGCGAAGGGGACGTGCTGGTCTTCGTCGAGGTCAAGCACCGTGCGGATCATCGCCATGGCCACCCCCTCGAGAGCGTGACCGCCACCAAGCGCCGCCGCTTGATAAAAGCGGCGCGTTTTTATCTCATGCGCAAGCGGTTATCATGTCCTTGCCGTTTCGATGTAGTCGCTGTGACAGGTTCACCCCCGGATCTGGAGTTCCTGTGGGTACCGGCCGCCTTCGACGCGTATTGACCCGTTCACCAAGCCAGGACCAGGAAGCCAGCATGGATTTCCAATCACGCATACTCGGACACTTCAACGACAGCATCGACACCAAGACCTACGCCAGCGAAGTGCTGCCGCCCTTCATCGAGGTCGCCAGTCAGATGATGGTTCAGTGCCTGGTGACCGAGGGCAAGATTCTCGCCTGCGGCAACGGCGGAAGCGCCGGCGACAGCCAGCACTTCTCCTCGGAACTGCTCAACCGCTTTGAACGGGAGCGTCCCAGCCTGCCAGCCCTGGCGTTGACCACCGACACGTCGACGCTCACGTCGATTGCCAATGATTACAGCTACAACGAAGTCTTCTCCAAGCAGATCCGCGCCCTTGGCCAGCCCGGCGACATTCTGCTGGCGATCTCGACCAGCGGTAACTCCGCCAACGTCATCCAGGCCATTCAGGCCGCCCACGACCGCGATATGACCGTGGTCGCCCTGACCGGACGCGACGGGGGCAACATGGCCTCGCTACTTGGCCAGGATGATTGCGAGATTCGCGTACCGGCCACCTCCACTGCGCGTGTCCAGGAGGTTCATCTGCTAGTGATTCACTGTCTGTGCGATCTGATCGACGAACAACTTTTCGGAAGCAGCGAGGGCTAACCATTGACTATCAAGACACCTTTCATCGCCACCATCATGCTGAGCCTCACGCTAGGGCTCGCTGGCTGCGCCCAGATGGGTGGCGGTCCTGAAGACCACGGTCAACGCACCTATGGCATGCAGGTCGAGGACCAAGGGATCGAAAACCGTATCAAGAGCAATCTCTCGCGGCAGGATGCGCGCTTCAATGACGCTCGGGTCAATATCGACAGTTACAACGGCATCGTGCTGATGACGGGCCAGGTGCCAAGCGAAGAGCTCAAGGAGAAGGCGCAAGCGATCGCAAGCGAAGCACAGCATGTACGTCGCGTGCATAACGAACTGACCGTGGCTGCCAATATTCCCCTTGCTCAGCGCACCTCCGACACCTGGCTTGCCACGCGCATACGCACCAACCTGATTGCCAACGAGAATATCGACGCCGGTCGGATCCGTGTGGTGACCGAAAATGCCAGCGTCTATCTGATGGGCATCGTGACGCGTGCCGAAAGCGATCAGATCGTCTCGGTCGTATCACAGCTCGGCGGCATCCAGCGCATCGTGAAGGCATTCGAATATCTCGATTGATACTCACTGACAGGAACTCGGAACCGCGCAATGCAAAACGGCAGACCGGGAGGTCTGCCGTTTTACGTATGAGGTGATGCCACACTACTTGATGATGCGCAATGAAGGCCGCTTCTTGCGTGGCGCCTCCTTGTCTTCCCCTTCCAACGAGGCCTCCTCTTCTGGCGTCTCGCTGTCGACACTGGAAAGCGAGGGGGGCATCGGCGTATTGATCTCCTCCTTCTCCGCTTGGGTGATAGGATCGAAGCCCGGCATCACCGGCTCATGGCCAAATACCATCCCTACGCCATTCTCGCGAGCATAAAGCGCGATCAATGCTTGGCTCGGCACGATGACCTGCATAGGCCGCCCACTGAAGCGCGCACTGAAGGTTATGCCATCGTTCTCCATCAACAGGTCGCGTACCGCACTTGGCGCCACGTTGAGCACGATCTGTCCATTCTGAACGAACTGGCCCGGCACCACGACACCGTCATGCTCGGCATCGACGACGATATAGGGCGTCTGATCGTTATCCAGCAGCCACTGATACAGAGCCCTGGCCAGATAGGGGCGACTCGAAAGCATCATGCCCTCCTACAAGCCGCCGCGAACGGCAGCTCCACTTGTTGGATTCAGGTACGCATCTCACGCTCGCTCTCGGTCAGCGAGGCTTTGAAGGAGTCGCGCGAGAAGAGACGTTCCATGTAAGCCATCAGAGGCTTGACCTGCTTTTCCGGCAGCTCTATACCGAGTGCCGGCAAGCGCCATAGCAAGGGGGCCAGACTACAATCCACCAGCGAGAACTCCTCGCTCATGAAAAACGGCATCTCCTCGAAGATCGGTGAAATGCCTACCAGGCTTTCACGCAACTCCTTACGAGCCTTCTCGGCATCCTTCTTGCTACCGCTGCTGATCTGCTCGAGCAGAGGCGCCCACTCGCGCTCGATGCGGTGCATCCATAGACGGCTCTGCGCTCTTGCCACCGGATAGACGGGCAGCAGCGGCGGATGGGGGAAACGCTCGTCAAGGTACTCCATCATTACCTTTGACTCGTAAAGCACAAGATCACGATCCACCAGCGTCGGCACGCTATTGTAGGGGTTGAGATCCGCGAGCTCTTCCGGATGACGCTCTTCAGTGACTTCCAGAATGTCGACGGCAACGCCCTTCTCGGCCAGCACGATACGCACCCGATGACTGAGGTGATCATCATTGCCGGAGTAGAACGTCATCGACGAACGCTTGGCCACTACACCCATGAAACAATCCTCGCATCAATTCGAACCATGATCATAACATGCCGCGCCACTCCCGACCGCGACAACGCTCTCCTGCTCTCCGCATCGTATCGGCCGAAGGGACAGGTCACTCTCAGATAAATATGGGGCGCATAGCCGTTTCGGCCATACGCCCCATGGACAAGCACCAGCGACTTAGTGAACGTCGCGCCAGTACTCACGCTTGAGCAGATAGGCGATGACGCCGAAGATGAAGATGAAGATCAACACCTTGGGAGCCAGCGTCTGAGCGTGCAGCCTGGAAGGCTCACCCACGTAGGTGAGGAAGTTGGTCAGATCGTAGACCGCCTCCTCGAACTGCTCGGGCTCCATCTGGCCAGGCTGCGTCACCTGCAGCACTTCGCAGGACTGGTACCTGCCAGTAAGCGAGTCCGGTGATTGACCCGCCACGGGCCGATCGGTCTCGGCGCAGACCATCTCCTGCACTCCCTGCAGCGGTTCGAGCACGTTGGGCATGGCCACCATGTCGAACACGGCATTGTTGACGCCGGTGGGACGCGACGGGTCCTTGTAGAAGCTCAACAGATAGGAGTAGATCCAGTCGCTACCGCGCAACCGGCCATGCAGCGTCAGGTCCGGGGCCGCGGCACCAAACCAGTTCTCGCCATCCTCGGTCGACATGGCATGACGCATCTGGTCGTTATAGGCCAGATCCGACGAGAAGATCAGGTTTTCCTCGACCAGATCCTGAGGCATGCCCAGATCCTCAGCGGCACGCGAAAAGCGCTGGAACTCCAGCGAGTGGCAGCCCATGCAGTAGTTGACGAACAATTGCATGCCTTGCTGCAGCGACTCCTGGTTGTTCAGATCAGGGGTCATGGAGTGAGGCACATCGGCTGCCGGCGCTGCCATTGCCGTCATCGGCAACAACGCAAACAGCAGTGCGAACAGTTGCTTTTTCATTTGCCAGTCACCCTTTCCGGAACGGGTTTGGTTGTCTCGAGCCTTGTATAGATTGGCATCAGCAGGAAGTAGGCGAAGTAGATCGCCGTGCAGACCTGCGATACCAACGTGCGTGTCGGTGTGGCCGGCAGCGCACCCAGCACGCCCAGGATCACGAAGCTGATGGCGAACAGCAGCAGCATGATCTTCGACAGCCAGCCCTTGTAACGCATCGAGCGAACCGGACTGCGATCCAGCCAGGGGAGCACGAACAGGATAGCGATCGCTCCACCCATGACCACGACACCCAGGAACTTGGCATCAAGACCGAACAGCGGGAAGGTAATGGCACGCAGCATCGCGTAGAAAGGCGTGAAATACCACACCGGCGCAATGTGATCGGGCGTCACCATCGGGTTGGCGGGCTCGAAATTGGGCCGTTCGAGGAAGTAACCGCCCCCTTCCGGGAAGTAGAACAGTACCACGCAGAACACGAACAGGAAGATCGCCACACCGAAGATGTCCTTGACGGTGTAGTAGGGGTGGAACGGCACACCGTCCAGCGGCTTGCCAGTTTCGTCCGTCTTGTCCTTGATGTCGATGCCATCGGGGTTGTTGGAACCCACTTCATGCAGCGCGATCAGATGCAACACCACCAGCGCAAGGATGACGATCGGCAGGGCCACGACATGCAGAGCGAAGAAGCGGTTCAGCGTGATGCCGGAGATCAGGAAGTCGCCACGCACCCATTGGGCGAGATCGGGACCGATGACCGGTATCGCCGAGAAGAGCGAGATGATGACCTGAGCACCCCAGTAGGACATCTGCCCCCAAGGCAGCAGATAGCCCATGAAGGCCTCTGCCATCAGCAGCAAGTAGATGGTCATACCGAAGATCCACACCAGCTCGCGGGGGGCCTTGTAGGAGCCATAGAGCAGGCCGCGGAACATATGCAGATAGACCACCACGAAGAACGCCGAGGCACCGGTCGAGTGCATGTAGCGGATCAGCCAGCCATACTCGACGTCGCGCATGATGTACTCGACGGAGGCAAACGCACCTTCGGCCGACGGGTTGTAGCTCATAGTCAGCCAGACACCGGTCAAGATCTGATTGACCAGCACCAGCAGGGCGAGAGAGCCAAACAGGTACCAGAAGTTGAAGTTCTTGGGCGCGTAATACTTCGACAGATGATCCTGCCACAGCTGCGTGGCGGGAAAACGGTCATCGACCCAGCGCATGACTCCGCTCTCTGCCTTCACGCGATTCGGATTACCCATCAGGCAGCCTCCTCATCTTCGCCGACGATGATGATATCGTCGCTTTCATAGCGGTAGGGCGGAACCTCGAGGTTGGTCGGTGCCGGAACATTCCGGAACACGCGACCCGCGAGGTCGAAACTGGAGCCGTGGCAAGGGCAGAAGAAGCCACCTGGCCAGTCGTCGCCCCCTTCCGCAGCATCGGGCTCGGGACGGTAGAGCGGCGAGCATCCCAGGTGGGTGCAGATGCCGATCAAGATACCGATCTCGGGTCTAACCGAACGCAGCGGACCGGTGATATAGGACGGCTGTTGCTCGGTGGTCGACTCGGGATCGGCCAGTCTCGATGGGTCAGTGTTCTCGATACGCTCGACCATGTCGGGCGTGCGGTTGATGATCCAGACGGGACGGCCTCGCCACTCGACGGTCATTCGCTGCCCCGGCTCGAGCTTGGATACGTCGGCACGCACTGGCGCACCCGCCGCCCTTGCTCTGGCACTCGGCTGCCAGGAAGCTACAAAGGGAACCGCAACCCCGACAGCACCCACCGCCCCCACGACGGTAGTGGCACCAACGAGGAAACGGCGCCTTCCCTTGTTTACGCCGTTATCTGCCATATTGTGTTTTCTCCCCATCAACTTGCCCGCTGTAGTCCCGCGGAAGGATATCCGCGACCCCACGGATCAAAATGCGCCTATGTTAAAAAAACGCATCCTCTAACACAAGATCAAGCCGCCTTTCTTCTTGTTACATCCACGGCCAACCTATTGAATTTCAAAAAAAAGCGCCCAGACCTGGAGAGTCTGAGCGCCCTTTTGCCGCACCCTTGCGTATTAACGCTTGGAGAACTGCGGACGACGGCGAGCCTTGCGCAGGCCAACCTTCTTACGCTCGACTTCACGCGCATCGCGAGTCACGTAACCAGCCGCGCGCAGCGGCTTACGCAGCTCTTCGTTATAGTTCATCAGCGCGCGAGTGATGCCGTGACGAATGGCACCGGCTTGCGAGGAGCCACCGCCACCCTTGACGGTCACGTAGACGTCGAACTGGTTCAGTGTCTCGGTCAGCTCGAGGGGCTGACGCACCACCATGCGACCGGTCACGCGGCCGAAGTAGCTATTGAGATCGAGATCATTGACGGTGATCTTGCCGGAGCCCGGCTTGAGGAACACACGGGCGGTCGAAGTCTTGCGGCGCCCGGTACCGTAATACTGTTGTGTCATGGCGAAGAATCCCTTAGATATTCAGTTCTTGCGGCTGCTGGGCAACGTGCGGATGCTCGGCACCGGCATAGACCTTGAGCTTGGTGTACATGGCGCGGCCCAGCGGGCCCTTCGGCAGCATGCCCTTGACGGCGGACTCGATGATGCGCTCTGGCGCATGGTCGAGCATCTTGTCGAATGTCATGGAGCGCAGGCCACCCGGATAGCCGGTATGGCGATAGTAGGTCTTGGCCTGGGTCTTGTTGCCGGTCACCTTCACTTTCTCGGCATTGACCACGACGATATAGTCGCCGGTATCGACATGCGGAGTGTATTCGGGCTTATGCTTGCCACGCAGGCGGCGAGCGATCTCGGTAGCTAGACGACCGAGCGTCTTGTCCGTGGCGTCGACGACATACCAGTCGCGCTGGACGGACTGCGGCTTAGCACTGAACGTCTTCATGGATTGAATCACCAAATTCGATGTATTGGGTCGCAGCGCCAGTATAACGGCACGGGACCATCCCTATTTTTCTTGGTTGTACCGTCCAGCAGGTGGACAAATGGCACAACGGTCGAGCGAGCGCGCATTGTACATGACCTTTTACCCGAAAGGAACGCATCCTTGTCAGGGTTTGTGGGGCAGGGCCAGATAGTCGTGGGACTGCATCTCCTGCAATCTCGAGAGCGTGCGATCGAACTCGAACGAGAGGTTGCCCTCGTCATAGAGTTCCTCGATCGCCACCTCAGCCGTCATCAGCAGCTTGACGCCGCGATCGTAGAATTCATCGACCATGTTGATGAAGCGCCGCGCCTGGTCATCGGTGCTGCGTCCCATGCGCGTCACGTTGGAGACCAGTACAGTATGAAATTCACGGGCAAGCTCGATATAGTCGTTCTGGCTACGCGGCCCGTCGCACAGCTCGCGAAACTCGAACCACACCACGTCGTCATGCAGGCGACGCGCCTGAAGCACTCGGTGGTTGATCTCGATAGGGGCGTCCCACTCCCCCTGCGCGCCGGCAATTTCGCCGAAGCTGCGTGACAGCTCCGCCTCGGAATCAGCATCCAGAGGCGAGTGAAAGATACTCGCACGCTCAAGGGCGCGCAGTCGATAATCGATCCCGGAATCGACATTGACGACTTCGCAGTGGCGATTGAGAAGCTCGATGGCCGGCAGGAAGCGCGCCCGTTGCAGTCCATCCTTGTAGAGCTGATCCGGCACGATATTGGAGGTCGTCACCAGCACCACCCCATGCTCGAACAGCGCTTCGAGCAGATTGGCCAGGATCATCGCATCGGTGATGTCCTTGACGAAGAACTCGTCAAAGCAGATCACTCGCGCCTCGGAGGCGAACTTGGCGGCGATCAGCTTCAAGGGATTCTTCTCGCCTTTGTAGTGCTCGAGCTCATTGTGCACGCGCTGCATGAAGCGGTGAAAGTGCGTTCGCATCTTGTCCGAAAAGGGCAAGGCTTCATAGAAGGTATCGACAAGATAGGTCTTGCCCCTGCCGACACCGCCCCAGAAATAGAGCCCCATGACGGCAGGAGGCGCTTCGAAGGGCGATGCTGCCGGCTTCTTGCCGAACAGTCCGGCCATACGTGACTTGAGCCCCTTGCCAGGCGCACCCGTGGGCCGCGCCGGGTCACGCGACGTGGTCACAAGTTCGTTATAGAGCCGCTGCAGATGTTGGACGGCCTGTTCCTGGGCGGCATCGTACTGGAAGTCATCGCGCTCCAGATCGGCCCGATAGCGCCCTATCGGGGTATCGGGCGTACCAACCTGGCGTTGACTCGGGGATGTCGTTGTCGCACACATGGGGTCTAGCTTACCTCGGACTCGTGTCATCGAGTCGGCCATTATACGCCGACCGCACTCTTTTCGCATGTGCGAAACGGCCATGTTACCGCCACCGTTACAAGACTTTATCCCGCCCTGCGTTGACCTTGATCTCGAAGTGCCGCCTATAATGGGCCGTCTCCGACAGCGCCATCTCAGCCATCGGTACCGATAGCGACGAGACGAACCGGCTGTCGCTGCGCAATGAACCGGAGGGGAATGACGTGTACGAAAGCAACATCGACTGGATTCTGGCCATCGTCAGCGGGCTTGCCGGCATCGGCATCGGCGCCTTGGGCTATCACCTGCTGAATGCCAATCAGGCCCGCAACCAGAAGGTCCGCCAGCGTCTGGCGGAGACCGAGCTGGAGCTCAGCCAGGTCAAGGAAGCGATCAACGACCACTTTTCCCGCGCGGCCGACCTGGTCTCAAGCATTCAACGCCAAAGCCTGGAACTCGAGCAGCAACTGTCGCAAGGTGCCGACCGCCTCTGCGACGACCTGCAGATCAAGCGTCGCTTCACTGCAAGCGAAGCGCTCCCGCCGGAAGAGGAAAGCTCGCCGGACATCCCCCGCGACTATGCCGACGGCGATCGCGGCACGCTATCTGAAGATTTCGGGCTGCGCCGCGAAGAGAACGACCTGACCAGCGGCCAGACACAACCGCCTCGCTACTGAGGCGCACACCCCACCAGCCAGCCCGGCATTTCTGATGCCGGCTCATGCCGGGTTGTCGATATCCATGAATCGGTGGGCAATGCCATAGGTCTCGGCTAGCCACTCGCCTAGCGCCTCGATCCCCCAACGCTCGGTGGCATGATGACCTGCCGCGAGGTAGCTGATCCCCATCTCCCGCGCCATGTGAGTGGTCCGTTCGGAGATCTCGCCGGAGATAAAGGCCTGCGCACCGGCCTGCTGGGCGCTGGCAATCATGTCCTGAGCCCCTCCCGTGCACCAGGCGATGCGAGAAAGCTCCCCGCCATGGCCCGGGATCAACAGCGGTTCACGTCCCAGCGCCACGGAGAGCCTTGCAGCAAGCCCACGATCATCGAGGCCAGCCGGGGGACTCCCCAGCCACAACAGCCCCTCGCCAAGCTCACCGTCGACACACCCTATCACCTCGAAGCCCAGCCTTGCGGCCAACTGGGCGTTATTTCCCAGCCGGACATGCGCATCCAGCGGCAGATGGTAGGCAAGCAGATTGATATCGTGGGTCAACAGCGCCGCGAGCCGGCGACGCTTCATCCCCGTCACGGCAACCGGCTCGTTCTTCCAGAAATAGCCATGATGGACCAGTAGCGCATCGGCACCCCAGGCCACCGCCGCTTCGACAAGCGCCTGACTGGCTGTCACGCCAGTCATCAATCTGGCGATACGCGGACGTCCCTCCACCTGCAGGCCGTTGACGGTATAATCCTTGAAACGCCTGGCCTGCAACTCATTGTCGCAGGCCGCCACCAGATCGTCGCGACTGATCATTCTCACCTCCAGACAGAGTGAAAGCAGCAGTGATATAATAGGCAACGATTGTAACGATCAAGGCCCCTCCCAGCGACCGCCGTCGACAAGGAATACTGAATGCGTCGAACCCTGCCGTCCCTATGGCCTTTCGTCTGGCCGGTCATTGCCGGCATCCTGTTTGCCATCGTGCTGCTCTACGCCTTTCCGCAACTGGTGGGCAGACCTCCCGCCTTCCTCTGGGGCGATCAAACGACCTCGACCCAACAGGCTGAACCCACGCGCAGCGTCGGTGAGGGAAGCTCCCGCCCGCCTCCCGACATCCAGAGCGCTCCTCCGCTTGCCCGGGAGCAGGGACCAGCCAGCTACTCCGAGGCGGTGGAGCGTGCTGCGCCCGCAGTCGCCAATATCTATTCGTCGCGGATGGTCGAGCGCGAGGAGCATCCCTTGATGTCGGATCCCTTCTTCCGACAGTTCTTCGGTGACAACACCACCAGCCGGCAGCGCATGCTGTCGAGTCTGGGTTCCGGCGTCATCGTCAGCCACGATGGCTACGTGTTGACCAACCATCACGTGATCAGCGGCGCCGACCAGATCCAGGTGGCGCTGCGTGACGGGCGCGAAACCCTCGCCGAAGTAGTCGGCACCGACCCCGAAAGCGACCTTGCGGTACTGCGCATCGAGCTCGACAACCTGCCGGTGATCTCGATGTCCGATTCCTCCTATATCGCAGTGGGCGATGTGGCGCTGGCTATCGGCAACCCTTTCGGCGTGGGTCAGACGGTCACCATGGGGATCATCAGTGCGACGGGACGCAGCCACCTCGGCCTCAATGCCTACGAGGACTTCATCCAGACCGATGCCGCGATCAATCCCGGCAATTCGGGGGGAGCATTGATCAATGCCGAAGGCGCACTGGTCGGCATCAATACGGCGATCTTCTCTCGCTCCGGCGGCTCCCAGGGCATCGGCTTCGCGATCCCCGCCAACCTGGCCCGCAACATTCTCGACGAGCTGGTGACCCAAGGGCGCGTGATACGCGGCTGGTTGGGGATCGAAGCGCAGGAGATGAGCCAGGAGCTGGCGCAATCCTTCGGACTCAACACTCCGGGGGGCGTGGTGATTGCCGGCGTGGTGCCCGGCGGCCCGGCGGACGAGGCGGGCCTGAGGCCAGGCGACGTACTGCTTGAGGTCGATGGCCGACCGATTCTCGATGGCCGCGTGGCGATGTCCAACATTGCCGCCATCGAGCCCGGCTCCAGCCTGCCACTACGAGTCATTCGCAGTGGCGAAACCCTCGAAGTGACGCTTGCCGTCGGCGAACGACCCGCCCCGCTGTCACGCCAACCGCAACCCGCGCCCTAACCAACCGCATCTTCGACGCGACCGACCCCGCCATGGCGGGGCCGGTCGCGTTGTGACCCATTGCATGGCGACGAGCCGGTCGTTACTTCTCGCTCAGCCGGTACTCGGCAGAGCGGGCATGGGCGGTCAGCGACTCTCCACGCGCCAGGGTCGAGGCGATACGCCCCAACCGGGAGGCGCCCTGCGCCGAACAGTGAATGATCGACGAACGCTTCTGGAAGTCGTAGACGCCAAGTGGCGAGGAGAAGCGCGCCGTGCCTGATGTCGGCAGTACGTGATTGGGACCAGCGCAATAGTCGCCCAACACCTCGGCGGTATAGGAGCCCATGAAGATGGCGCCAGCGTGGCGCACCTCGGGCAGCAACGCGTCGGGATCGGCCATGGAGAGCTCGAGATGCTCAGGAGCGATACGATTGATCAATCCAAGCGCTTCGTCACGATCGCGGCACTGGATCAACGCGCCCCGCCCGCTCAACGAGGCACGGATGATCGCCTCGCGCTCCATGGTCGGTAGCAGCCGCTCGATGGAGGCGGCCACCGCCTCGAGGTGCTCGCGATTCCAGGTGATGAAGATTGCCTGGGCATCTTCGTCATGCTCAGCCTGGGAAAACAGATCCATGGCCAGCCAATCGGGATCGGTGACGCCATCGGATACCACGAGGATTTCGGAGGGTCCAGCAATCATGTCGATACCAACCTGACCGAATACCGCCCGCTTGGCCGTGGCCACATAGATATTGCCGGGACCGACGATCTTGTCGACGCGCGGTACCGTCTCGGTGCCGTAGGCCAGTGCCGCCACCGCCTGAGCGCCACCGATGGTAAACACCTGATCGACCCCTGCCAGATGCGCCGCCGCCAGCACCAGCTCGTTGAGCACCCCATCCGGCGTCGGCACCACCATGATGATCTCG
The DNA here is from genome assembly GCF_013009075.1 of Halomonas sp. TA22. NCBI lineage: Bacteria > Pseudomonadati > Pseudomonadota > Gammaproteobacteria > Oceanospirillales > Halomonadaceae > Halomonas > Halomonas sp. TA22. Next base: position 3,371,976 of record NZ_CP053108.1, on the reverse strand, counting down.
CGCACCCCGGCGACATGCGCCGGAATGGCATTCATCAGCACCGACGAAGGATAGGCCGCCTTGCCACCCGGTACATAGATACCGGCACGATCGATGGCCGTGACCTGCTGGCCGAGCACGGTACCATCGGCTTCGGTGTAGCACCACGACTCGGGCTTCTGACGCTCGTGATAGAGCCGAATGCGCTCCGCCGCAGCCGCCAGCGCGTCACGCTGCTCCGCGGGCAGGCCCTGATAGGCCTGCGCCATGCGCTCCGCACTCAGGGTCAGCTCAGTCATGGCATTCGCCGAGAGACGGTCGAAGCGGTTGGAGTACTCGATCAGTGCGGCGTCGCCCCGCTCGCGAACGGCGTCGATGATCGCATCGACCCGTGCCTGGAGATCGGCGTCCGAGACGCTTTCCCAGGCGAGCAAGGCCTCGAGGCGCTCATCGAAGTCGTCAGCGGCGGTGGAGAGCCTGGCGATGTCGGGTATCGCAGTGGCGTTATCGGTCATGTGGATCTCTCGTGACAAACGTAAAACCTATCGCAGCTCGTGACGCTGCCTGGCGGCGGGCAAGCGTGCAGGCGCTATCAAGTCGAGGCAGTCTCGCCATGGCGGCGCTTTGCCACCGCGTCTCGCAGGCGTGCGATCAGCGGCTTCAACCGCTCGTGCTTTATGGTCATCGAAGCCTTGTTGACCACCAGCCGGGTGCTGATCTCGGCGATCATTTCACGCGGTTCCATACCATTGGCGCGCAGCGTGTTGCCGGTATCGACGATATCGACGATCTCGTCGGCGAGATTCATCAACGGGGCGAGCTCCATCGCACCGTAGAGCTTGATGACCTCGGCCTGGATGCCCTGTTCGGCGTAGTAGCGCCTGGCCACCTGCACGAACTTGGTGGCGACCCGGCGCCGGGCCCTGCCCGGTTCGGCGTCACACACGCCGGCGGTCATCAGCCTGCACTTGGCTATCTCGAGGTCGAGAGGTTCATAGAGGCCCTCAGCACCATGCTCGAGCAGCACATCCTTGCCGGCAATACCGAGATCCGCAGCACCCAGCTGTACATAGGTAGGCACGTCGGTGGCGCGAATGATCACCAGTTTCACGTCGGGCAGGTTGGTGTCGAAGAGCAGCTTGCGGCTTTTGCTCAGTTCCTCGGCAGGCTCGATGCCCGCCTCGGCCAGCAGCGGCAGCGTCTCGTCGAGAATACGGCCCTTGGACAGGGCCAGAATCAATTGCTTGTTCATCGGCTCACTCTATTTCGCTTGACCCGGCCGGTCAGCCCGGCACGCGACGAATCTTGGCGCCCAGCAGCTGCAGCTTCTCCTCGATGCACTCGTAGCCGCGATCGATATGGTAGATGCGATCGACCAGCGTCTCGCCCTCCGCCACCATCGCCGCCACCACCAACGACGCGGAGGCGCGCAGGTCGGTGGCCATCACTGGCGCCCCGGAGAGGCGCTCGACACCGGTGATCACCGCCGTGTTGCCCTCAAGCGCAATCTGCGCCCCCATGCGATTGAGCTCTTGAACGTGCATGAAGCGGTTTTCGAAGATCGTCTCCACCACTCGCCCTGTGCCTTCGGCAACGGCGTTCAGCGCCACGAACTGGGCCTGCATGTCGGTGGGAAAGGCCGGATAGGGGGCGGTACGCAGGTTGACCGCCTTGGGACGACGGCCCCGCATGTCGAGCTCGATCCAGCCTTCGCCGCTGGTGATGGCCGCGCCGGCCTCCTCGAGCTTGGCCAATACCGCCTCGAGAATGTCGGCACGCGTATTGCGCACCCGCACCCGGCCACTACTGATTGCCGCAGCCACCAGGAAAGTGCCGGTTTCGATGCGATCGGGCATGACATCGTAGTGACAGCCATGCAGGCGCTCCACGCCATGAATGGTGATAGTGTCGCTGCCGTGACCGCGAATGTCCGCACCCATGGCGATCAGACACTCGGCAAGATCGACCACCTCTGGCTCGCGGGCCGCGTTCTCGAGGGTCGTGACGCCATCGGCCAGGGTCGCGGCCATTAGCAAGTTTTCGGTGCCGGTCACGGTGACCGTATCGAAGAAGATCGTGGCCCCCCTGAGCCGGCCATCGACGCTCGCCCGGATATAGCCCGCCTCGACGCGAATCTCGGCGCCCATCGCCTCCAGGCCGCGAATGTGCAGATCGACCGGACGCGAACCGATGGCGCAGCCGCCTGGCAGAGAGACATCCGCCTTGCCGAAGTGCGCAAGCAGCGGGCCCAGCACCAGGATCGAAGCACGCATCTTCTTGACCAGCTCATAGGGCGCATGACAGTCGCGCACCTGGGAACCGTCGAGCTGGATGGTCATTTTCTCGCCCATCACCGGCTCGATGCCCATACGGCCCAGCAACTCCAGCGTGGTAGTGATGTCCTGCAGGTGCGGCAGGTTGCCAATGGTGACGGGGCCATCGGCAAGCAGGGTGGCACAGAGTATCGGTAGCGCCGAATTCTTGGCACCGCTGGCCCAGACCTCGCCATCCAGAGGGCCGTTTCCAGTAATGATCAGCTTATCCATTGAAATCCGTCGTCAGGCGCCCAGGCTCTGTGCAGAGCCATTTTCGGGTGCATCAGGCCATTGTGAAGGAGTATAGGTCTTGATACTGACGGCATGGAGAGCGCCACTGGCGATCTCGTCGGAGAGCGCGCCATAGATCAATTGCTGACGCTTGACCGGGCTCAGGCCTTCGAAGACATCGCCCACGGCGACGACCTGAAAATTGCAGCCTTCACCCTGGATATGGAAGTCACAGCCATCGATACGAGTCTCGAGCAGTGCCTTGACGTCGCTGGGTTGCATGCGAAGCAGTCTCCTTGTTCAGATTCGGGTCCCGAGGCGCTGAGGGGCCGGACCATGAGGCGAAATGGCCCCCATGGTAATCAAAACCGCCGCCAATGGCGATGGCGGCGGTCGGTTCGAAGGAATATAGAAGGGGAATAGTGGAGTCAGTCGCCAGCGACGACAGGCAACAGCGCATCGAGACCCGCCACCTGGGTGAGCCGTGCCAGCGGGGGTGAAAGCCGCACACTGCCGATCTCGAGCCCAGCTGCACGGGTCTGGCGTGTCCACTCCAGCAGTATGCTGAGCGCAGCACTGCTGACGCGGTCGACACCGGTGAGGTCGAGACACAATGTCTCACCGGGCCGCTGCTGACCAAGCCAGAGACTGCCAGCGGCGGCAAGCGCCGCTGCCACGTCGAAATCCACCTCGCCGGAGACCGTCAGCCGCCGGCCATCAGCCTCGAGGCGGGCACCTTGCTCATCGAGCAGGAGTATCATGCATTGCCGCCCTCTTCCAGCTCCTCGACACCCACTTCGGGCGACCAGTTGCTGATCACGGCATCGTAATCTCGATTGCGCTCACGCATGGCCTGGTCGAACTGGTTGCGGAACGTAAGCCCTAGGTTGATGCCATTGACGATCACGTTGACCACCTTCCACTCACCGTTGGAGAGGCGCAGCGAATAGCTGACCGGATAGACCTGGCCATTGGTGGCGACCACCTCCATGGCAACGCTTGCCTGGTCCTCATGGCGCGACTCGCGCTGCGAGTCCAGCACCCGCAACTCACGATAGTCGAACGTGACCAGTCCTCGGGTATAGGTGTCGATCAGGGTCTGACGGAAGGTCTGGGCAAAGCGCGATCGCTGCTGTGAAGTGGCGTTGTTGAAGTAGCGCCCCATGACGCTTGCACCGATGTAGCGAAAGTCGGCGATATCGTCGAGACTTTCGTCGACCAGCGCCTCGAGCTCCTCGATATTCGCGGCATAGTAGTCCCGACGCCCTTCGATCTGTCCCATCAGCTCATCGATGCTGTCGCGAATCAACTGCTCTGGGGCGCTCTGGGACTGCTGGGCGAACGCAAGCGTTGCCATCAAGCTCAGGCAGAGCCCCAGCGTGAGCGCAATGGCCGACGATAGCCGCCTGCCAGCGGCGAGGGGGAGAAGATGCGTCATAACGCCTCCTGAGGTAAGGATTTCAATCACTGATCATGTTCGACACGAATTGCTGGATAAGTTCTTCCAGCACCAGTGCCGATTGGGTATCGCGGATGGTATCGCCATCGCCGAGGGTATCGGGATCGCCGCCCACCGAAAGCCCGACATACTGCTCGCCAAGCAGCCCGGAAGTGAGGATCGCCGCCGTGGTATCGCGCGAGAGCTGCCCCTCCAGCGAGCCGTCTATCTCCATGATCACCCGGGCATCGTACCAGTCGGTGTCCAGCTCGACGGCCGTGACGCGTCCCACATTGACACCAGCCATGGTAACGCGAGCACGCGGCCTGAGCCCTCCGATATTGGAAAAGTTGGCCTGCAGCGTAAAGGTATTGCGGGCGGGCTCCATCGTAAGCCCACTGACACGCAGCCCGAGAAAGATCAATCCCACGATTCCCGCCAGCATGAACAGACCGACGCCCAGTTCCATCATCTTGCTGCGCTTCATCCCAATCCTCCAAACATCAGCGCGGTAAGCACGAAGTCCAGCCCCAGCACCGCCAGCGAGGAGTAGACGACCGTGCGCGTGGTGGCACGGGAAATCCCTTCCGAGGTCGGAATCAGGTCATACCCCTGGAATACCGCGATCCAGGTCACGACCAGCGCGAACACCAGGCTCTTGATCAGGCCATTGCCGACATCATTGAGGAAGGTAACGCTGGCCTGCATATTGCCCCAATAGGAGCCTTCGAACACACCCAGCCACTCGACGCCCACCAGATAACCGCCATAGATTCCCACCACGCTGAAACCGATGGTCAGCAGTGGCAGTGAGACGAAGCCGGCCCATAGTCTCGGCGCCACGATACGCCGTAGCGGGTCGACCCCGATCATCTCCATGCTGGTGAGCTGCTCGGTGGCCTTCATCAGGCCGATCTCGGCCGTCAGTGCCGAGCCTGCACGGCCGGCAAAGAGCAGGGCCGCCACGACCGGCGCCAGCTCACGCAGCAGCGACAGGGCCACCATCTGCCCCAGCGCCTGTTCGGCGCCGAAATCGACTAGGATGGTGTAGCCCTGAAGCGCCAACACCATGCCAATGAAAAGTCCTGATACCAATACGATGGCAAGCGACAGTACGCCCACGAAGTGCATCTGCCGCACCCAGAGACCAAGCCCCTCCCGGGAGGGCACTCCCACGCCAGATTGGGCGAGAAACAGCCCAGCTCGCCCCAGCGCCTCGAGCACCTCGCAGCCACGCCGGCCGAGCCGAATCAAGTAGTCGATCATGCAAGACCTCCGGCATCCAGAATGTCGTGCTGGAAGTCGGCCGCCGGGTAGTGGAAGGGAACCGGGCCGTCGGGTTTGCCATGTATGAACTGGCTCACCCGGGCGTCCTGCTCGACATCAAGTGCATCTGGGGTGCCATGGGCCATCACCTGGCCATCTGCGATCACGTAGACATAGTCGGCAATCGACAACGTCTCCTGAATGTCGTGGGAGACCACTACCGCGGTGAGGCCCAGCGCCTCGTTGACCCGCTTGATCAACTGCACCAGCACGCCTTTGGAGATGGGATCCTGGCCGACGAACGGCTCATCGTAAAGAATCAGCTCAGGGTCAAGCGCCAGCGCCCGGGCCAGCGCCACGCGACGCGCCATGCCGCCGGAGAGCTCCGCCGGCATCAGGTCGCGAGCACCGCGCAGCCCAACCGCTTCGAGCTTCATCAACACCACGTCGCGCACCATCGCCTCGGGAAGGTCTGTATGTACCCGCAGCGGGAAGGCAACATTCTCGAATACGCTCAGATCCGAGAAGAGCGCACCACTCTGGAACAGCATGCCCATCCGCCGTCGCAGACGGAAGAGCGCCTTGCGCGATAACGAATGGACATCCTGGCCATCGATGATCACCCGGCCGGCGTCCGGGGCGAGCTGGCCGCCAAGCAGCTTGAGCAGAGTGGTCTTGCCGGTGCCGCTGGGACCCATGATAGCGGTGATCCTGCCGCGCGGGATCGCCAGATCCACGCCGCGAAAGATGTCCTTATCGCCACGCGAAAAGTGCAGCCCCTCGACAGTGACAAAGGACGAGTCGCTCATGACACCCCGTAGCCAAAGAAATTATCGAACATTGTATCTTAACCTAAACGCCTGTCGCCAGCGGGAGTTGTTGCGTATGGCGACTCTCGCTGGCAGCTAGCTTGCGTCATTTTCACCAGACGCGTTTAATTGGCGCTCCGTTCCCAGGCGCAGGATGGTCTCGCCCCCTATGCTCGTACCCCTGATCACCGTTCTCGTCGGCTTCATCGGGCTATTGTGGAGTGCCGACCGCTTCGTGGGCGCCGCGGCCGCCACTGCACATCGCGCCGGCATGAGCGCCATGCTGGTGGGCATGACCATCGTTGCCCTGGGCACGTCGGCACCCGAGATCATCGTCTCGATCATGGCCTCGCTGGACGGGGCACCGAGCCTGGCCATCGGCAATGCACTGGGGTCGAATATCGCCAATATCGGGCTGGTACTCGCCGTCACGGCCCTCGTGGCGCCGATTCCGGTGCGCTTCTCGATCGTGCGTCGAGAGCTGCCATTACTGCTCGGCGCAACCGGCCTTGCCGGTTATGCGCTGGCCAACGGCATCCTTGGACGTTTCGATGCACTCTTCCTTGTCGCGCTGCTGATCTTCAGCGTCTGGTGGCTGTTTCGAGCCGACACCCCCGACAGCGCTTCCGCGGGTGGCGAGATCCCCACCATGCGCTTGCCCAAGGCGCTATTCTGGTTACTGCTTACCTTGGTGCTACTCGGTGCCAGCTCCCGGCTGCTGGTGTGGGGGGCCACCGAACTGGCGCGTGGACTCAACATCAGCGAGCTGGTAATTGGCCTTACCATCGTCGCCATCGGCACCAGCCTGCCTGAGCTGGCGGCCTGCGTTGCCAGCGCACTGAAGCGCCATCACGACATCGCCATCGGCAACGTCATCGGTTCCAACCTGTTCAACATGCTGACGGTACTGCCCATTCCCGGCATTCTCGCTCCAGGCCTCATCGATCCTGCCGCGGCTAGCCGCGACTTCCCCACCATGCTGGCGCTGACACTGGCACTTGGCGCCCTGCTGCTGTGGCAGCGGCGCGGCACGCTAGGGCGCTTACCGGGCGCGGCTCTGTTACTCTGTTACCTGCTCTATCTAGGCTGGCTTGGCGTCGGGCTCGGCACATGATCAACAACCCGCCAAGCCCATCTCAGCCAGCCCCTATCCCGCGGCCACACTTGAGAGAAATGCCCTAAGCGGCAACAATTCATGCCATGACTGCAGACGACTCCCTCTATCGCGCCAGCGCCCTGCGCACGCTGAATATCGAGCAGCAGGCGATCGCCGCGCTTGGCGCCAAGCTGAGTATCGACTTCGACCGTGCCTGCGAGCTGATCCTGGGCTGCAAGGGACGTGTGGTGGTGACGGGCATGGGCAAGTCAGGCCATATCGCCGGCAAGATTGCCGCCACCCTTGCCAGCACCGGCACGCCGGCCTTCTTCGTCCACCCCGGCGAGGCCAGCCATGGCGACCTGGGCATGATCACACCCGGCGATATCGTGCTTGCCCTCTCCAACTCCGGTGAGACCGCCGAGGTGACGGCGCTGCTGCCGCTACTCAAGCGCATGGGCGCGCCCTTAATCAGCATGACCGGACGCCCGGGATCGACACTGGCAACACATGCCGATGCACACCTCGACACCGCCGTCGAACGCGAAGCCTGTCCGCTCGATCTGGCGCCCACCTCCTCGACCACTGCCGCCCTGGCAATGGGCGATGCCTTGGCGGTGGCCCTGCTCGAGGCGCGCGGCTTCACTGCCGAGGATTTCGCGCTGTCGCATCCGGGAGGGAGCCTGGGGCGTCGCCTATTGCTGAGAGTCTCCGATCTCATGCATCAGGGCGAGCGCCTGCCGAGCGTTCCACTGGGCAGTCCGCTACGCGATGCGTTACTGGAGATTACCCGCCAGGGGCTTGGCTTCACCTGTGTCGTCGATGAACGGGGCTATCTGATCGGCGTCTATACCGATGGCGATCTACGTCGTACGCTTGATCAGCATGCCGACCTCAGGACACTCAAGGTCGACGATGTCATGACCCGCCCCGGCAAGCGCATTGGCGCCGACATGCTGGCCGCCGAGGCCGTGCGTATCATGGAAGACAACCGCATCACCGCGCTGGCCGTCGTGGATGATGATAGCCGTCCGGTGGGCGCACTACATATGCATGACCTGCTGATCAGCGGCGTCATCTAGGAGAGCTCATGACCATTACCGCACCTTCACTCCCCCCCAACCTGATTCAGCAAGCCCGCCAGGTACGCCTGTTGGCGCTGGATGTGGATGGTATATTCACCGATGGACGCCTCTATTTTGTCGAAGATGGCAGCGAAATCAAGGCCTTCCATACCCAGGATGGGCTAGGCATCAAACTGCTGGGCCAGGCTGGTCTGAGCATCGCACTGGTGACCGGCCGCGATTCGCCGATCGTCAGCCGCCGCGCCGCCGCCCTTGGTATAGAACATGTGAAGCAGGGGCGTGACGACAAGCTCGAAGTGCTGCGCGAGCTGACCCAAGAGCTCGGCCTCGACTTCTCTCAGGTCGCCTACGCTGGCGATGATCTTACCGATTTGTCGGCGATCAAGCGCGCCGGGCTCGGCATCAGCGTGCCCAACGCACCGGCCTATGTGCGCGAGCACGCCGACTGGGTGACTACCCAGACGGGCGGGCATGGTGCAGTGCGGGAAATCTGCGATGTACTTCTTCAGGCCCAGGGCCATTGGGGCGCTGTCGTCGACACCTATCTACACGGCAAGCGTTGAGCTCTATGCCCTTGCGTCCACGCTTCCCGCGCCCCTCGTCGAAACTCTGGCTGGTACTGGTCCTGCTGATAGTGGGGGGCATCCTGGCGCTGCTCGATCAGCGCGACACCTTCGGCCCCGGCCCGGTGCCGCGTGACGATGCCGGCGAGCCGGACTACTACCTTGAAAATGCCACCCTCACCCGCTTCGACGAGCGTGGCGCTCCGCACCAGCGCCTCGACAGCCCGCGCCTCTCGCATACGCCACATGACGACGTGACACGCGCCCAGACACCGGTCGCACGAATTTTCGATCGTCAGGGCCGCACCTGGTTCGGCTACGGCGATGTAGGCATTCTCGGTCCCGGCGGGGATCTCTTGACCCTGGAGGGCAATGCCAGGCTCAATGCTCCCGAAGAAGGATGGCAGCTGGATACCGACATCCTGCATGTCGATACCGTAAACGGGCATGCCTGGAGCGACACCCCGGCACTTCTGCAGCAACCACCCCAGTGGATGCGAGGTGAGCGCTTCGATGCCTGGCTCAACCTGGACCGTGCACGCCTGACCGACGAGGTCCAAGGCTTCCATCCTCCCGAAGGCTATGAGGAACCAGCACCATGAGAGACACTCCCACCCCGACATCTCGCCTCATGGCCTGCATGATGGGTGCTTGCCTGACAATGCTGGCCGCCCTTCCGGCGTTCGCGCTCGAGAGCGATGCTCAGCAGCCCATCGAAGTGGCCGCGGATCGCCTTGATCTCGACGATCGCGCCGGCACCGCCATCTATACCGGCGATGTCGAGATTCGCCAAGGTAGCATGCAGCTCACCGGCAATCGCGTCGAAATCCTGCGCAATGACGCAGGCGAAGTGTCGCGCCTGACCGCTACCGGCGAGCGCGCCTACATCGAGCAGCAGCCGGCCCCGGACGAACCCGTGGTACGCGGATGGGGTCGCACCATCGTCTACCATGCCGCACAGCGCCGCGTGGAGCTGATCGATCGCGCCGAACTGCACCAGGCGCGAGACACCTTCGATGGCGGTTATGTGGAGTATTTTCTCGACCGTCGCGTGGTTCAGGCACGCGCCGACGTCGAGGGCAGCGAGCGCCAGCGCGTGCGCATGACCCTCAATCCCGAGCAGAACTAACTTCTGATCCAAGGCAGCCCATGAAGACCCTTCGTGCCCGGAACCTGGCCAAGAGCTACAAGCGTCGCCGTGTCGTCCATGACATCAGCCTCTCCATCGAACAGGGCAGCATCGTCGGGCTGCTCGGGCCGAATGGTGCCGGCAAGACCACCTCGTTCTACATGATCGTCGGCCTGGTGCGCGCCGATGCGGGCGAAGTACACATCGACGACCTCGACCTGACCAAGGCGGCCATGCATCGCCGCGCCCAGGCGGGCATTGGCTATCTTCCCCAGGAGGCCTCGGTATTTCGCAAGCTCAGCGTGGCTGACAACATCATGGCGATCCTCGAGACGCGCGAGGATCTCGATCGCGAGGGTCGCCACGCAAGTCTCGAGCAGTTGCTGGAAGATTTTCATATCACCCATATCCGCGACAACCTGGGCATGAGTCTCTCCGGGGGAGAACGTCGACGTGTCGAGATCGCTCGCGCCCTGGCAACGGAGCCCGCCTTCATCTTGCTCGATGAGCCGTTCGCCGGGGTCGACCCGATCTCGGTAGGCGAGATCAAGGGCGTCATCAGACAGCTCAAGCGTCGTGAAATCGGCGTCCTGATCACCGATCACAACGTGCGCGAAACCCTGGACATCTGCGACCGAGCCTATATCGTCGGTGACGGTCAGATCATCGCCGAGGGCAATGCCGAAGCGATTCTCACCAACCAACGGGTACGCGAAGTCTATCTCGGGGAAGACTTCCGACTCTAGGTTCAAGAGCCTTCGGCACGCCGCCACTGCTCGGCGGCCGCCATCAACCGCATGAAAACTTTCTACGCTGCCCAATCTGGCATGGTACTTGCGCATGGCATGTTTCTTGCTCAGTTTTCACGCAATTGAGTCTTGCAAGGGATTGCGGCGCGAGCTAACGTGTCGTCTCATTTGTCAGTGAACACCCCTTGCCATGGCCATGAAACCCTCGTTGCAACTCCGTGTCGGCGCGCACCTGACCATGACGCCGCAGCTCCAACAGGCCATCGCCCTTTTGCAGCTGTCGACACTCGACCTGCGCCAGGAGATTCAACAGGCGCTTGAAGCCAACCCCATGCTAGAGCTGGACGACGGCTTCGGCGAGCAGGAGGTCGCCGAAGCGCGTGAAGAGGAGTGGAACAGCGAAATTCCCGAGGAGCTCTCTACTGACAGCGACTGGTCGGACACCTACCAGGACATGGCGCCCAGTGGAAGCAGCTCGGGCGAGGGGCCGGATTTCGAGCGCAACGCTAGTGGCGAGAGCCTCCACGACCACCTCGCCTGGCAGTTGGCGATGACCGATCTCAGCGAGCGCGAACGCATCATCGCCGAGAGCCTGATCGATGCCGTCGATGACAATGGTTATCTCAACGGCGCTCTCGACGAGCTGTGCGCCGGCCTTCGCGACCAGGGGCTGGCCGGACTCAAGAGCACCGAGGTAGAGCAGGTGCTGATGCGCCTGCAGCAGTTCGAGCCCACCGGCGTATGCGCCCGAGAGCTGCGCGAGTGTCTGCTCCTCCAGCTCGGCGTGCTGCCCGAGGAGACACCACTGCTGCCCCAGGCGAAACGTCTTGTCAGACAGTTCCTCGAAGCGCTTGGCAATGACGATCGCAAACTACTGAAGCGGCGTCTGCGCCTCGAGGACGAGGAACTCGACCGGGTCATCGCCCTGATTCGCTCACTCGATCCCCGCCCCGGCCAGGCCTTCGGCGAAAGCGACAACGACTATGTCATTCCCGACCTGATCGCCCGCCATGGCCGTGAAGGCTGGCGCATCGAGCTCAATCCCGACGCCCTGCCGCGTATGCGCATCCAACCCGACTATGCCGCCCTGATCAAGCGCGCCGACAAGAGCGATGACAATACCTTCATGAAGCAGCACCTGCAGGAGGCGCGCTGGCTGATCAAGAGTCTCTCGAGTCGCAATGACACCCTGCTGCGCGTAGGCCGGGAGATCATGGCGCGTCAGATCGATTTTCTCGAAAAGGGCGAAGAGTCGATGAAGCCATTGATACTGGCCGATATCGCCCAAGCCGTGGAGATGCACGAATCGACGATCTCGCGAGTGACGACGCAGAAGTACATTCATACGCCCCGTGGCGTCTTCGAGCTCAAGTACTTCTTCTCAAGCCATGTCGGCGGTACTGGCGACAGCGGCGATGCCCATTCGAGCACAGCGATCCGCGCGCGCCTGAAGAAACTGATTGGCGAGGAGCCAGCGCGCAAGCCGCTCTCCGACAGCAAGCTCGTCGAACTCCTCGAAGCGAGCGGCATCAAGGTGGCCAGGCGGACCGTAGCCAAGTACCGCGAAGCGATGGGCATCCCCCCCTCCAGCGAACGCAAGAGACTCTCCTGAAATCCATGTCTCAAAGCGCGTATCAATGGACGTTAACTCCTAATACATTGAAATAAATAAGCTAAAATAATGAAGGGGCATCCATGTCAAATCCTCGGATGCCTAGGGGTATGCAATAGGGCAAAAAGGGTTACAATCGAACTGCAACCCGCCGCAACAGGAGAGTGTCATGCAAGTGAATATCGCCGGGCACCATGTGGAACTGACCGATGCACTGCGCGCTTACATCAACGAGAAGCTTGCTCGACTCGAACGCCACTATGACAACATTACCTCGGTCCAGGTTACACTCTCCATCGAGAGGGAGCGCCAGCAGGCAGCCAGCACTCTGCACGCCGCGGGTGCAGACATTCATGCCGATGCCGAGGATGGCGACATGTACGCTGCCATAGACGCCCTTGCCGATAAACTCGATCGCCAGTTGGTCAAACACAAGGAAAAGGCACAGGCACGCGCCCAGGGCGTCGGTGCCCGCTGAGCTACCCATGACGTTGCAAACCATCCTACCCCCTGAGCGTACGCTGTATGGTGTCGCCGGGGGGAGCAAGAAGCGAGTGCTGGAATTTTTCAGCACCTTCATCGCCCAGAACACACCAAGTCTCGATAGCCAGGAAGTCTTCAGTCGGCTTATTGGACGTGAACGCCTAGGCAGTACCGGCATCGGCAACGGTGTTGCTATTCCTCATGCCCGCAGCCCTCACTGCAAGGCCCCCTTGGCGGGTTTTCTCAAGCTCAGTGAGGCGGTGGATTTCGATGCCATCGATGGCGAGCCTGTCGATCTGGTCTTCGTACTGCTGGTACCGGAAGAGGCTGACGATACGCACCTGGCGCTCCTGGCCCAGGTCGCCGGCGTGATGAACGACAGCGATACTCGTCATCGATTGCGCAAGAGCGACAGCCAGCGACAGCTTTACGATACGCTCATGGAAGCCATTGCCAAGCTGCGCAACGACGGCTCTAGCGCTCAGCACTGAACTCACTCTATGTCCAACTGTCGATCATGGCCGCTCCAGCGTGAGCGGCCGTTCGGACCGCTCATAGGAGATCCGCATGCAGCTCGTCGTCATCAGTGGGCGTTCTGGATCGGGCAAATCGATCGCGCTGCAGGCGCTCGAGGATCTCGGCTTCTACGCAATCGATAACCTGCCGGCCATGCTGCTCGGCGCCCTGGTCGACGAGCTACAGAACGGGCCATCGCCCCACTCATCGATCGCCGTGAGCATCGATGCCCGCAACCTGCCTGCCGCCCTGGAGCGTTTCCCGAGCCTGCTCGACGATGTGCGAAAGCGTGGCGTGGCTTGCCAAGTGGTCTATATCACCACCGACCCCAAGATATTGCTGGAGCGTTACTCCGCCACCCGGCGCCGGCATCCGCTGACCCGTGAAAGCGAGATGACCCTGGCCGAGGCGATCGACTCGGAAGAGACGGCACTTGCCGACATTCGCGATCTCGCCGACCTGATCATCGATACCTCGCGACTCTCGGTACACGAATTACGTGCGCGGATTGCAGATCAGGTGGCGCAGCATGTCAATCAGCAGCTGACGCTGACCTTTGAATCCTTTGGCTTCAAGCGTGGCGTACCGCTGGATGCCGATACCGTGTTCGACGCCCGCTGTCTTCCCAATCCCTATTGGGACCCAAGGCTGCGCCCCTTCAATGGCCGCGACACGGAGATCGTCGAGTTTCTGGAGAGTTTCCCGGACGTCAGCGACATGGCCAACGACATTCATGCCTGGCTGGAGCGTTGGTTGCCCTCTTACCAGGCGAGCCACCGCAGTTACGTCACCGTGGCGATCGGCTGCACGGGCGGCCAGCACCGTTCGGTCTATCTCACCGAACGCCTCGCCGCGCAGTTCGCCAGCACCTATCCCAATGTACGGCTCCGCCACCGCGAACTGGGCATCCATACCGCGATGACCCACCATGCTGCCACTCCCGACAAGGGCAACCAAGGACACTGAGGATGCCAAGCCGTTATCTGACGTTGATCAACAAGCGAGGCTTGCATGCCCGTGCTGCCACACGTCTCGTGCAGTGCTGCCACGCGTTCACCGCCAAGGTCACGGTCAGTCATGAGAGCCGCCATGCCGACGCCGCCAACATCATGTCACTTTTGATGCTGGCGGCACCCTGCGGGACGGTACTGCGCCTGCAGGCGGAGGGCGATGACGCCGATCAAGCGCTCGACGCCCTGGAAGCGCTATTCGAGGCTCGCTTCGACGAAGAGGCCTAGCCTCCCGCCACCATCATCTCGTCGATCAGCCAGCTGCCGCTGTGTACGCTGCCTCGAGTGTCGACATCATCTCCCACGCCCACCAGGCCCGAGAACATCGCCTGCAGGTTGCCGGCGATGGTGAACTCCTCGACCGGATACTGGATCTCGCCGTTCTCGACCCAGAAGCCGGCCGCACCTCGCGAATAGTCGCCCGTCACGCCATTGACCCCTTGCCCCATCAACTCCGTCACCAACACGCCGCGATCGATCTTCGACAGCAGCGCTCGATAGGAGCTCAAGGGGGCATCGATACGCAGATTGCGCGCACCACCGGCATTACCGGTACTCTGCATTCCCAGGCGACGCGCACTGTAGGCCGAGAGCATGTAGCTTGCCAGATGTCCGCTGTCGATGAAGACATTGTCGCGAGTGTATACGCCGTCGCCATCGAAGGGGGCACTGGCCATGGCACCGATCTCGCGCGGCTTCTCGCCCAGCGTGAACCACTCGGGAAAGAGTGAATCGCCCAGGCGATCGCACAGGAAGGAAGCATCGCGGTAGATGGCACCGCCAGAGATGGCGCTCATCAGATGACCTAACAAGCCACTGGCGAGCGATGGGTCGAACATGACCGGGAAGCGGCCGGTGGCCGGGCGCTTGGCACCCAAGCGCCGCAGGGTACGCTGCGCTGCCGAACGGCCGATCGCCTCGGCGCTGAGCAGTCGCGAGGGGTCGCGCTCGCTGCTGTAGTCGTAGTCGCGCTGCATGCCCTGACCATCTTCGGCAATCAGCATGCATGATAGCGAATGACGGCTACCATGGAGGCTACCGAGAAAGCCGTGACTGTTGCCGTAGACGCGTACCGCCTCGCCACTCGAGAGGCTAGCGCCATCGGAGTTGCTGATACCGGGAATCGCGCGTCCCGCTGCCTCACAGGCCAGTGCCCGCTCGATCGCCTCGTCGGTACTCAAGCGCCACGGATGGTAGACTTTGAGATCGGGCAGCTCGCGCGCCATCAGTTCAGGGTCGGCCAGCCCCGCGGCGGGGTCCTCCCCGGTGTACTGGGCGATGGCCAGCGCCTTCTCCACCGCTGCCTTCAGCGAAGCCTCGCCGGCATCGGAAGACGAGGCGCTGCCCTTGCGGGCCCCCAGGTAGACAGTCACCGCAATTCCTTGATCGCGGGAGAGCTCCACCGTCTCCACCTCGCCCAGGCGCACGCTGATCTCCATCCCTTGGTCGACACTGGCGCCGACCTCACAGGCGTCGGCCCCCAGACGCCGGGCCTGCTCCAGAGCCACCTGGACGCGTGATTCCAGCAATTCCTGCTGGGCAGCGGCATCGAAAGCCTGAGTCATCTTTGGTCTCCTTGACTGGGGCGGGCTGGTATACTCGCCTCACACCCCGATGCTGATGGTAATGGCATGTCTCTAGAATCCCCCGCCAACCCCGAGGGTTGGCAGAGCAAAACCCAGCGCAAGCAGGAGATGCAAGCCCTGCAGGCCCTGGGCGAAAAAATCATCGCGCTTTCGGATGCCGAGCGCGCCCGCCTGCCGCTCTCCGACGATATGCTCGACGCCGTCGAGGAGACGACGCGCATCCGCTCCCACGAAGGGCGCCGGCGCCACATGCAGTACGTCGGCAAGCTGATGCGACGCGAAGACATGACGGCAATCCAGGCAGCCTTCGACGAGTTCGAGCAGGAGAAGCTCAAGCGCGACCACGCCTTCCACCGTCTGGAGAAGTGGCGCGACCGACTGATCGACGAAGGCGACGAGGCCGTCGAAGCCTTCATCATCGATTTTCCGGATGTCGATCGCCAGGCACTGCGCCAGCTGGTCCGCAATGCCAAGCAGGAGCGCCAGCGCGAGAAGCCTCCGACCAGCGCTCGCAAGTTGTTCAAGCTGATTCGCGATACCGCCGGCTTGTAGTCAATGGCTCACTGGGTGCCGCCGACGGTGAGCTCGTCGAGCTTCAGCGTCGGTTGCCCTACGCCGACCGGTACCCCCTGCCCCTCCTTGCCGCACACACCAATGCCGCTATCGAGCTCCATGTCATGGCCGATCATCGAGACTCGACCCATCGCCTCGGGGCCATTGCCGATCAGCGTGGCGCCCTTGACGGGAGCGGTGATGCGACCATCCTCGATCAAGTAGGCTTCGCTTGCCGAGAAGACGAACTTGCCCGAGGTGATATCCACCTGGCCACCACCGAAGCTGACTGCATAGATGCCGCGCTTGACGCTCTTGACGATATCGGCGGGATCGTCGTTGCCGGCCAGCATGTAGGTATTGGTCATGCGCGGCATCGGCAGATGCGCATAGGATTCACGGCGCGCGTTGCCGGTAGGCGCCATGCCCATCAGCCGAGCATTGAGCTTGTCCTGCATGTAGCCAGTGAGGATGCCATCTTCGATCAGCGGCGTGTAGGCGCCCGGGGTGCCTTCGTCGTCGACGCTCAGTGAACCTCGGCAATCCGCCAGGGTGCTGTCGTCCACTACGGTCACGCCCGGTGCCGCCACTCGCTTGCCCATACGTCCGGCGAAGGCGGAGCTGCCCTTGCGGTTGAAGTCGCCTTCCAGGCCATGGCCCACCGCCTCGTGCAGCAGGATACCGGGCCAGCCCGGCCCCAGCACGACCGGCATCTGTCCCGCCGGGGCGTCCACCGCCTCGAGGTTGACCAGTGCCTGGCGTACCGCTTCACGGGCGAAGCGCTGCGGTGCCTGCTCGTCACGCAAGCGTGCCATCGCGTAACGGCCACCGCCACCGGCACTGCCTCGCTCACGCCGCCCATTGCGCACCGCGATCACGCTGACGTTGAAGCGCACCAGCGGGCGAATGTCGGCGGCCAGGGTGCCGTCACTGGCTCGCACCAGCACCACCTCATGCACCCCGCTCAACGAGACGCTGACCTGGGTCACGGCGGGGTGCTCGGCTCGCGCGACGCGGTCGGCCTCCTTGAGCATGGCGATCTTGTCGGCTTCCGAGAGACCGCTCAGCGGGTCGATGCCGGCGTAGCGCTCCGTGGCGCTGGTCAGGCGGCGTGGCGCCAGCGACAGGCGGGCGCCGCTACGCGCGATACCCGCCGCCGTGCGCCCGGTATCGGCCAGGGCATCGGCGCTGATCTGGTTGGAGTAGGCGAAACCGGTCTTCTCACCGGCCATGGCACGCACTCCCACGCCGCCATCGATACTGTAGCTGCCCTCCTTGACCTCGCCATCCTCCAACACCCAGCTCTCCTGCCAGCTGCGTTGAAAATAGAGGTCTGCGAAGTCCACGCCGCCACCCAGCGCATGACCGAGTCCTGCGTCCAGCGCGTCGAGATCGAGGCCACCCGGTGCAAGCAGGGTCTGTGCGGCACCGTCAAGCATCTCCTGAGACGTCAGGTTTCGAGAGTGTAGGTTCATTCGGCACCTTCCAGAGAAATCCGCGGCGAGGTCCAGGGGCCCTGCACGCGATAGTGAATTTGCGTCGCCCGATCGATGACGCCGCCAAACAATTGATGAGCAATGAACAGCGCCCCGCCCACCACCGGCGCTCCAGCCACCAGGGCCGCGAGGGGCAGGTTCTGGCTGATGGGTACCGTGACACTGAGACGTTGATCGAGTTCACGCCGAGCCAGGTCGACCTGGCCATCCAGACGAATGTTTGTGGCCGGGCTTTCGATCACCACCGGGCCACGAGTTTCCAGAATGCCACCATACAGCGTCGAGGCGCCGATCACACTGTCAAAGGCGGTCCCTTGCCGAGTGACATCGGTAAAGTCCAGACGCAATCGTCGCAATAGGTTATCGACATTGAGCAGGCCGATCAGCCTGACGGGCGTCGAGTCCATCTGGTGAAAGCGACCATTGCGCAAGTCGATATCAAGATTGCCTCGTGAGCGTTCAAGGCCAAATTGCCACGGTGCACCAGGCCAGGCCAGCTGGGAGCGAACACGAGTCGAGGCATTGGAGATGGCGATCGGTTGGTTGAGGCGCTCGAGTACCGTGGCAAGGCTGCCTCCGTCGAGTGACAGGCGTGAGCGTGTCAGGCTCGCCTGGGAACCCGATGCCTCCCATACAAGCTCGCCACGCGCCGAGACATGACCGATCGTCAACCCCAGCGGGTCGACTCTGACCTCCGTTGGCGAGGTGCGCCAGCGAGCCGTCAAGGGGCCGAAACGCCGGCCCTGACGCTCGAACGTGGCAACACGCAACCTGCCATCCGGCACCTCGGCCACCCACTTGGGAAAGGCGACCGGGGTCGGTGCCACGGCGATCTCATCGATTAACCCCTGCCTCTCGCTCACCTCGCTCTGGGCCAGCAGGCTATCAAGCGTCACTCGCGCCAGGGCAATGTCCAGCATATCGGCGGCACCGGGACGATAACTCACACTCCCCTCCGCCAGGGTGCCGGCCAGATCCAGATGCCAGGCTTGCTCCTCCTGCGGGTAGCCGCTGGCAGAGAGCGATCCCAGGCAGCGCTGATCGTAGTAGAGGCACTCACTGCTCAGACGCAGCGCGCTTACTCCGTCGAGTCCGGCCACTCCCCCCGCGCCAGCACTTTCATCCGCCCCTTGGGCAGGCAGCGCGACACCCTCGAGAGCCGCGACCCACGCCATCACGTCCAGGTTCGGCGTATTCCAATCTATTTCCCAGCCTCGCCTCTGGGGCCACTCCATCGAACTCGGCCACTGCTCCAGCCATAACTGGCCCTGTGCACCGCTGCCCCACTCGCGCCAGCGCAGCCGCGCGCGACCGTCAAGCGTAGCGTCGACGACATTGCGCGCAAGGTCAGCCTCGATGCGCAGCGGCACCTGCTCCGCCAGCGACTTGCCAAAAGGGAAAGGCAGATGGATGCCCAATCCTGCGAGATCGCTTTCGAAGGTGAATCCCGTCGCCGCTTCCTCAAGCGACAGGCGGGCGCGATAGGGAAAGTAGCCGCTCAGCAGTGGTGCCAGCTCGTCGAGCCCGACGGAGCTCAGCAAGCCATGCGCCAACGCACGCCCCTCGAAGGAGACACCTTCATCGGAGTCGAAGCTCGCCAGTACCGGCCCCTCGAAGATACGCGCGCCCAGCACGCCGTTAAAGCCCCACGTCTCGCCCTGCTGGCGATACTCCAGCTCGCCATTGATGCTGTAGATGGGCAGATCCAACGGCAGGTAGCGCAGGTAGGGCACATCGACGTCGGTGTCGATGAGTAGATCGAACCCATCGGGCTCGCCAAGCGGCAGCTCGAGCGCCAACTCTCCGGCGAGCTCGCCTTGCCCCTCCCAGTCTCGGGTATCGATCTCGCCTACCGGCATCGCCGCCAGAAAGGCGAGCAACTGATCGGTATTACCGCTCAGCTCGCCGAGCACGTTCAGCCGCTCGTCGATCAGGCTCACACGACCATTGCGCGCCTGTAGGCCATGGCTCTCGGCCCGCTCCACCCAGGCTTCGAGACGCAGGCCATCCATCGCCAGCCGACCTTCGACGTTTTCGAGTGCCGGCCACTCCTCATCGAAGGGCAGATAGCCATCGCGAATCTCCAGTGCCAGGTCGAGCTCGACCTCCTCTGGCTGCATTTCCTCCATGAGCGGCAGGCGCAACGACAGCGTCCCAGCCGGGACGCGCCCGGCAGCGCCCAGCGCGAACCACTCCACCAGCGCCTCGCCGAAGATGCCGACCGGCAGCCAGTCGACCAAGGGGGTTTCGACGGCATCGACATCGCGAAAGGCAAGGTCCAGTCCAAGCTCGCCCGGACGCTCGCCACCGAGCTCAAGATCGAATTCGCCGTGTACCTGGGCATTGCGCCATACCGCCTCGATATCCTCGCCACGCACGCTGACCCGTTCGTTGCGGTAATCCCAGTAGACTCGGCCCCGCGACGAGTTCAGCTCCATGGGACCGTTAAACAGCCGCGGGAACTCGAGGGTGGCCCCCTCACGTCCGACGAAGGTGACCTCTCCGCTCAGATCGCTGGCTTCGACCCAGGCATCCAGCGGCCCGCCACCCGGGGCGTTCTGCCAGGGGGAGACCGCCACATCGTGAAAGGCGCCGCGCGCCCGCCACTGGCCCGCCTGCCGGCCAAGACCGAATCCACCCACATGCCCGCGGGGATCGAGAGCATCGAGCACACGTAGCAGACCTTCGGGCATGGGAATGCGGTCTCGCCAGGCCGCCAAGGCTTCCAGCTCGAATCCACTGGTATTCAACCACCACTCCTCGCCATCGCCCCGCAGATGCCAGTGCTGGGGAATCGCCGGCCCCATCGGCAGATCGTCATCGGCAGCTCGCTCGCGACTCAACCAGGCTTGCCAACCCTGCTCCTCACGAAGCCACTGCCCCTGGGCGTGTATCTCCTCGAGCTCGAGAAGCGCCTGCGCATTGCTGAGCGCCAAGCGCTGTACATCGAGATCGAGACGGACGTCCTCGAGCGCACCCTGATGCCAGCGCCCCCACACCTGGGCCAAGCCCTCGGCTTCATCGATACGCACCGGATCGTTGCGGCTCAGCACTTCGGCCAAGCCGACCAGGCTCGAGAGTTCCATCCGTGCCTGCAGCGCGGCATTGAAATCGGCCAGGCCACGCCGACCGGGGCGGATCTCGAGCGCCGCCTCGAGCGCAACCTCTTCATGTCCCTCGACATGCAACCAGCCCTCGACATGGGTATGGTCGGTATCGCCGGTCATCAACAGGCTAGGCGCCTCCAGCGTGACCTGACGATCGAGGCCGTGCAGCACCAGGCGCAAGTGCTGCAGCTCGACACGCTGGCGCAGTAGCGCACCTACCCAGAAGTCCAGATCTTCGAGATCGAACTCCGTATCGGCCTGCAGCTCGGGGGGCAGTTCGGCAGGCTCCGGCCAGTGCCAGGTGCGCTCGGAGGTCTGGTAGAGATGCAGGGTGACGCCACGCACATGGGCGCCCTCTATCACCGCAAAGCCGTCGCGCAGGGAGGCCAGGCTGTTCAGGCGCAGCTGGGCACGCTCGACTTCGAGCAGCGGCCGGGAGCCGGAAACGATACGCAACCCCTGCAGGCTGGCCGAGGGGTCAAGGCCACTCACCCCCGCCTCGAGCTGCCCGATCGTGACCTCGGCATTGAAACGCGCCGAGAGTAGCGACTCCGCCTGAGTTCGCCAGCCGTCGATCTGGCTCGCCGCCAGGCGAACCCCAAGCAGCAGCAACGCCAGCAGAAGAAGTGCAATGGCGACG
The DNA here is from genome assembly GCF_013009075.1 of Halomonas sp. TA22. Taxonomy (NCBI): domain Bacteria; kingdom Pseudomonadati; phylum Pseudomonadota; class Gammaproteobacteria; order Oceanospirillales; family Halomonadaceae; genus Halomonas; species Halomonas sp. TA22. The sequence goes on along the minus strand of NZ_CP053108.1, from coordinate 3,350,314 downwards.
ATCGTCAAGGTCCAGCGCAGCACCAATCGGGTTGGGGTCATCACCTTACATCAGCACGATGTCGTACTGCTCCTGCGAGTAGTGCGCCTCGACCTGAAAGCGAATCGTCTTGCCAATGAATATCTCCAGATCGGCCACCGCTGAGGACTCCTCGTCCAGCAGACGGTCCACCACCGCCTGCGACGCCAGCACCATGTAGGTCTCCGGGCTGTAGGCGCGCTCTTCGCGCAGAATCTCACGAAAGATCTCGTAGCAGACGGTTTCCGGCGTCTTGAGCGAGCCGCGCCCCTGGCAGGTGGGGCAGTGCTCGCAAAGGGTCTGTTCGAGGCTCTCCCGGGTGCGCTTGCGGGTCAGCTGCACCAGTCCAAGCTCGGTGACGCCGGTGCACTTGGTCTTGGCGTGATCGCGCTCGAGCGACTTCTCCAGCACTCGCAGCACCTGGCGCTGATGCTCGGGATCCTCCATGTCGATGAAGTCGATGATCACGATGCCCCCCAGATTGCGCAGGCGCAGCTGGCGGGCAATGGCGGTAGCCGCCTCGAGATTGGTCTTGAAGATGGTCTCTTCGAGGTTGCGATGCCCCACGTAGCCGCCGGTGTTGACATCGATGGTGGTCATCGCCTCAGTGGGGTCGATCACCAGATAGCCGCCGGACTTGAGCTGCACCTTGCGCCCCAGGGCCTTCTGGATTTCATCCTCGACGCTGTAGAGATCGAAGATCGGTCGCTCGCCGGGATAGTACTCGATGCGCGACTCGGTGCCCGGCATGAACTCGCTGGCAAACTCGACCAGCTTGAGGAAGTTTTCGCGCGAATCGATGCGTACCTTCTCGATATCGTCGCGCATCACGTCGCGCAGGGTGCGGATGAACAGTGGCAGATCGTCATAGATCACGCTTGGCGCCGGTGCGCTGCTTCGGCGCTCGCTGACCTTGCGCCACAGCCGCAGTAGGAAGTGCATGTCGGCGAACAGCTCCTCCTTGCCGACTCCCTCGGCGGCGGTACGAATGATGAAACCACCGATAACCTCGAGCGTCTGCTCGGCCTGGCACTCGTCGGTCAGCGCACGCAGCCGCTCACGCTCGCGCTCATCCTCGATACGCTGGGAGACGCCGTTGTGCGGCGAATCGGGCATGTAGACCAGAAATCGCGAGGGTACCGAGAGGTGGGTAGTCAGACGTGCCCCCTTCGAGGCGATGGGATCCTTGGTGACCTGGACCACCAGCGATTGCCCTTCGTGCAGCAACTGGCTGATGGAGACCTGTTCGTCACTGGGTGAGTTGGCCGGCAAGACCTCCTGAGCGTGGATGAAGGCGGCCCGATCCAGGCCGATATCGATAAAGGCCGCCTGCATGCCTGGCAGCACCCGGACCACCTTGCCCTTATAGATATTGCCGACGATACCGCGGCGCCGGCTACGCTCGATGAAGGCCTCCTGCAGCACGCCGTTCTCGACCACTGCCACACGCGTCTCCATCGGCGTCAGATTGATCAGTACTTCACCGCTCATGCAGGCTTCCTTATCGATAATTCATTTCGTCATTATGACACAGCCGCACCGCGCCCCGACCACAGCGGCACCCCCTGGCGAATGAGCAGGTCGGCGGTTTCGAACAGCGGCAATCCCACCACGGCGGAGTAACTGCCTTCGATGCGCTCGACGAAAATCGCCGCCAACCCCTGGATGGCATAGCCGCCCGCCTTGTCGACGGGTTCGCCCGTCTCCCAGTAGGCCGCGATCTCCTCAGCGACGATCTTCCTCAGCGTGACACGGGTGACGACGCACACCTCGAGCAGGCCTGCCGGCCCCTCGACGGCCACTCCGGTCAGCACCTCATGGGTGGTACCCGAGAGTGCCGCAAGCATCTCGCTGGCGTGGGCTCGGTCACGAGGTTTACCCAGCACCCGGCCGTCGAGGATCACAGCGGTATCCGAGCCCAGCACTGGCAGATGAGTCGCATCGGAGACAGCGCGCGCCTTGTCACGGGCCAGACGCAAGACGTAGTCGCGGGGGGCTTCGTCCGGGTGTGGTGTTTCATCGATGTCCACCGCTCGCACCTCTATCTCGACTCCGATCGAGGCCAGCAGTTCGCGGCGACGTGGCGAAGCCGATGCAAGACACAACGAGGCAGCCATCACTCCTCCCTGGGCAACCAGATTGTCAGGAAATCCCCAGCCGACGACGCAGCACCTGGAGCATGGTGAAGAGCCATGGCCACAGCAGAGCCCCGATGAACGACGGTAACAGAAAGGCCAGATAGATGGAGAAGGGCCCCATGAGGGTACGCAGCCACTGCTCGATCAGCTGGATGATGCCGAGCAGCACGAAGACCAGGATGGCCTGCTGAAACAGCGAGTAGGCGCGCATGCGCTGGTAGACCAGCGCACTCAGGAAGGCCAGCAACGAGAGCGTCAGCGCGTTGAGCCCCAGTGGCGACCCCTCGATCAAGTCGAGCAGGATACCCAGTACAAAGCCATGCAGCACCCCTACCCGCTGTGGCGTGGCCACGCACCAGTAGATCAGGATCAGTCCCAGCCAGTCGGGTCGCCAGATCAGCCAGACATCGGCCAGCGGCATCACCTGCAGGCAGAGTGCCAGCAACAGGCTCAGCCAGATCAGCAGCGTACCGCGCAATCCCATGGTCATCAGTTGACGATCTCATAAGGTGGCTGCATGACGTTGAAGGTCTCGTCCCACAACAGCTCATCGGGCGGCGACTCATCCGGCGCAGGCGGGAACAGCAGCAGGAAGTGGCGGGAGCGCTGCAACTGCGCCACTGGCGTGGCGGTCACCCGAGCAAATGGTTGTCCCGGATCGTGCACCACCTCGTTGACCCGCGCGACCGGGTAGCCCAACGGAAAACGCCCAGCCAAGCCCGAGGTGATCAGTAGATCGCCCTCGCGGATATCGGCGGTATCGGGGACATGCATGACATTGAGCGTGTCGTAGCGCCCCGACCCCTGGACGATGAAGCGCAGCCCATTGCGGTTCACCTGCACCGGCATGGCGTGATTGGCATCCGCCACCATCAGCACGCGGCTGGAGTAGGCGGACACCGCCGTGACCTGTCCCACCAGCCCGGAGGCGTCCATCACCGGCTGGCCGACAAAGGCACCGTCTCGGCGGCCGCGATCGATGACCATCTGATGGGTAAAGGGATCGGAATCCAGCGATAACAGCTCGGCGGTAATATAGGGGATGTCGCTACTCTCGGCGGAGTTGAGGAGCTCGCGAAGACGAACGTTTTCAGCGGTCAGGCTGGCCATGCGCTGCACCCGATGGGAGAGGGTCAGAAGCTGCTCGCGCAAGCGACGGTTCTCCTCCACCAGGGCTCGCTGGTCGGAGAGCGCAAGCGAGCCCCAGGTAAGGACATCGCTTGGCACACTGACCACCCACTGAATGGGGGCCACGACCGTGGAGAGCTGGGCACGCAGATCTTCCATCCGCGAGAAGCGGTGTTCCGCGAACATCAGTGCGAACGCGGCTATCGCACATAGCAGCATGCGATATCCCGGCACCGACCCGTGCAAGAACAGCGGTTTGATAGGCATTCTCCCCGAAGACAGCCCAGATGTCCCCGGGGGACTAGTCGCTAGAGAGCAGCTCGAAGGTATGCTGGTCGATCATCTCCAGGGCTTTGCCGCCACCGCGTGCCACGCAGGTCAGCGGATCCTCGGCAACGATCACCGGCAATCCGGTCTCCTCGGCGATCAGCTTGTCGATATCGCGCAGCAACGCTCCGCCCCCGGTCAGCACCAGGCCACGCTCGGCGATATCCGAGGCGAGCTCCGGCGGCGACTGCTCGAGTGCGCTCTTCACCGCCGTGACGATCGAGGCCAGCGTCTCCTGCAGGGCATCGAGGATCTCATGGGAGTTCAGCGTGAAACTGCGTGGAATGCCTTCGGCCAGGTTGCGTCCGCGCACGTCGATCTCGCGCAGCTCGGCTCCCGGGTAGGCGCAACCGATCTCCTCCTTGATACGCTCGGCGGTGGCTTCGCCGATCAGGCTACCGTAGTGGCGGCGCACGTAGGCGGTGATCGCTTCGTCGAAGCGGTCGCCACCGACGCGGATCGATTCGGAGTAGACCACACCGTTGAGCGAGATGATGGCGATCTCGCTGGTGCCTCCACCGATATCCACCACCATCGAGCCCTGTGCCTCCTCAACCGGCAGCCCGGCGCCGATGGCAGCTGCCATGGGCTCCTCGATCAAAAAGACTTCCCGGGCGCCAGCTCCCTCGGCGGATTCCTTGATGGCCCGCCGCTCGACCTGGGTCGACATGCACGGCACGCAGACCAGCACGCGCGGACTCGGCGTCAGGAACGTGCTCTGGTGCACCTTGCGAATGAAATGCTGGAGCATCTGTTCGGTAACGGTGAAGTCGGCAATCACCCCATCCTTCATGGGACGGATGGCCGTGATGTTGCCGGGCGTGCGCCCCAGCATGCGCTTGGCGTCGACACCCACGGCAGCAACGGTGCGCATGTTGCCGGACTGGCGAATCGCTACGACGGAAGGCTCGTCGAGCACGATGCCCCGGCCGCGAACGTAGATCAGCGTATTGGCGGTTCCCAGATCGATCGATAGATCGCTGGAGAACAGCCCCCTCAAACGTTTAAACATGGACGTCTTTCACCTAGTGCAGACCGGAACCCTATGCGGATGCAAACGGTATCATCGCCACCGCTAAGCAGCAAGCCGCAGTACCTGCCATGGACGACAATATATGGTACCTTCTGCGGCTATTTCGCAGTGGTGTCGACCAGCGAGTCCGACACCGGGAACCATTGCTCAGGGGAATTTACCATGGCGCTCGAACAAACCGACGTCCAGCGTGCGGCTCACCTTGCCCGGCTCGCCCTGGACGATGCCGATGCGGCCCGCTACGTCGACGACCTGGGCCGCATTCTCGAAATGGTCGATCAGCTTCAGGCCGTCGACACCCAAGGCGTCGCCCCGCTAGCCCACCCTCTGGATGCCACTCAGCGGCTCCGCGCCGATGAAGTCACCGAGAGCGATCAGCGGGACCACTTCCAACAGGGCGCACCCGCCGTCGAGAACGGACTCTATCTGGTGCCCCGGGTCGTGGAGTGACGCCCCTCTCGACCGAGGCGACTGGCATTATTGCCGCGACTCCCTCGCCTCTCGCTCATCACGATACGCGCTCACGACTCAACGGAACGCTTCAGGATCGTCGCCATGCATGACAAGACACTGACTCAACTCGCCGCGGGACTTGCCGCTGGCGACTACTCCAGCCGCGAGATCACCCAATCGCTGCTCTCGCGCATCGATCGCCTGGATGGCGAGCTCAACAGCTTCATCAGCGTGACCCGCGAGCACGCGCTGGCCGCCGCCAGCGCCGCCGACGATGCCCGGGCCAAGGGCAATGCGGGACCGCTTGCCGGCCTGCCGCTGGCGCTGAAGGATATCTTCTGCACCCAGGGCATCAAGACCACTGCCGGCTCGAGGATGCTCGACAACTTCATTGCCCCCTACAACGCCACCGTGGTCGACAAGCTCAACGCCTCGGGCATGATCAGCCTGGGCAAGACCAACATGGATGAGTTCGCCATGGGCTCCTCCAACGAGAACAGCTATTACGGGCCGGTGAAGAACCCCTGGGATCTCTCCGCGGTGCCCGGAGGCAGCTCCGGCGGCAGTGCGGCGGCTGTTGCTGCGGGGTTGGTGCCCGCCGCCCTGGGCACCGACACTGGGGGCTCGATTCGCCAACCGGCGGCCTTCTGCGGCATCACCGGACTCAAGCCCACCTATGGGCGCGTGTCGCGCTACGGCATGATCGCCTACGCCTCCAGCCTCGACCAGGCCGGCCCCATGGCCCGCACCGCAGAGGACTGTGCCCTGCTGCTCGGCGCCATCGCCGGTCATGACGTGCATGACTCCACCAGCGTCGCCCGCGGCGTTCCCGACTACACCGCCGAGCTCGGCGAGTCGCTGTCAGGGCTCAAGATCGGTCTGCCCAAGGAGTACTTCGGCGACGGCCTGGCGCCCGAGGTCGAGGCCGCCGTACGCGAGGCGGTGAAGGTCTTCGAATCGTTTGGCGCCTGCGTACGCGAGGTGAGCCTGCCGCATACTCACTATGCGATCCCCGCCTACTATGTGATCGCCCCGGCGGAGGCCTCCTCCAACCTGTCGCGCTTCGATGGCGTACGCTTCGGTCATCGCTGCGACAACCCGACCGACCTGATCGACCTCTACAAGCGCTCTCGGGCGGAGGGCTTCGGCGACGAGGTCAAGCGGCGCATCCTGATCGGCACCCATACGCTCTCGGAAGGCTTCTTCGACGCCTACTACAAGAAGGCCCAGCAGATCCGCCGGCTGATCCGCCAGGATTTTCTGGACGCCTTCGAGGATGTCGACGTATTGATGGGGCCGGCCTCGCCGACCCCGGCCTTCGATCTCGGCGCCAACAAGGATCCGGTCTCGATGTACCTGCAGGATATCTACACCATCGCCATCAACCTCGCGGGCATTCCCGGTATCAGCGTGCCGGCCGGCCTGGTCGGCGGCCGCCCCGTGGGTTTGCAGATACTCGGCCCGCACTTCGCCGAATCGCAGCTGCTCAACGTCGCCCATCAGTTCCAGCAGGCAACCGACTGGCACCAGCGCCGCCCCGCCTTCGCCGAGGAGAATGCATGATGCAATGGGAAACCGTGATCGGACTTGAGGTTCACGTGCAGCTGGCGACGCGCTCGAAGATCTTCTCCGGCGCCTCCACCGCTTTTGGTGCCGAACCCAACACCCAGGCGTGCGCCGTCGACCTAGGATTGCCCGGCGTGCTGCCGGTACTCAACGAGGCCGCTGTGGCCATGGCGGTCAAGTTCGGCCTGGGCATCAACGCCGAGATCCCCGAAGTCTCGGTGTTCGATCGCAAGAACTACTTCTACCCGGACCTGCCCAAGGGCTACCAGACCAGCCAGATGTATCACCCCATCGTCGGCCCGGGCGCGGTCGAGATCACTCTCGACGATGGCACCACCAAGCGCATCCGTGTGCATCACGCCCACCTCGAGGAGGACGCCGGCAAGTCATTGCATGAGCTCTTCTCCAATGCGAGAGGCCAGGGCATGACCGGCATCGACCTCAACCGCGCCGGCACGCCGCTACTGGAGATCGTTTCCGAGCCCGACATGCGCAGTGCCAAGGAGGCCGCTGCCTATCTCAAGGCGATCCACTCGATCGTCACCTACCTGGGCATCTCCGACGGCAACATGGCCGAGGGCTCGATGCGTTGTGACGTCAACGTCTCGGTGCGCCCCCTGGGGCAGGAGGCGTACGGCACCCGCGCCGAGATCAAGAACGTCAACTCCTTCCGCTTCGTCGAACGCGCCATTGCCTACGAGGTCGAGCGTCAGATCGAACTGATCGAGGATGGCGGCAAGGTGGTGCAGGAGACCCGTCTCTTTGATCCCGACGCGGACGAGACGCGCAGCATGCGCACCAAGGAGGAGGCCAACGACTATCGTTACTTCCCTTGCCCTGACTTGCTCCCGGTGGTGCTCGACCAGGCCTATGTCGATCATATCCGCAAGGCGCTGCCGGAACTGCCCGCCGAGAAGCGCGCACGCTTTACCGCCGAGCTTGGGCTCTCCGCCTACGACGCCGCCGTACTCTCCTCGAGCCGCGCCATGGCCGAGTACTTCGAGGAGGTGAAAGAGGTCTGCGGGGATGCCAAGCTGGCCGCCAACTGGGTCCAGGGCGAACTTGCCGGTGCGCTCAACCGCGAGAACCTCGGCATCGAGCAGAGCCCGGTGGACGCCGCCCAGCTCGGTGGATTGATCAGCCGCGTGATCGACGACACCATCAATGGCAAGGCAGCCAAGCAGGTATTCCAGGCGCTGTGGAATGGTGAAGGCGGGAGTGACGAGAACGCCGCCGATGCCATCATTGAGGCCAAGGGCCTCAAGCAGGTTACCGACAGTGGCGCCATCGAGGCGATGATCGACCAGGTGATCGCCGACAGCCCGGTCCAGGTCGCCCAGTACCAGGATGCCGAGCCCGACAAGCGCGACAAGATGATCGGCTATTTCGTCGGACAGGTGATGAAGGCCTCGCGCGGTACCGCCAATCCGCAGCAGGTCAATGCGCTTCTCAAGGAGAAGCTGGACCAGGCCTGACCCGGTGACCAACGCTCCTCGGGGCGTTATTAGTCGCTTGCAAGGAGGTGGTGCGATGTCGGATGAAGTCGGTATCCGTCTGCGTGCCCTGCGCACGCTGCGTGGCATATCCCAGCGCGAGCTGGCCAAGCGTTGCGGCGTCACCCACTCCAGCCTGTCGCTGATCGAGCAGGGCAAGGTCAGCCCCTCGGTCAGCTCGCTGAAGAAGATTCTCGATGCCATCCCCATCAGCGTCGGCGATTTCTTCACCATGGAGCTGCAGGCACGCGATCAGGTCTTCTATTCGGCCGCCGAACTCACCGACATGGGCAGCAGCGATGTGATCTACAAGCTGGTCGGCGCCAACCGGGCGCGCCGTGCACTCTCGTTCATGATCGAGACCTACCCCGCCGGCAGCGATACCGGCCGCGAGATGATCGCTCATCAGGGTGAAGAGGCGGGCGTGGTACTTGAGGGTGCCATCGAGATCACCATCGGCGCCGAAATCCGCTTGCTTGGCCCCGGCGAGGCCTACTATTTCGATACCAACGTTCCCCATCGCTTTCGCAACCCAGGCGACAGCGACTGCCGCCTGGTGAGCTGCTGCACGCCTGCCAAGTCCTTTTGAGACCTTCACGGGACTAAGCGGCAAGAACCCGGCAGATGCCGGTTCAGTGCTCAGCGCGCCAAGTCACTCAGCCCTCAACGACATCCACACCATCTTCAGCTCCGAGTACTTCTCCAGCGAGTGGTGCGACTTGTCGCGGCCATTGCCGGACTGCTTGACACCGCCGAACGGCACGGTCTGGTCGCCACCGGCCCAGTTGTTGACGAACACCTGGCCGGAGTGCAGGCGCCGCGTGACGCGCATGATGCGGTCGATGTCCTGGCTCCATAGCCCGGCGGCGAGTCCGTAGTCACTGTCGTTGGCCAGGCGAATGGCCTCCTCCTCGCTGTCGAAGCCGAAAACCGCGAGCACCGGGCCGAAGATCTCCTCGCGACCGATCCGCATCTCGGCGGTCACGCCATCGAATACCGTGGGCCCGATGAATAGCCCCTTGCCCTGCTGCGCCTCGCCCCCGGCACGCAATCGCGCCCCCTCCTCCACGCCCAGATGGATATAGTCGAGAATGCGCCGATGCTGCGCCTCGTCGACGATCGCGCCCATGAAGCTGCCAGGATCCAGCGGATCGCCGGGCTGCATGTTCTGCGCGGCCTTGAGGACGCGCTCGATGAACGCCTCGCGAATCGAATTTTCGACCAGCAGGCGCGAGCCGGCGATGCACACCTCGCCCTGGTTGTGGAAAATCGCCTCGGCAGCGCTCCTGGCCACCGCATCGAGATCGGCACAGTCGGCGAAGACGAGGTTCGGGCTCTTGCCGCCGCACTCCAGATAGACGCGCTTGAGGTTGGACTGGCCGGCGTACTGCATCAGCTGCTTGCCCACCGCGGTGGAGCCGGTGAACGCCAGGCAATCGACCTCCATGGAGAGGGCAAGCGCCTTGCCCACGGTATGGCCGAAGCCCGGCAGCACCTGGAACACGCCGCGTGGAATACCGGCCTCGCGAGCCAGTTGCGCCAGGCGCAGTGCCGAGAGCGGCGACTTCTCGGAAGGCTTGAGAATCACGCTGTTGCCGGCGGCCAGCGCCGGCCCGATCTTCCAGGCGGTCATCATCAGCGGGAAGTTCCACGGCACGATGGAGGCGACCACGCCTAGCGGCTCGCGCAGCACCAGCGCAAGTGCCTCCTCGCCGGTGGGTGCCACCTCGCCATAGAGCTTGTCGATCGATTCAGCGTTGTAGCGTATACAGGCAATCGCACCGCTCATGTCGCCAAGCGAGCTTGCGATGGGCTTACCCATGTCCAGCGTATCGAGCAGCGCAAGCTGCGCCTTGTGCGTCTCCATCAGCTCGGCCAGGCGTAGCAGCGTCTGCTTGCGTCTGCCGGGGGGGAGACGCGACCACTCGCCACGTTCGAAGGCGGCGCGAGCATGTGTCACGGCAAGCTCGGCATCGGCGGCATCACAGCTTGCCACGCGCGCCAACACCTCGCCGGTGGCGGGGTTGATCGTTTCGAAACGCTCGCCACTTATCGCCTCGACGAAGTCGTCGTCGATAAAGGCGTGCGTCTCGACACTCAGCTCGGCGGCCATGCGCTGCCACTCCGAGAGTTTCCCGGATGCGCTCATGAGCGTCTCTCCTTTCTATCCATGTATCGTTATGGGCAAGCTATGCATCGTCCGTATGGACAAGTCCAGAGAGTGTCATGCGTAGCTCCCCGGTACAGCGCCGATGAAGGGTGTTATGATTTCCTCAACATATCCTGCCCGCCAACCTTATGCCAATTTCGTCTCACCACTCTCCCGCACTCCCTTCACAACAGACTCCTCTATCCTGGCCCTGCCGGGATTCGCCCCCTTCGGCATCGGGCTCTCGCGCTAATCGTAAATAATTTGACAACAATTTTCACAGTCGGAAAGATGATCATCATGAACAATAGGTTTACAGGTGCTCCTATGTCGGCGTCCGCGACGATGGCAGAAGCCGAGGCTTTCCTCGACCAGCATCCCGATATCGACAGCATCGACCTGCTGATCAGCGATCTCAACGGGGTGATGCGTGGCAAGCGCATTCCTCGCGACAACCTGCTCAAGGCCTATCGCGACGGCATTCATCTGCCTGCATCGCTGTTCGCCCTCGACATCAACGGCAATACCATCGAGGAGACCGGCCTTGGGCTCTCCAGCGGCGATGGCGACCGCGTCTGTCGGCCGGTACCCGGCACGCTGATGCCCTGCCCCTGGCTGCGCAAGGGACGCCAGGGACAGCTTCTGATGACCATGTTCGAGGACGACGACGCGCCCTTCTTCGCCGACCCCCGCCAAGTGCTCGGGCGCGTACTCGAGGATTTCGATCGTGCTGGCCTGACACCGGTCGTCGCCCTGGAGCTCGAATTCTATCTGGTCGACCGCAGCCGCGATTCGCACGGCTATGCCCAGCCGCCTTGCTCGCCTGCCACCGGCGAGCGCGCTTCCCAGAGTCAGCTCTTTTCGATCAACGAACTCGACGAGTACGTGGATTTCCTCGAGGACATCCAGGCCGCTGCCGAGGCGCAACGGCTGCCGCTGGATACCGCACTCAAGGAGTGCGCGCCGGGCCAGTTCGAGATCAACCTGACCCATTGCAACGACGCCCGCAAGGCCTGCGACAGCGCCGTGCTGCTCAAGCGTCTGATCAAGGGGGTGGCGATCCAGCACGGCTTCGAGGCCACCTTCATGGCCAAGCCCTATGGCGACGAGGCCGGCAACGGTACCCATGTGCATATCAGCCTCAATGACAGCCAGGGGCGCAATGTCTTCGCCGCCGATGACGAGGAGCCGCTGGGCACGCCAGCGCTGCGTCACGCCATCGCCGGGCTACTCGAATTGATGCCCGCCTCGATGGCGATCTTCGCTCCCAACATCAACTCGTTTCGGCGCTTCCAGCCGGGGCTCTACGTGCCGATGGCGCCGACCTGGGGTTACGATAACCGCTCGGTGGCCGTGCGCATCCCCTCCGGGCCCAATGCGGCGCGTCGCATAGAACACCGCGTCGCTGGCGCCGACGTCAATCCCTACCTGCTGATGGCCACACTGCTGACGTCGATCCATCACGGGCTCGAACACGAACTGATCCCCTCGGCGCCCATCACCGGCAACGCCTACGATCAGTGCGAACCCAGCCTGACCAATAGCTGGCAGCAGGCGCTGGAACTCTTCGCCGAAAGCGAGGTGCTGGCTAAGGCATTAGGTGAGCAGTTCCATCACGTCTACCTGACCAACCGTCAGGCCGAACGCGATCAGGCCATGCAGGCCGTCAGCCAGATGGAGTACGACTGGTACCTGCGCCAGGTGTAGGCAATCTTCCTCAATGAAAAACCCCGATTCCCTTGACGGGAACGGGGTTTGAGTGTGCCGGCAAAACGACTCAGCCGTCCAGACGCCCCCACTGCGGCCGCCCATTGTCCATCAATACCCGGCTGCCCTGCGGGGCCTCATCGAGTCGTACGCTATAAACACGATCCTCGTAGCGGTATTCGACATCGTAGCCCTGGAACTCCTCCTGGCTATCCACCACGGTATGACACTGGCGCTGGGTAGTGGTGGTCACGTTGCCGTTCTGCATTCGGCCCTGCACTTCGCGACCGGCAAAGCCACCGCCCACCGCACCGGCAACGGTCGCCAGCTTCTTGCCGCTGCCGCCACCGATCTGGTTGCCAAGCAGACCGCCCACGACCGCGCCGGCCGCCGTGCCGGCAATGCGGTGGTGATCCTGCACTGGCGCGCGCTGGCTGACCACGACATTTTCACACACCTCGCGGGGCGTCTCGACGGTGCGAGAGACCGTATCGACACGCAGGATATCGGCATATTGCGGAGCCGCAGCGTAGTTCTGCACTTGGTAGGCCCCCACCGCCAGACCGCCGAGACCGAATACGGCCAGTGTGGCGCCAATCACAATCGACTTGTTCATTCGTCGTCTCCTGAAGTCTTGTATCGACTTTTCTTGATTAGTGAAGATGCACGTCAAGCGTGGATCTTTCTTTGAGTCGACTCCAGACGATGGCGATTCCGCCGGCACCTCCTGTGCCGACAGGCTCGCGATGAGAGAGTAAAAGTATATGCTTATATGCGTGGAATAGAGGCGTTGAGCGAGGTCTTGAACACTGTTTCCCAATTTGGTTCTACATGTCGCCGCTTTCCGACACTGTCCCGCCCGCTATACCCCGAGAGCGTCGCGCATACGGTAGTACCACGCGCCGACCGCACTTGCCGGTACCCGCAGCAGGCGCCCACCGGGAAAGGACAGGTGCGGCAGCCCAGCGAAGGCATCGAAACGTTCACCGTTGCCGCTGATCACCTCGGCGATCAGCCGTCCAGCAAGATGACTGCAAGTCACCCCGTGGCCGGAGTAACCTTGGGCGTAGTAGACATTGGCATTGAGCCGACCGAACTGCGGCAGACGATTGAGCGTGAGCAGGAAGTTCCCGCTCCAGGCGTAATCGATCTTCACTCCCTTGAGCTGGGGAAAGGTCTTCTCCAGCTTGGGACGTATCACTCCCTCGATGCTCGCCGGATCCTGGCCGCCATAGTTGACCCCGCCTCCATAGAGCAGTCGGCCATCCGCAGAGAGCCGATAGTAGTCGAGCAGGTAGTTGCCATCCTCGACCGCCATGTCGTTGGGCAGCAGTTCGCGGCCACGCTCGCCCAGCGGCTCGGTGGCGACCACCTGAGTGCCGCACGGCATCGACTTGCTCTCAAGCGAGGGTATCAGCTTCTCCATGTAGGCATTGCCGGCGAGCACCACGCGCTCGGCGACCACACTCCCCCGGTGCGTGCGCAGCCGCACCGGTTCACCATGCACGATCTCGAGCACCGGGCTTTGCTCATAGATGCGGCCACCCAGCGACTCGAAGGCGGCCGCCTCGCCGAGCACTAGGTTGAGCGGATGCAGATGGCCGCCAGAGTGATCGACCAAGGCACCGACATAGCGCTCGCTTGCCACCTCGCGCCGGCAGGCCTGCCCCTCGAGCAGCTCCAGCTGGTCGTTGCCGAAACGCTCCCACAGCGCCTTGTGTTCAACCAGCCCCTCGAGCTGCCTGGCGTTGCAGGCAGCAAACAGGTTGCCCTCCTTGAGATCGCAATCGATGGCGTACTTGGCGATGCGGCTGCGAATGATGCGATTGCCCTCGAAGGCCATGTCGCCGAGTGCCCGGGCGGTATCGGCGCCGCACTTGGCCTCGATCACATCCATGTCGCGGCTGTAACTGTTGACGATCTGGCCGCCATTGCGCCCGGACGCTCCGAAGCCCACTTTTACGCTCTCCAGCACCACCACCCGCAGCCCCTGCTCGGCTAGGTGCAGCGCCGAAGAGATGCCGGTGAAGCCGGCCCCGACCACGCATACGTCGCACTCGACCTCCCCTTCCAGCGCTGGGCGGAGCGGCACGGGATTGGCCGAGGCGGCATAATAGGACGCCACATGCTCGCGGCTCATAACAGTCTCCAACATAACTAACGGAATTGATCGAGCGCTAGTGACGCTCCTCCATCGCGGCGTTCATGGCAAGCTGGCGCTTGGCCTCGCTGCGCCGCATGAAGTACCAGATCAGGAAGGTCGCCAGCGACACGATCAGAATGATCAGGGTGGCCAGCGCATTGATCTTTGGCGAGACGCCCATGCGTACCGAGGAAAACACCACCATGGGCAGCGTCGTGGCGCCCGGCCCCGAAACGAAGCTGGCGATCACCAGGTCGTCCAGCGACAGGGTGAAGGCCAGCAGCCAGCCAGCGGCCAGGGCCGGCGAAATGATCGGCAGTGTGATCTGAAAGAAGGTCTTGACTGGCGTGGAGCCAAGATCCATCGCCGCCTCCTCGATGGAGAGATCGACTTCACGCAGCCTTGACGCCACCACTACCGCCACGTAGGCACTGCAGAAGGTGGTATGGGCGATCCAGATGGTGACCATGCCCCGGTCGGTGGGCCAGCCAATGAACTGCGCCATGTGCACGAACAGCAGCAGTAGCGACAGGCCGGTGATTACCTCGGGCATTACCAGCGGTGCAGTCACCATGCTGGAGAGTGCGGTCTTGCCACGGAAGCGATGGAAGCGCGTCATGACGAAGGCGGCAAGGGTGCCGAGCACCACCGCCGCGGTGGCCGAGAAGAAGGCGATGCGCAGACTGGTCCAGACCGCCGAGAGGATCTGACGATCGCGAAGCAGCTCAACATACCAGCGCCCCGAGAAGCCCGCCCACACCGTCACCAGGCGTGACGAGTTGAAGGAGTAGAAGACCAGAATCGCCATCGGCAGGTAGAGAAATACCAGGCCGAGGATCAGCACGAGGGTGGTAAAACTGGGCTTGCGCATACTCACTCCTCGAGTTGACGTGACTGATAGCGATGGAACAGCGCGATCGGGATCAGCAACAGCGCCAGCATCACCATGGCCAGTGCCGAGGCTACCGGCCAGTCGCGATTGTTGAAGAACTCCTCCCACAGCACCTTGCCGATCATCACCGTATTGGGCCCGCCGAGCAGCTCGGGAATCACGTACTCCCCCACCGCCGGAATGAAGACCAGCATCGAGCCTGCGATGATGCCGCCCATCGACAGCGGCAGGGTCACCTTGAGGAAGGTGTTGAACCGGCGCGAGCCGAGATCCGAGGCAGCCTCCAGCAGCGAGCCGTCGAGGCGGGTAAGGTTGGCGTAGAGCGGCAGGATCATGAACGGCAGATAGGCATAGACGATGCCGAGGATGACCGCGAAATTGGTATTCATCATGCGCAGTGGTGAGTCGATCAGGCCAAGCCACAGCAGCAGGTTGTTGAGCAGCCCATTGTTGCCAAGAATGCCCATCCAGGCGTAGACGCGGATCAGAAACGAGGTCCATGAAGGCAGCATCACCAGCAGCAGCAGTACCAGTTGCCAGCGCGCCGGCGCGCGCGCCATGGCGTAGGCCATCGGATAGCCGACCAGCAGGCACAGCGCAGTGGCGAGCAGCGCGATCTTGACCGAGCCCCAGTAGGCCGCTACATAGAGCGAGTCGCTGATCAGGAACAGGTAATTGCCGAGGTTCACCGCGATATTGAGCGTATCGGCACTGTAGTCGAAGATCGCCGAGAACGGCGGCATGGCAATGGCCGCCTCCGACAGGCTGATCTTGAGCACGATGGCGAACGGCAGCAGAAAGAATAGCGTCAGCCACAGCAGCGGGATGGCGATGACCCAGCCGCGGCCGAGGCGCAGCGCACGCGGCAGGCGTGCCAGTAACGATGACTTCATGAGTCGGCTCCTCAGTCGCGCAGCACCACGATGCTGCTGTCGTCCCAGAAGACGTACACCTCGTCGTCCCAGCTCGGACGCTCGCCGCGCCGCTCGGTATTGGCCAGACTGACCTTGACCAGGGCGCCGCTCTCGATACGCACGTAATAGGTCGAGAAGCCGCCCAGGTAGGCGATATCCTCGACCTTGCCGGGCGCCCAGTTGTAGTCGCCTTCGGGCCGCTCGCGGCTCAGGCAGGTCTTCTCCGGGCGGATCGCCGCCCATACCCGCCGATTGTGCGCCTCGGTGGTCACGCCGTGGCTGATATAGACGCCCTGGGCCAGCGAAGGGCACTGGATGATGCAGTGATCGGTCTCGTCGGCGACGATATCGCCCTCGAACAGGTTCACGGTACCGACGAACTCGGCCACCTTGCGGCTTGCGGGGCTCTCGTAGACATCCATCGGCGTGCCCACCTGGGCGATCCAGCCATCGCTCATGATCGCCACGCGGTCGGCCATGGTCATCGCCTCCTCCTGGTCGTGGGTGACCATGATGCAGGTCACCCCGACCCGCTCGATGATCTCCACCACCTCGAGCTGCATCTCGGTGCGCAGCTTCTTATCCAGCGCCCCCATCGGTTCGTCGAGCAGCAACAGCTTGGGACGCTTGGCAAGCGAGCGTGCCAGCGCCACACGCTGGCGCTGGCCACCGGAGAGCTGATGCGGCTTGCGCTTGGCAAACGCTTGCATATGCACCAGCTTGAGCATCTCGGCGACACGCGTGGCGATCTCGGCCTTGGGCAGCTTGTCCTGCTTGAGCCCGAAGGCGATGTTCTGCTCCACGCTCATGTGCGGAAACAGCGCATAAGACTGGAACATCATGTTGATCGGTCGATCGTAGGGCGCCAGTGGTGCGATATCCTGGCCATCGAGCAGGATCTGTCCCTCGCTGAGCTTCTCGAACCCCGCCAGCATGCGCAGCAGCGTCGACTTGCCCGAGCCGGAGCCGCCCAACAGGGCGAATATCTCGCCGCGCCGGATCGACAGATTGACATCATCCACTGCAAGCACGCCATCGAAGCGCTTGCTGACACGCTTGATCTCGACCAGCACATCGTGGCCGACACGCGAGGATTTGCCGGGGCTCTTGGCCTGGCCTTCATTCATCAAGACCTCTCCCGACCGGCCCGAACGGGCCGGCCATCTCACCATGGGACTAAGTCGCGACTGGACTTAGCGACGACAGGGCTTCGCTAACAGTAGGCTTTGCCACTAACTAGAGGCTACGCCGTGAAAGGTTTCGCAGCGACAGGCCAGCACGCTCAGCGACCGGACTTCACGCGGTTCCAGGTACGGGTGCGCACACGCTGCACGGACAGTGTCTTCTCCTCCTGGATGAAGAGGTTCTCCATCACCTCGCGATCCGGGTAGATCGCGGTATCCTCGAGAATCTCCGAATCTAGAAATTCATTCGCTGCCAGGTTGGGGTTGGCGTATACCACGTACTCGGTGATCGCCGCGGCCACCTCGGGCTTGAGGATGTAGTTGATGAAGGCGTGGGCATTGTCAGGATTCGGGGCGTCGGCGGGAATCGCCATCATGTCGAACCACAGCGCCGCCCCCTCCTTGGGAATGGTGTAGGCGATGGTGAAGTTGCGCCCGGCCTCCTCGGCACGGTCGGCGGCCTGAAAGATGTCGCCGGAGTAGCCCGCCGCCACGCAGATGTCGCCGTTGGCGAGATCCGAGATGTAACGCGAGGAGTGGAAATAGGTGATGTTGTTGCGCACCGCACTGATCAGCTCGCCTGCCGCCTCTATGTCGGCAGTCTTCTCGGAGAGCGGTGAAAGTCCCAGATAAGCCATTCCGGCGGAGAGCATGTCGTCGCCAGTATCGAGCATCGCGATGCCGCAACCGCCAGCGTTCAAGGCACCGGTCACCTCGGGGTCGAAGATCAGCGCCCAGGAGTCGGTCGGTGCATCGTCGCCGAGGATCTCGGTGACCCGCTCGACATTGTAGCCGATGCCGTTGGTGCCCCACATATAGGGGATCGAGTAGCGGCTGCCGGGATCCACGGCCTCGAGATCGTCCATCAGCTCCGGATCGAGGTTGACCATGTTGGGCAGCTTGTCGTGATCGAGCTCCCGATAGACCCCAGCGCTGATCTGGCGCGTCAGGTAGTGGTTCGACGGGACCACCACGTCATAGCCCGAGCGCCCGGAGAGCAGCGCGGCCTCGAGCACCTCGTTGCTGTCGAAGACATCGTAGATGACGCGGATGCCGGTCTCGCGCGTGAAATTCTCGAGTGTATCCTCGGCAATATAGTCCGACCAGTTGTAGACACGCACCTCGTTGGCTTGCGCCGCGGCGGCGCCAAGACCCAGTGCGACCGCCGCGATGGCTGCCGAAAGCTTGTGTTGACGAAACATGTGGCACCTCTTCTTGGGTTGTTATTGTCAGCCCGACGGCTGGCAAGCGGCTAGCGCAAACGCCTCGTCACCCCAGGCATCAGCGCGGTGAAAAAAGTCGTATCGTGCCACAGGCGTCATACGCTGAGCAGCAGGAATTCACGCTCCCAGGAGCTGATCACGCGCTTGAAGTTCTCGTTCTCCACCCGCTTGACCGCGACATACCCCTGCACGAACTTGCGCCCCATGTACTCCTCGAGCTCCGGGCACTGCTCCATGCGCTCCAGTGCCTGCTCGAGGGTGAAGGGCAAACGCAGATTGCGTCGCTCGAACGCCCGCCCCTGCACCGGTGCGCTGGGTTCGATCTTGCGTATCATGCCGATATAGCCGCACAGCAGGCTGGCGGCGATCGCCAGGTAGACGTTGGCATCGGCACCCGGCAGGCGGTTCTCGATCCGCCGGTTCTGGGCGCTGGAGTCCGGCACACGCAAGCCGCAGGTACGGTTCTCCTCTCCCCACTCGACATTGACCGGCGCCGAGGTATCGGGCAGAAAACGCCGGAAGGAGTTGACGTTGGGCGCCAACAGCGGCAGCGCCTCGGGAATGTACTTCTGCAGGCCACCGACGTGCCACAGGAATAGCTCGCTATGGCTACCGTCGGTGTTGGCGAACACGCTCTTGCCACTGGCGCCATCCAGCACGCTCTGGTGGAGATGCATGGCGCTGCCCGGCTCGTTGGTGACCGGCTTGGCCATGAAGGTCGCCGCCACGTCATGCTTGAGCGCCGCCTCGCGCAGAGTACGCTTGAACAGGAACACCTGGTCGGCAAGCATCAGAGGATCACCATGACGGAAGTTGATCTCCATCTGGGCGGTCCCCTCCTCATGGATCAGGGTATCGATATCCAGCCCCTGCGCCTCGCACCAGTCGTACATGTCCTCGAACAGTGGATCGAATTCGTTGGCAGCATCGATGGAGAAGGACTGTCGGCCAGTCTCCTGGCGCCCGCTACGCCCGATCGGCGGCTGCAACGGCAGGTCCGGATCCTCGCAGCGCTTGGTCAGGTAGAACTCCATCTCGGGCGCGACCAGCGGCTTCCAGCCCTGATCGGCATAGAGCTTGAGAATCCGCTTGAGCTGGTTGCGCGGCGAGAGCTCGATAGGGTTGCCCTGCTTGTCGAAACAGTCGTGAATCACCTGGGCTGTCGGCTCCAGCGCCCACGGCACCGAATAGGCCGCCGTGATGTCCGGCTTGCAGATCATGTCGATATCCGCCGGGTCGAGCAGCGAATAATAGATATCATCCTCGACGTAGTCACCTGTCACGGTCTGCAAAAGTACGCTTTCCGGCAGGCGCATGCCCTTCTCGGCGACGAACTTGGACACCGGCGCGATCTTGCCTCGCGCAATGCCGGTGATATCGCTGACCAGGCACTCCACCTCGGTGATGTGCCTCTCCTTCAGCCAGCTCTCTAGATCCTTCATGGGAACCTCCAGTCGGGGCGCTGCCGATGCAGCCCTCGCGTCGGTAGGCATCCGCCATGGCCAAGCGGGCACATGTCAGAGCCTGTCGCGCAACTTGTAGAATTGAGTCGCCAGCACCAGCAGCGGCATACGCATTCGCCGCCCTCCGGGGAAGTTGCGATGTGGCATGGCGGCGAAGATGTCGAAGCGCTCGGCCTGTCCGGCAATGGTCTGGGCCATCACCTCTCCCGCAAGCCCGGCCAGCGCCATGCCATGCCCCGAGTACCCCTGCGCATAATAGACATTGGACGTGACACGCCCGAAATCAGGCGCACGGTTGACGGTGATGGCCACATCCCCCCCCCAGCGATAGTCGACTCGGACGCCTTCAAGCACCGGGAACAGCTGCGCGATCTTGGCATCCATGCGTGCCTGAAGCCGAGGCGGTTCACGTCCGTCGTAGCTCACCTCGCCGCCATAGATCAGGCGCCGGTCGCCGGAGAGACGGTAGTAGTCGAGCACGAAGTTGGCATCCGACACGGCATCGTTGCGGGGCAGCACCTCCGCCACCTGGGCCTCGCTTAGCGGGCCGGTGGCGATCATATAATTGGCGGCGCGCATGATGCGCCCCTCGAGCTCCGGTACCAGCCCATTCAGGTACGCATTGGCGGCGACCACCAGGTAATCCGCCGTGACACACCCCCGCGGCGTCTCGACCCTCACCGGCTCGCCACGCTGGATGCGCAGCGCAGGTGAGTGCTCGTGAATCGTCACTCCCGCGGCCTGGGCCGCCCGGGCCAGGCCCAATGTATAGTTGAGAGGATGGAGGTGGCCACCTTCGGACTCATAGAGTGCCCCCGGGTAAGCATGGGTGGCGACACGTTCGTGCAGGGCATTGCCCTCGAGCCACTCGAGCGCCATGTAATCGTAGCGGGCCGCCATCCGCTCCTGCAGCGCCTTGAGCTCACGTACATGGCGTGGCTTGACCGCTGCATGCAGATACCCCCAGGAGAGGTCGCAGGGAATTGTATGACGCTCGACGAGCGAGGCGGTCAGGCGTACCGCCTCACGACTCATCTCCCAGATATCGCGCGCTCGCTCGATTCCCAGTGCTCGCTCCACGGTGGCGATGTCCGTGCCAAGCCCAGGCAGGATCTGGCCGCCGCTGCGGCCCGAGGCGCCATGACCCACTTCACCGGCCTCCAGCACCACCACCGAGTAGCCTCGCTCAGCCAAATGCAGCGCAGCCGAACATCCGGTGATGCCTCCCCCGATGACACAGACATCTGCACGCGTCTCGCCCGCAAGCTCATCGCAGGGGGAGAGAGTGACCGCAACGGAGTCACGGTAGTAGGAGTTCACGCTCTCCGGGGAGGAAGCAGCCATGCATATTTCCTTAATCGGCAGTGGCACCACTACCCTGCCATCATCATTGAATGTTCATCCATCAGTCTGCCACTGCAGTACCGATCACTGTCAAGAATTCAATAACGCACGTACCGCCTCTGGTTTATCAGGGGAGTCAGGCATGGCGCTTCAATGCATCCAGGAAGGCTTCCAGCACGCGATGAGGGCGCCGATCGCGCCGCGTGATGGCGACGAAGGGAGTCAAGTATTGCCAAGCCTCCCCCTTGAGCGCTTTCAACCGCCCCGCCGCTACCCAGGACGCGGCAAGATGATCAGGTAGATAGCCGATATAGCTGCCGGTGAGAATGAGAAACGCTGCCCCCTCGCGGTCGGAAGCGGTGGCCGTGCCATTGAGACGGGCGTGCGGCTCGCGCGCCGTTTCCGGCAACGGATAGGCCGGCACCACCGCTTCGTGGGCTTGCAGCGCCTCATCCTCGAGCGACGCACCATCCTGTGCATGGAGTGGGTGCGTACTGGCGCAATAGAGCAGCGATCGTTCGCTGTAGAGGGGAAGAGGCTGCAGGCTGGCCAGCAGATTGACCTCCGGCACGACACCAACATGCAGTCGCGCATCGAGTACACCCTGGGCGATGGCATCGGGCGTATCCATATGGATATTGATGCGCACCTCCGGTCCCTGCACCTTGAGTTCCGCCAGCGAGTGGGTGATATGCATCTGCGGCATACTTACCAGATTGTCAGTAATGCCGATATTGAGTTCACCACGCAGCGTGCGGTGCAGCCCGTTGATCTCGGTACGGAAGGTCTCAAGCGAAGCGAGCATCGTCAGCCCAGCGTCATAGACCTGACGCCCCTCTTCGGTGAGGGCAAAGCCGCTGCGGCCGCGCTGGCAGAGACGCAACCCCAGGCGTTTCTCGAGATCGCTCATATGCAGGCTGATCGCCGAGCGACTGATGCCCAGCTCCACCTCAGCCGCAGTAAAGCCGCCGCATTCGGCGACGGCCTTGAAGACTCGGATCAGGCGGATGTCGAAATCGCTGACCCGGCCAGGCAGGGGGGGATGACGATCAGCCATGGGGAGTCTCCGGCGCAAGCCTCAGCGGTGGCGGCAGGCAGGACACTGCAGATCCCGCGGCACCCGGAAGCGGCGCCACTCGCCGCGCAATCCATCGAAGGTCGAAAGCCCCTGGTGAGGCGTTCCAGCGCCACTGAGCAGCTTGACCGCCTCCAGCGCCTGAAAGGTACCGATAACTCCCACAAGGGGCGCCACCACCCCGTTCTCGGCGCAGCTCAGCTCCTCGTCAGACTCCCCTGCCTCGCCCGGGGGGTAGAGGCAAGCGTAGCAGGGGCTCTCGGCGTCTCGCGGGTCGAACACCGCCAGCTGCCCCGAGAAGCGGATCGCCGCCCCGGAAACGAGCGGCCTGTCGGCCGCCAGGCAGGCGCGATTGATCGCGTAGCGGCTGGAGAAGCGGTCGGTGCAGTCGATCACCAGATCGCTCGCCTCGATGGCTGCCTGCAGCGCCTCGCCGTCGAGATGAGTCTGCAGCGCCACGACGTCACACCCGGGGTTCAGCTCCTGGGCACTAGCAGCTGCGGAGTGCGCCTTGTTGCGGCCCAGGTCGGCCTGGCCATGGGCTATCTGGCGCTGCAGATTGGAGAGCTCCACCTCATCGGCATCAGCGATGGTCAGGCGTCCGACTCCAGCGGCGGCCAGATAGAGCACCACCGGCGAGCCCAGCCCACCGGCGCCGATCACCAGCACATGGCTGGCCAGCAAGCGCTCCTGGCCGGCGATCTCGATCGGCTCGAGCATGATCTGGCGACTATAGCGCAGCAGCGCCTCGTCGTTCATCGGCATGCAGCACCTTGTGAGCAGCTACTTCTCATTGATCTCATCGATAGTAGGGATATGCAGCGAGAATTCCTCCTTGACCTCCTCCATGACCACATAGCTCTTCGACTCCTTGACCCCTGGCAGCGTCAGCACCACGTCACCAAGCAGCTGGCGATAGGCCGCCATCTCAGGAATCCGGCACTTGAGAATGTAGTCGAACTGCCCCGAGACCAGATGGCACTCCTGAATCTGGGGAAGCTTGCTGACCGCACGCCGGAACTCATCGAATACCGCGGGCGACTGGGTCTCCAGGCTGATCTCGACGAATACCAGCAAATTGGCCTTGAGCGCCTTGGGGTCGAGCTGTGCCTTGTAGCCGCGGATGATGCCCGAGCGCTCGAGCCGCTTGACTCGCTCAAGGCAGGGGGTCGTCGAGAGCCCCACCTCGGCGGCCAGGTCAACGTAGGAAATACGGGCATTCTCCTGCAGGCAGCGCAAGATCTTGAGGTCGATACGGTCCAGGGAACGAGTCTTGGCTTTCATTATAGTAATCAGTCCGGGCCAATGGCAGGTGAGTCAAAGACGGTCCAGGATTTTTACCTAAAACAGGTGATTGT
The DNA here is from genome assembly GCF_013009075.1 of Halomonas sp. TA22. Classification (NCBI taxonomy): domain Bacteria; kingdom Pseudomonadati; phylum Pseudomonadota; class Gammaproteobacteria; order Oceanospirillales; family Halomonadaceae; genus Halomonas; species Halomonas sp. TA22. Next base: position 3,326,706 of record NZ_CP053108.1, on the reverse strand, counting down.
TTTGGTCGAAAAATTCAAAACTGGACGCTCTCACAGTAATAGAGCGCAAATAAAAGCACACAGGAAATTAATACCACACTCCACCAGCCCCGCTCCAGCGCTGAAAACGCTCAGGCTTCAACGCAGCACCCAAGCGTCACCCGATCGTGACCGGCAAGATCCTGCAGCGTCTCCACGTGAGTGTAACCGGCAGAGGCGAAGGCTCGTCGCACCGCCGCCCCCTGCTCATGACCATGCTCCAGCAGTAACCAGCCTCCGTCAGTCAGATAATGACGAGCGGCATGCACCAACTCGATCAGGTCGGCCATGCCGCCCTCTCCGGCCACCAGCGCCGAACGTGGCTCGAAACGCACATCGCCCTGGGCGAGATGTGGGTCGTCATCGGCCAGATAGGGCGGGTTTGAGACGATCAGTTCGAAGCGCTGCTCGCCCAGCGCAGCGAACCAGTCGCTTATGAGAAATTCGACATTGCCGATGGCCAGACGCTGGGCATTGTCGCGCGCCAGTGCAACTGCCTCGGCTGACAGATCGACGCCCAGTACGTGCCAGCCGGGCCGCTCGCGACCAAACGCCAGAGCAATGGCGCCGGTACCGGTGCCAAGATCGAGCAGCCCCCCCCGCTCCCTGCCGGCCAGGTGCAACGCATGCGCCACCAGGGTTTCGGTATCCGGCCGCGGAATCAGCGTCGCAGAGGAGGTCTTCAGGCACATTCCCCAGAACTCCCGCTCGCCGGTGAGATAGGCCACCGGCTGGCCGGCGGCCCGGGCGGCCACCAGCGCCTCGAACCTGGCGCGCTCCCAAGGCCCGATGTCACGATCGCCCCAGGTGTAGAGCCAGGCACGATCGACGCCCAGCACATGACAGAGCAGCACTTCGGTGTCCATGCGCGCGCTGGGCGAGCCGCTCTCGGCGAGCCGCTGACTGGCCCGCGCAAGCAGCGTATCGAGCCGCATCACGCCTCCTGAAGGGCAGCCAACTGCTCGGCCTGGTACTCGTGTATCAGCGGCTCGACCACCTCGTCGAGCTCGCCGGCCAGCACTTCGCCAAGCTTGTAGAGCGTCAGGTTGATGCGATGATCGGTCAGCCGCCCCTGAGGAAAGTTGTAGGTACGGATGCGCTCGCTGCGATCGCCGGAGCCCACCAGTGAGCGCCGCGTATCGGCCTGCTGCTGGTGCCGGCTGTCCAGCGCACTCTGCTTGAGGCGCGCCGCCAGCAGCGACATCGCCTTGGCGCGATTCTTGTGCTGGCTGCGCTCCTCCTGGCACTCCACCACCACGCCGCTGGGCAGGTGGGTGATGCGAATCGCCGAATCGGTGGTATTGACGTGCTGACCGCCGGCTCCGCTGGAGCGGAAGGTATCCACTCGCAGGTCGCCTGGGTTGATGTCGATATCCCCCACCTCGTCCGCCTCGGGCATGATCGCCACGGTACAGGCCGAGGTATGGATGCGTCCCTGGGACTCGGTGGCCGGCACCCGCTGCACGCGGTGCGCGCCGGACTCGAACTTGAGCCGCGCATAGACCCCATCGCCCTTGACCCGCGAGATCAGCTCCTTGTAGCCGCCCTGCTCGCCATGGTTGGCACTGACGATCTCGACTTTCCAGCCGCGCTTTTCGGCGTAGCGAGAGTACATGCGAAACAGATCGCCGGCGAACAGGGCCGCTTCGTCGCCCCCCGTCCCGGCGCGCACCTCGAGGAACACGTCGCGACCATCGTCGGGATCGCGCGGCACCAGCAGCCGCTTGAGTTCCTCCTCCAGAACGGCGAGGCGCTCGCGCCCTTCCTCCACCTCCATCTCGGCCAGTTCGCGCATCTCGGCATCGCTGTCGCCGGTGAGCTGCTCGGCGGAAGCGATGTCGCCCTCGGTGGCGAGATAGTCGCGCCAGGCCACCACCAGATCCTCGAGTTCGGAGTATTCACGCGAATAGTCGCGAAACGTTTTCTGGTCGGCGATCACCTCCGGCTCCGAGAGCAGGGCCGAGAGCTCTTCGAAACGCTCATGGAAGGAGTCCAGACGCTGGCGCAACGTATCTTTCATTGAGGATCCTGTGAGAGTGAAACGGACATCAAGGGTCCTGGGAGGGCGCCGAGGCGTCGAACAGCAGCGCTTCGGCAGCGGCGATTATCTCATGACGCTCCGCCCCGGAGGCCTCACGCAGGCGCAGCGTGGGGCCATGCATTAGGCGATTGGCCAGTTGGCTTGCCAATCGAGAAATGACCCGCTGCGGATCCTCGCCGCGGGCTAGCTGAGCCAGCGCCTGAGCCTCGGCCTCGGCACGAATCCCCTCGCCCTGCTCGCGGTAGCGGCGAATCAGATCGCCGGCGCCACGCACCCTCCGTTCATGTTGCCAGCTGCCCAAGCCATGCTCGATCAGCGCTTCGGCCTGGTTGGCGGCCACCTGGCGGTGGCGGCGATTCTCCTCGATGACCTCATGCAGGTCGTCGACGGTGTACAGGAACACGTCGCTGAGTTCGCCCACTTGCGGCTCGATGTCGCGGGGGACGGCAATGTCGACCATGAAGATCGGCCGATGACGCCTTTTTTTCAACGCCCGCTCGACCATCCCCTTGCCGAGGATCGGCAGCGGTGCGGCGGTCGAGGAGATCACGATGTCGGCGCGCTCCAAGGCATGAGGAATATCGGTGAGCACGATCGCCTCGCCATTGAACTGCTCGGCAAGGCGCGCGGCGCGCTCGAGGGTGCGGTTGGCGACGATCAGCTCCTTGACCCCCGCATCATGTAGGTGCCTGGCCACCAGCTCGATGGTCTCCCCGGCACCGATCAGCAGGGCCCGGGCTCGCGAGAAGTCATCGAAGATATGGCTGGCCATGCTGACCGCGGCATAGGCCACCGACACCGGATTCTCGCCGATGCCGGTTTCGGTGCGCACCTGCTTGGCCACGGCAAAGGTGTGCTGGAAGAGCCGTTCGAGTTCGCCCCCGAGCCCCTTGTGCTGCCGCGCAATCTGGTAGGCCTCCTTGAGCTGCCCCAGAATCTGCGGCTCGCCCAGCACCATCGAGTCGAGTCCGGCCGCCACACGCATCAGGTGGCGCGCCGCATCGCCATCCAGGTAGTGGTAGGCACAGCGGGAAAGATCGATACTCTCGAGGCCATGGAATCGCCCCAGCCACTCGAGGATGGCGCGCTCGCCATTCGTGCCGGTGACGCAATAGAGTTCGGTACGATTACACGTCGATAGCACCGCCGCTTCCTGCACGTCGGGCAGCGCGCGCAACTCGGCCAGTGCCGATTCCAGTTGGGTCGGGGTAAATGCCACCTGCTCGCGCACCTCAACGGCGGCGGTCTTGTGGTTGATTCCAAGGGCCAGAAGCGTCATGCAGTCTGCGTCTTCGCTAGGGGACTTAGTAGGAGACACGTGGTCTATGTCCATCGAGAGACAGGATTCTATCACAGCATGACAGACGGGCACGCCCCGACATGGCTTTGCCCGGACCAGCCAAGTCGTTATGCTGGACCTTCGGCACCGTAAACGAGACAACCATGGCCCCACGCTTGATCCACATCGCCCTGACGGTAGCCACCGCGCTTCCGCTCGCTGCCTGCCAGAGCGCCGCGGTGTCACCTATTGCCGAGCAGGCCGACCCGATCGCCTCGGCGCCGCCCATCAGGCGCGGCCTGGATGCTGTCGGCCTCGCCACGCTCCTGACCGCCGAGATCGCCGGCCAGCGCGGCGACTACGCCAGTGCCACGCGTGGCTATCTGGAGACCGGCGAGCGCTACCGCTCGGTGGCCTTGATCGAGCGTGCCGCGCTGGCAGCACGCTTCAGCGGCGACCAGGCGCTGCTCGAAACCACGGCGATGCGCTGGTACGACCTGGCGCCGCAAGCCGAGGCACCGACCCGCCTGCTCTCGAGCCTGGCGTTGCAGCGCGGCGACTGGCTGGCCAGCCTCGACTACCGCCTGGCGCTCGCCGAGCGCGGCGAACATGGCGAACTGGCCAGCTTCTCCGAGCTTGCCATTGAAGAGGGGGGGCCACTGCCCGTTCTGCTCGAGCGACTCACGCAATACCTAGTGGAGACCGACGCCGCTCACCCGCAGCGTCACGATGCGGTTCTCGCCACCGCTCTCATCGAAGCGGCAATCGGGAATGTCACCCAGGCCCAGGCGCGTCTGGCGCGCCTGGGCGAAAGCCATGCCGAACTGCCGGAACTGTGGCTTGCCCAAGCGCGCATCGCGCTGGACGCCGACGACCCCACCAGCGCCCGCCAGGCGGCAAGGCGCGGACGTGAAGTGGCCCCGGAGGATGGACGCTTCATTCTGATGCTGGCTCAGAGCGAGCTGCTGCTGGGCAATATAAGCGCCGCGGAAAACCAGACCGACGCTCTGATCGAGCGACATGTCGGCGGCCACGAGCTTCGCCTGATCCTGGCACAACTCTATCTGGAAGAGGGCCATACCGCCCCCGCCCGTCGGCTACTGCTCCCCCTGGTCAGCGAAGTCGATACCCCGGCAATGGCCTATACGCTGCTCGGCGCAATCGCCGAGCAGGAAGGCCAGGTCGACAATGCCTTGCTCTATTACCGCCAGGTGCCAGCCGGCGACCAGTTCCTCCAGGCTCGGCTGCTGGCGGCGCGCATGCTGATCAATGACGATCGGCTCGAGGATGCTCGCAGCTTCCTGCATACCGAGCGCCTTCGCCATGACGAGCAGGCAGCTAGCCTTGCCGCCCTGGAGGCCGAACTGCTCGACCAGCAGGGGCTCGGAGATGAGGCGGATGAGTTGCTCGAACGTGAGCTACGCCGCTCGCCAGGTGCCGAGGAGCTGCTCTATCTTCGCGCCATGCGCGCTTTCTCCATGGGCGACCTGGCAGCCATGGAGGAGGATCTGCAGCGCCTGATCGAGCGGCAGCCCGACCATGCCATGGCCCTCAATGCCCTGGGTTATACCCTGGTCGACATGACCGATCGCCACCAGGAGGGCATGGAGCTGATTGAGCGCGCCTATCGACTGGAGCCCGCCAATCCGGCCATTCTCGACAGCATGGGCTGGGGATACTACAAGCTCGGCAACAACCAGCGTGCGCTCGAATATCTGGAGCGCGCCTATGCCATGATGCCCGACCAGGAGGTCGCAGCCCACCTCGCCGAAGTTCTCTGGGAACTCGGCCACGAAGCGCAGGCACGTGCGCTGATCGAGCAGGCCCTCGAGCGTTACGACGAACGCCCGGTAATCGATGACCTTCTATACCGCACGCCAGAACTGGCGCCCGAACCCACCCTTCAATTCCCGTGATCCCATGCGACGACTCTTACTCTGCCTGTTTACTCTGTTACTGCTGGCCGGTTGTGCCACTCCCTCGCCGGGCCCGGACACCACGGGCCGAGGCCAATGGAATGCCCAGGCCGATCGCATCGAAGCCCTCGATGAGTGGCGCCTGGCCGGCAAGGTCGGATTGCGCACGCCGCAGGAGTCCACCAGTGCCAATCTCGACTGGAACCAACGCCCCTATCATTTCCGGATGTTGATCAGCGGCCCCTTCGGGGCCGGACGCAGCGTGCTCGAGGGGCGCGAGGGGCGCGTCAGCATGACCAGCAACCAGGGGCGCTTCGAAGCCGAAAACGCCGAGGCGCTGATGGAAGCCCAGCTCGGTTGGTCGCTGCCGGTCTCCTCTCTCGATTACTGGATACGCGGCCTCCCGGCCCCTGGTCGCGAGCACGAAGTCGCCCGCGACAACGGAGGCTTTCCGGTCTCCCTGCATCAGGATGGCTGGGAGATCAACTACCTCGACTGGACCCAGACATCCAACCTATGGTTACCGCGGCGTCTGGTCATGACCTACGATGAGATTCGCGCCACGCTGGTGGTCAATGAGTGGCAGACGGAGGCCGTCGATGAGTGAACGGGGGCTTCACCGCGATTGCCCCGATCACGCCTGGCTCAGCCTGCCCTCCCCGGCCAAGCTCAACCGAATGCTGCATATCACTGGCCGGCGTACCGACGGTTATCATGAACTGCAGACGCTGTTCCAGTTTCTCGATATCGGCGACACCCTGCATCTCCGCCTGCGTGACGATGGCCAGTTGAGCCTGGCCAGTGATATTGCGGGAGTCGCCATGGAGGACAATCTGGCGCTGCGTGCCGCACGGTTGCTTCAGCACGAAACCGGCGCGACGCTTGGTGCTGACATCCGTCTCGACAAGCGGCTCCCCATGGGCGGCGGCCTGGGTGGCGGCAGCTCCAATGCCGCCACTGTCCTACTCGCTCTCAACCGGCTCTGGCAGCTCGGCCTGGATGAGCAACAGCTGGCCGAGCTTGGGCTGCGCCTCGGCGCCGATGTGCCGGTCTTCGTTCGCGGTCGTGCCGCTTGGGCCGAGGGCGTCGGCGAGCGCCTCACGCCGGTCACTCTCGACACCCCCTGGTTCGTGGTCCTCCATCCCGGCATGAAGGTCGCCACCGCCGCGGTGTTCCAGGCCCCGCAATTGACACGCGACACCCCCCCCATTAGTATGGCGCGCGCACTGCAGGGGGACGCGCCGGCCTGGCGCAACGATTGCGAAGCGACGGTATGCGTGCTCTATCCACGAGTCGCCCATGCCCTCGATCGGCTATCGCGCCTTGCGCCGACCATGCTGACCGGCACCGGCGCCTGCCTGTTCGCACAGGTGGATAGCGAGGCGCAGGCCGACGAGATCTTGAGCCAACTTGCCCAGGAGTGGCAGGCGTTCAAGGCTCGCGGCTGCAACATCTCCCCCCTCCATGTGGCTCTGGGATGCGGCGGCTAGCCACGGGCGACCGCCATCAGGCTGTACCAGGCTGCCGATATCCCGCTCAGATATTCCCAGACTCCAAAGGTGGCTGCGCGTGTCAAAATTGATGGTTTTCGCCGGGAATGCCAATCCCGAACTCGCTCGCAAGATTGCCGAAGGGCTGGACAACCGCCTCGGCCATGCCACTGTCGGCCAGTTCAGCGATGGCGAGATCGCAGTCGAGATCAATGAGAACGTGCGCGGCAAGGATGTCTTCATCCTGCAATCGACCTGCGCACCGACCAATGACAACCTGATGGAGCTGATCCTCATGGTCGATGCGCTGCGCCGGGCTTCCGCTGCACGCATCACGGCCGTGGTGCCCTACTTCGGCTACGCTCGCCAGGATCGCCGCGTGCGTTCGGCCCGCGTGCCGATCTCGGCCAAGGTGGTCGCCGACATGATGGTCAAGGCCGGTGTCGACCGCGTCATGACCATGGATCTGCATGCCGACCAGATCCAGGGCTTCTTCGACGTGCCGGTGGATAACGTCTACGGATCGCCGATCCTGCTCGACGATATCGAGCGCCAGAATTACGAAGATCTGGTGGTGGTCTCCCCCGATGTGGGCGGCGTGGTACGCGCCCGGGCCATCGCCAAGCAGCTCAATGCCGATCTTGCGATCATCGACAAGCGTCGCCCCCAGGCCAATCAGGCCCAGGTGATGCACATCATCGGCGAGATCGAAGGCCGCACCTGTGTGGTGGTGGATGACATGATCGACACCGCTGGCACCCTGTGCAAGGCCGGCGAGGCACTCAAGGATCACGGCGCTCGCCGCGTGGTGGCCTACGCAACCCACCCGATCCTGTCCGGCCCCGCCGTCGACAACATCATGGGCTCGGTGCTCGACGAGGTCGTCGTCGCCGATACCATTCCGCTGTCCGAGACCGCACGCCGCTGTGGCAAGATCCGCCAGCTGTCGGTGGCCGGCCTGATCGCCGAGGCGATCCGTCGGGTCAGCAATGAAGAATCCGTCAGCGCGATGTTCCACTAAGTCCCTACCGGGTATAGTGCACAGCGCGCGGATACGCGCCCCGGCCATGTCCGGGGCTTCGGGGCGGACATCGCTTGGTCGCGGGCGGTGTCATCTCCTTGATTAACCATGAGGTTACACACCTATGTCAGATTTCACTCTCAATGCCAGCGTTCGTAACGACCTGGGGAAAGGTGCGAGCCGCCGCCTGCGTCGTGCGGACCTTCAGATCCCCGCCATCATTTATGGTGGTAACGCCGAACCGCAGTCGATCTCCATCGACAAGGCCCCGTTCTACAAGGCCATCGAAGACGAAGCCTTCTTCTCCTCGCTGATCACGCTGGACGTGGGCGGCAAGAAGGAGCAAGTGGTCGTTCGCGATCTGCAGCGCCACCCGTTCAAGCCGCTGGTGACACATGCCGACTTCATGCGCGTCGATGCGAGCCATGAGATGAAGCTTAGCGTTCCGCTGCACGTCGTGGGTGAAGACAAGTGCATCGGCATCAAGGATCAGGATGGCGAGCTGCACGTGCTCTCCACCGAGATCGAGCTCAGCTGCCTGCCGAAGGATCTTCCGGAGTATCTGGAAGTCGATATCAGCGCCCTCGAAGTGGGCATCACCCTGCACCTCTCCGACCTGAGCCTGCCGGCCGGCGTGACCCTGGTCGCGCTGACCCACGGTGCCGATCACGACAATGCCGTGCTGAGCATCACCAAGGCCAAAGTGCGTACTGACGACACTGACGCGGGTGACGGCGAAGCGGCGGAAAGCGGCGATAGCGAGTAATCGCAAGCGCCAAGGGCATTCCATCATGGATGGAATGCCCTCATGCTAATGATCAAGCGCCTCGGCGCTTGATTTTTTTTGCCTGCGATAGGCTTGTCACACCGGCATAGGAGCCTGGCATGAGTGAGATAAAAGCGATCATCGGCCTTGGCAACCCCGGGCCCGATTACGAGCAGACCCGCCACAACGCTGGCGCCTGGCTGGTCGAGGCGCTGGCAAGGCAAGGCAACGCGCCGCTACGTGCCGAGCGCAAGTTCCTGGGCCACTATGCCAAGGTCTCGCTGGCCGGGCAGGAGGTCCACCTGCTCAATCCCCAGACCTTCATGAACCGCAGCGGTGGCGCCGTTGCCGCTCTTTGCCAGTTCTACAAGATCGCCCCCGACGAGCTGCTCGTCGCCCATGACGAGCTGGATATCGCTCCGGGCACCGCGCGCTACAAGCAGGGCGGCGGCCATGGCGGTCACAATGGGTTGCGCGACATCATCAGTGCGCTTGGCAACGACAAGTCGTTCCACCGCCTGCGCATCGGCATCGGTCACCCCGGCGATTCTCGGCGGGTGGTCAACTACGTGCTGGGACGTCCCGGCAAGGCCGAGCTCGCTGCCATCGATGCCTCCCTCGACGAGATCCAGGCCACCCTGCCCGATGCCATCCGCGGCGATTGGGCTCGAGCGATGAATCGGCTGCACAGCTTCAAGAGTGAAGCCTGACCCCAACTCGTCGCCCCTGCCGTTTTGACGTAGAATGCTCGCCATTGATTTTCGACTTTTGCCTTCAGGATCACACCATGGGTTTCAATTGCGGTATCGTCGGCCTACCCAACGTCGGCAAGTCCACGCTATTCAATGCACTGACCAAGTCCGGTATCGATGCCGAGAACTTCCCGTTCTGCACCATCGAGCCCAATGTCGGGATCGTGCCGATGCCCGACCCGCGCCTGAACGCCCTGGCCGATATCGTGGGTCCGCAGAAGGTACTGCCCACCACCATGGAGTTCGTCGATATCGCCGGGCTCGTTGCCGGCGCCTCCAAGGGCGAGGGATTGGGCAACAAGTTTCTCGCCAACATCCGCGAGACCGACGCCATCGCACATGTGGTGCGCTGCTTCGATAACGACAATGTGATCCATGTCGCCAACCAGGTCGACCCGCGCGCCGATATCGAGATCATCAACATGGAGCTTGCGCTGGCCGATCTCGATACCGTCGAGCGCGCCATCCAGCGTCTGACCCGGGTCGCCAAGGGCGGCGACAAGGATGCCATCGCCTCCAAGGCGATCCTCGAGCGTATCCAGCCTCACCTTGCCGAAGGGATGCCGCTGCGCAGCTTCGGTCTCTCCAACGATGATAAGCACCAGCTCAAGAGCTTCGGCTTCCTGACCCTCAAACCGACGATGTATATCGCCAACGTCAACGAGGATGGCTTCGAGAACAACGCCTATCTCGACGTGGTCAGCGAGATCGCCGCCGAGGAAGGTGCCGTGATGGTGCCGGTCTGCAATCAGATCGAGGCCGAGATCGCCGAGCTCGACGACGAGGAGCGCTCCATGTTCCTCGACGAGATGGGCATGGAGGAACCAGGGCTGGACCGGGTGATTCGCGCCGGCTACGCCCTGCTCGGCCTGCAGACCTACTTCACCGCAGGAGTGAAGGAGGTGCGCGCCTGGACCGTCAAGGTGGGTGCCACCGCGCCGGAGGCCGCCGGGGTGATCCACACCGACTTCCAGAAGGGCTTCATTCGCGCCGAAGTGATCGGCTATGACGACTATGTCTCGCTCGGCGGCGAACAGGGCGCCAAGGATGCCGGCAAGTGGCGCCTGGAGGGTAAGGAGTACGTGGTCAAGGATGGCGACGTCATCCACTTCCGCTTCAACGTCTGACACCCGTATCTCCACTCTCCCCGCTCAAGGCCGCCTATTGGCGGCCTTCGTGTATGTGCCAGCACGCCGGGAACTTCGCCGCAACTTGCATGACTATACTCTCAATAGCGCGCTCCCGCGCATCGGTCTCGGCGCCGAACTTGTGCCGACGCCGCCCGAGCCAATCACGAGATACCACCATGTTGATCAAGATCGCGCCGCCCCATGCGCTGACCGAGGCCGACGTGACCCCGGAAACGGTCTATCTTTCGCGCCGCAAGTTCATCGGGACGCTGGCCGGCATCGGCCTCGCCGCTAGTCTGCCGCGTCACGTGCTGGCACAGGAGTACGATGACATACAGGCTGCCACCGGACCGGAGTGGTTCGAGGCCAAGCGTGAGCGTACCGAGTGGGGGGCGGTGATTCCCGAGAATCCTAGGCAGGATGCTCTGACTCCCTTCCGCGACGCCACGAACTACAACAACTTCTATGAGTTTGGCAGCGACAAGCGCGATCCCGCGCGCCGCGCCGGCAGCCTGGTCACCTCGCCCTGGCGCGTCATGCTCGATGGCGAGGTGCATCACGCCGGCGAATACGACCTCGAGGATCTACTGCAGCCCCACCGTTTCGAGGAGCGCATCTATCGGCTGCGCTGCGTCGAGGGGTGGTCTATGGTGATCCCCTGGATGGGTATTCCTCTGGCTGAGGTGATACGGCGTGCCGACCCCACCGGCAACGCCCGCTACGTGCGCTTCGAAACACTGGTCGATCCAGAGCAGATGCCGGCGCAGCGCTCACGCTTCGGCCTGATTCAATGGCCCTACACTGAGGGGCTGCGTCTCGACGAAGCGATGCATCCGCTGTCGCTGCTTGCAGTGGGAATGTACGGTCGCGTGCTGCCCAACCAGAACGGCGCGCCGCTGCGCCTGGTGGTGCCTTGGAAATACGGCTTCAAGAGCATCAAGTCGATCGTGCGCATCACTCTGACCGAGGAGCCCTTCACCACCTCGTGGATGGGGATCGCACCGCGAGAGTACGGCTTCTATGCCAACGTCAACCCCGACGTGGATCACCCCCGTTGGAGCCAGGCCACCGAGCGGCGCCTGCCCAACAATCTATTCAATCCCAACATCATCGATACACAGCCATTCAACGGCTATGGCGATGCAGTGGCCGACCTGTATCGCGGCATGGACCTGGCGAGATACTTTTGAGCACCAGCACCACACTGCGCCTGTGGCGCATAGCGGTATTCTTGGCCGCGCTCGCCCCGCTGGCCTGGTGGTCGTGGCAGGTCGTCCAGTCTGCGGCTGGTCCCGACCCTGGTCATTATCTGCTACTCAACACCGGACAAGGAGGGCTCTGCCTGCTGCTGGCAACGCTCGCACTGACGCCGCTCACGCGCCTGACCCGTTGGCGGGGTTTCACACTGATTCGCCGCCAACTCGGGCTATGGTCCCTCGCCTATGCCGCACTGCACCTGCTGTGCTATGCACTCTTCATTCTCGGCCTCGACTGGCACCGCCTGGGAAGCGAGCTAATCCAGCGCCCCTATATGGTAGTAGGTGCCCTTGCACTTTTGGGACTCGCCCTTCTTGGTGCCACCTCGAACCGCCATGCCATGCGCAAGCTCGGCAAGCGCTGGAAGCCGTTGCACCGATTGAGCTACGTCATCCTCGCCCTGGTGCTGCTGCACTACCTTTGGGTGGTTCGCGCCGATCTCGGCCAGTGGAGTCTGTATGCCGCCACGGGTGGCCTGCTGTTGCTGCTGCGCCTGCCCCCATTGGCGCGCCGCCTGCCAGAGCTTCGTCGGGCTTGGCAGGCGGATCACTCGCGTTGACCAGCTCGCCTGGGAGCATTGACGCTTCATGCGCTTATCGGTATGATTCGCACCCGTTGGCTACGTAGCTCAGCTGGTTAGAGCACATCACTCATAATGATGGGGTCCCCTGTTCGAATCTTGCGCTAGTGTAAGCCGGAGAACTCTAATTGCGAATGCCGCTATTTTAGGGGAGGGTTACAATGCCATCCAGCAGGGAGCTGCGGAGCCTCAAAGTTTGAGGGGGACTTAGTGCTGGCTATCGGTGGAGCAATTTCTCCAAACTCCCCCTGTATACAACGGCCGAATATCTCTCGGCCGTGCGGCTCAACGTCAGTTGCAGAAGCTGTGAGAGGCACTTCAGACTTCAGGTGTTCGAAATACACCAGGCAGTCTATCGCCGTCTTTTCGCGGTTAGCCCATCGCGGCTCTCTGACTGAGCTGTAAGTTATTTTCATGCCTTACCTAACGCCGTGCTCACCGGAAAATTGCGAGCGGAGCGAGTGATTTTTCCGTGTGCAGCAATTTGTTATGAATAGCCTCGGTTCGAGCAGTAAATCTTTAAGGCACTGTGCATTATAACGCCTTGACTCCTATCAAATTCATAGGTATCAGTACTTGGCTCCCTGTGCTTGAAATAAACAAATCCATTGTCGCCCATGCCACCGATCAAAGATCGGTAATACATATCTTCCAAAAGAGATAATGCATTCACTCCGCTACAATTAGAAGATATTATCTTGCTCGCATCATTAAACGGAATAGATCTTTGATTAGGGCTCTTCAAAAAGCTGCTCATTTCACCAAAAGAGTTAAATATCATTGCAACTTGATCGGATGAATAAAAACTAGAAAGCTCATTCTTTAGTTCATTCACAACCTCATCACAATAACGACCTATTAAATGATTAACGTCACGCTTGGAGAGAGGAAGTTTGTAGCTATGACTTGAAAGAGGCTTGAAGAAAAGGAGGAGGTCCCGAGGCCGAAAAAATGTATGATCAAGAATGTATTTAAAGCTAGATTTGGGCGCCTCTTCATTGCCTCTAAACGGATCTTCAACCAATGATAGCCAAGGATCAGACGAGTCAAAATTTAGAGTCTCAATTTCAAAAGCATATTTAACTCTATCATTAATAAACTTCCTAATATTGAGAGTCTTTTCGTCATCTCCCATATGATACTCATCTTGATACCACTTGATAGGAATCGCATATGAAGAAAAGATCTTTGCTGTGTCTGAGCTATACACGGAAAGCGCCTTGCTCATATCGTCTCGAAGCAGTACAACCACCTTCGAATCTAAATTATTTTTTGCGAAGAACTCGTTATTTATGTCTTTAGAAACCCTGAGCAACGAAATAAGAGAATTAATCGTCGCTTCATCTTTAGCATCAAAATTTATATCTAGATCATCAAAGAATAAAACATAGCTATTTCCATTCTCCCTTTCTATATCACTATTCAAAACTTTTAAAACAACTTCCCTTAGGTGAGGAATTAGCTTATAAAACGGCGCACGCTCCTGCTTTATTTCAATGCTTTTATTCATCTTGCTGGAAAAGAATCTCCGGAGATAATTTATATCTACGGAAAACCCTTGTCGCCTTATCAATTCTTTTGTTTCTGACTCCCGGATATCTATGTAGCCAGAATTCCTAGATATAAATTGTCGCAAAAGATTATAATCTTTGCTATTCTCTACTGCCTTGTTTTCTGAAAATAGCTTAAGTATGTTAGTTAATATCAACCATTTATATAAGTTTTCTTTCTCAATATCGTGACCGGCCTCAACGCCAAACTGAACAATCTTCTCTAAATTTGACTCTCCTTGCCGAATAAACTTTGCGTGGATATTCGAGTCACCCTGAGAGATTTGGCATATATGCTCTGCAAATGCGCTCTTGCCAGAACCTTTCCGGCCAACTACAATAAAACGTTCGTTAGACAGCCCATCAATTAAGTTTGAATAATCCTTGTACACCTTTTCAAGAGGCATCCTAGAGTTTGGCAATGCTTCCGCTTCGGCCTCGGGGGCACCCAGAAAAATAGATTCGTCTTTTTTGTTCCTTCCTGAAAGCCTTCCAAAGACCATATATAAACCTCTTAAGTTGGAATCTCTTCATAACAGTGATTGGACTGCGCGTCCTGATATTGGATGAACACCCCTGCGCGTTCAACAATATTATCCGACGCACTTCATTTCTTCCAATTCATTGATTTTTCATGCACCTAAGTATAGTTCGGCCACCTAAGCAGAATTCGCGCGGTTGCGCGTTTTGCCGGCCAATAACTTTGTATTTATATCCATATTATGAGGGAGCTGCCGTATGGATACGCACATCAGACCGCCGAAGCTGATGGACCGGGTGAAGGCCACCATGCGAGTGAAGCGCTACAGCCCACGTACCGAGAAAACCTACTGCTACTGGATTCGCTACTTCATTCGCTTCCATGGCGTGCGCCACCCTGCCAGCATGGGAGGCTCCGAGGTACGCAGCTTTCTGGAGCACCTTGCAGTGGAACGCCAAGTGGCAGCTGCCACGCAGAACCAGGCGCTGAAGCTGGGGTAAGGAAATATCGAGACATTCGGGCACGCTACCGCCAGGGGATGCCGGTCACCAGCCCCCTCCATGGCGGTCATAGGCCGCCGACATGCCTCCATCGGGATGAGAACCTGCTTAGAGACATGTGATTACATGCAGCTAACTAAATGAACCATCGGCATGCGTAACCGCATCTTGAGGAAAAGTACGATGCAGGTTCGCATTGATACTCCATTTTTGACCTTGGTCGTGTCGATGAGGGCAAATGCTTACGCCATGTAAGCAGTCTCTTACGTGGGCCGGTTTTCAGCAAAGGTGAACAGAAAGCGCAGCGGCGCGGGCCCGGTATTTGACCGTCTTATGCCAGGACAGGAACGAACTGAAGGCGGACGCAGCGCCGTCGCTGCATGGTGTTGCTAGACCACCGGCTTCTAACCACGAACCGCTGCTTCGATCGCGGCGATATCTCCCTGACATGGGGTGCAGGGAGTATCGCCGTACTCCCCGTACCGCAGCCGAACTCCAGCACGCTGCTATCCGGGCGCAGGTACTGGGGTGATGGCGAGCTTCTTCTGGTATGCACTCTCGTCGCGAATGGGGCGCTTGGCGTAGCGCGCAGCACTTTTATTGGCGTGAGGGGAAGCCGCCAGCGTTCACGCAGCGCGGCGGCTTCGCAAAAGTTCCGCCATACTAGACTGGCAAGGAGGCCAACGGCCCCGACTGCCCACTTCAGTCCGCTGTGCTGACTTTCGCTGCGGACAGCATCATGCGCCCTACTAAAGGTAAGGAGGCTATATGCCGACTTCTTCAGAGAGCCACGATCGTCTGACCGTCTTGAAAAAATTCGGAACTGACCCCGGATCGTTGCACGCGGACACCTATATCCCGAAGAATTTTCCAAAGAACGGACCGCTCGTCGTCGTGCTACACGGCAGCATCCAATCGGCGGAGAGCTATAATCGCGGATCAGGCTGGTCTGCTCTCGCCGACGAATGCGGGATAGCGCTTCTGTATCCGGAGCAAAGAAAAACCAACAACCCACTTAGCAGCTTCAACTGGTTCAAGTCTGGCGACACCCGCCGCGGCGGCGGCGAACCGCTATCTATTCGTCATATGATCAAGCAGGTCGTTGATGATCACGCCATCGACCCATCGCGCGTCTTCATCACGGGGATGTCCTCGGGTGGTGCTATGGCATCTGTGATGCTGGCGACCTATCCGGAGGTGTTCGCGGGAGGCGCGATCATCGCCGGACTACCCTACCGTAGCGCCCACACCCTGATGCAGGCGATGGCTCGCATGAAGGGGTATGGCGGCCCGTCGGATCGCGAGCTCGACGCGCTTGTGCGCGGAGCCTCGACATTCGACGGCCCTTGGCCAACGATCTCGGTCTGGCATGGCGACAGCGACTCGACCGTCGACAATTCCAACGCCGATTCCATCGTCCGGCAGTGGCAGAAGATCCACAAGGTCGAAGGACCACCGACACGAGTAGAGAAGGTCGACGGTTTTCCCCGACAGGTCTGGTGCAACGCGGACGGGCAGGAGGTGATCGAAGAATACATCATCAAGGGAATGGGCCACGGCACGCCGATCATGGCCGGGGGGGACAAGGGCCTCGGGGAAGAAGGCAAGTATATGCTGGAAGTTGGCATTTCATCGACCCGCCACATAGCGCATTTCTGGGGCCTTACGTAATAGAGGAACTCTGGGCGGACGAGTTTATGGCGCACTTTTGACTATCAGCTCCCGGCCAAGAGCGAACGGAGTACCTGTCCGACACCCTGCACTAATTAATTGCTGGTGGAGATTGAGTCATATTTCTGCTGTATTTGCTCTTCTTCCATTTTACTGAAGTTATCGGTTTCCAGTTTCAAAAAACCATCCGGATTCAACTTGCAGTGATAGTGGTGGTGCTCTTTCAAACGAGAGTCCTCTTCCTTTTCGATTTCTCTATCTGATATTTCCTTCCTGCCTGTCAATTTCAACCACTGCTGATAGGCTTTCCAAAAACTATAAGCCAGAGCAATTACCGATAGCCATACGGGACTAAAGAACTCAATCATCGCAATAGTCACAGGCACAGCGACAGACAGGCACTGGATAGCGAGCGATACACTCCTTGGTTAGATTTTCCAAGTCTGTGGCCACCCTCTCACTTGTGACGTCGGCAATATATGTCACGGCGAGAGAGGCAAAGGGGACTGAACCAACGGGCGGGGGATATTCGAGTAAGTAGCTGTCAGTCTTCTCGTTGATGTGATCAAAGTATACTTTTCTGCCACTATTCATGTCCTTGTCTGCCAACTAGCTAACGCCTTGCTCACCGGAAAATTGTGAGTGCAGCGAGTAATTTTTCCGCGTGCAGCAACTTGTTAGGGCGTTTCTCACTGCTAAACATCAAGGCACGCCTCAATTGATTTTTCCATATAAGAAACAAGCGCCTCGAACCCCTCCTTTTTCTTCCCTTCCCATCGGTCTTCGATCTTTTCGAGATAGCCTTCACGAGCGTATTTCAATAACGCCGCGTGGTTAGGAGGCGCTTGCTTCTCAGCCCACTCCGCCGCAGCATCTTTTGGAGCAATCTCACCAGTAGCAGCGGTCAGCCACATCCTTGACAAGGTCAAAATCACATTGCGTTCATCACCTGCTGCCTCCGCCAGGAGATTGGGCAAAGAATCAAGAATTGCCCTTCGGATATCAGCCATTGGCACCGACTCGAAAACCTCAGCAGCATTTTTTCCATACAACAGGAGGCTGTTATCGATCACCTTTTTCAGAACAATTGCAAGATCAGGATCATGGACTGGTGCCGGGACGCTTCCGGCCTCGAATTGCTCTCGTAACCACTCACCGTATACAAACTCAGCCCGAGGCGGAAATTGCCAGGGAACAACATCAGAAACCGTTATCACCGTCAGCTCTACCGGTCTGATGGCTTGTGGATTCCCAATCGCTCCGGATACGCTCATCAACTGGGCAACCAGGGCCTTCCTTTGCAAAAAGGTAGGCGGGTTAGTGACTACGACCAAGACATCTACGTCGCTGTCACGCTTTAAACCACCAACGACAGCAGAGCCGAAAAGATAAATACCGACGATCGACTCACCAAGCACACTTTCAACGACTGACTGTGCCTGCCTTGCTTCATATGGAATCTCTGTGTTTGCCATATTGTCCGGGAGTCCCCTCTCGCCCTAACGTCTGAATTCACCGGACCTGCGCGGCTTTTCGCGCAGGTCCGGTGGAATGATTGGTTAGGCAGAATTTCATTACTCGCTCACGTCGTCAGAGGTTTGCGATGAAGCGGAGGAAAACGCGGATGATGGTTTTGTGCTCAACTCAAGGAGTCGCGTGAATATCTTTTCCTCTGCCTTCAGTGGTGCCTGCATGTTCTGTTGTCCAAAGAACACTGCAAGGTAGCCGCAACCAGCGTGTAGCACGCCGATGAAAATCCCTTCAAGATGACGCACCGTTGCGGCTTGAAATGCTTAGTAGTTCTCTCACCATTTAAATGTGCCGAGTAGAAGTAGCTTGCCCTTTACCGAGGCGTACTGCACACAGCTTCATCGGCTCGCTCCCTCTCGCCTGATCTTCAGCTAAAGCCACTCGGGCTCCGCTATTGTGGTGGATCGATCACCCAGGGTTCCAGTGCCACTTCATTCTTGCAACTATCATCTACGGGCTCGTATGGGTCGTCGAGAAAGGCACCGATCATGGTCGAGCGACACTCGTTGACAGGGTTGTGACCCAACCCCTGATACTCGACAAATTGCAGGTTGGGCATGGTCTCACGGACATGCTCACTCCAGCGTGTCCCGCAGCAAGGATCCAGCTGGCCATGGATGGCCAGGGCCGGCGTATCCGATGCCGGCGGGTCATTGTGTTCACTGGGCACGTCACCGTCTTCTCCCCACCAGCCACATACCCAGGGAGGCTCGAAGCCCAGAATAGCTGGCTCGCGCTGCACGGCGGCGATCGAGTCTTTCTGAGTGGGCCGGTTAGTGCCCATGTCACTGCAGACATGAGCGAGGAAGTAGCCGAGTGCGTAATTGGGGGCTGCCGGCTCGGAGTCGTAGTCTCCGATCAAGAAGAAATCCTCGAGGCGCGTATAGTCTCCCGCCTCGATGTCGGCGATGAGACTCGGCAATTCCGCATAGGCTGTGGGTAGCATCAGATAGAGTGTATTGAGGAAGGCGGCCCCATCGAAGTAGAGCGTGTCGGCATTGTCGGTTGCATCCTCAACGTCCGCCACATAGGGCCTGCTGTCCAGGGTGCGGCGCGCCCGATCGATCGCCAGCAACCAGTTGGGCAACATCTCACGGCATGCCTCATCTTCGGCGACACACTGTGCCAGCGTATCGGTGAACGTTTGCTTGGCGGTATAGAATTCATCGACGGGTGGTCGGTTGCGCAGATGGTTGAACCAGGGCCAGCCGAGGATCGCGGCGCGTATGCTGTCCGGGTGGTACTGGATGAAGGAGAGTACTGTGCCGCTCCCCGTCGAGGAGCCAAAGGCGTCGATGACGTCGTATTCCAGCAGTTGGCGTATCTCGTCGACATCACGCGCTACGGCATACTGGTTGTACTGTGCAACATCGATGTCCTCGTCGGTGAGCTTCTGGTAGCAAGCTTCCACAGCACTGGTAATCGTCTCCAGGCGTTCCATCGGCTTAAGCGAGGCGGTGATCGCCGGGGTGTGGATGATGTTGTGGTAGGGAGACACGGCCGCATAATCGGGGCATTCCAGTGCCGGTTCGGCATGGATGAAGCCACGGTGATCCATCGTCACCAGCGTGCGGTTGCCGATATCCTTTCGCAATTGTTCCAAGTAATCACGGTTGTCTAGCGAAGAATAGCCTGGCCCGCCCGGGAAGAAGAACACCGGCACTTCGTCCGTCTCCCCCGATTCCGGCTCAATCACAGCCACCGGCAACTGGATCCGATTACCGCCAGTTTCGTTCCAGTTCTCGCGTCCGTGAAAGGTGTAGCAATCAGCGCCCAGCGCGGTGAGCGCTTCGGTACCACACTCCGCGGACTCCAGGCGCGGAGTTGGCTCCGTATCCGTGGATTGTGCATGAGCGAATGAAGGTGCAATGAATAAGGCAAGGGGGATGGCGCCTGTCAGAAACCGACCACGGTACTGGCCATGCCGCCGGAGGAAGATATTCATGACATGCCTCCATCGAGTTGTTCTTGCTGTTATCGGGGTACGATTCAAACTAGTAACCGTACCGGGGGGAGTCAAACGGATGGATGGCTATGGCCAGCATGGAGGCGCCTGTCGGGCCAGAAGCGGACCTTCAACAAAAGCTGTTTTTTTGCTTACACTCAGCTTCAGCCGCAAGAGAAGCGAGCCGGGACTGTTTTCTGTACGCATTGCCCCTCCTCTTGATACAGCCATGCCTCGGCGATTTAGCCACGTATCCGCTGCTTCATGCCCTACCCGGTGGTATATGCTCAAGCTCTTTCCACTCGCAAGGACGCGGATTGGTCATGTCACGCCTTCATCTCACTTCCGCCAGGGATTGGCTCGATCGATTGAATCACTCCCGCCACGCGCTGTGGTGGCTGTTCGGGGCCTCGATGCTCGAGACCTTGCTGGTGCCTATTCCCATCGAGGTCATCCTCATTCCCTGGATGCTGTGCCACCCGGAGCGCAAGTGCACGATTGCCGGCGTGGCGCTGGCCGGCAACCTGGCGGCGGCCTCGCTTGGCTATGCACTGGGCGTTTCCGTCATGGAGCAGTGGGGCGATCAGCTGATTGGCTTCTTCGGGCAGTCAGGAGGCCTTCGAGGCCTTTCGCGCCCAGCTTCAGGAGGAGGGGTTCATGGCCGTGCTGACCATCGGCATCGTGCCGGTTCCCTTTCAGATCGCCATGCTGGCGGCCGGGGCGAGCGACTATCCCTATCCGCTCTTTCTACTGGCGGCCATGCTGGGGCGCGGCATTCGCTACTTCGGGCTTGCCGTGCTGGTGGCCCTGATGGGAGATGCCGCCCTGCGGTTGTGGAAACGCCATGCCCGCACCATTGGCATACTGGGTTTGGTGCTGTTCGGGCTGTGGGTGTGGTACGAAGTAACGGTCTGACCGGTTGAAGTTCTCGCACCGGCTCACCCTTCGGCCAAGCGCTGACCACGGTGGAGGAGGCCGAGGGTGATGCCGGCCCCGGCGAGCAGTGTCAGGCCGAAAAGCGTCAGCGCCACGCCATGCCCCAAGGCATCGACCAATATCCCCGTGACGATGACAGGCAGGCCGAAGCCGAGATAGGCCATCAGGAAGTACCCCGCTGTCGCGCGGGAGGGGTGCTCGCCTGACGCCTCGAGGATGCCGCTCAGCCCGCCCAGGTATACGAAGCCATAGCAAGCGCTGCTGGCGCCCAGTGTGCCGAGGAGCACAGCAAGCAGGTAGCCCTGCAGCGATCCCCAGGCGATCACTCCATAGGCCAGCGGCAGAATGACAAGCCCGACCTGGGTTGCCAGGCGTGGCGCCAGTTGTCGTGCCCAGGGCTGGAACAGTACGCCGCAGCTGCAGATACCGAAGGTCGCGAAGCCGGCCCAGCCCGACAGGCCATGCCGGGCCAGCGCCGAGGGTAGGATTGCGATGACCAGCCCCACGGTTGCCCAGGCCAGCAGAATGGCAAGCCCATAGCCGAACGCCCCTGGCGGATAGGTGGGCCAGCGCAGCATTGGCGTACTGGCCTTGCGCGGCAAGTCATCCTGCAGGGTGAGCATCAACAGCAGCGCCAGTATGGCGGCGCCCAGATAGAGCCATAGACTGGGCGGGGTCAGGCTCGGCGTATGCAGCACGAACAGGCTGGTGACGGCCGCGCCAAGACCGAAGCCTAATGCCGTGCTGGCGGTCACCCAGTAAGCCGGTACGCGTTTATCCTCTCCTTTAAAGAAAGTGAGCATGTAGGCGGGTGCTGCTGCCGATGTCAGTGCAGTGCCGATACCCATCATGAAGCGTGCGATGCCCAGCGTGGCCAGCCCCGGTGCGATGAGCGTAAGTGCCGTGGCGCACACGGCCAGCAGCAGCGCTGCAATGATCAACGGCTTGCGCCCCACCCGCTCGGCAACGCCATTGAGCCCCAGCAGTACCGGCACAATGCCGGCCACGTAGCAGGCGAATGCCACGCTCGTGGCGCCCACCCCGACGCCGTCGCGTGCGGCCAGGGCATCGTAGAGCGGTGCCTGTAGATTGACAGCCGTGGTGATCGTGCATAGCGCGAAGGCAAGGCGGATGGCGTTGATTCGGGACATGGCGAGACTCTGAACGTATTGAAAACCCGACAGACCGCGTCGAGGTTTTCAAGGGGGACTTATGACGTGACTGAACAATTGCATCTCCCGCGGGGCAGGGAAAGGTACAATCCACGACAGTTTCTAATGAACTGTTGCGAGTTTTTCTTGCACGGTTGAGCTGCAGAATTGGCTTGTCATGAAATTGAACGTGTCATGAAAGTGAGCTTGTCATGCGAGTAAAAAGGGACGAGCACCCGAACACGCCTTTGGTGGAGCAAGTTGTCGAAGGGGTACGGGAGTGGATCGGGCGCAATGGCGGGGGTGGCGGTAGCCGGTTGCCTTCGATACGCCAGCTGGCCACAGAGCACGGCATCAGCCGTAACGTGGTGATCGAAGCCTACGAACGACTGGTTGCCCAGGGGCTGGTGCGCGCAAGGCCGGGCTCGGGATTCTATGTTGCGGATAACGCTTCATCGGCCCTGGCCAGCAAGAACAAGGCATCCGGGTCGCTGGAAGAGGTCACCAGCGGCTTGTGGGAGCTGTTCCAGGCGGATGAAACGACCCTGAAGCTCGGGTGCGGCTGGCTCCCCCACCATTGGCGCGAGAAGGAGGACTTGACCCATGCCATTCGCCAGGTGGCAAGACAGAGCCGCTCGGGCATTTTTGACTACAGCACGCCCCTAGGGTCACTGGAGCTACGCGAGCTGTTGCAGGAGCGTCTGCGCTTGTTGGGAATCGAGGCGCATGCCAATCAAGTCATGCTGACCGCAGGCGGCAGTCACTCGCTGGACCTTCTGGTACGGCTGTTGCTCGAACCCGGCGATGTGGTATTCGTCGAGTCCCCCGGCTACTACAACCTGTTCGGCTTGCTGCATCTGCAACGCATTCAGGTAATCGGCGTGCCTCGCCTGGCCAATGGTCCTGACATCGAGAGGATGGAGGCGCTGCTTACCAGGTATCGCCCGAAGTTGGTCTTCATCAACAGCGTATTTCAGAACCCCACGGGCACCACGCTCGCGCCCGCCGTAGCCCACCGGCTCCTGCAACTGGCCGAAGCGCATGACTTCCAGATCATCGAGGATGACATCTACGCCGATCTCCAGCATACGCCCACCCCGCGTCTGGCGGCGCTGGATGGCCTGAACCGGGTCGTCTACCTGGGCAGCTTCTCCAAGACGCTCTCCTCTTCGCTGCGGGTCGGCTTCATTGCGGCCCGCTCGCCTCTGTTGCAGCGCCTGGTCGATGTGAAGATGCTCACCAGCATCTCCGCCTCCAACTTTGCCGAGCAGGTACTCGTCACCATGCTGCGCAACGGCAGCTATCGCAAGCTTGCCGAACGGCTCAGGACCCGGCTGTCGGGCCAAATGGCCAACGCACTCGCCCAGCTCAAGGGCGCCGGCTGGGAAGTCTTCGCCGAACCTGCTGGCGGCATGTTCATCTGGGCCAGGCATCCGGCGATCTCTTCCTCGGTCCAGCTCGTCGAGCACGCTCGGCACAGGGGCATTACGCTATCGCCGGGCAAACTGTTCTTGGCCGATGGTCAGGACACCCCTTGGGTACGGCTCAATGTCGCCTACCTGAAGGATCCAAGAGCCACTGCGTTTATCGGCGCTCCCCTCGTTGACAGCGACTGACTGCCTATGGCGCTATCGGAGTCACCGCACTATCCTGACATTACTGCAATGCACCATTCGGCTCACGCCATGGCTGTAACCGAGTAATCGCTCCTTGGCAATGCGGCGGGGAGCCAAGGCAAGGAGGCACGCTTGAGTCAGCCCAAATTGATCGATCTCGCCCTGCAGGGTGGCGGTTCCCACGGCGCCTTCACTTGGGGCGTGCTGGATTATCTGCTGGAGGACCCCAGGGTCCGCATCGAAGGTATCTGCGGCACCAGTGCCGGTGCCATGAATGCGGTGGTGATGGCCGATGGCATGGCGGCGGGCGGCGAGAGCAGCGCCCGCGAGGCGCTCGACCGGTTCTGGCGGGCCGTCAGCAAGGCGGCCATGACAAGCCCCATCAAGCGCACCCCCCTGGATATCCTGCTTGGCAACTGGAGCCTGGACTACTCGCCCGGCTACGTGATGATGGACGCCATGACGCGGGTCGTCTCGCCCTATCAGATGAACCCGATGAACTTCAATCCGCTGCGCGATCTGCTGGTCGAGCAGATCGATTTCGACCGGGTGCGCAGCTGCGAGACGCTCAAGCTGTTCGTCGGTACCACCAATGTGCGCTCGGGCAAGCAGCGAGTATTTCGCCGCGAGGAGATGAGCGTCGATGCACTGATGGCCTCGGCCTGCCTGCCGTTCATGTACCAGGCCGTGGAGATCGATGGCGAGGCCTACTGGGACGGCGGCTACATGGGCAACCCACCGCTGTTCCCGCTCATGGAGGAGTGCGGCTCGCGGGATATCGTGATCGTGCAGATCAATCCCATCGTGCGCGACAAGATTCCCACCACGCCGGCCGAGATCTACAACCGCTTGAACGAGATCACTTTCAACGCTTCGCTGATCAAGGAGGTGCGCATGGTGGCCATGCTCAAGGGGTTGATCAACGATAGCGGCATGGACATCAGCTGCTATCGCGACACCCTGCTCCACCGCATCAGCGCCGATGATGCCCTGGAGGGACTCTCGGTATCGAGCAAGTTAAACGCCGAATGGGCCTTCCTTCGCCATCTGCGCAACCAGGGCCGTGCGGCCTCGCAGCGCTGGCTCGATGAGAACTTCGATGCCTTGGGCGAGCGCTCGACGCTGGATGTCGACTCCGTCTACCGGCAGGAGGAGTGACGTTGCGTTGAAGCATTCTACTGGCGGCCCGGCAAGAGTCGGGTCATGCTGAGTTCGTCACCCTTCACCGCCCCCATTCACCCAGTCAGAGGAGCCCAAAGAGTCACGCCTTATCGTAATGGAAGCGATACTGGCCCGGTCGCGAACGTCGTTTCGTCATGCCAGTGTCGATGATGCCGTTAACCAAGGAGTGCCCGCGCCGATGGTACGACTCGACAAGAAAGCCAAACGGCTTTACGTGCTGGACACCAATGTCCTGATTCACGACCCCGCCGCCCTCTACCAGTTCGAGGAGCACGACGTGGTCATCCCCATGACCGTCCTCGAAGAGCTCGACAAGCACAAGAATGGCATCCGTGAAATCGCACGTACCGCCCGTCAGATAAGCCGCACTCTCTCCGACCTTACCAGCCAGGTCAGCTTCGACGAAATTCAGCAAGGCATTCCCCTTCCGGGTTCGATCGGCCCCACCGGGCGCTTGCGCTTCCTGTGCTATCAAGACCTCAAGCCCATCGACAACATGGAGGACAGCCCCGACAACCGGCTGCTCGCCGAAACCTGCCGGCTGCGCGACGAGCGCCCCGACGCCTCGGTCATCCTGGTCACCAAGGACATCAACCTGCGGGTCAAGGCGGCGGCACTCAAGGTGCCGGTGGAGGATTATCTGAACGACCGGGCGTTCGCCGACAGCGACGCCATGATCGAGGGGGCCAAGGTCTATGCCGATGCCGGCACACATGGACATGGCCTGTGGGAAACACTCAAGGTGGAGGTCAGGGTCGAGCGGGTCGACCATCACACCTTCTACCACCTCAGCGGCGAGCTTCCGCATGACTGGCACGTGGGCATGCTGGTCTCGGACAGCGACAACGGCGCCGATTTCGAGGCCATCGTGCGCGAAATCTCGCCGCGCCGGGCGTGCCTGCAATTGCTGACCAACTATCGGCACCATGCCGGGGTGTGGGGCGTGCATGCCCACGACAGCCGCCAGAACTTCACCCTCAACCTGCTCATGGACCCGGAGATCGACCTGGTCACCGTTGCCGGCAGCGCCGGCACCGGCAAGACCTACATGACCCTTGCCGCGGCGTTTCAGCAGACCCTGGACAGCAAACGATTCGAGCGCATCGTATTCACCCGGGCGCCCATTCCCATGGGCGAGGATATCGGCTTTCTGCCCGGCACCGAGGAGGAGAAGATGTCGCCCTGGATGGGGGCCTTCCACGACAACATGGACAACCTGCTGCGCGACGAGAAGAGCGGCGACTCGAGCTGGAGCGACGGTGCGACCCGCTCGCTGATCGGCTCGCGGGTGCAGATCCGCTCGCCTACCTTCATGCGCGGGCGCACCCTGAGCGACACCTTCCTGATCATCGACGAGGCGCAGAACTTCACGCCCAAGCAGCTCAAGGCACTGGTCAGCCGGGCCGGGCGCAATACCAAGATCGTCTGCCTGGGTAATGTTGGCCAGATCGACACCCCCTACCTCACCGCCAACACCTGCGGCATGGCGGCGGTGGTCGAGCGCTTCCGCGACTGGCCGCATGCTGGTCATGTCACGCTGAAAAGCGTCGAGCGCTCACGCCTGGCCCTGGCGGCGGAAGAACTGCTCTAGCACAACCTTCCCACGACCCGATCGCCCCGGCATGCCGGGGCGATCCCCTACGAGCCCGGGATCGACAACGTCAGCAGCGCCCAAAGGATCAGTACCACCGCCACCATCGCCGGCACCACCAAGTGTCGAAGCCCCGCTTCGCCCACCGCGAGCCGCTCGAGCAGCGCCTGGCGCCGCTCTTCGAGGCGATGCCACCCCTGCTCGTAACGGCGGCTACCCCGCGTCAGCCACTCCATCCCCAGGTAGGCCAAGCTGCGCAGCGCGATTGCCGCCCTGGCATAGCCATGCCAGAGATCGCCGGACGGCAGCATCTCGAGGCGCTCCAGATTCAGGGGGCGTGGCCGCCGGCGCAGCCACAGGATCGGCACCAGCGCCACGCCAATCCCCAGCAGCACCGGCCACAGCATGCTCAGCCATTCGCCGAGCGGCGGCATGGCCGGCGCGCGCCCCGGCAGCATCCACCATGGTGACGCGGCCGCCGCCAGTACGCACAGCACCCAGGCCACGCTCATCGTCACCGGTGCAGGAGTTGCCCCCTCGCGCCTGCCCAGTTGCCAGGCGGCATGCTGGCGCCACAGCGCACGGGCAACCAGCAGCGTGGTACCCATCGCCGCCCAGCTCAGTGCCTCGACGAGCCACGACCAGCCGCCATCGTAGAGCGCTTCCTTCATCGACCACTTGGCGACCATCCCGCTGGCCACCGCACCGGTCAACGACAACCCCGGCAAGATCAGCAGCCCCCACAGCAGCCAGGCCGGCAGCCGCGGCGGATGCTCGGTGATCCCCACCCCCAGGAACAGCGCCCCCTTGTTCAGGCCGTGGTGCAATGCGAACAGCAGCATCGCCGGCAGCAGTGTCGACCACAGCGACGGGGCGATCAGCCCGACCCCGAGCAGCGTCGTCATCATGCCCATCTGGCTGATGCTGGAGTAGGCGAGCACTGCCTTGGCGTGGTACTGGGTGATGCCATACACCGCCGCCCCCACCGCTGCCAGCAGGCCAGCGCACACCACGCCGTAGCCAAGCCCGGGCAGACT
Source organism: Halomonas sp. TA22 (assembly GCF_013009075.1). Classification (NCBI taxonomy): domain Bacteria; kingdom Pseudomonadati; phylum Pseudomonadota; class Gammaproteobacteria; order Oceanospirillales; family Halomonadaceae; genus Halomonas; species Halomonas sp. TA22. Next base: position 3,299,266 of record NZ_CP053108.1, on the reverse strand, counting down.
GATCAAGCCCACCGGTAATATCTGGATCCAGCCGAGCAGGCCAGCCTTGATCATCGCCCCGCTCAGGATCGCACTGGCCGGCGTCGGCGCCACGGGGTGCGCCAGCGGTAGCCAGACGTGCAGCCCCACCACCCCCGCCTTCACTCCGAAGCCTAGCCACAGCAGTGTGGTCATGGCCAGGGCGTGGGGCGAGGCGGCGATACCGGCGCGCAGCTCGGCAAGGGTGAGCGATTCGCTGCTGCCCGCGGCCCACAGCAAGCCAGCCAGGATCAGGCCCTCGCCGAACAGCGCCATGATCAGGTAGGCATGCCCCCCGCGCCGGGCGGCATCGCTGCCGTCGTTGACCACCAGGCCATAGGCGGCAAAGGTCATCAGCGTGAAGCCGGCGTAGAAGCTGGCGATATCCTCGGCGACGATCAGCAGCAGCAGGCCGGCCAAGGTCAGCGGCCACAGCAGGGAGAAACTCGTCAGACGGCGCCCGGCCTGCTCGTCGCGCTGATGGGCCTTGGCGACGACATCCCCCAGATAGCCCCGCGCGTAAAGTCCGGCCAGCAGCCACAGCAGTGCGACCAGGCCAAGCAGCGTGCGCCGTGTCGCATCGAGCTCCCACACGCCCCCCAGCAGCCACCAGTTGATCTCCAGGCGTATGTCGCCGCCCAGCAGGGCGAGTCCCAGCGCCGGTAGCGGGGCCGAGATCCACATCACGCCAAGCTTGGAGAGCCGGTCGGGTACCGCCGCAAAGCAGGCGATCAGCAGCGGCCAGAGCAGCGCCAGCGCCAGCCACAGAGCCAGGATCACCTCGTTCATGGCAGGTACTCCCGGGTCGCGATCAGCGCGGCCCAGTTGAGCGGGCTGAATGGCAGGCCGGCCAGCGCCCCGGCCAGCAGGCTGAACGAGGCGGTGATCAGGGTCGGCCACAGCAGCCAGCTTCTGGTCTCGAAACGTCCCAGAAAGTCCTCCTGCGGCCAGCGCCCCACTCCCTCCTCGGGGCCGGGCTTGAACCACAGCCTGTAGAGGATCGGCAGGAAGTAGGCACTGTTGAGCAGGCTGCTTGCCACCAGCACACCGAGCACCCATGGCATTCCCGCCTCCATCGCCCCCATGCCGAGGTACCACTTGCTGATGAAGCCTGCGGTGGGCGGAAGCCCGATCATGCCCAGCGCGCCGATGGTAAAGGCGAGGCTGGTGCCGGGCATGCGCCGTCCCGCACCATCGAGCTCGTCGATGCGGTGAATGCCGAGCTCCTCGGCGTAGTTGCCGGCGCAGAAGAACAGCGTCACCTTGGTCAGTCCTTGGTGCAACAGGTGCGCCATCCCGGCGATGGTGCCCAGCGGGCCGAACAGGCTGATACCGAGCACGATGTAGGAGACCTGGCTGACCGTGGAAAATGCCAGGCGACGCTTGAGATCCGTCTGTGCCAGGGCGCGAATCGAGCCATACAGGATGGTGATCGTGGCCACCGCCGTCAGTCCCGCCAACAGGCCCAGCTCGTAGCTGAACTCGATGCCGTAGACATCGTAGACCACCCGCACGATGCCGAACGCCCCCGCCTTGACCACCGCCACGGCATGCAACAGCGAACTCACCGGCGCTGGTGCGACCATCGCCTGGGGCAACCATCCATGCAGGGGAACCAGAGCCGCCTTGACGCCAAGCCCGACGATCAGCAGCACGAAGATGGCGATCAGCTGGGGATGATACTCCGCACCCAGCTCGGCCAGCACCTCGCGCTCGCCGAAGGCGAGATCGCCCACCAGCACATGCAGCGCGACGATACCGATCAGCAGCACGACCCCACCGCTCAGGGCGTAGCGTAGGTAGGCGGCGCCCGCTGTCATCGCCTTGTGCGTACCGCGATGGACCACCAGCGGGTAGGTAGTCAGGCTCAGCAGTTCATAGAAGAGCAGGAAGGTGAAGAGATTGCCGGCCAAGGCAATGCCCAGGGTGCTCGCCACGCAGAAGCTGAAGAAGCCGAAGAAGCGCTTGCGGTGCGGCGAGCCCTCCAGGTAGCCGATGGCATAGAGGGTAGTGAACACCCACAGCAGCGACGAGAGCCCGGCGAACATGATGCCCAGCGAGTCGGCGCGTAGCTGGAACTCCAGACCCTCTATCACCGTGAACGAGAAGGCATACTCCTCCCCGCGGGACACGCCGACCACTATGACCGCGACCAGCACCAGCTTGACCAGCGCAGCCGCCAGGTTGAGCGCAATGCGCACCCGCGATTGACGCTCCGGCAGCAGGAAGATGATCACCGCCACCACCAGCGAAGAGCCCAGGGCCGCAAGCAGTATGCCGGTATTGAGCGTCATGCCGGTCCCTCCCACTGCAGCAGTGCAAGCGGCCAACCGGCGAATAGTCCCATGGCAGTGGCGGCAATCGCCAACGCCAGGGGAATCAGGTCAAGCGACAAGGGCGGTGTGTAGCTGCCCTCCTGCGACTCCGCCTCGAGAAAGCAGTAGCGAAACACGCGAAAGACATAGGCGGCGCTCAGCAGCGAGCCCAGCGCCACCACCAGCGCCCACTGCCACTGCCCGCTGATCATTGCCGCCTGCAGCAACATGTACTTGGCGACGAAGCCGCCGCTTGGCGGCAGCCCCATCAGCGTCAGCGAGGCGAGACCGAAGACCAGCAGCGACAACGGCACCTGGCGCCCGACGCCGGGCAGCCCGGCCAAGTCGCCGCGCCCCATCGTCAGCACCAGATTGCCGGCGGACATGAAGGCCGCCGCCTTGGCCAATGCGTGGCTGACCACCAGCAACCAGGTGCTCTCCCAGGCGAGGGTAGCGACTCGCTCGGAGGTACCGGTGATCAACGGGAACAGCAGCAGCAGGTAGCCGATCTGTGCCACCGTGGAGTAGGCGACGACCGACTTGAACTCGCTCTGTCGCCAAGCGAGCAGGCTTCCCCAGATGATTGCCAGCGCGCCGAGTGCACCGAGAAACTGAGCGGCCAGCACGGCATCCGGCAGCAAGGCGTTCCAGAAACGCAGCATGACGAAGAAGCCCGCCTTGATGACCAGCGCGGCATGGACGGCGCTCACCGGCACCCATGCCGCGCCATGCGCCGGGGGCAGCCAACCATGCATGGGAAAGACCGCCACCTTGAGCATCAGCCCGCCGCTCAGCAGCGCCAGGGCAAGCGCCGTGTGTGAACGCGCCGGGGCAATGTCGGCAAGCAGATGAAGATCGAAGCTGCCGTAGAGAGAATGAACCAGTCCTAGCCCCACGATCAGCGCCGCGGAGCCACACAAGGTACAGATCAGGTAGCGCTTGCCGGCCTTGCGCGACTTGTCGGTGCCCGGCAGGCTCATCAACGCGACGGCGCACAGCCCCACCACTTCCAGGGCGGCATAGAGCAGCAGCAGGTGACGCGATAGCCAGAGCGTGCAGAGCGATAGCCAGAGCAGGGCCAGAAGTGGCCAGAGCAGATGGAGTCGACGCGGCGTGTCATCGGTTTCACGAAAGTAGTGGAAGCCGTAAAGCGCGCTTGCGGCCACCACCACCGTCGTGAACGATACCAGCAGCAGGGCCAGCCCGTCGGCATGCAACAGCGCCATCAGCGGCCGGACCTACTCAGTATTTCTTGCGATTGAAGGCCTGCTCGAGCAGGTCTTCGGCTTCGCTTCCCGTCCCATCCTTCAAGAGTTTCTGTTCCGCTTCCCAGTAGAGACAGATATACGTGTTGCAGGACGCACACACGACCTGATCGTCGTGCTGCTTGTTCTGGGAGACCCGCATACGGTGGCTACCGCAGTTGGGGCAAGGCTCAGGCATTCGAAAATCTTCCGTCAATTCCGCCATAGTCACTCCTCCTTGATATGCCTTACCAGTGTTTGGGACACGTCCCGAAACTTCAACCCCTTCGATTCAACCCTCCGCTCGCGCTCCTTGCATGAGGGTCAGTCGCGCCGCAACACCACGCTGAGATTGTTCGCCGGCATCTCCACTACCTCCTCTACCGCGAGCCCTTGCGCTTCGGCAGCCTCGATCACCGCCTCGAGATCGCGAATGCCCCAGCGCGAGTCTCGCAAACGCAGGTCGGCATCGAAGTCGGCATTGCTCTGCGCGGTATGTTCGCCATCGCGTCGAAACGGGCCATACAGATAAAGTATAGCGCCCGACGGCAGACGCGCACCGGCTTCGGCCAGTAGCGCTTCGCTGGCAGGCCAGGGGGAGATATGTAGCATATTGATGCACACCACGGCATCGAAGCCGTCGACTGGCCAGGGCCGCTGCATCACATCCAGCTCAAGCGGTGCGGCCAGGTTGCCAAGTGCCTCGGCGTGGCGCCACGCCTCGATGGAGGCTCGCGCCTCGACGTTGGGGTCGCTGGGCTGCCACTCCAGTCCCGGTAGGGCCCGGGCGAAATGCACGGCATGCTCACCGCTGCCGCTGGCGATCTCGAGCACGCGGCCGCGTTCGGGCAGCCAGCGGCGCAGCACGGCCAGGATGGGGTCGCGGTTGCGCCGCGCCGAGGGGCTGGAGAGAGGCCGTCCTGGCCCATCCGAGGCATGAGGGTCGAGGGAGTGCATGGCTACTCCCCCGCCAGGCGTGCCGCCAGCCAGGGGCCGATCTCGGCGATCTGCTGGGGACACAGCGCATGCTGCATCGGGTAGCGCCGATAGTTGACCGAATAACCCATTTGGCGTGCGGCTTCCGCTCCGGCCTGGCCCAGCGTCTCGGGAACCACCGAGTCGAAGCTGCCATGGTGCACCTCGATCACCAGATCCCGGTTGGCCTCATGCGCCTGGATACTCTGCGTCGTGGCGAAGTAGGTAGAGAGCGCAAGCAGTCCCCCGAGCGGCTTGGGATAGCTCAGTGCCGCCTCGTAGGCCACCGCCCCGCCCTGGGAGAAACCGGCAAGAATGATCCGCCGGCTGTCGATGCCCTGGTCGATCTCGGCATCGATCAGGCGGTGCACCCGCGCCGCGGACGCCTTGAGCTGCGCCTCGTCGACTCGCCGGCCAAGGTTCATCTCGAGGATGTCGTACCACGCCGGCATCACCATGCCGCCATTGATGGTGACCGGCAGACGCGATGCATGGGGAAGGATGAAGCGTACCGCCAGCTCATCCGGCAGGCTCAGGGCCGGTACCAGTGGCTCGAAGTCGTGCCCGTCGGCACCCAGGCCGTGCAGCAGGATGACGCAGGCATCGGCTGGCTTGCCGGAGCACGGTTCGATAATCAGTTCGTCGGAAGCGTTCATTGCACCTTCTCGATGGATTTTTGGTCACCCTAACGCAAGCCCGCCCGATGATCGAGCGCTCAGAACGGCCAGAACAGCGGCACCAGCGTCAGCACCACCACCGCGGTAATGATATTGAGCAGCCCACCGACACGCAGGAAATCGCCGAATCGATAGCCGCCTGGGCCATACACCATCAGATTGGTCTGGTAGCCGATCGGGGTGAGAAAGCTCGCCGAGGCGGCGAACATCAGCGCCACCACGAACGGCATTGGACTCACGCCGAGGCTTTCGGCACTCGCCATGATGATCGGAAAGGTGATGACTGCCGCAGCGTTGTTGGTGACAAGCTCAGTCAGCAGCGCGACCAGCAGATAGGTGCCGATCAGCAGCAGCATCGGGTTGCCCCCGGCTGCCTCCAGCGCAACACCGGCCACCGTGGCCGCCGCGCCAGAACTCTCCAGTGCCGCCCCGAGCCCGAAGGAGGCGGCGATGACCAGCAGCACCTGGGTATCCAGCCCGCGCTTGGCGCCACTGATGCTGCAGCAGCCGGTGATCATTGCCAGGGCCGCACCGAGCATCGCTGCGTTGAGCATGCTCATAACACCGAACGTCGCTAGGGCGACGACCCCGATCAGGATCGACCACGCCAGCCAGGCCTTCTCATGAACCGGGCGTGCCGCGCCATTGACCTGACTGATCAACAGGAAATCGCGAGACTGGCGGTGGCGTTCGATGAATGGCGGCCGTGCCTCCAGCAGTAGCACGTCAGCGGGCTGCAAGCGGACCTGCCCCAGGTTCCCGGCGACCCGCTCGCCATTGCGGCACACGGCCAGCACCGCCGCACCATACAGCGTACGGAAGTGGCCATCGCGGATACGCCGGCCGACGAACTGGCACTGATCGGAAACCACCGCCTCCACCAGGCGGCGTTCCTTGAAATCCTTCGCAAGGCTCGACTCTCCCTGGCGAGAGGGCACCAACCCGCGTATCTGCTGCAACTCGACCGCCGCCGCCGAGGTGCCGGCGAAGACCAGCCGGTCGCCCCCCTTGAGTATCTCGCCAGGCCCCACCACGCTCACCACATTGCCGCCGCGTTCGATCTCGACCAGGAACAGCTCCTGCAGATGCCGCAAGCCGGCCTCCTCGACACTGCGATCGACCAGCGGCCCGTGCGGGTCGACCTCCATCTCAATGGTGTATTCGCGCGGGTTCTCGAAGACCTGGGCGGCACCACGTCGGGCCGGTAAAAGATGCGGCGCCAGCCACCAGAGGTAGACGAGGCCGACGATGGCCACCGGGATGCCCACCCAGGCAATATCGAAAATGCCCATCGACAGCTCCGGGTAGCGCGTCATCAGCAAGCCGCTGACCACCAGATTGGTACTGGTCCCGAACAGGGTAATGGTGCCTCCAAGGATCGAGGCAAAACTCAGCGGCATCAGGAAGCGGTGTGCCGGCATCCCCAAACGGCGGCTCCAGCCAAGCACGGCGGGAATGAAGGTGGCCACCACCGGGGTGTTGTTCAGAAAGCCGCTGATGCTGGCCACCGGCACCAACATGCGCAGCAGTGCGCCGCGCTCGCTTTTCGGGCGCCCCAGGACATGGCGAATGATCAAATCGATACCGCCGGTTTCACGAATGCTCGCCACCAGCACGTACATGAAGGCAACGGTGAACAACCCACTACTCGAGAAACCACCCAGCGCCTGATTGGCATCGATGACGCCCAGCGTCATCAAGAGAATCACCGCCCCCAGCAGGATCATGTCGGGGCCGAGTCGGCTGAAGGCCATCAACGGGAATACGACGAAGACAACGAGTAGGGATATCCAGGCATCGAAAGGCATGGGTCTTTCCTTGGCACGGCACGAAAACAGCATTGTGACGGCCAAATGATATAACCCAAAGTTATTTATAGAAATTTATCTATACGATAAAAGAATAAACAGGAACACTGCAGAGATACTGTAAAAATACAAAAGGCCCGCCTAAGCGGGCCTTTATCACACCAGACTCTCATCTGGTCGGCGCATCAGAGGAGTCGATTAGACAACCTTGATGTTGGAGGCCTGAAGGCCTTTCTTGCCCTGAGTGACGTCGAAGGAGACCTTCTGACCGTCTTGCAGGGTTTTGAAGCCATCAGCCTGAATTTCAGAGAAGTGGGCGAAGAGGTCGTCGCCGTTGTCGTCAGGAGAGATAAAGCCGAAGCCCTTGGTGTCGTTGAACCACTTGACGGTACCAGTTGCCATGTTTCAGATCCTTCAATAGTACTTTGATATTGCCGGGAATTACCCGAAGTTCAGTGGATAAAACAAGGGATATATTCACCAGCCTACCGAAACTTGCATAACGCTGTTCGATCACCGACGATATTCAACTTGCTAGCCAACTTTGCTCAGCATGCGCGTTCAGCGAGATCGAGTCAACCCCTCTGTTGCGATCAAAATACGTCTCGCCGGGGTGGTTTAGCTAATCCGCCCTCGCCTCGAGATACTCATGCACCACGCATGAGCCGCACCCGACAGGAGCTTCATGGCCATACTCATATTCCGTCTGGGCGGCGTACCCGAGCAAGAGGCCGATGACGTTCGTGCGCTACTGGACTCGCACGGTTTTGATGTCTATGAAACCAGCGCCGGACGCTGGAAGCTCTCGGTGGCGGCCATCTGGCTTCGCGACGAGACGCAGTACGCCGAGGCGCGGGCCGTCATCGATGCCTATCAAGCCGAGCTGGTCGCCTGGGTACGCCAGCAACGCGCCGAACTTGACGCCGAAGAAGGCGCTCCCCACTTATGGCAACGGCTCAGGGACAATCCACTGCCGGTGCTACTGTGCCTGGTCGCGGCTGTCGCCGTGCTCGCCCTTTCGCTGCTGCCCTTCCTGGCGTTATGAACGTAAAAACCCCTGCGCCTGAGCCGGGGGTTTGGAAACTCGCATCACATATTGAATTAGGCTTAAAAACCGTACACCACGAAGACCAGCATCGCTATCAGGCCCATCAGAAAACTCACGCTTGCAGCACCAGCAAGGAACTTCAGCATCCGGACCTCCCTGTACAGGTATTGTACAGATGTACAATAGTCAACGATGCGACGCCCGGCAATCTTTAATCGTCATTATCACTAATAATAAAGAAACAAGGGGAACGCATCCCATCGAGTAAACCTATAATATCAATAAAGTTGACAAGTCGCCTGAGCAACTTATCCTTCGGTCAACCATAAAACGAATCCAAGTTGACTGACGAGCTTACCATGACCTGTACGCATGACTCCCTTATCCATGCTATCTCATCACCCGCGCCTCGCCACGACTGGCAGCTCGCCGAGATTGAGGGGCTCTTCGCCCTACCCTTCAATGACCTGTTGTTTCGCGCCCAGCAGGTGCATCGAGCGAATTTCGAGGCCAATGCGGTCCAGGTCTCTACCCTGCTCTCGATCAAGACCGGCGCCTGCCCGGAGGACTGCAAGTACTGTCCGCAATCCGGGCATTACACCACCGGCCTTGGCAAGGAGGCGCTGCTCGCCGTCGAGCAGGTGGTGGAGCAGGCCAGGGCCGCCAGGCAAGCCGGCGCCAGCCGCTTCTGCATGGGTGCGGCCTGGCGAAGCCCCAGGGAGAAGGATATGGACGTGGTGCTGGAGATGGTCCGCCGGGTGAAGACACTGGGGCTCGAGACCTGCATGACGCTAGGCATGGTCGATGCGCCCCAGGCCCGGCGCCTGGCCGATGCCGGGCTCGACTACTACAACCACAACCTCGATACCTCGCCGGAGTACTACGGCGAGATCATCACCACGCGCACCTACGCCGACCGTCTGGAGACGCTGAGCAACGTGCGTGAGGCGGGCATGCAGGTCTGCTCCGGTGGCATCCTCGGCATGGGCGAGGCGCCTCGCGACCGCGCCGCCTTGCTTCAGCAACTTGCCCGGCTCGACCCGCATCCCGAGTCGGTACCGATCAACATGCTGGTCAAGGTGCCTGGCACACCACTGCAGGAGGTCGACGACCTCGACCCCCTCACGTTCGTTCGCGCCATTGCCGTGGCACGTATTGTGATGCCCCGAAGCCACGTGCGCCTTTCAGCCGGACGCGAGCAGATGAGCGAGTCGACCCAGGCGCTGGCCTTTCTCGCCGGAGCCAACTCGATCTTCTACGGCGATAAGCTGCTGACCACCGCCAACCCTCAGGTCGAGCGCGACCGTATGCTGTTCGCCAAGCTCGGCCTGCGCTCCGAGCGCCAGGGACAGGGACAGGGTGACCAGGGAAAAGGTGAAGAGTGCAGCGACGACGAACGGCTTCAGGCGAGCCTGGAAACCACCCTATTGCGTCAGGCGGCCAGCCGGGTCGACACGGCCCAGTTTTACGATGCCAGCCGGAGCTGACACTATGACGATGCCGACAGCGCGCTGATCCTCGAGACGCGCGGTGAGTTCGATGGCCCGCACACCCATGTATTCGGCGCGACGCCGTGCCAGAAGGCGCCCCAGACCAGTTATGCGCCCATACCCCGCTCACACCTTGACCGATATCAAGGGATATTGCCTCGCCACTGCCTAGTATCGTTTCCTCGTGAACAAGGGAGGCGATCATGGAGCTGGTATGCCCGGCAGGTAACCTGCCCGCACTGAAGCGTGCCGTGGACGAGGGGGCCGATGCGGTCTATTTCGGCTTTCAGAACATCACCAACGCTCGCCAGTTCGCGGGGCTCAATTTCACCGCCAGCCGCGCCCGCGAGGGCATCGATTACGCCCATTCCCACGGTCGGCGGGTGCTGTGTGCCATCAATACCTATCCGCAACCCGCAGGCTTTCAGCAGTGGACCCAGGCGGTGGATCAGGCCGCCATCACGGCCTGCCCAAGGTCCGCTGTCAGTTCGTCTGCCAGCGCTATCCCCAGGGGCTTGCCCTGCGCTCCCAGGAGTCTTGCGAACTGTTCACGCTCAATGGCATTCAGACGCTCTCCGGCGCCTGCTACGACCTGCGTCGCGAGATCGGCACCATGCGGCGCATGGGCGTCACCCTAGCCCGCTTGAGCCCACGTGCCGAAGGCATGGCGGAGATCGTCAACGCCTTCGACCAGGCTCGCCACGGCAGGCTAGCACCCAGGACCCGCTGGCCTTGGTGGATCGCGGCGCTTGCGACGGCTACTGGCATGGCCGGCCGGGCATGGAGCATCTCCAGGCGAGCGTGTGAACGGGACGCCGCGCCATGGCTCTGTCGAACGTATTGCATGACATATATCAAGGCGGGAGCAGGCAGCGCCCATTAGGCTAGACCGCCATATATGGTAGTTAAAATTTAAAAACCTAGCCTATATAGGAACGCCATGACGCTCTCCCGTACTGACGCCGCGCCGTCCCGCCATGTTCCTGTCGCCTCCACCCTCGAGGAGTACCTGCAGCGAGCCGACTGGCGAGTGCATGCCAATGCCAACCAGGGCTACTCCCTGGGCGGGCTGATCCTCAACGTCTCGGGCAAGCTGATCGCCAACTACTGGCTCGATGAGGTGTATCCGGTGGCGGTCGGCGAGGCGCATCGCGACGGCGATCTGCATATCCACGATCTCGACATGCTGTGCGGCTACTGTGCCGGCTGGTCGCTACGAACCCTGCTGAACGAGGGCTTCAATGGCGTGCCCGACCGTGCCGAGAGCGCCCCGCCCCGCTACCTCTCGAGTGCGCTAGGGCAGATGGTCAACTTCCTCGGCACGCTGCAGAACGAGTGGGCCGGCGCTCAGGCCTTCAGCTCCTTCGACACCTATCTGGCACCCTATGTGCGGCGTGACGGATTGGAGTATGCCGCGGTCAAGCAGGCGATCCAGGAGTTCATCTACAACCTCAACGTCCCCTCACGCTGGGGCAGCCAGACGCCCTTCACCAACCTCACCTTCGACTGGGTGTGTCCGGCGGACCTGCACGATCAGGTGCCGGTGATCGGGGGAGTCGAACAGCCCTTCACCTATGGCGAGCTGCAGCGCGAGATGGACCTGCTCAATCGCGCCTATCTGGAGGTGATGGAGGCCGGCGACCGCCAAGGACGCGTCTTCACCTTTCCGATTCCCACCTACAACATCACCCACGATTTCGATTGGGAGAGCGACAACGCCGAGCGGCTGTTCGCGCTGACCGCCAAGTATGGCCTGCCCTACTTTCAGAACTTTCTCAATTCCGACATGGAGCCGCACATGGTGCGCTCGATGTGCTGTCGGCTGCAGCTCGACCTCAAGGAACTGCTCAAGCGCGGCAACGGCCTGTTCGGCAGTGCCGAGCAGACCGGCTCGCTGGGGGTGGTGACGATCAACTGCGCGCGACTTGGCCACCGCTTCGCCGGCGACCAGGCTGGCCTGCTCGCCGAACTCGACCGGCTGCTGACGCTTGGCCGCGACAGCCTGGAGATCAAGCGCGCGGCGATTCAGCAGTGGATGGATGCCGGGCTCTATCCCTACACCAAGCGCTACCTGGGGACGCTGCGCAATCACTTCTCGACGCTTGGGGTCAACGGCCTCAACGAGATGGTGCGTAACTTCACCGCCGACCGGCATGACATCGCAAGCCCCGAAGGGCAGCGGCTGGCACTGGCACTGCTCGATCATGTACGCATACGCCTCGGCGAATTCCAGAAACAGACCGGTCATCTCTACAACCTGGAAGCTACCCCGGCGGAAGGCACCACCTACCGCTTCGCCAAGGAGGATCTCAAGCGCTACCCGACGATCCTCCAGGCCGGCACTCGTGAGGCGCCCTACTACACCAATTCGAGCCAGCTGCCGGTGGGGCACACCGACGACCCCTTCGAGGTGCTGATCCATCAGGATCCGCTGCAGACCCGCTATACCGGTGGCACCGTGCTGCACCTCTACATGCGCGAAAGACTCTCGAGCGCCGCGGCGTGCAAGACGCTGGTACGCACTGCCCTATCGCGCTTCCGCCTGCCCTACATCACCATCACTCCGACCTTCTCGATCTGCCCGGTGCACGGCTACCTGGCAGGCGAACATGAGTTCTGCCCGCGCTGCGACGATGCACTGCTGGCAAGACGCCCCCTGGCCAGCGAAGCCTCGGCCTGACACTAACCATCGAAGGAATCAAACGCCATGCCGCATTCCCAACGCAACAGCCTGCCGAGCGAACAACGCCAACGCTGCGAGGTGTGGACCCGCGTAATGGGCTACCACCGCCCGGTCAGCCAGTTCAATCTCGGCAAGCGCGCCGAACACCACGAACGACGCCACTTCAGCGAAGCGGCCGCCAGCCTCTAGCACAGCCGCCATGTCGCCGGGGGTCCTGCTCCCGGCTTGGGAGACTTGCCATGCCGCCACACCGCGACATCCGCCTGCCCGTTGCCGGCCTGACCCCGATGACTACGCTGGACTTCCCCGGGCACCTGGCCTGCGTGGTCTTCACCCAGGGCTGCCCGCTACGCTGCGGCTACTGCCACAATCCGCAGATGATCGCCCCACGCCGCGGCACTCCCGGTGAATGGACGAAGGTCAGGGAGTTTCTCGAGACGCGTCGAGGCCTGCTGGAGGGCGTGGTGTTCAGCGGTGGCGAACCAACGCTGCACGGTGACCTGGCCGAGGCAATGGGAGAGATCAAGGCGATGGGCTTCAAGGTCGGGTTGCATACCGCAGGTCCCTACCCTAAGCGACTCACGCCGCTGCTGCAGCACCTCGATTGGGTCGGCCTGGACGTCAAGGGGCGGGGTCTCGATTTCGATCGCATTGGCGGGCGGACGGGCACCTGGCGTCGCCACGCCCAGAGCCTCGAGATACTGCTGGCCAGCGGCATCGATCTCGAGTGCCGCACCACCGTGCACTGGCGCGACTTCAGCCTGAGCGAGGTGGAGCGCCTGGCGCAGACACTGGCCGACTGCGGCGTGCGCCACTACCTCCTTCAGCTCGCCAGAGGCGAACAGTGCCTGGATCCGGATTACTGCCAGCCGCTTCCCGAGGCACCACTGACGAGTCAGCTGGAGCGCCTGCTGGCCAAGCTCAGCCCCAGCTTCTCGCGGCTCGAACTGCGCCAATGAGCCTTAGCTCATCGGGTGCGGTTCACCCAGCTCTCGATGCGCAGCAGTAATGCCCCGAACGGTCCAGCCGCCAGCCCCTCCTCGCGCCCATCCAGCAGGTTCTTGACCATCAAGCCAAGCTCGGTATCGCCCTCGATCGACAGGCGGCGCTGAAAGAACAGACTATCGGGGTCCTCGCGACGCGTGGCCAGGCATAGGAACTCGCGCCAGCCGCCACGAATGGTCGCCTCGCCCGCGGCATCGCATAGCACCAGTTGCTGGCGCTCGAGCCCCAGCGTCAACTCGAGCGCAAAATCGTCGATGGCCAGTGTGATACGCCGCCCCTCGAGAGCATCGAATTCACCCTCGCGCAGCGGTTCGGCAAAGGCATGGTTGAGCAGCGGCTCGATCAGACAGCGCTTGACGGTCAGGGGCATCAACGGATCGAGAAGACTGATCAGCCGTGCCGGCGGGGCAAGATGCAGCAGCAGGGAGGGGAACGGTGGCATCGCATCTCCTGGCATGACGAACCTAGGGTGGATAGAGGAAAGCCTCATGCTAGGCTCGGTGCGACGGTGACGACATGACATCCATCAAGCGCGTCGCATTTGCTCGCTCGATGGAAGCCGACCGCATCGCCGTGCCGGTCGAAATGTTCGAAGCGTAGTCATCAAACGGTGAATCTGCTCGCTGAGTGCCTCTACCCAGCGCTGTTCCCTATCGGCCAAGTTCAAGGTGCGCTCGGTGGCCTTGAAACAGGGGGAGGGTCAGTGAAAGTCTGATGAACTTAGGCAGAACTGGCTAGATGATCATCCAGAAGGCGGGGCCGATCGTGACACTCGGGCCGGGCATCTGGTGAGATAGTACGGGCTAGGCTATGGTAACGTCCCTGCAAACCGAGCCATCGAGGAGGATCGATGAACCGATCAACAACCTTCATGCAGTGTGAACACTTGGCCAGGGTGCGGCGGCTAGTTGCCCGGCGTAGAATTCCGCGCCGGTTTACGCCGGTTGTGTTCGCCTTCTACATGGCCTCGATCATGGCGTTTCTTATGACGCTGGCGATCACCTTGATCAACCAGGGTATTACTCCGGGCTTCGTGGGTACGGTGCTGCGATCCTATGTACTGGCCATGCCAGTGGCATTCATAGGCGTCATAATTGTCAGACCGCTGGTCGTGCGGTTAGTCGCCTGGTCCATCGATAAGGAAGCGTCCTGATTGGGCTGTCATTGACGCGACCGATATGCAACTTGAGTCAATGAGTGTAATCGACGTCAGCTGTTGCCTGCTATACATGAAATTCTTAAGGAGTACGTCACTTCGCAAAATGCGGGTCGAGGCGGTGTATATGTGAGGTACGTGTCGAATGATCAGATCATGCGCGTGGTTTGATGGCATCGCATCTAGAGGCGGTAAGTATATTTATCAACACTCTCTCCTTTGGATCTCTGGACCCCAGAATGCCCTTTGGCGGTGCCAAACAGCAGTATAGGTCGCGAGTTCGGTGAGGCAGGGATTTCCGAACATGTTGAAAATAACTCTATTCCTCTTCTTAAGAAAATAGTCGAGTATATTTCCCGAGCCAATTACAAGGTTAGAACAGGGCTCTGTTTTTGTCTAAAGTGCCGTGTCCCGGATAATTAATCATCCGGGACACGGCAGATACTTTAATGCACTTTCAACTCAGCCATTAACTTCATGTCTACCCTGACAAAACACCAGTAACAATATTTCCAAGATTGCTATAAACAATGGCGGCGTACCCAGAGGCACACCGCCTTGGCTATGTCATGGGTTCTCTTTTTCCTCACCGAATAGCTTACCTGCGCCCGCCCAATTTGATGCCTCAACATCTTCAAATATTACATAGATATAATTTGGGTCAGTGCCGGTATTTTTGACAATACTCTCAGTGATATCAGCGGCAACTGCTTGCTTCTCTTTTGTACTCTTACCACTGAACCAGCTTACACGTACGACAGGCATATGATTCTCCATTAGTCTAATTGGCATTTTGCCAAGATCTACGTCCCTCGAATGAGGGAGTTTTTCACGGAACACAGTTTATTCAGCGCTCCAAGAATGACGAAAGGTCATTAGTGAACTTGATAGGGTTCTTGAACATCAAGAAATGATCGCCATGTTCAGCCGAGCTGTAATTGTAGAGAGAGGCGTCCGTAATTATCGACGATGCCCAGCGTTGGCTGGATAGATTGTTGCTCTCAACGCCTGAGAAAATAGCAACTGGAATATCGATCTTATGGCGGATAACATCTCTCCAGTCGTTCATGACATGATCGAACAGTACGCGGCTGATCGCCTCCGGATCATTGTCGATGAACTCTTTCGCGAAAGCTTTCGAATTTGCGAAGTACGGCGAGTCTTCAATTTCGAATCGCTCCCACGGCTTCATATCAGTGATCAAGTTATTGAGCTTAGCCCCTTCAGTCACTCCAGCCACCATGCGCTCCGCTGACGTCGTTGTGCCGCCGGCATCGAGACGCTCCTGCTCGGACCAATCGGAGTGGGAATAAATGGAGATTGGTTGATCGACGAAACACGCCTTTCGAATGGCTTTAGTGCCGAAAAGATCGATATAGCTCCATATAACGGCGGCACCCATCGACCACCCACAGAAATCGGCCCTAGTCAGGTCTAAGTGATCGACAAACTCTTTCAGATCCATGCCGAACCGGGAGATGCGTGCGCCGTACTCTACGTTATCGGATAGCCCTTGATTGCGTGGGTCGAGTACAAAGACATGATATTGCTTGCTTAGCAAATACAATACGTTGAAATACTCGGCACCGCTCGCCGACCAAGCAGGGACAAAAATCACCGGCCTGCCTTCGCCTGCTTCCCAATAAGAGAGCGACACGCCATCGCTGGTATCGAAGCTATTGATCTCAAGATCCTTGAAGTCGGATAGCATCGAAGGAATCCCTTCTATCTGGTTCGGGAATGTATAATCGCGACCGAGCACATCGAGCGCTGGTGCGGCCATACCTTGATGTGAAAACAATGTAATTGAGATAGCGCCGGCAAGCTGGCATAGAGCCGGGGGGATGATGTGCTTCATGTCCTTGCCTCCACTGGCTCGGATGATGATTCTCTGAAAGTAATGAGCCTTGTTACTCGTCTCGTCATCGTCATCGTCATCGTCATCGTCATCGTCATCGTCATCCGCGATGACATCACTTGGTACTTTGTGGTGCACCAAGTTATCTTGATGGACGGCCACCGTTGCTTAGCCCATGGGATCTGCAACAATATGAATGCTTGAGCTTTGCCCATACTGAACTGCGTAATCTCTGGACCTTCGATGGGCCGAATGGACGAGTGTCAGTACCGGTGTCCAGCCGCTTGATGGTCGACCATGGCGAACCTTTGCTATGTGCTGCCCTGGCGGGCATGGGCATTATTTTGCAACCATATGAGCTGGTCAGAAGCGCTCTTTCCGAGGGCCGTCTGGTGCGATTGCTACCTGGATATGAAGCACCTACTCGGCCAATGCATGTACTGTATGCTCCTGATCGACGTGTCACTCCCAAGCTGCGTAGTTTTCTGGACTTTGCTGTTGCTGCCTTTGGGCCAGAATCAACGCAGTGAGTATGCCGGACTGAGAACAGGGTCCAATGGAAACGCGAGCTTCGGCAAGGCTAGGGCTGCTCTCGCAAGGCTTCATGATCGCGTCTCCATATACCTGCACCTTGTAAATTACCTCGATCATGGGCTCGCTCAAAGTCGAGGGCGGGGCCCTTCGGCACAATGAGCGCAGGATTGATGGCGGGGTTCGTGTAATAACCGATTTTGATGTGATCGAGGTTGACGGTATCTTTCACGCCGGGCCACTGATACAGCTCTCGTAGATAGTTCGAGAGATTCGGATAATCTTCCAAGTGGCAAATGTTGCACTTGAAGGCGCCGTGGTAGGCTGCGTCGAAGCGTATCAGTGTGACGAAGAGACGCCAGTCGGCCTCAGTAAGGTACGTCCCCGCAAGGTAGCGGTGCTTGGCAAGGCGCTCTTCGAGTTGATCGAGTGCTTCGAACAGTGCAACTACAGAGCTGTCGTAGCTCGCCTGGGTCTTGGCAAAGCCCGCCCTATAGACGCCATTGTTGACCTTTTCATAAATAAACTCGTTCCAAGCATCAATTTTCTTTCGAAGTGGTGCGGGATAGAAGTCGAGTTCGTTACCGGTGAGATGGTCGAAGGCGCTATTGAAGATGCGGATAATATCTGCCGATTCGTTGTTAACGATCTGCCCCTGAGCACGATCCCACAGCACCGGTACCGATACCTTACCGGTGTAGTAAGGCTCACTTGCCGTGTAGAGCTGGTAATGGCGCCGCACCCCACCCAGGCGTGGACCTGCGTCTTGGGGGTCCGTGTAGGTCCAGCCCTCTTCACCCAGCACGGCATCGGCGATCGATACCGGAATTAAATCTTCCAGCCCTTTGAGCTTACGAAAAATCAACGTGCGCGAGGCCCAAGGACACAAGTACGCAACAAAGAGTTGATAGCGCTCGGGCTCGGCGGGCAAGGCAGCGCTACCTTCTGAATTCGACTCTCCTTGTGGCGTGATCCAGTGACGGAACCGGGTCGGCTCCCGCTCGAAGGCGCCATCTCTGATTTCGCCGCTGGCAATGTTGCCCTTCACCCACTGGCCATTTACGAGGCCTGGCATAGTATTCTCCCAAAGTTGGTCGGCACTTATAGCTGGAGGCAGAATCCAGACGTCAGCCACCAAATATGAAGGCCGACTGTATGCTGCCAATCACTCGATCCTGAAAAACTTGGCGCCCTAAGTCGTTGCCAGCAGCGCCGGCAACGACATGCAGTGGCAGCAAGTGCTCCTCACGTGGATGGGCGGCACGGCCGCCAGGGGCCAAGGCCCAGTCAAGCAGCCGCTGCTCGCGCTCGGGTGGTGGTAGCGCCACGGTCTGCGCCAACCACTCATCAAAGCACACCGAATCCGGATCCAGTGCAGAGTCATCGAAGCGAAACCTATGCATGTTGTGAAAACTCATGCCAGTGCCGATGATGAGCACACCCTCGCGGCGTAGCGGCTCAAGGGCGTGTCCGGCAGCGACATGCTCAGCCGCGCTCAAGCCGCGCCTGAGCGAGAGCTGCACTAATGGTATATCCGCGCCTGGATAGATCAGCTTCATAGGGATGAAGACGCCATGGTCCAGTCCACGGCTTCGCTCTGAGTTGGTGCTGTAGCCGGCCCTCGCGAGCAATGCCTGCACTCGCTCTGCCAGCTCGGGCGAGCCGGGCACCGGATACTCTAGTTCGTACGTATGTTCCGGGAAACCGGAGTAGTCGTACAAGAGCGGTGGACTGTTCTGAATGTTCACCGTGAATTCCGCTGCCTCCCAGTGTCCCGATACCACCAGCACTGCCTTGGGTCTCGCACCGAGCCGTTCGGGTACGGCACGAAGCCAGGCTTCCATACGGGACCACGTATTGGCTGGGTCCCAGTCCATGAAAAAGCAAGGACCCGCACCATGAGGTACGAAAAGCGTTGGTAACGTTTGCGTCGTCATATCCCGTCCTCCTAATGAACAACAGTGTTCAGAAGCGCAGCCCCAATAACCGATCAAGCGAATATTCACCGCCGCCGCGAAGCAAGATAGCCACGGCAAGCAGCAACCACATTAGCGGATATTCGATCCCACCAGCGGTCCAGAAAAAGCCATTCGGCACATGTACGCTCAAAGCAACCGCTAGCAGGGCCGCAATTGCAGCAGCAGCGGGCCTTGTCAACAGCCCAAGCGCCAGCGCTAGGCCGCCGAAGAACTCGACAATCCCGGCGAGAAGTGCAAATAAAACACCTGGCTGCAGGCCGAGGGCGTCCCCGAAGAAGGCGCCCGTGTCGGTGAGCCCATAACCACCAAACCAGCCGAAGAGCTTTTGCGCGCCGTGAGGCATGAGTATGAGGCCGGTCGTGACCCGCACCAGCGGGTAGGACAGTGTGCTTAACTTGCTGAGCACACCTTTCTCAGAACGGTTCAATGTCGCAGTATTCATGGTATAGCACCTATTAAGTGAGAGATGTTAAAGCTCAATGGATCTTGCGATGTAGGATGAGGTAGTTTCGATTCTTAGATAAGATGGCAGGATCGGAACTTATGGTTGATAGATTGGAAACCTTGGGTGGTGCACTTGAAGATGTCCGGGCTTTCTGTGCGGTTTCAGAGTTCGGGACGGTATCAGCAGCGGCGCGCCAGCTTGGGGAGACGAAGGGTGGTATCAGTCGCCGCCTATCGCGTTTGGAGCGACGGCTCGGGGTGACCCTGCTAGCACGCACTTCACGGGCAGTATCGCCGACAGAAGAGGGCATTGCCTTCTATACCAAAGCCCGGGAGGCGCTAGTGTGGCTGGACGATGCGGCTGAAGGCGCGCGGCAATCGCAAGACATACCTCGCGGGCACCTACGCGTGACAGCGCCAGTGGATATTGGGATGGAGGTAATGCCTCGGATCGTCGTGAAGTTCCGGAAGATACATCCGCAGATTACCGTCGAGCTTCTGGTTACCGATGTGCCGCTTGACCTCGCAACCAACCGTGTCGATCTGGCGCTGAGAGCGCGCGTGGGACAACTGCCGGATATGGGCTATCGGGCCTCACCCGTGGCGCAGTTCCAAATCGGGCTATATGCCGCACCCGGCTACCTCGCTGCGTACGGATTGCCTGATGTGCCGGCGGTGCTAGCCGAGCATCACTTGGTCGTCTCGCGTGAGTTCGTAGGAGCCGCTCAACTGGTGCTGACAGATCGACGGGGACGCTCTCACGAGGTGATTGCCCGTCCGATCATTCGCACCAGCGACTATGCCAGTGTGCTGCGCCTGACGATCGCAGGTGGTGGGGTCGGCCCTATCCCGGACTTGGTCGCAGCAGAGGCTGTCGCCTCTGGCGCTCTGTTACCTGTATTGACGGATTGGCGGGTGTCGGAGGGCACGCTTTATGCCATCAGTCTGAGCGGCAAAGATGCACCGGCGCGAGTGAGGGTTTTTCGGGAGTTCGTACGAACGGAGTTGGGCGATGTGAAATGAGAGAGAATGAACCGTGCCGGGATTCCCGAAGACTCGCCAGGCGGCATTACGCTACAGTTCGGGGGCTTCAGTGCACCCTCAATTCTGCGGGTTGCTCTTATTCAGCAGCATCGCTCTCGCGAAAGGTCGACAGACTCTAGCCCGCTGAGAAGTTAATGAAGTAGTCACGCCGATCGGTTGAACTCACCGCGACCTTATCTTGCGGCGATCTACGTATCAGGCAGTCCCAAGCCGAGCAACCATGAAGTCCACAAACACTTTGATCTTGGGTAGCGATTGGCGACTGGAGGGCCACAAGATGCAAACGCTGCGGTGATCCTGGACATGCTCTGACAGCACACTGACCAGACGCCCCCTCAAGAGCGCGTCGGCGATGGCGAAGTTCGGTAACAGTGCAATTCCAACCCCTGCCTCGGCCATTGCCTGCAAAGGCCCGGTCCCATCGGCAATAACGGATTGGGGAAGCTCGATGACAGCAGGCTCCCCTTGTGTTTCCAGCGGCCACGGTGCCAGCTTGCCGCTGGAAGGGAAACGGTAGCGCAGACAAACGTGGGAGATCAGTTCCTCAGGCCGCAAGGGTGTGCCGTGCTGCGCTAGATAAGCTGGCGCAGCCACCAGATGGTGCTGGTAGCTGCGGAGTTGACGCATGATAAGCCGCGAGTCGCTGATCTCACCGATGCGTATCACTGCATCGAAACCTTCCTCGATCACATTGACCAAGCGGTCAGTGAAGCTCATCTCAAGCTCAATGCTGGGAAATGCCTGCTGGAAAGCAATCAGGTGATGCATGAAGTGTTCGCCGATTTGTGGCAGGCCCACCCGTAACTTTCCCTGTGGCGTGGAACCAGCCTCGCTTAATTCTGCCCTGGCGGTATCGAACTCGGTCAGGATGCGTTGGCAACGTTCCAGAAACAGCTCGCCTTCAGCGGTCAGGGTGATGGAGCGGGTTGAGCGATGAAACAGGCGTGCGCCCAACTCCTCTTCCAGACGGGCTATCGCCTTGCCAACCGCAGAAGAGGAAATGCCCAGTCTGCGCCCAGCCTCGGTAAAGCTTCGGGTCTCGGCGGATTGTACAAATGCGCCCAGCGCACCGAAGTAGTCCATGGCCATGGCACATCCCTTTCTCAATTAAAGAATAATTTTCCTTTATGTTTTGAATACTAGCTTATTTTTCCTTTTGTGAAAGCCTATTACAGTCTTCGCATCCTGATATAGCCGTTTCCCCAGCGGGCCGGATATTTCTCTACTTGCGAGGCGCCCATGGCCACTTCTGCCACTCTTCCCCCGGAACTGGCTCAGCACGCCGGTTATGCCCGGGTGTTTCGACCCGGCCATCTTACCTTTGGCTTCATCGCGCCATTGGAAAGCTACCCTGATACCGTCGGACCGACCCTAAGCGACCATCTCGAGATGGCCCGCAAGGTCGACGAAGCCGATTTTTCGGCGATCTGGCTGCGTGATGTGCCCTTCTATGATCCCAACTTCGGTGATGTGGGCCAGGTTCTGGATCCATTGGCCTATGCGGGTTTTCTCGCGGCAGTCACCCGACGCGTTGCCATCGGCACGGCGGGAATCGTGTTGCCGCTGCGCGATCCGTTGATCGTCGCCAAGCAGGCCGCCAGCGTGGACCAGCTGCTGGGTGGACGCTTCCTGATGGGGCTGGCCACCGGCGACCGGCCGGTGGAGTACCCCGCCTTCGGCGTGGATTTCGACAATCGCGCCGAGCGTTTCCGTGATGCGCTGAGCATCATCCGCTCGGTCACCGAGCAGAACTGGCCGGTGCATGCCTCGCGGTTCTACGGGGAGCTGACCGGGGGTCTAGAAATGGTGCCCAAGCCGGCGGCGGCACGACTGCCGACCATCATCATCGGTCACGCCGGGCAGACGCACGAGTGGACGGCGCAGAACACCGACGGAATCATTTCCTATATCGCCAACCCGCAGCGCATCCCGGCAATCCTCGACCAATGGCGCGCGGCCTGTACGCCCGGCGTGTTCAAACCCTATGGCTACGGCACGCTGTTCGACCTGGATCGGGACCCAAACGCGCCACTGCAACCCGGCCGTGTGCTGCGCGCGGGCCGCAATGCATTGCGTGAGCTGTGGTTGCGCCAGCAGGAGCAGGGCGTGTCTCATGTCGCCCTGCACTTCAAGCCGCAGCGGCGTCCCGCGGCGGAGGTGATCGACGAACTCGGCGAGCATCTGCTGCCGCTGTTTCCCAGCCATGCCCCCGGAGAAAGCGCATGAATCGACCACTTCATCACATGGATTTCATTTTTCAGACCAAGCTGGGCACCTACCCGTTGGCTGTGCAGTGCGAAATGCTGGCCGAACTGGGCTACCAGGGGCTGACGGTGTCGGCCTGGAGCAAGGAGCTGACGTCGCTACCGCAGGTAAAGTCGCAGTGGGGGCTGGACGTGGGGGCGATCTACCTGATCTATCGTCAGGGTCTGGAAACCTTCGTCACCAATATCTTCGAGTCCATCGAAGGCTGCGCCAGCATCGAGCTGGCCCTGCACTCCGGTGACCAGGTAACGGATGCGGACCGGCGGATGCTCGCACAGCTGCTGCCGATTGCCGAGCGCCAGGGCATCGACATCGCGCTGTACCCGCATGGGCGCTACGGCATGCAGACCACTAGCGAAGCGGTCGCGCTGTGCCAGGAATTCGACCACCCGAACCTGGGCATCGTGTTCAACGGCTACCACTGGTATGCCATGCAGGAGAAGGCGCTGGAGCAACGCCTCGATGCGCTCTGGCCATGGCTGCGCCAGGTCAATATCGCTGGCACACGCCTGTCGCCACTGGGCTGGGGCGAGCTGGCCACCATCGAACCACTGGATGAAGGCGAGATGGATAACTTCGTCCTGCTCGGCGCGCTGGAGCGGCGCGGTTACTCCGGGCGCTATGGGGTGCTGGGCTGGGAAAGCATGGGCGGCGATGTGTATGGCAACCTGCAACGCTCACATAAGGCCTTCCGCTCTATGGAACGGCGCCTGGCGGCTCACCCCGAGTGGGCTGTCATGACCCCGCTGCCCTCTTGAGCCACCGCAAGGAGACATCATGAAGCATGCCATCCATGCGCTGGACTCGTTCTTCTATAACTCCATGGGCGTGTACCAGTTCCAGACGCAATGCGAGATGCTCGCCGAACTCGGTTACGACGGCATCACCGTCTCGGCCTGGGGCGGTACGCCGTTCACCGACCTGTCACTGCTGCCCGGGGTCAAGGCGCGGCATGGTCTGGACATTGCCGGGCTCTATCTGGTCCTGCATGAAGGGCGTAACGATGCGGTGCTGCGCCGGATCATCGAGACCGTCGAGGGGGTGGAGCTGATCGAACTGGCCATTCAGACCTCGGCCAATGGCATCGATGGCATTCTGCGCAGCATTGAATCGCTGTTGCCGATCATCGAGCGGCGTGGTCTGCGTCTGGCCCTGTATCCGCACCTGCGGCATGTCACACAGACCACCTACGAGGTGCAGCGCCTGTGCGAGTACTTCAACCACCCTCGATTGGGCATGTTCTTCAATGGCTACCATTGGTATGCCAGCCAGGAAGGGCAACTGAAGCAGCGTCTGGAGGCGATCGAACCCTGGCTGATGCAGGTGGATCTCTCCGGCAGTGCCCTGTCACCACTCGGCTGGGGCGGGGTAGCGACCATGGAACCGGTCGACCGTGGTGAGCTGGACAACTTCGCCGTGGTCGCCGCACTGAACCGCATCGGCTATACCGGCAGGATCGGTATCCTCGGCTGGGACTACGGTGGTGATATCTACCTCAAGCTGCAGCGCTGCCTGGCGACCATGCGCGCCATCGACGCGCGCCTGCAGGCCCGCCCGCACTGGGCGGAAATCGAGGCCCGAGCCTGATCCGTTTTGCATTTTTGCATCAATGAACCCATGAGCTGCTGCGGCTGATGTGCTGCGCGGCCCACGCATCTGAAGGAGTCACACTTGGCTACTCTATCGGTACTTGACCTGATGATGATCGGCGAAGGCAAGACCTTCGCCGACACCCTGGACGAGGCAGTCATGCTGGCCCGCCATGTGGAACAGCATGGCCTTCAGCGCTACTGGATTGCCGAACACCACGACCTGCCGGGCATCGCCTCCTCGGCCACCACCCTGCTGGTCTCCCACCTGGCCGCGGCCACCCGCCGCCTGCGGGTGGGCGCCGGGGGTATCATGCTGCCCAACCATTCGCCTCTGATGGTGGCGGAGCAGTTCGCGACACTGGAAACGCTCTATCCCGGGCGGATCGACCTAGGGCTCGGGCGCGCAGCAGGCGCCGCCGGGCCCAGCATCCGTGCTCTACGCGGCGATGCCTCGGAGCGGGGCTTCGAGCAGGATATCGGCCAGCTTTCGGACTACCTGCTGGACAACGGCCGCCAGCCGGTTCGCGGCATTCCCGGTAAACACAAGGTGCCCCTCTGGCTGCTGGGATCGAGCATGTACAGTGCCGATCTGGCGGCCAGACTTGGCCTGCCCTACTCCTTTGCTTCGCACTTCGCTCCGCATTTCTTGCAGAAGGCCGTGGCCCACTACCGGACAAACTTCCAGCCCTCCGCCATGCTGGACAAGCCTTACGTCATCGTCGGCGCCAATGTCATCGTCGCCGATACCGAGCAGGAGGCCCAGTTTCATGCCAGTTCGCATTTCCATTGGGTCAACTTGCTGCACCAGGGAAGGCCCGGCCCGCTGCCCCGGCCTCAGGAAGGCTATTTGCAGCGGATTTCCGAGGTCGAGCGGCGGGGCCTGCAACAGGCGATGGCCTGTTCGGCAGTGGGCGACACCCGCCAGGTTGGCGACTGGCTGCGCCACTTCATCGAGCTGACCCAGGCAAATGAGCTGATCATCGACGCCCGCATCCATGATCCCGCGGCGCGCTGCCGCTCCTATCAGTTGGCAGCGGAGTCGCTGGCCGGTTGAGCAGCCCCGGTATCGGTGGCAGGTGAACGCCAGGCTAGGATTTGCCAAGTTCATTGAATCTGTGAGGGAGTGATGTAGCGGGTGAAGAGGGTAGCCAGTCGCTGGGCGCCCGAGTGCAAGGGGACGCCCCGGAGCTTGAGCAGCCCGAGCGTGATGGGGGGGACGGGAGGTAGGGAGTCGAAGCTGGCCAGCCCTTGGCCAGACAGGGGATCATGGAACAGAATGTGCGGCCCGAAGCCGATCAGGTCGGTTCGGCGCATCATCTCCGTCATCAGGGTGGGCGAGTCGCATCTGACGACCTGGCGTGACAAGCCAAGGCCTTGCCTCTCCAACCAGGCCACCAACTGCTGTGCCGAGCTACCGGCGGCCAGGTTAAGTACCCAGCGAGCTCCCACCAACTGGGACCACTCCGTGGCAGCCAGCATCGGGTGGCCAACACGTGCGGCGGCTTCAACCAGAATCTGCCCTAATGGCTCGAAGGCGATCTCGTAGGGCAGGTCGTCCGGCTCTGCTACGGCGATGGCGAAGTCGATGCGTCCCTCCATCAGGCCTGGCAAGACGTTGGTCAGCATGCCCTCCACCAGGGTCAGGCTGGCATCCGGCTGCTCGCGCTCGAATTCGTTGAGAACGCTGGGCAAGGCCGTGGCGGCGATCGCTGGTGTGACCCCCGCCGTGATCTGGATGCCCGCGCCGCCTCGTAGCCAGCGTATCTCGTCCCTGGCCTTGTCCAGGGTCGACAGCGCGAGACGGGCTCGTGTCAGCAACGCCTGACCGGCAGGCGTGAACTCGACGCCCTTATAGCTGCGCACCAGCAGCTCGGCCCCCACATTGGCTTCCAGTTCTCTCAGCGCCTTGGTCAAGGCGCTTTGGCTCAGATGCAGCGCCCTGGCGGCGCCACGAATGGATCCCTGCTCGGCCACCTGAACCAAGGCCTTGAGTTGATGATGTTTCATGGCTTAGCGAACTCTTTAGGTTGTCACCAGGCAGATTATGTCGTCTTTACGTTGTCTCTTGCCACTGCCAGCATGAAGCCATCAACAATAATGTAACGCTGGACGGTAAACAGAATGACAGCTCACCCGACGCATCAGCCAGATCTCGCCAAGATGAAAGCCTGGCGCCACCAGATTCATCAGAACCCGGAACTTGGCTTCGAGGAGGTCGCGACCAGCCGCCTGGTGGCGGAGCGGCTAACCGAGTGGGGCTACGAGGTGCATACCGGCATCGCCGAAACTGGCGTCGTCGGCGTGCTGCGCTGGGGCGACGGCTCAGGCCCTCGGCTCGGGTTACGGGCCGACATGGATGCCCTGCCCATTCACGAGCAGACCGGCCTGCCCTGGGCCAGCCAGATAGCGGGGAAGATGCATGCCTGCGGCCACGACGGCCATACCGCCATCCTGCTAGGAGCCGCCGAGGCCCTGGCCCGCCTGCATCGCGATGAAGACCTGTCGGGCAGCGGCACCCTGACCCTGATCTTCCAGCCCGCCGAGGAACTGGGCGGCGGCGGTGGCGCCCGGCGCATGATCGAGGAAGGCCTCTTCGAGCGTTTCCCCTGCGATGCGCTCTTCGCCCTGCACAACTACCCCGGCAAGCCCACCGGCCACTTCTATTTCCGTGAGGGCGCCTTCCTGGCCTCCTCAGACAAGGTTACGATCACCTTCATCGGCAAGGCCGGACACGGTGCCATGCCACAGCTGGCGGTGGACCCGACCCTGCCGGCAGCGGCTACCGTGATGGCCCTGCAGAGCATCGTGGGGCGCAACGTGGATCCTAACCTGGCCTCGGTGATTAGCGTGGGCCGGCTGCAGGCCGGCAACTCCTACAACATCATCCCCGAGACAGCCGAGCTCGAACTGAGCGTCCGGACACTGGACCCAGAGGTGCGCGATACCCTGGAGCGACGCATCCGCTCCATCGCCCAGGCCCAGGCCCAGGCCTTCGACTGTCGCTGTGACTTGGCCTACGAGCGCGGCTATCCGGTGCTGATCAACGCACCCGCGGAGACACAGTTGGCCGTCGAGACCGCCCGCGAACTGTTTGGCGAGACCCGGGTCGAGAGTCCCGCGGCACCGCTGACCGCCAGTGAGGACTGCGCCTTCTTCCTCGAACAGGTGCCCGGCTGCTACCTGATGGTCGGCAACGGCGACAACGGCTATGACCAGGGCGATCACCTGGGGCCCTGCAGCGTGCACAACCCCCATTACGACTTCAACGATGAGTGCCTGACGCCTGCGGCGGCCTTCTGGCTAGGCTTGGTATCCCGGTACTTCTCATCCTCGACCTTGCGCTCATCCTGAGCCATCTCGGCCACTGGCCGACACCTATGCCCATCAGGGACAACAACAATACTGGAGAACCTCCTATGACCCACATGAAGAAGACCACTCTGGCCGTCGGTATCGCCCTCGCCCTGGGCGCCGGCGTCACACATGCCCAGACCACCCTGACCCTCTCCAACTGGGTGCCACCGAGCCACTTCATCAGCACGGACATTCTCGGTGCCTGGGCCGAGCAGGTCGTCGAGGCCACCGAAGGGCGCGTCCAGATCAGGATCCTGCCCAGCGCCGTCGGTTCTCCTGAGCAGCACTGGGAGCTCGCCCGCATGGGCGTGGCGGACATCACCTGGAGCAACTTCACCTACGAGCCGATTCGCTTCAAGTCGCTGTGGTTCGCCGAGATGCCCCTGACCGGTTCCAACGCCGTCGCCTCGTCCGTTGCCCTGTGGGATACCATCGAGTCGCACCTCGGCGACGATACCGCCTATCAGGGCGTGAAGCTGTTGGGCGTCGGTCTGCTGGGCGGCGGCGCGTTGCACCACGGCAGCCGGCCGATGGTGGAGCCCGAGGACCTGGGTAACCAGAAACTGCGGATGGGCGGGCCTGTCCAGCGCGAGCTGCTGGAAGCCTTGGGTGCGGTCCCGGTGGCGGCCCCTGCCACCCGCGGCTACGAACTGCTCGATAGCGGTGTCGTCGACGGTTCGATGCACCCGCTGGAGTCAGTGATCGCCTTCCGCCTGGAGAGCCAGCTGCAACACCATACGCTGTTCCCCGGCGGCTTCTACGACGGCACTTTCTTCATCGGCATGAACGAGCGCAAGTGGAACACCCTGTCCGAGGCGGATCAGGAGGCGATCATGAGCGTGTCGGGGGAGCACCTCTCGCGCCTCTGGGGGGAGCGTTTCCATGCCCAGAACCAGGCCGCGGAAGAGGCCCTGAGAGAGGACGGCAACCAGTTCCATGAGCCCTCCGAAGCCCTGCTCGACAAGACACGGGAGGTGCGCGAGGCGATGCTGGAGAGCTGGGCGGAGGACATGCGCGAGATGGGCTATGACGACCCCATGGCGATCGTCGACTTCTACCAGAGCCGCTACCAGACACTGGATAGCGAATAACCCGGCCAGCCCCGCTCGGGGCAGGAGTGACCCATGCGATATACGCTCAATCGTGTGAGGCTGGGGGTGGAAGCCGTGCTGATCACGGCACTGTTTGCCATCGTGGCCCTCACCTTCTGCGACGTCCTGGGGCGCCGGCTGTTCGGCACCCCCGTTTATGGCGCCCATGACCTTACCGAGCATCTGATGGTGGTCATCATCTTCTGTGGATTGCCATTGGTCACCGCTGACCGTGGGCATCTGGCCGTCGATCTGTTCGACCGCTGGCTCTCCTCCCCGCGCCTGCGCTGGTGGCATGCTCTGGTCTCGGTAGGCGTGGCGGCGATCCTCTTCCTGATTGCCTGGCAGTACCTGCTGGCAGCACAGCAGGCCGTGCTGATCCATGAGGCAAGTCAGGCGCTCTATATCCCACGCAGCTACATGTACGTGTTCATGGCCTTCACCGCCTTCCTGGCCGGGCTGGCCGCGCTGCTGCCGGCGTCGATCTTCAAGGGACCCGGGGCCCAGGATCAGGGAGGAACTCCGCTATGACGGTCGGTATCGTCGCCCTACTCGGTGTGTTGGGGCTGGCCTTCCTGCGGGTTCCCCTGGCCTTTGCGCTGCTGACCATCTCTATCGCGGGGCTCAGCTTCGTGGTCAGCTGGGATGTGGCACGTTCCATGGTCTCGCTGACCATCACCCAGGCGGTGTTCTCCTATGAGATGGCCGTCGTACCCATGTTCGTGCTGATGGGGAATGTCCTGGCTCGCTCGGGGATCGCCGATGACCTCTTCCGCGCTGCCTATGCCTTCCTAGGATCGATCCGCGGAGGCCTGGCGCTCTCGACCATGATGACCTGCGCCGGTTTCAGCGCCGTGTCCGGCTCCAGCCTGGCGACGGCCGCCACCATGTCCAAGGTGGCCTACCCGAGCATGAAGCGCTACGGCTACTCGGACTCCCTGGCCACAGCCACCATCGCGGCCGGGGGCGGGCTGGGCATCCTGATTCCGCCCTCCATCATCCTGATCGTCTACGGTATCCTCACCCAGACCAATATCGGGCACCTGTTCATCGCCGGCGTGCTGCCGGGCCTGCTGGGACTGGGCCTCTATCTGGTCGTGGTCTGGCTGGTGGCCCGCTGGCGGCCCGACAGCGCCCCGCGAGGCGATGCGGTGCCGCTCAAGGAAAAACTGAGCTCGCTGCGTGGCGTCTGGCCCTTCGCCCTGCTCTTTGCCATGGTCATCGGCGGGATCTACCTGGGGCTGTTCACGCCAACCGAGGCGGGCGGCATGGGGGCCGGCTTTGCCCTGATGATTGCCCTGTTGCAGCGGCGCCTCGGGCTCAAGCAGCTCAAGCGCATCTTCGTCGAGACCGCTGCCACCTCGGTGATGCTCTATGCCGTGCTGTTCGGCGCCATGCTATTCACCCACCTGATCTCCTTCTCCGGGCTGGGCGAAGGCATCCGCCAAGGAATCGAGGGCCTGGGTCTGACCCCTTATCAGACTCTGCTGATCATCCTGCTGGTGTTTCTGGTGCTGGGCTGCGTGATGGATTCGCTGTCCATCATCCTGATCTGCGTGCCGCTGTTCGTACCCACTCTGGCTGCCAGCGGCTTCGACATGGTGTGGTTCGGGATCATCGTGGTGGTGGTAACGGAAATCGCCCTGATCACGCCGCCCATCGGCATGAACGTCTTCGTGATCAAAGCCAGCTTGCCCCATGTCTCGCTGGTGAGCATTTACAAGGGGCTGGTGCCCTTCATCGGCGCGGATCTGGTAAGGCTGGGGCTGCTGATCCTCTTCCCCTCGATCTCACTGATTCTGGTGCAGATGATGCAATAGCCGCGACGCCAGCCAAGCAGAAGGTAAAAACCCAGCGAGGGCCGGAGAGTATTGGCGGGGTGGGCCCAGCTGGACTCGAACCAGCGACCAAGGGATTTGAGTGCAATTTTGTAACTTTAAAGGATCGCGCCTGCATGCAGCTGCATATCGCACTCCCACAAGAAGGGCAAGCTGTGGTGGTTATCGAGATGCAGAGTGGCGGTTTCGAGCAGCATCTTGATACACGGGCCGATGAAGGTGGGTCGATGCGGTCAGGGCGGTCACCCATTAGCCCAGGATCACCACCCGGTCGGTGCCATGGCCGATGCCGGTGGCAGAGAGGAAGTACAGGCGTCCTCAGACGCGACCAACGTGGTGCATATCGACGCTGGCCACCCTTCTTGCACTATTATTTGAAGAGAAGGTAAGCTCCTGATCCCAGAGAAAACAACAAAACCCCAGTCCGCATAAGCCATGCGTCTAGCCGATAGTGCATAAAACGACTGGCCAAGCCACCAATCGCCAAGGCTGGCAGTAGTGCAGCGACCCATAAGAGCTGATAAGCATAAAAGAACCCTACTGCAACCAGAATTATCAAGGAAAAGACCTCCCCAATCAGGAAGCAAGTCGCAATAGTAGAGCGCAATACGGAACCTGGTTTATGCTGGTAGAGTAGTGCCATCGGCGGCCCTCCCACACCAGTGGCAGTCTCGCTGATTCCTGTGATAAATCCCGCGCCGGCACACTCACCTCGCCTCGGGTGAAACGGAGGTAAGAGAAATGCGCTCAGTACCGCTAGCACGGTGACACCCCCGACCAGTTGATTGAGCCCCCGGGCTGATACCAGTGACAGAACCAGCAATCCCAGCACCGTCCCGGGTACACGTCCGACACTGATATAGACCACCCCTTTCCAGTCAATATCATTTCGCTCGCGTGCGGCGACATACAGATTCAACGGTAACATCAGAAGCAATAACGAAACCGGAAGCAAATCAGGTCGAAGCAGCCCCATGACCGGGGCCAAGATCAAGGCAAAGCCAATACCGACGATCCCTTGTATAAAAGCAGCGATACAGGTGGTCACTGCAATCAACACGAAGGATAGAAAATCTCCTTCATTCATGCGCCGTGCGGCTCCTGGGGCTGCGAGACACCGACAGAACCTCGGGATGTCGCCCTTTGCCGTTCCTTACGGTGCTCGTCCGAGGTGGGATGGATGCGCAGGATAGAGGCTCCGGCCACCGCCGACGAGGCAGCTTGCCGCACCTCCTGCATCAACGCGCGACCATCCCAATCCAAGGGCCACCCCTGCCAGAGACGCAACTGGCCATTGGTGAAGACTGCTGTGATCTGCTCGCGCCCAGCATAGCGAACAAGTTCCCACTGGCGGTCCCAACTAGGCGTCATTTCCGGCACATTGATATCGACTAAAAGAAAGTCAGCTGCAAGGCCGGGGGCAATTGCCCCGGTTACATCACCAAGTCCAGCGACATCGGCCGCTCCTCGTGTGGCATGTTCCAGCCACAACCAACCACCGCCACATGAGGAATCGCCAATTGCCAGCCCAAACGCCAGCCGCTGGTTGGATTCTGCAGCGTCTAGAAGCCGAAAGGCATCACTGCGCGTTCCGTCCGTCCCAAGACCAAAACGAATACCGAGTTCCGACATTTGTAGGGCAGGTGCTACAGCATTGCCCTTCCAGACGCTGGCGACAGGATTATAGGCCACGGCGGTATCGCTATCCCGAAGCAGGCTTAACTCCTTGGGAGTTACCAAGGTAGCATGGGCGAGTAATGTCTGTGGGCCAAGCGCGCCAACTGTTTCAAGATGCTCGATGGGGCGCTCGCGGCGCGTCACTAGCGACCGCTCCACGGCCTGTAGATGTTCGTTGGCGTGGGTCTGAAAAATCACTCCGGCTTCGGCGCACATCGTCGAGGCATAACGCATCATGGCATCACTTGCCACTTCCGGAATCGACACCGCTAGAGAAGGCCTAATCAGCTCACTTCCCTGCCAACGACTCAGATGCTTTTCAGCACTGGCTAGAATTTCTTCGCGGCTAGCGATGCTGGCGGTACCGGCCCGGTCATTACAGATCAGTCCCAGCACACAACGCAAGCCGGCATCCTGCGCCGCCTCAGCGATGATCCCGCTATCCTGAGCAGAACGACATCCTGCATCGACCACACTAGTAAAACCACCACGCAAGGCCTCGAGCGAGGCTAGCTTGGCCGACAGATACAATAATGAAGTATCAAAGCTAGCCTCTAGCGGCACCCATATCCGCTTGTAAATCTCGGAGGGTTCTCCGAAAACTAGAGATTTACCAATCGACTGCGAAAGATGGTGATGGGCATCGACGAAGCCGGGCATCATGAGGTAACCGGCCATTCGGATCGGCTCCAAATCCGGATGTCGCTCACACATGCACTCCAGCGTACCAACCTCAGCAAATCGCCCCTGCGATACCAATACCGCCCGGTCCTTCGCGATGCCGTCCGGCAACAGAACCTCTTCGGGTGCCAACAGCAGCGTCTCGTCAGTAAAGGAGGAAGGCCATATCGTCTCATCTCGGTTCATATCTTCGCCATAACCACGTCTCATTCCCGATTCCCCTTGAAATCGTCATAACGCAACTTTTCGATTTTAAAGGACCCTCAGAGCCCCGAAAGAAACTCAAAAAGTGCAGGCAGTTTCACACACAACAGGAGGCCGAGACTTTGAAAGGCCGCATTCGAGTGGAAAGCGGACTCCAGCACTCGCCCAACACAAGACCTTTAGGCAAACCGTTTCTTGACACGAACCTCGATACGCGAAGCGATCAGGAAGAGAGCTAATGAAATGAAAGTAGTGACCAAGCTGGCACCGAAAGCCCGCTCGGTGCTGAAATCTGCCATAGTGATGGCGAATAGATACCCAAGTCCGGATGTGCCCATCAGAAACTCGGCTACCATGGCGGCTAGAATGGCTTGTGACGATGCCAGCCTCAGCGCCACAGCCAGACTAGGCATCGCAGAGGGAAGAGCCAAGTGCAGGAAATAGGACCACCGTGACGCACCCAGCACACGAAACAGCCCATCCGAACCATTGGGCAGAGCACGGAGTCCTGCCGTCATGAACACAAAGGAGGGAAAAAAGGTGATGATGACAGCCACTGCGATCACGGTCGAGGCATCATACCCCAGCAGCCTTGCAATGATGGGGATCAAAGCGACGACAGGAACCGAACTGAACATCACGGTAACGGGGGTCAGGAGTCCCGACGCCACTTTCGAGGACCAGGACAGTGACGCCAGCATTCCTCCCAACAGCATGCCACCTACCAGTCCCAGCAACGCCGTCGAGAGGGTCATTAAGGTATGGTGGAGATAAATATTAGAGTTTGTAACGATGTCCCACAATACCGCCGTCGGAGGTGGCATGACGATAGCGCTGTAGGACATTACCATCACCCAAACCTGCCAGAGCAGGAAAAGCAGGGCGATGGGCCAATAACCAACCAGAGTCTTCACTAGGCTACCCGATATCACACTCCACAAGGGCGTCGACCTATTCATCTGCTCACTCTTTATTAGTTGTTCACTCTTCATCATGTCACTTCCTATCTGTCGGATATCGCTCAACGAAAGCGCTTGTAGGCGGAGCGCTCCAGTACGGTCAGCATTAGATAAAGCGCCAATGACATGCAGGTGACGAGCAGTACCGCACTCCACAGCAGGGAAATCTGAAAGTTCTGCATAGCATTGACGATGAGCACCCCAAGACCGCGTGTAGCACCGAACCACTCACCAATGATGGTGCCTATGAGCGCCGCCGGAACCGCAAGCTTGAGGCCGCTGACAACGACAGGCAGGGCCGCTGGGAATTCTAGTCTCACCAGTCGCTGTGCTGAGCTGGCCCCAAAGACCGAAAACAGGTCCCTGTGACTTTCTGGAACAGTACGAAGACCGGAGCTAGCCGACACGAAGATAATGAAGAAAACATTGATGGCGGAAATACCCACCGGAGTGGCATCGCGGCTAAGCAGGACCAGAAAAACAGGCCCCAGGGCGATGGGAGGAATAGCATTGAGAAAGGCGGAGAAGCGCTCTATGCCAAGTCTGAGTGCCAGGCTTAAGTGCGCAATAACCGCCAGCCCTAATCCCATGACACCACCGATGAGGTAACCTTGGGAAGCGGCGGCAAGGGTGGTTGTCAGCGCGCGCTCGAACAGACCGCGACGCGCGGGATCGAATAGCAGCGACAGCACATCACTCAAAGCGGGCCAGGTGATGCCGACAAGTTGATAATGCCCAATGACTTCCCAGGCCAGCAGCAACAGGGTCAACCCCATTATCCCGAGGAATACCGACTGCAGTCGCTCGATCGTCATGTTCAACTCCCTGCCTCTGTGGCGGAATCCTCTTGAGGAACAAGCAACTCGGTGAGCTCATTCGTCAGTTCATAGAAGGCTTGGGTGCGGATCATCTCGCCGGTGCGTGGCCTGGGGAAGGGAACTTTGATCTCCCGCAGAATTCGGCCCGGCCTACGACTCATAACCACTACGCGATCAGCGAGAAATAGGGCTTCTTCGACGGAATGCGTCACTAGCAGAGTGGTATGCTGGTGCTCGGACCAGATCCGTTGCAATTCGTGATTCATATGACGCCGCGTCACGGCATCCAAGGCGCCGAAGGGCTCATCCAGCAGCAGAACCTGCGGCTTGAGTACTAGTGAGCGGGCGATTGCGGCCCGCTGGCGCATGCCGCCCGAAAGCTGTCCGGGGCGGCTAGCCTCGAAGCCTGATAATCGCACCAGCTTGATCAGCATCGCTACGCGTCTCTCGTCTACTGGCCGGTTCGATAATCGGTAGGGCAAGGCAATATTCTGTTGGACTGTCAGCCATGGCAGCAACGCATGATCCTGAAATGCCACCCCCAGAGCATGCTGCTTGACGAGTTCTTGTGGAGCACGGCCATTAATCAACACACTGCCCGCACTCGGCGTGTCCAGACCTGCCATTAGGCGCAGCACGGTACTCTTACCGCAGCCCGATGGACCAATTAGTGCCACGAACTCGCCTTCATCGAGGCACAGCGACACCCCGTCAAGAGCCACCACATCGTTACCGGTACCACTGCCCGGAAATTTTTTGACTACATTTCCTAGATCTATCATTGAATTCTCGGCCTCCACCTTATTGAAACGCCCGCACTATCTAGCCATTCGGCCCACAAGGCACCTATGCCAGCATTACCACCACCTTGATGCATGGCACATGGGGCATTGCCGAAGACAGCCTGCCGTTATGCCGATCACTCAGCGGAGGCTCTCGTGTACTTCCTGCATGATGGTGGTATCCACGATCTGATCGACATTCGGCAGCTCCTCTCGCCCGGATGCCCTGGCTGCGTCATACATGGGACCAGCGATTACGGCCTTATCCAGTGTCAGCAGACGATGATCAGGGTCATCGTAAGGACGCATGAGCTGGATCTGCGTCTCGTTCTGCCGCCTTTGCTGTTCGGGGTCCAACCCCAGATCAGCGCCGAAGTTATTGACGACCAACTCCACCGCAGCATCGGGATCTTGCTCGTTTTCTATCCAGCCACGCGTCAAGGCACGCATGAAGCCAATGACGCTCTCTCGCTCTTCTTCCAAATAATCCCTGGTGGTGAAGAGCACGCCATTAGATGAGGTAAAGCCAAGTTCATCAAAAAGAACAAAATGGAAGTCTTCGTCACGCTCCAGCCCCATCATTTCTAGGGTAATGACCTGATTGGTTTCGAAAGCGGTATAGCCATCCCCATCGCCCGCCAGCAAAGGCTCAGGTGAAAAACCTGTGGGAATGGACTCCCACTCCGCTTCTAAGTCATTCAAGGTGAAAGTGGCATTCACGACCTCCCGCTCTGTCGCACGCTGTGCCAGGATACGGGAGCCGGCCATATCCTGGGCCGCCAAAATGGGTTTTCCGGGCAGCGAGATAATCCCCAGGGGCGAGACAGGAAGTGTCGCGGCCAGCATCACGAAGTCATTCCCACGCGCCACGGCATCGAGAAAGGGAATCCAATTTGTGTAGCCAATTTCAGCATTTCCTGATGCGACTACAATTTCCGGGCGAGTGGCATTAGGCCCGCCCGGGATATAGTCGACATTCAGACCTTCTTCATCAAAATAACCATTCTCGATGGCCACCCAAAGTCCCCCGTACTCGATATTGGGAACCCATGTTTGCGCCACACGCACCTTATTGTTCTGCGCATGAGCCAAGCTGGCAGACGTATTAGCTATTGTATTCAACGCGACGAAGAGCAAAGAAACTGAAGTTACAGTCGCGAATTTTTTGTTAAGCATGAAATCACCTTCGATTTATTTTATCGCACCAAAAAAGTGCCGAAAAAACATTAATGCACCACGTTAATGCATGATATTATCGCTTAATTTCTAATATCGCTAAAACTAGCCTTTTCAACTGTACGCGTCTATCATCAATTTTAGCTCTTAATGTTGCCAGTTTAGCTACAGTTGTTGTGCAACCACTATCTTTACCTAACGAGACAGTTACATGCCACTACTCCTGCCTGCATTGCGTTATTTCGAAGAGGTGGCCCGTCATGGTTCGCTGCGCAAGGCAGCAGACCATCTTCATGTGGCTGCATCCGCAGTTAATCGGCAAATCTTAAAACTTGAAGATGAGCTCGGTGTCCCCCTCTTCGAGCGGCTTCCCCGGGGGATGCGGCTCTCGCCGGCGGGAGAAATCATTCTTTACAAGATACGCCAATGGCAGCGCGATGAGCGGCAGCTTCTAGAATACTTGGGAGATATCAGGGGATCGGGTTGTGCGGAAATCCGAATTGCTACCATTGAGTCCATGACGGACCGGGTCTTGCCCATGGTGCTGCGTCGTTTCAGCCAGCGCTTTCCCAGGGTCCGTTTCATTATCAATACCGGTGTCACATCCTCCATTCTCGAACAGGTCATAACAGGGGATGCGGATATTGGCATCTGCATGAATCCTCCCCTGACTCGAAGAGTGAGATTTGTAGAAAAGGTTTCTCTGACATTCGGGGCAGTAATCTCCCCTTCACACCCCTTGGCCAGCAAGCCATCGATAAAGTTGCAAGACTGCAACGAATTCCCCGTAATACAACCAAATGCAGAAATGTTTTCCGGCTCAACTCTCCAACGACTCATTGAAAGCACGAACCTTGAACTTGCACCGGTGGCGCACTGCAACAGGATCCTATCGATCAAGTCATTGGCCCGCTCAGGGCTAGGAGTAGCATTTCTGACCCGGCTGGACATTGCCAGAGAACTTGAACAAGGCGAATTAATATTCAAGCCATTAACAGACAAGAAGCATATCAAATCGACCTTGTCACTCTGCGTAGCAGCCGATCACCCTCTCCCTATGGCCACAACCGTCATACTGGAGCAGGTCCGCCAAGCAATTACCAATATCGAGGACTCAACCGAATACTCTAGCGGGCCATTACCTTGAGTGGTTGGTAGCCGGACCCAGCCCGCTCCGTATTTCTGCGGCCAAAATACTCTTATGGGAAATCGAGAACGGGATCAAGATGTACACCAGCGTAATGGCCAACCACAGCGTCGCCTGGGTGTTGCTACCGAGCTATTCTCGTAGCGGTGCCTGTCAAGTTAGTTAGAAGCCGCGGTCATGCAGCTTCTAACTGCTGGTTCTGCTAGTACACCGGATCATCTAGGACTGGGGTCAGCCAGGTCGTCTTGCGAGGCGTCCAGCTGCGAGTGAATCCACTCCAACATCCTGGTTCTTGCGCTTACCCTCGGTATAGATCGTATCGTGATGGTCCAGAACCTCTGTATCCTGACCGGTGTGTCGCTCCGCTGGCGTCACGAATCGGATGGCGCCGTGACGGTGTTCGTGGTTGTACCACTGCACGAAGCTGGCCACCCTCGAGCGACTGTCAGGTGATCGTTCCGCCGTGCTTCTCCACCAGGCCGCGCAATACCGTTAGCAATCGCTGCCCTGGCTTCTGGGGAATCCGGCATGCGGATGACTTGAGCAGACGCAACGCGAAGGCATTGACGCCCTCGGCCGGTCCACCTACCGAGAGTACTATGCGTTTCTGTGGCACGATAGCGCCGTGGAGTACGACAGTGGCACGGTGGTCTTCATCGATCACCGCGATGCTTTCACTCGCGAGCCCTACTCCGCCCAGTTCCGCAGCCGGCGAACAGGACAGGCGTTTGCCGCCGCCACCTTGCATGTCATTTATGGCAGTAGCATCGGAGACTGGCTGCCCGAGATTGAAGCCCTGGACGACTACTAGCGGTGGCTCGAGGAGGTCTACCCCGGCACGCCTCGCTTGCTGCTGGGCGACTTCAACCTACGCCCCCAGCATGTCAGCTGGGCGCCGCTGCGTGAGCTTGGGACGATCCCTACCATCTCTGAGGGTGCCACGGCCCTAGGCCTGACAGACGGCCACTTCGCCAACCTCTATGACAATATTTGGAAGTCAGTGGCGCGCTCAACGTGAGTGAGCGCGCCATCTTACGATTCCCGGAACTGTTCGGCATTGGCCACGACCGGGCTCGGGACGTGGTGTCCGATCATGCGCCGGTTTTTATCACGCTAGGTAGTGCTACCTTAGAGGCGATCCCCATCAACGGTAGAGTCTCACTCCCGTCAGGTTCAGTGAGTTCGTGCATCGATCTTAATACGGCCTCGATCGAGAAAGACTCACCACTCTGCCTCATATAGGGCCGGCCCGCGCTGCCATCATTGTGGAAAAGCGACCCTGGCAGACCTTGAAGACCAAACTCGCATTAGCGGCTTGAACTACTCCAGGCTCAAACAGATCCAGAGGGTAGCGGCCAACTCTGTGAGTTATTCCCTTAGCCTTTAGCCCATGGGGAAGGTCTGTGCCCCCTGAGGTAACCCATGCCCCAACCAAGACGATCTCAGACGGCGCCACGTGGGCACCGTTGAGGGCCGGCATGCATGATCAGAACGAAACGTTAAATACTAGCGGCACAATGGTATAGAGGGCGACCATGATGACCAGCAGGCCAATTAGGTTGAGCCATATGCCAGCGCGAATCATGTGCTTGATCGGCAAGTCGCCGGTAGCGAATGCCACAGCGTTGGAGGGCGTGGCCACCGGTAGCATGAAGGCGCAGCTGACAGCGAAGGTCACAACGATCGTCATCAGGAAGGGCTCAATGCCCAGACCAACGGCGATAGCGCCCATGATGGGAAAGAAGGCGGCCGCCGTTGCCGTGTTACTGGTCAGCTCAGTCAGCAGGATAATGACACTGGCCGTGAAAGCTAATATCAGGATCGGTGGAAAACCCGACAATTCCGAGACGCTCTCACCAATCCAGGCGCTCAGGCCTGTGGCGGTAAACTGAGCAGAGAGTGTCAAGCCACCGCCGAACAGAATCAGGACGCCCCAGGGCACATCACGGGTGGCTGTCCATTCCAGTAGCGCTCCCCTGCCCTTCGATGCGGGAATCACAAACATCAGGATCGCGGCCAGGATCGCCACGCTGGTGTCATTGATATTCGTCAGCCAGGGCATCGTCTCCTGCACGGCCGTAATCCTGGCGATCAGCGGCAGAAACACCCAGCAGAACACGGCGCCAGCAAAGACCATCAGCACGCGGCGCTCTTCCAGGCTCAAACGCCCCATGGCCTTGAGTTCTGTCTCGATCAATTGCCGACCACCATGGATATCATCGACCTCCGAGCGAAACACGACCTTGTTCAGCACGAACCAGGCCAAGATCAGCATGGCAGTGGAAAATGGTACCCCCATCAGCATCCAGTGGCCGAAGCCAATGGAAATGCCGTGAGCGTCTTCCATGTAGGCACGCATCAGCGCCATGGGCGGCTGGCCGATGAGGGTTGCCATGGAGCCGATGGTGATGGCATAGGCGATACCAAGTAGCACCGCTGCAGAGAACTTCGGCGTGTTATCGCCGTTCCCCAGCGACTTCACCAGGGCGATGATGGAGCCGCCAATCGGCATCATGATGACGGCCGTAGCGGTATTGCTGACCCACATGGTGATGAACCAACTGGCGAACATAAGACCGAAAACGATCTGTGCTGGCTTGGTGCCCACGGTGAGTACTGTCAGTAGAGCAAAGCGCCGATGCAGATTCCAACGCTGGGTGGCAAGGCCAAGCAGAACCCCACCCAGTACCAAGAAGACGATGCTGTGGGCATAGGGCGAGGCAGTAGCGCCCACCGAGGCGATATCGAAGAAGGGAAACAACACCAGCGGCAACAGCGAGGTGGCAGGAATGGGGATGGCCTCGGTCATCCACCAAGTGGCCATCAGCATGGCAATACCCGCAACGATGCGCGCATTGAATGCTAGCGATTCGGGCAGCAGGAAAAAGACACCTAGACCGATGATAAGGCCCAAGGCCAACGATACCGGTTTGAAGGCTGTAGCTTCGGTGTAAGGCGCCTGTTCAGCTACCCCTGTGTTTAGCGACATGATGTTCACCTGAATCGACATGACAGATGCAGGCGAGTGTTGCGTTTAAAAAGTCGCGCCTCCAATACCTGTCGGGTAGGCCCCCATACCCAACCGGGACAGATTACAAAGGATCGTAAAAGCGCTGGCATCGATAAAAATCAGTAAGTTAACAAGACTCCATATCCTTATCTTGAGATGATAAATTGAAATACTATGCAGGCTAAGAGGATATACACCTCCGTCACGATGGCTCCTCTGCTACTAATGGATTGCCAAGTTTTTTGTCGTCATTGAAGCCAGAGATCACCGAACGAGAACTGCGGTCATGTCATGGTGTTTGGTCAATAAGTGCATGATCACGCGTGTTCCTGCCTCAGCATCTTCCGCCGTAATGGCTTCGTCAGGGTGATGGCTCAGACCATCCCTGCAGCGTAGGAACAACATCCCGATATCTGTCAGATCATTCATTGCCAAGCCGTCATGCCCAGCCCCGCTGAACAGGCGGCGGGTCGGCTGCTCCTTGTCCTCACCTTCCAGCACCTTGTTCCGGCAAGTGCCCGGGTTAACTGCCAATACGGTGAATCACGACATTGCCTATCTTCGCGCTGTGGTAACCCTTGCGATCCGCATGGGCGAGTGGCACCAAGGCAACCCCTTTGCCGCCATCAAGGCGATTCGTGTTCCTGAGCGGGAACCCTTCTACCTCTCCCAGGAGTAGATTGAAATGCTATTCGACGCGCTGCGCCAATCTCGAAATCATGACGTTGTACTGATCTCGACGCTCTGCCTAACGACCGGCGCACGCTGGAGC
This sequence comes from Halomonas sp. TA22, assembly GCF_013009075.1. NCBI lineage: Bacteria > Pseudomonadati > Pseudomonadota > Gammaproteobacteria > Oceanospirillales > Halomonadaceae > Halomonas > Halomonas sp. TA22. Next base: position 3,257,625 of record NZ_CP053108.1, on the reverse strand, counting down.
GAAGCCCAAACCCTTCGGGCAGAACTCGTCCGTGATGGTCGCGTCACCTATGTGGGACACCAAGAACGGACGCGGTAGAAGCGTGCCGCTCGACCAGAATCTCTACCAGCGCCTGAAGACCCACGGCCCCAAGATCGGCCGACTCTTTCCGCGGGATGCCTATCTCGCCTTCACCCGCGCCCTGGAGCGCAGCGGAATCACTCTTCCCAAAGGCCAGCGCACCCACGTATTGCGGCATACCTTCGCCAGTCACTTCGCCATGAACGGCGGTAACTTGCTGACGCTCAAGAACATACTCGGGCACCAATCGATCCAGATGACCATGCGCTACGCGCATCTGTCGCCGGACCACCTGACAGAAGCCGTTACATACGGGCCGAAAGCGCCGTTGACACTTTGTTGACAGTACAGGAGAAGAACAGCAAAAAGAGGAAGGAGAAACGAAGTAAGCCATTGATTTAATGGTGGGCCCAGCTGGACTCGAACCAGCGACCAAGGGATTATGAGTTCGCTTTTAAAACAATAAGCTACTAACACACAAGGAAAAGCAACCGTAATCGAGCGAATGGTACAGCTCTTTGGAATCAGTAGTTTAGCGAAAGTTGAGGATAGCACACGAAGCTGGTGTGTGTACCGCTGGTGTACCGTTTAGCACAGTACACCAGCGGTACAGGTGAGACTATTTCCCGGAACGCTATCCAGCGATTACAGCTTGTATCTGCTCGCGCACATTACGCCCTTGTTCGTCAGTTTTTTGAGCCATGAGGTATAGGCCATTGCCTCGGCTGCCTTTGGCCCACAAATCTCCAACTAGGCGCTTTTCTTTCTCTTGATCCGCTGTGAACCGATCTTTCCCTTTGTACTCAATCACCAGAAGCCGCCCGTCTTTCAATCGAGCTACAAAATCTGGGTAAGTACGCTGAACTGAAGTGGGCATCCAGAACTGAGTCCGGTGAACCAAGTTGCGAACCCAAAACTCCACCTCATCAAGAAAGTCTATGGTCTGGGCACACAGAAATTCTTCCGTTACCTTTCCTCCTGGTGTTTTCCAGTCCAGCTCCCCCGGCACCGGATAATAGTGCTTCCGGAATCGGTAAGCGCCGCTGTAATAGTATGTTGCTGGGTATAAAGCCATATCGGCAGGATAGGTGAACGTATGGTCAGGTTCATCGCTAGTGACGATTTCTAGGCCGCCATCAAACAGCGCCTCCTGAAACCCTTCTTTATAGGCCTGTATCTTAGCGCTCTGCAATTGTTCGGACAGCTTACGACGCAGGATGAACTGGCCTTTCAACAATTGAGCCAGTGAGAATCCACGATTCTCACTCAGCTCCGTTATGGCCCTGCGCACCCACTCTCGCAGAACTGGCTGCTTGACAGAGGGTTCCCGGATCTCATGATCCAACCAGCCTATGAGATCTGCTTCGGTGCGATCATGTGCAAAGCCAGGCAGATAGGTAGAGGCGTCGTCTTCAATCATCTTGTAGTTAACCTCCTCACCATCCAGATCCACCTCAAATGTCATAGTGTCATCATTAATACGGAAACTGGATAGATCTGGGGGACAGGACAATAGATCCCAGGCGAAGTTGGCCGAGACTGCACCTTTGTCGACCAGTTCAAGCTCTCCCTGTTCTACCATGCAGAGTCGGGGAATGCTAAACATCACTCCGCGCTCGCTTGGTGCCTTGGCCGCCAAGGTCTTCAACTGGTGTTGTTCTACCTGAGAAGCCAGCTCTTCACGTTTCTTAGGTGGGGCCGTAGCTATAATGGCTTCTACGGTTGCATCATCAATCTCGTCAGTGATCTCAACCATGCCCCCCTTCCCGTCCAAGTTGGGGGAAAACAAGACTCTCTGATGGTCTCGCTCTGGCACATTGGTAAGGTTTGGAGTCTTGGATACTTCAATTCTGGTAGAGGGAAGCGACGGTGGAAGTATTTTACCGCCCGTTAAAGGAAGCTCAGAATCTTTCTCCCTCCGAATAGCAGTGGCAGCCTCCAGAGGATTAAAGCCAATGTTGACCAGAGATTGGGTTAGCTCTCCTGCGGCCCGCCCGAAATCATCTGTGACAGCATGGGCGTAGGCCTTGTTCATATCGCCCTGCCTGCGACGAGTCGCGTACGGCATTCGCAGCACGCGGCCAAGCAACTGCTGGATATCCTTGTCACTCTTAACCTGAGCCACCGAACAGAACACATAGGCGAAGGAGCAGTCCCACCCTTCTTTAAGCGCCTGTTTGGTGATGATGACCTCAATGGGACACTCCCGCGCAAAAAGGTCCACACCTTCAATTTCTCGGGTTGTGCCGGTAGCTATGGCAATCGCATTCTCAGGAACGCCAGTCGCAATCAGATGCCTCTTTACCTCCTCTACCGTGGCAGCACCTTTAGAGTTCTGGGCTTGCACTAGCAGAATAGGCCGGATGTAGTCGTGCTCATCCATGGCCGTTTTGGCGAGCGTGTTCCTACGTGCCACCGCGCTGTTAATGGCTTCTTGCCATTCCCCGTTATGTTCTTTCAAAACAACCGGGAACTTGATCATATTTTCGGACTTCAGCTCGAAGGCCGAAACACTGACCAGAACATTGGAGCTCTTCACATCAGGCGTTGCGGTCAGCTCGACCACACCGCGAGGCCCAAGCCGCTCATAGACGGTATACGAGAGAGGAGTGGTGGCATTGTGGGCCTCGTCCATAATGACTAGGGGGCCATGCATTCTCAGCAAGTTGGCAAAGGAAGCCACCACCCTACCGCTTTCGTCCCGGTGCAAGTATTCCAACTCCTTGGTGCTGCTGGTGAAATGCGGCTCCAGCTCTTCGTGGTAGTCGTACACCTTGCGACCTTCTTTGTTCTCAACGCGCAATGCCGCTACGGTGGCAATGACGATGCAGACCTTGGTCCCTAGGTCGGCTGGACGGATTTGGGAAAAGTCCGCTACGTCAAAGACGGCGACCTGACCACCGAAAGCGTTATCCATCTCTTGGCGATAGGGGTGTCTCGGGTCGCTGAAGGCTTCTAGGGTTTGATCCTTGATTTGCGTAGTCGGAACCATCCACATCACTAGTGGGAACTGCCGCTCCAGTAGGGACCGACCCGCAGCTTGGATAATATGCGCCCCCATAACCGTCTTGCCACCACCAGTTGGAATACGCAGGCAGACATACGGCACGGCTGGCAAACCTGGCATGGGCTTGTACTCATACAACAACCTGTCATCCACGGCTTTGGCGAATGCCGATGCAGCACCTTCAACTCGGGCCAACTCAAGGAAGTATTCCAGACTAGCCAAGGAACGACGTTGATATTGCTTGAGAACCAGAGCCATAGTGTTATGCCTTGATGTCGTAAGGGGTTTGCTTGAAAGTGATTTCCAACTCGTCAAGCTGTTCATCTGTCATGCCACTGGCCTCCCCATAGATCACCTTTGGGCCATCAAACTCGGGAAGCGATCGCAGGATTCGTCGTGTCAGAACATTTCCACCTGTTTTGCTGACATCGCCTAGAATTCCGTTATATAGCAGGTAGTAGCCTATGCCTTTATGGGCACCCAAGAAGGGTTCCTTCAGGGCACGGGTTGAGCGAGCGGCCCCTGTCTCAGAAAACCAGACGTGGGCAGCCAAGTGCTCAAAACTAATCCCTTCACGGATATGACCATTCTCATCAAACACTGGCGGACCCAGTTTGAAAAAGCGGAAGCCTCCCCCCCCCTGCCAATTCTGCGCCTTGGAAATTCCGTCTTGGTCACCATCAACAACAGCCTTTAGGCGCTTCACACAGTGTGTTCTCGCATGTTCACCCATCTCGATACCGATATAGGAGCGATTCATTTTGTGTGCTACAGCTGCCGTTGTCCCAGACCCTAAAAAAGAGTCTAAAACCAAGTCACCCTCAATAGTAAACAGCTCAAGCACGCGTCGAATTAGGGCTTCCGGTTTTTTTCCTTTAGGAAATGATACTCCGCCTTCCTTATGCAGATTATTGGAGAGCAAGTCATCCCACAGGTCTGATACTCTTTCAGCAGTCGTGTATTCGCCATTAATCATTTGAACTTTGTTGGCGTAAAAAGCCACTTGCTCACCATTCCAGAAGAATTGTGACGCCAGCCCTTCTCGTTTCGCTTCAAAAAATGTGTTCGACACTTCTTGTGACTTGAGCAACGCGGGACGAGAATCCTCGGAAATATCTTTTAGCTTCACTCTAGCAGTACGTATTACTGCATGGCGATTTTCGATCACGAACTTCTCTACCCGCTTTTCAAAATTGACATTTAATTTCTTTTTGATTTCTGAAATCGAATCACCAAAGTGTAATTCTAGTGCTTCATTGAGTGATATAACCTCCCACTCAGCGGGGTCGCCATCACGATTCTTAATAAACTTTGAATATCGGCTATCACGTTCCCGAGCTTTGTAGGATTTGTAGCTTTTCCATCGAGACTTATTCTTGGAGTAGAAAAACAGAAAGCTAGATATACTTACCACCCCTGGATTAATTGCTTTTGGTCCTGAAACTGAGCTTTGTTTAAAAGTACAGAGTCCTAATCGATTCTTACGCCCAAATATCTCATCCATTATAACCATGGCATAAGGCAACTCTTCATTGTCCAAATGCACGACAATGGTTCCATCTTCAGCCAACAATTGATGCAATATTTTTAGGCGCGGATACATTACACTCAGCCAGATAGAGTGTTCGAGATTGTCATCGTAGTGCTCGAACGCTTGGCCTGTGTTGAACGGAGGATCTATATAAATGCATTTCACTTGGCCAGCATAATAGGGCAGCAAAGCCTTGAGTGAGTCTAAGTTGTCCCCCTCGATCAGAATGTTTGGGGAGTCGGGTTCTCCATAAGACATACTTGCGACTGGCTGCAGCAACCGGTATGGGGTGAGGGCGGCACGAGTCAAATCTTCATCACGGTTAAACCAAGACAATAACGGCATCTAATCCCTCAATATTACTCAAAATTTTTCTCTATAATTCAATTTCAAACGACTTACGAAAGAGCATTTCTGATTCATATAAACCACGGATTGAAAACCGTTACCCTTGCTACCTCAAACAGATTAGGGTTTCGTGTGGCCACCGCAAAGCCGTTGGCGGCTGCAATGGCGGCAATAAAGCCATCAGTAGCGGCAATTGCCAGCCCGGCCTTTTGTGTCTTGGCAATCAGATCCGCGTAGGATTTTGCACAGGGAAGATCGAACGGCAGAATGCGACCGGTAAAAAGGGGTAGTACTCGCTTCTCCAGGCTGTCCTGCAAACCCGAGCGGCGCTTGCCTGCCGGGATCAGGACGATACGTGAGCGCAGCTCCGCGACCGTGATAGCAGAAAGGTAGAGGGTTTCTAGTGCCTGGGCATCGATCCACTCGATAACGCGGGGTTCCGGCTTGCGACGCAGTGGCTCGGCGATAACATTGGTGTCGAGCAGGATCATTCGAAATCCGCCGGACGGGCAAGATTCTTGTCTCGGATATTCCCAAAGACAGTAGCGAATTCTTGCTCGGTCAGGTTGGCCTGACGGCCTATATCAGCCAACAATGAACCTAGTTTTACGCGCTCCTCGGGCGCGACTGCGGCCTCCAGAATCTCGCGTACTTCTGCTTCCATACTGTGACCGTGCAAAGCAGCACGAGTACGCAGGGCACGATGTGTTTCATCGGAAATGTTGCGAATAGTCAGCATTGCCATAATTCAGCCCCCTACTAGCCTGATGCATGCATTATGCCAAAATGCATGCACAAGTACCACTCCCAAGTCTTTTAGATCAATTGCCAGGCTTACCGTTACCAAGGCGGAATGCTGTGTTCCGTCAAAATCCTTAGCCTTGTACTGAAGTCAATATGGGTAGGCTGCTCGCCAAACAAAATCACACAGCTCAGAATGGAAAGCAGTGCATTCCATTTTATGGTTTTGCGTAGATTAAATAACTTGAACTTTATCGCGTATTTCAGAGCGCAACTGTTCGATTCGAGATAGCAGGACAGATAACTCGACTATCTCCTCCACTTCCCCTCTATGGCCTTTACTATTGGTTAACGCCATCTTCAAGAGCCCACCCAGCCTCCCAAGATCGCCATTCAGCCTCATCAAGTCGCCTATCGCTGCATGATCGAGCATAGACTTAGGCTCATAGCCCAAGCCAAGATTCCTTAGAAAAGCAGAAGAACTCATGTTGCAGGCTTTGGCGTTACTCTCTATCGACAGCTTTTCGCCTTCATCGACCCAAACTTTGATCGGTTTCTGACGCACCCTTGTCTGACTTCCCATTTTGTTTCCTTGTCGCTCAAGCGGCGGTAGCCGCTCTGCCTCGCAGAGCAGGACCTGTGGCGAGCCCCAAAGGCGAGTAAACACTATGCATTGTTGGCCAGCCGCTTGCGGCGTAGGCCTACAGTGCACATCCTGCCATCTTTTCCTAAGGCCTTTTAAGGCATTGCACTATAAGTGCCTTACAGTGCCCTTGCTTGCCCTACTGTGCCCTAGCAAGCCCTACCGTGCCTTTGTTTGCCCTACTGTGCCCTATGGTGCCTTTCCTTCGGTACATTGTTGCCGCAGCGCTTTGCAGCAACCCTCCGATTGAACCGGAACGCCAAAAGGAGAAATAACGCCGCGTACATCACAACCGGCAAGAGCAGGATGCCTAGGCGACCTAGTGGCTCCATCATTTACTCCCGGTGCTATTAATAACCGTGACACTGTCACGTAAACATATTGGAGCTTCGTTGCATCGCGATAACCAGAGCAATTTCAGCCTCATAATTCGCGCCAGAAGGGGTCTTAAGCCTTTCCCGAACCTACCCGCCTCCTACCCCCTAGGTTACCCCTCAAAGCCTCTCAGAAAGCCTTGTTTTGCCTTTTTGGCGTATTATTCGTTTCGCCTTGAGACAATTGTTTTTTGATCTGCAAGAAGGCTTCCCGGCCTTGCGTCGCTTCTGGCTGTCCATACCCGGCTCGGCGTGAATATTCAAAGCAGGCATAGGTAGGCTCAAAATTTCCTTCTTGATAGCTACGTACGACTGCACGAAACCAGTTCACTGGTGATTTGTTTATTCTCCCGCACACCAAAGCACCTTTTAGCTCATCAATCAGCAGGCCCGCATAGCCAAGGTCGACCTGGTGAAGCATACGCGCAATCAAGACCTTCTCGCCTTGCATCACAGCATCAGGTAATGACCCGACCATCTCCTCAACTGACTCATGCTCATTCTCGAAGTTATCCACAGGGCCGCTCCTAACTTCCTTTTTTACTTCCTTTGGTTGTTCTAGGGGTGACATAGCTATGTCACCCCCGGGGGTGTCACGGGTGTCACCCTCCCCCTGACACTCTGTCACCCTCCCCACCGTTAGGGGTGTCAATTTGTCAGGGTCCCTCTCAAGCGCTAGGCGATAGCAATTAGAGGTTTGGCGACCGTGACTTTCGTAACGGGCTTCGGTAGTAATCAGGCCGTCTGCCTGCAATTTCTTAAGTGCCCGACGTACAGTCCGGCTAGAGGCACCGCTCATTCGCGCGATCGTGTTCACGTTTGGCCAGCACTTCCCTTCGCGGTCGGCGTAGCGGGCAAGCACTACCAGAACCATCTTGGTGGCTGGAGCGCACTCCAAAGCTAGAACCCAATCCAAGGCGCGATAACTCATCGCTTATTCCGCTGAGGCGATGTACTCGGCGATTTCAGGCGTACGGAAATACACCCGGCGGCCAATCTTTATTCGCGCTTTTTTGATCTCTTGTGCATAGCCGTGCGGTTTACTCATCGCTATACGAAGGCCATCCGGGCTTCGGTGCAGCAGCTCAGCCAGTTGGGGCAGGCTGATAAGAGGGCCATACTTATCGAGTAGGGAGCGCTCGATTGCGATCTTTGTCGTTTCCATCGGTCAGCATCCATTGATTACGTTGGTTTGCGTAATCTATGCCGAGTAGAGTGGAAAGAAAGGAACCGTATATGTAAGAATGGTTGACATGGGGATGCGAGAGGAAAGCGCCTATGGACCTTGAAGAATTAGAGGTGGTGAAGGGTTGTTCGTCTGAACTAGCGGCAGCCGTGAGCAGTTTTCGGGACAATGTCACGGTATCACATACCACTCGTTCTAGGCGCTGGTCTATTTGGTCCGCTGTCAAAGCTCACTTAGATTCAGCTGCTAAGCAGGCCCTTTGCAATCAAGGCCTACAGAACCCTTTCGTTGGCGACTCATTCTCTGACTTCATGAAAAAGCGAGATTTAAAGGAAGCGGATATTCATCTTAGCGCCATTTGCAAGCCATATAGCAACACGGACTTAGTTTTTGACATAGACGTCTTACGAGGGGTTCTAAGGTTCTGCCATTCCTGCGCCCCATCCCACCAAGAATCTAAGTTTTTCGCTAAGCAGAGAACTACCTTCGGTAAAAATAAACCTAGATCCTTATTTTGCGAACTATGCTGGCGAAAAACGCAAGGAGCAGTAGAATTAAATTCAGGGGAGCCCTATACACTAGCAAGTATGCGTTTTTGCGAAGAGCACGACCCTAGTAAACCACACTCACTTTACAGGACGGATCATAACAAAAGGAAGCTCTTCGACGATAATATACGAAAGCTAAAGCGCACCGGTTACTACTACAATATTTTAGAACCCAAGCAAAAAGAGCATCTAAGGTGGGTAGCTTATAAGCTGGCGCGCCTAAACATAAGGGATTATCACTTCAGGTTGTTTGATATGATTTTATCTGGTCAGACGCAGTCGAGTATAGCTTCTCATTTTGGCGTATCTAGGCAAAGCGTATCAAGGAACGTTGCCAAATATAAGGACATCGCACTGCTCTGGGAAAAGCTTAACACATCACATTACCCAACTGACCCTGAAGGATTAGAAGCTTGGGAAAGCCTGCTTCCAAACGACTGATGCAATACTAAATCGCTACGTAGCGTCGAATTTAGCCGCGCATAGTTGTCAAATAATCTATCTAAACAATTATTCTTGATGATACTCCCATCGCAGAAAGTTCATAACTATCGCATAAATATTGAACACAAATGACTTTAGCAACATCAAAAGATAAACAAAGCTCCCGCCTATAATTGCATATGAAGTCTTGATCAAAATCATTCGTATACAATCAGAATGAGGGAGAACGCTTACCACATTTGACACCAAGCCGCCTTGCTGTCCAAATAAAACTATCAGCAAATAAACCAAAGAAAAAGCAATATATGCAATAAAGACTTTCATGAAGGCAAAAAAATTGTACTTGAGGGTAGGCAACCCTGTCTCTTTATTAATATGGCCCATCATAGCCAACATCATTTTGGGCTTGGATAGTGTTGCAAATATGGTAAAACCAGCTATCAAGAAACCTAATGTTGTGATTGCAAATTCGAACCCCATTTCAGACCATTTCCTAACATCAGCCAGAAGGACCGATTCTTCCCGCGCAAAAAACATAGCATTTGCAATAAGCAGAGCTACAGATCCTAAAACCACGAAGACCTGAAATTTCCCAGGAAGAATTCTCCTTGATAACTTATAAACATCCCAAAGAGATTTTTCGCTAGTAAGGTCAGTGTCCTTAAAAGAATATGACATATTACTGCTTTCCTATTATAGCTTTCAGCTTCTGAATTACACCCTCATGGACTTTTGGCAACGAGATTACACCGTCCCCTACCAAACTCAAAAACTGAAGGTACTTTTGCTTTCCAGCAAGCTCAGCACTTCTGGGCAAAGAATCCATTTCCACTGTCAAGCTAAAATCTTCGTTACTACCCCGAATTGTATCGCCCTGGGCATCATAACCTTTGAACTTTAACTCTGAATTGCCAAAACTTGATGCAGACTTTGCTTGTTCATAGACCTTATCACCATTTAATCCTTCCTTTGTGTTAGAAAAATCCACTTTCGCGCTAGAACTATTCATTTCCTCGCGGCGACGCCCCAAATCCACCCAAAAGTCATCGTTATCAATCTCTTCTTTGTTAGTAGGCAGCAATTTTATTGTTAGTTTATCTATATGCTGCAAACGATTTACAAAGGATCTCAGCGACTCTTTATCTGAAAGGGGGGTTACACGCAGATCTGGAGGAGGGTATTTAATTAACAGAGATTTTTTAGTAACGCGCTCTATGTCAGGATTTTCCACCCTTTCTTGCTTAGCTTTTTCAAAATTTCATTAATGAATTCGCCATGCCTCTGTTTTAAGCAATACTGGCTAGTGCTCTGAAAGTTTTGGATCGTTGGTGCTCCAGGAACTTCTTTGCACAGAACTAAGCGATGCGTATTAAGAATCAACAAAAAAGTTGAACTTGGGGCAGTTTCAAGCTCGCTCTTGTCTTCGATTATACCCCCTTGAGTTCTATATACTTGCTCTCTTCTTAGCTTTGTATTTTTTACTATCCTTCCCGCAATGCCAACCACAGGATGTACGCTAGAATCGTCTAAGGTTAAAAGCTTGGTATCGATAAAGAAATATTCACCTTTATCCTTAATCCTCCTAACATATTTCATCTCATGAAAAGATGGCATCACTACTTCAGAAAACAGATCCAGTAAAACTTTGTCCTCGCCAAATTTAAGAGTATAATTCCCAAATTCTAGTTTTTTTACAAAGCTCACGTCATTCCCTTAATAATATTGCGTTATAATTCGTTAAAATTCATGCTGCATTTATGCGCACGTAATTATATATCCTTATCCAGGATAAAACACATTAACCCAACACACGACATTCCTAGCCACATGCACTAGCAGTCGCCAGCCCCCAATTGATCTAGTTTCGCAACCAAATCCTCAGCTCTCAAGTGCGTATATCTACGCAGCATCTGCATCGACTTATGACCACTAATCGCAGCAACCTCCTGGTCGGATAGGCCCGCCTCCACCAGCCGACTAACTGCCTCATGCCTTAGATCGTGAAAGCGAAAATCGTAGAGCCCTGCCTGCTTCTTTGCCTCATTCCAAACCTTGGTATAGGCGTAGGGGCCTCGCTTGCCGTCTTTGCCAGGCTCACCGAAGAACACCAAGTCACAGTCAAGCAGGCGTACCGGGTTGCTCAGCGCCTGCTTGAACACCTCCGTTGCAGCCAGATTCAGCGGTACCAAGCGGGCTTCGTTGTTCTTGGTGTCTGTGAGTCGCACCACGCGGCGTTTCACGTCAACTTGGGAACGGGTGAGGGTCAGGATCTCCGAGGAGCGCATGCCTGTCTCTAGGGCGATTCTGGCGATCCAGTTGAGCATGGGATTGCTGTGCTGCCGCAGCACGGCGAAAAGTCGCTTCTCCTCGTCGGGGCTCAAGCGCCGGTCGCGCCCCTCACCCGGGCTTGGCTTGCGGATGTTCTGGACGGGGTTGTAGGTCAAGCCTAGGCCCCACTCCTGGATGGCCACGGTGTAGAGGTGCCCAAGCAGGGCAAGCTCCAAGCGCACGGTATTGGGGCTGATGGGCTTTCCCCGGTGCCCGATGCTGTTCAGCCGCGTGTCGCGGAATTTCGCAATTAGCTCCGGCGTCAGGGCCGCAAGGGAATACTTGCCCAAGTGCTCGATGAGCGTAGTGGCTTTGTGGCGTTCGCTTTTCTGCGTGCTGGGCTTCTTGGTAGGGGTGACATCGGCCAGATAACGCTTTAGAGCTGCTTCCAGTGTCATGCGCTCTGAGGCACTGCGCTGAATATAGACGCCACGCACCATTTCGTCTTCGGTGCGGCGACTCCAATCCTGAGCGTCACGTTTGGTACGAAAGGTCTTGGCGGTGGTCGGCCAGCCGGTCTTGCGGATGACGGCTTTCCAGCTACCAGAGGGGGTCTTGACGATGGTGGCCATGAAAATCTCCAGGGGGCTGAAGGATCGGCACTGTACCGAAACTGTACCCTTGGAACATGGGACTCACCAGAGATAATTGCTAAGTCACTGTTTTAAATGGTGGGCCCAGCAGGACTCGAACCTGCGACCAAGGGATTATGAGTCCCCTGCTCTAACCAACTGAGCTATAGGCCCTGCATTGCGCCGCCGTATGATAGCGAAAGCCGATGAGCGAGACCACCCCCGGCTGACCTTAAACGCGCCGCGGGCACTTTCCGGCCTGAGGCGTGTCTGCTGTGTATTCATTTCCTGGAGACAATGCCTTGAAAGCACATCTGGCCGCAAGCGCTCTGCTGTTTACTCTTCCCTTCGCCCTGCCGGCCATGGCCGCTTGGCAGCTCGACCCCAAACAGTCGCGGGTCGAGGCCACCATTATCGAGATGACACCGACCGGTCCGGTACCGCACGAGCACCAAGTGCGTCAGTTGCAGGGCGATGTGAGTGCCGACGGCACCCTGCGCCTGCCGCTGCGCCTGAACCAAACCGATGCGCTGGATAAGCTCGGCCCCCTGCCGCCGTGGCTGACGGGCCTGACCAATACGCCAATTGCCACGCTGGTGACCCAGTTGCCGCCGGAGCGCCTCGATGCGCTGGCCGTGGGGGAGTCGATGGTCGAGACGCTGATGTTCAGCATCCAGTCCGAGGGCAATACTCAGCGTGAACCGCTGGCGCTGCGCTTCACGCGCGATGCACGCGATGTGATTCGCGTGACCACCGCCGAGCGTATCGCACTGGATGGTAGGGAACTGATGGCCAACTCGACGGCACGCACCGTGCTGACGATGCTCGGTTACGAGAATATCGGCGATGAGGTGCCGGTGCGGCTGAATGCCACCCTGATTGATCGCTAAAGATCGATCAATCAGGAGTTGGGAGAACGCCGCCGCAGCCAGGGCTGACTGCGGCGTTGAGAATCAGGCCACGGCTTCCTGATAACGACGTTCGACTTCTTCCCAATTGATGACATTGAAGAAGGCTGCAATGTAGTCAGGACGCTTGTTCTGGAACTTGAGATAGTAGGCGTGTTCCCAAACGTCCAGTCCCAGCACGGGTGTATTGCCGTGCATCAGCGGGCTATCCTGATTCAGGGTGTTTTCCACTACAAGCTTCTTCTGCGGAGTGACGCTCAGCCAGGCCCAGCCGCTGCCGAAACGGCCCACTGCTGCCTTCTGGAAGGCTTCCTTGAACGCCTCGAAACCACCCAGCTCGCTGTCGATGGCCTCGGCCACCTTGCCCTGGGGATTGCCACCACCTTGCGGTGACATCATCGTCCAGAACATGGAGTGGTTGGCATGGCCGCCACCGTTGTTGATCACCGGCTGACGCTTGTCGTCGGGCACGCGATCGATGTTGCTCATCAGCTCGAAGATCGGCATGTCTTCCAGGCCAGTTCCCTCGAGCGCGGCATTGAGGTTGGTGACATAAGTCTTATGATGCCGGGAATGGTGAATCTCCATGGTCATCGCATCGATATGCGGTTCCAGTGCGTCATAACCATACGGCAGCTCAGGTAGGGTATGCGGCATGATAAAGACTCCTCCTTGAAAGGATGTACAAGAGTGCAACCTGGTGTTGCCCACACAAGATGATGGCAGAGTATCGGCCTTGATGCTAATCCCGCGCCTGGTGCCAAGGTGCGGGATTAGCGGATACCACTGCTGCTCGCCACGCCGATCAGACGAGAAGTTGCGCCGCGTTTTCAATCGAGCACAATAGCACCCTATCGATTTTCATCTCGTTCTTGCCCAAGGATAATCCATGCTTGTCGAACTTTTTGCGGTAATGGCTCCGGTGTTCGTGGGGGCCTGTCTCGGCTTCATGTGGATTCGTCTGGGGCATGACTACCCGGTGGATTTCGTCACCAAGCTAGTCTTCAACATCGGCACTCCCTCGCTGATCCTCGCCTCGCTCTCCGGCGCCGATATCGATGCCGCCACCTTCGGCATGACCATGCTCGGCACACTGATGGTACTCACCGCCATGGGCCTGCTGACCTTCGCCTTCGCGCCGCTGATAGGCAAGCCCTGGCGAGTGCTCATATCGCCCATGATGTATCCCAACACCGGCAACATGGGCCTGCCCGTGGTGCTCTATGCCTTCGGCGGCGCCAGCTTCGTGTTCGCCATCGCCACCATGGTCACGGTGTCGCTGGTGCAGTTCACCTTCGGTACCGCCATGGCGAGCCGCAGTGCCAACCCGCTGAAGACCCTAGCGAAGACCCCCACCGTCTACGCCATCCTGATCGCCCTCACCCTGCTGGTGACCGAAACCTCGCTGCCAAGCTGGCTGGACAATACCGTCGACCTGATCTCAGGCTTCACCGTACCGCTGATGCTGATCACCCTTGGCGTGTCACTTGCCAGCATCCAGGCGCGCAATCTCAGATCCGCGGTGGGCTTCAGTCTGCTACGCACCCTGGCCGCTGCCCTGCTGGCCTATGCGGTGGGGTATTGGCTGGCCCTGCCACCCATGGCGCACAGCATCTTGGTCATCCAGATGAGCATGCCGGTGGCGGTTTTCAACTATCTGTTCGCCCAGCGCTCCGGACGTGAGCCAAAGTTCGTCGCCGGTCTGGTGTTCTGCTCCACCCTGCTTTCGTTCATCTACCTACCTATCCTGCTGGCGCTGCTGAGATAAGCCACGCTTGCACAGGCTCTGCTAGGGTAAAGGGAGTCAGCCACTGGGAGATGATCATGACACAACCCACCTGCTCGACCCGTTCCTGGCGCCGGCCCGGCGCCTTGCTGCTGGGGGGCGTCCTGGCACTGAATGTGGCCAGCGCCGAAGAGATCATCCATGAGCGTATCGAGAGCGAGGAGCATGACCTGCGCCTGGTACGCATGGTATCCGGCCTCGAACATCCGTGGGGTATGGCCGTGCTGCCCGACGGTCGTTTCCTGGTGACCCAACGCACCGGGCAGATGGTACTGATCGACGGCGGCGAGGTCACCGAGCTCGACGGCGTGCCCGAGGTCTCCGCCCAGGGCCAGGGCGGGCTGCTCGATGTGGTGCTGCACCCCCGCTATGGAGAGGAAAACGGGGGCGAAGGCGATAACGACTGGATCTACTTCGCCTACTCGAAGCCTGGGGATGATGGCACGGCCAGCGCGCTGGCCAGGGCAAGACTCGAGGGCGAATCGCTCACCGACGTCGAGGAGCTCTTTGAGCAGGACCGAAACTCCTCCCCCGGGCGCCATTATGGCTCGCGCCTGGCGTGGCAGGAGGATGGCACCCTGCTGATGACCGTGGGCGATCGCGGTGTCGAGCCTGAGCGTGCCCAGGCTGGCGACGATCATGCCGGTAGCGTACTGCGCCTGACCGATACCGGCGGCGTGCCCGACGACAACCCTTTTGTCGATGACGACGGGGTACTCGACGAGATCTTCACCCTCGGCAACCGCAACATCCAAGGCCTGGCCGTGGCCGCCGATGGCGCCATCTGGGCCAGCGAACATGGCCCGCTGGGTGGCGACGAGCTCAACCTCATCGAGGCGGGCGAAAACTATGGCTGGCCCGAGGCAAGCCGCGGCGTTGATTATGGCACGCGCGAGCCGATCGGCGTAGAGTCCCTGCCCGAGATGCGCGATGCCGTCTACGTCTACGCCGACCGTTTCGCCCCCTCGGGTCTCGCCCAGGTCGACAGCGAGCGGTTCGGCGAATGGCAGGACAACCTACTCGCCGGGGGCCTGCGCAGCGAGGAACTCAAGCGGCTGGTGATCGAGGATGGCGAGGTGGTCTACCGCGAAAGAGTGCTGCAGGGGCAGATCGGCCGTATCCGCGATGTGCGCCAGGGCCCGGATGGCTACCTCTACCTTCTCAACGATGCAGGCGACGGCGGCCTTTACCGCCTCGAACCCGCCGACTGAGACGCCGCTCGATGGTGCGAGGCCGGGGGAAACTGGACCCCGGCCGACCAACATGGTGGGATATGGCATCCTAAGTGACGCCGTCCACCACGAGGCCAGTCATGCGCTTGCGCAATATCATCATCATCACGGTCATCGTGCCGCTGTTTTTCATTCTGCTGGTCTTCAGCCTGGTCGCGATCAAGGCGCTCGAGGACAACGTCCGCTCCAAGCTGCAGAGCGAAGTGCAGATCATCACCCACGCCATTGGCACCTCGCTTGGCTATGCAATCGCCCAGGACACGCCCGAGGCGCTTCAGGACTCGTTGCATTCGGCGTTCTCCTTTCACCAGATCTATGGCGCCTACGTCTTTGACACAGACGGCGACAAGATCTATGGCCTGGGGCTTGGCGAGGAGCTCTTCGAGACCGAGCACATCCGCGCCGTGGCCGAGAGCGGCGAACGCACCGGCGCCTACCGCCAGCACGAGCGCTGGAACTACTACTCCACGCTGATGCCGTTGACCACACCCAGCGGCGAAATCCGCGGCGTGCTGCAGGTCAATCGGCTCAATACCGGCATCGAGAACTACACCGGCTTCATCAGCATTCTCGCGGTGCTGGTCTTCACCATTGGTGCCGCTGGCATCGTATTCATGATCTGGTGGGGCTTTAGGCACTACATCGAGCGTCCCCTCAATCAACTGCTGGCGGTCATGGAGAAGGTCGAGAAGGGGGATCGCAGCCAGCGGGCAGTGAACGAGGGACCCGCCGAATATCGAAAGCTCTCGCTTGCCCTCAACGGCATGCTCGACTCCATGGCCGAGAAGGATGCCGATATCGAGGTCAGGCGGCGCAAGGAGGTGGAACTCGAGAAGCGCCTGCGCAAGTCGAAGAAACTCGCGGAGCTTGGAGTACTGGCGGCCGGCGTCGCCCATGAGATCGGCGCTCCGCTCACGGTGATCAATGGCCAGGCCCAGCGGCTGGCGCGGCGGGACAGGATTGGCGACGAAGAGCGCAGCAAGCTGGCACGGATTCGCACCGAAGTCGAGCGTATCGTGGTCATCGTGCGCCAACTGATGGAGCTTGGCCGTCAGCACAACGTGGAGAAGGAGACCCGCGCCCTCAGCGAGCTGGTCACCGCAGCCACGCAGCTGCTCGAAGAGCAGTTCGAGCGCCAGGGTGTGCCGCTTCAGATCGACCTTCCCGCTCCCGACCCGCAGATCACCGCCAATGGACAACAACTGATTCAGGTCATGACCAATCTGCTGCACAATGCCCTTCAGGCAGGTGCCAGCAGGATTAGACTCAGCGCCCGATGGATCAACCATGAGCTCCACCTGAGCGTCGAGGACGATGGTCCGGGCATCCGGGATGCCGACAAGGGCAAGGTCTTCGACCCCTTTTACACTACCAAGCCCGTGGGTCAAGGTAGCGGCCTGGGCTTGTCGATGGTCCATCGCATCATCAACGACCATGGCGGCACGGTGGGCGTTTTCGATAGTGCGCTGGGTGGTGCCGGTTTCGAGCTAGTACTCCCGGCGGAAGACGAACACGCTTCTTGAAGAAGCCAGATGCATGACAAGGAGGCTTTCGTGCACCCCCCCATCCTGATCGTAGAGGACGACGCCGCGATCCTTGAACTCCTCGAGGAGGAGCTTCAGGACGCCGGCTATGCCACGCTTGGCGTCGGCAGCGCCGAAGAGGCGATCGCCACGCTTAGCCACGAATCGTTCGAGCTGATCATCAGCGATGTGCGCCTGCCGGGCATCACTGGCATGGAGCTACTGGAGAGAGTACGTGCCGATGGCAACAAGGCTGGTTTCATCGTCATCACCGCCTTCGGCACCATCGACCAAGCAGTGGAGGCGCTGAAGATCGGCGCGGACGATTTTCTGACCAAACCTCTCGATCTGGAGAACGTTCGCGACGCCGTATTTCGTGTACTGGAGAACCACCGCCTGGCGGCCCGCCTGGAAGAGGCCGGCAGCGACCGCCCGCACTTCCACGGCATCGTCGGCGAGAGCGAGTGCATGCAATCGCTGTTCCATGACGCCGCTCGTCTGGCCAAAAGCGAGGCGCCGATCTTGATTCTCGGCGAGAGCGGCACCGGCAAGGAGCTGCTGGCATGCGCCATCCATGCAGAGAGCGAGCGCAACGCAGGGCCGTTCGTGGCGGTCAATTGCGCCAGCATTCCCATGGATTTGATGGAGAGCGAGTTTTTCGGTCATGTAAAGGGCGCCTTCACCGGCGCCAACGAAGCGCGCCAGGGCCTGTTCCATGCCGCGCAAGGGGGAAGCCTGTTTCTCGATGAAATCGGCGAGATGCCCTTGGCGCTACAGGCCAAGTTGCTGCGCGCCCTGCAGGAAAAGTCGGTTCGAGCCGTAGGGGCCGAGAAGGAGGAGCAGGTCGATGTGCGGATCATTGCCGCCACGCACCGCGACTTGGAAGAGGAGATCAGAAACGAGAATTTCCGTAGCGACCTCTTCTATCGCCTCGAAACCTTCTCGCTGCGCATCCCACCGCTGCGTGAGCGCGAGGGCGATATCGAATGCCTGATCGCGGCCTTGATTGCCAAGCACGCCGGCACGCAAGCGAAAAGCATCGAGCAGGTGGAGCCGCTGGCACTCAAGGCGCTGCTTAGCTATAGCTATCCGGGCAACGTCCGTGAACTCGAGAATGCCGTCATGCGCGCCGTGACACTGGCCGAAGAGGGCATCCTCAGCTTTGGCGACCTGCCCGAACGCCTCAGAACCCATAGCGAGGCCAGCCGTGTCTCGGTCAGCAGCGAGATGGTCCCCGCCGCCCAGGAAGCCAACTGGCCAAGCCTCGAGGATGTGGAGAAGCGTTATATCCAGAAGGTGCTGGAAGCCACGGGGGGCAACAAGCGGCGTACCGCCGACATTCTCGGCATTGCTCGCAAGACCCTCTATCGACGCCTGGAGGATAGCGAGAGCTGAGCTGGCCCACCTCACGGTGAGGCACGCTCTGGGGCCCTGCACCGGCGCGCTGCCTCACTCCTCTGACGTAGTTGGCTCCTCGATATCGTCCTCGGCTGGTGAATTCTCGATGCCCGGCATGGCTTCGCCGCCATCACCGAATCCCGCCTCCTCCTGCTCCGGAAGACCCGCTTCATCCTCCGGCTCGGTGCTCTCGGTTTCCTGAACCTCGGCGGATTGCGCTTCGGTCTCGTTGGTTTCGAGCATCTCCTGCTCCGCCCAAGTAGCCTGGCCACTCAGAAAAACGAGTGTTAAGCCAACGATTGCCAATCCATGTGTACGTATAGACATCATGTCTCTCTCCTGCAGCGATTAGCGGGCTTTGGCGTTTGCTGCGTTTCACCAAAAACAGTACCCCAGAGGGGTACTGTCTCTATGCACTACTACTTGCGCGATGTTGCGCTCTCGCTTACGTGAGGTTGCTGGCCATCAGCGGGTCACATACCGCCGCCCGTGCCATCGGTAGGTGCGGGCTCTTCCTGCATCATGGGATCCTCACCGCCACCAGGTGCCGTGCCGGGAACACGCTCATCCTCATCTCCCGCCTGGTCGGCAGGTTCGGGATCGCCGATCGCCTGCTGCTGATCCACGGGTTGATTGTCGACGCCCTGCTCCTGATCCATTCCCAGATCATCATCGGTGGGCTGTTCCATTGCCGGCTCGTTACCCACGGGTGGAACGTCTTCGTCATCGTTTCCGCAACCCGTCAACGCAAAGCTGCCCAGCACCATGGCGGTGATGGAAGCGGCTGCCGTCAGTCGGCGACTTGCCTTGTATCGAATAGTCATCCTTGCCTCCGGTGCATCCTTGGATTTACTGATCGTGCTTCCTTAACTTAGCTGGTTTTATGCCAAACCCTCAACCCCCTATTATTTTTTTGTTAAAACAAGAGGATGGGGCCAAGGCAGAGCGTCTTACACGCCCTCGACAAGCCCATATCCAATGGCGAAAAATGACACATGCGCCATATATGCAGGGCAGAAGGCCACAGTGTGTGGCAAGTTGACATCAGCGAGGGAACTGCCATGGTTAAACAATCACTTTAGTGGAGGAGATGTCATGCGTAGCAGAGCACTGGTCTTGAGCCTGTCGCTGGTCTCCGGGAGCTTGATGCTCGGCGGGCCGGCCCTCGCCGAAAGCCACATGGCGCAGGGGCTCTACTCGGCAAATGACATCACCAACGCCGATGTCTATTTGCAGGCAAGCCCCGAGGAGAGCATCGGCGAAGTCGGCGACATCCTGCTTGATGACAACATGAGCGTGCAGGCCATCATCATCGTTAGCGGCGCAACGCTCGGGCTGGGGGGACGAGAGGTAGTGCTCGAGAACCAGTCGTTTCAGCTGACCACCGAGACCGATGAACACGGCAGAACGGTACATCGGCTGCTGGTCGATGCGACTCAGGAGGAGATCGAGCAGTTGCCGGAATATGATGCCGATTGGTGGAATCAGGCGAGCCAAGAGGCGCGAGCCGCCTGGGAGACCACCCGCGAGGGGGCCGAAAGTGCCTGGCAGCGAACCCGCGAGGCGTTCGAGACGAACGACAGCAACTGATCGCGTAAAGTGAGATCGCTGCTCTAAGGCCCATTGCTTGTAGCGGTGGGCCTTTTGCATTGGTCCCGATTGTCGATAAAGGGCGACAGAGTTGTGGAATTTTAGCGACAAAGCGTCACAATATAAGAGGGTTTTAGCAATTCCCTTGAATTACATTAACAACGCTTCTTGTTCTACTGCCCGCCGCTACACCGGGCAAGGATATTCGAGGCCCTAATAACGGAGAGCGTTCTGTGAGCGACAATTCATCAGACTCATCCGCCCAGGAGCCGCAAGCAAGCTCTGAGGGCATTCCGGCCCCGGAAGGACCGGCGAACCTGATCGACACGGATTATGTCATTGGCCAGGATAACGTTACCGCCAGCAAGTTCGGCGTGAATCTGGATCTGCACAGCAAGGTCTTCTCTTTCTCGGCCCTGGTGATCCTGTTTTTCGTTATCATCACCCTCGCCCTGCAGGAGCAGGTGGCACCTATCTTCGATGGCGCCTTCGCCTTTCTGACCAGCAATCTGGCCTGGTTCTTCCTGCTCTCGGCGAACATCTTCGTGATCCTGACGGTCGTACTGATCTTCACGCCACTGGCCAAGGTTCGGATCGGTGGCGCCGACGCCACGCCGGACTTCAGCTACGCTGGCTGGTTTGCGATGCTGTTCGCCGCGGGCATGGGCATCGGGCTGATGTTCTATGGCGTCTCCGAGCCCATGACCCACTTCGGCACCGCACTTGACGGCATCGCCACAGAAAATGGGGCGCGCACCGACTGGGCCCCGCTTGGAGCTGCCGAAGGCGATCAGTCCGCCGCCGTCAGCCTGGGCATGGCGGCCACGATCTTCCATTGGGGCCTGCACCCGTGGGCCATCTACGCCATCGTCGCCCTGGCATTGGCGCTGTTTTCGTTCAACAAGGGCCTGCCGCTGACCATGCGCTCGATCTTCTACCCCATCCTTGGGGAGCGTATCTGGGGCTGGCCTGGGCATGTGATCGACATCCTGGCGGTCTTTGCCACGCTGTTCGGGCTTGCCACCTCGCTCGGTCTTGGCGCCTCACAGGCAACCGCCGGTCTGAGCCACCTCTTCGGTCTGCCAGACACTACCGTCTCCATGGTGCTGCTGATCTCGGCGGTCACGGCCATCGCCCTGGTCTCCGTCGTGGCGGGGGTGGAAAAAGGGGTACAGCGACTCTCGCAGATCAATATGGTCCTGGCGTTTCTGTTGCTGGCCTTCGTGATCATCGTTGGCCCGACCCTGATGATCGCGACCGGCTTCTTCGAGAACCTGTTGGCCTATGCCGTCAACCTGCCAGCGCTCTCCAACCCCTTCGGACGCGAGGATGCCAACTTCAGCCAGGGCTGGACCGCCTTCTACTGGGCCTGGTGGATCAGCTGGTCGCCCTTCGTCGGCATGTTCATCGCCCGGGTCAGCCGTGGCCGTACCGTGCGTGAATTCCTGATCGCCGTGCTGTTGGTTCCCTCGCTGGTCTCGGTGTTGTGGATGACCGCCTTCGGTGGCACCGCCATCGACCAGTACCTCAATGGGTTCGAAGGCGTACAGGACGCGGTACTCGAGCTGCAGCTGTTCGTCATGCTCGGCCAGCTACCGCTAGCAGCGATCACCTCCTTCGTCGGCATCGTGCTGGTGCTGGTGTTCTTCATCACCTCGTCGGACTCCGGCTCGCTGGTGATCGACTCCATCACCGCTGGCGGCAAGGTCGATGCGCCCAAGCCCCAGCGCATGTTCTGGGCGATCATCGAGGGTGCCATCGCCATCGCGCTACTGCTCGGCGGCGGCCTGACCGCGCTGCAGGCGGCGGTGATCACCACCGGCCTGCCCTTCACCGTGGTGCTGCTGGCGGCTTGCTACGCCATCGTCAAGGGCTTGATGAGCGAGCCGCGCGCAGCCTGACGTAACTGCTTGCCCGATCAGCGAAGGCGGCCCTGGGCCGCCTTCGTCGTATTCACGCATTATGACTTATGACCAGAGCTCGCCGACCGGCGTATCGGGGGAGTAGTGACGCGCGATCTGCGCCTGCAGCAGTTCCGCCGTTGCCAGCGCATCGACCAGCGCATGGTGCGCGGCATAGGGCGGCAAGCCATAGCGCAGGCGGCTGTTGTGCAGGCGGATCGAGACCGGTGGCCTGCCCAGCCAGCGGCGCAGTCTCGCCCAAGATGACTGACGATGCCGCCGCGCCTCCAGCGACATGGTATCAATGACCGGAAACTTGAGCCCCTCCCCTAGTCGCCGCTTGATCGCCGCATCCAGGAATGGACGCTCGATATGGCGAAAGTGCACCACCGCCAGCCGACCGCTCAGGCTTACGAACAACTCATCGAGGATCTCGCCCAGGTCCGGCGCGTCCGCCACGTCGGAGTGGGTGAGGCGATGCACGGTGATCGACTGCTCGCTCAATGGGCGCGGCGGGCAGACGACCCAGTAACGCCGCTGTGATAGATGAATGCGCTGCAGGGTGAACGGCACCAGGCCGATGCTGACGATCGAATGACGCCGCGAATCGAGGCCGGTGGTCTCGATATCCAGCGCGATCAGTGGCGCATCGGCGATTGGTGTCTGCGGTGCCACGCTACCTGCGGCATAGAATTCGCGGAGACGCGTATCGCCTGCCTTGCGGGCCTGCTGCGTGTAGTACTCCTGCCAGCCGGGGCTGTCGCTGCTTCGGTGGCGCCTGGATAGCATGACTCAGCGGGACCGCGTCGTGGGAATGGGATAGCGAAACTTGAGGAATTTCTGCGCGTTACTGAGCACTTGGAAGGCGTCCTTGAGATGGTGACGCTCGCTGTCGGAGACATTACCCGGCTCGATGTTGTTGTCCGGCGTCTGCTGCTGTTCGATATCGATCACCTGGTGACGGATACGCACCATGGAGAGGAATTCGAAGGCGTAGCGGATCCTCTCGCCGCTCCCCTCGGGCAGCAGCTGCGTCTTGGCGATGTCGTCGAGGCGATCGAAGGAGTTCTGGGCCCGGGAGCCGCATGCCAGGGCGTGCACGCGAATCAGCTCGACCAGCGGGGCAGTCCCGCGCCGCTTGAGGTTGATGATGTCGTTGTGCTTGCCATCCTTCTCCATCACGAAGGTGCGGAAAAAGCCCAGCGGCGGTTTGCGGTTTAGCGCGTTACGCGCCATGGCGGCCAGGAACAGCGGATGTTGCGAGGCCTTGGCGGCCACCAGATCCTGCAACTGCTCGGCAAACGCCTCCTCACCGTGGACGCTGTCCAGGTCGAAGAAGATCGAGCTGTGCAGTAACCGCTCGGGGGTCGGATCCTCGATCCAGTCGCTGAAATACTGCTTCCAGACCCGAAGCGGCTGACGCCAGCGCGTGTTGGTGGCCATCACGTCTCCCTTGCACAGGGTATAGCCACAGGCATCCAGCCCTTCGCTGACTCGCTTGGCCAGTGCCGCGAAGTAGGCATCGTGTTCGGTGGGATCGAAACGGTCGTCAAGTATCAGCGCATTGTCCTGATCCGTCACCAGACTCTGCTCATTGCGCGCCATCGAACCCAGCGCCATGAAACAGTAAGGTACCGGGGGCGGACCTAGCTCCTCCTCGGCAAGTTCCAGCAGCCGCCGGGTAAAGCTTCGGCCGATGGTGGACATGGCACTGCCGACCATCATCGAATTGGCCCCCTCCTTGACCATATGCGCAAAGGCGTTGCGCACATCGGGCACCAACGCCGCCAGACCGCGCACGTCGGTCTGGTTGAAGATGTTGCTGACCAGATAGAGGCTGGTGTTCGTCTCGTAGCGAATGATGTCGGAGAGATAGAGCACGCCCACCGGCTGGCGCCGATTGAGCACCGGCAGGTGATGGATATTGCAGCGCAGCATGCACAGCATCGCTTCATGTACCGACTCATCGGATTGGATGGTGATCAGCCGCGGGCTGACCACGTCACCGACCAGTGTTGCCGCGGGCAACCCCTGGGCGAGCACGCGGTTACGCAAGTCGAGATCGGTAATGATCCCCTGTAGCTGCCAGGATCGCGTTTCATGAACGAAACTCGGCTCACCTCCCTCCACCGGGGTGATCACCAGGGCAGCGGAGACATACTCCTCGCTCATGCGCTGGGCGATCTGCTGTACCGTCATGTCGGCTTCGACCAGTAGAGGGCGCCGGGAGAGCAACTTGCGTACCCGGGTGGTCATCAGGTTGTTGCTCTTCTGCTGCTTCTCGACCGCCGACTCAAGGCGTGGGCGACCCAGCTCGACGAAATCGGCAAAGTCCTCGTCCGCCTCGCACAGGTTCAGAAAGATGAACTTGGGAATGAAGTAGATCAGCGTATCTTCAATGGCTCTGGCGGGAAAGCGTACCGGATGGTGACGCAGCAGGCTGAAGTGACCGAAGATATCGCCCTCGCCAAGCCGATTGTAGAGATCACCGTTGCGACGCCGGATCTCCACGGCGCCACTGCGGATATAGTGCAGATCGCCGATCTTGCCGCCCGCCTCCAGAATGACGCTGTCCGCCTTGAAATAGGCCACCTCGACCTGATTCACCATCTCATCGAGCAGCTCCTCGGAGAGCCCGTCAAAGGGCGAAAAACGCCCCATGTGCTCGCGGATTTCCAGTAGTTCGACATCCATGTTCTTCTCCCCGCAAGCGACTCATCATCGAGATTCTGCTTATCCCGCAAGACGCTGTAAAGAAAGCAATGACATGTGCATCTTGAGCTTCCCAAAACGCACAAACCCCGCCACGCTGGGCAGGGTTTGTCGTCCAACCGAATCGGTCGGGAGAGCGGCCTTGGGACGGCTCCTTAGGACTGCTCTTCGGCCATCTGCTGAACCCGCTGCATCATTTCCGGATCCTGCTGGATGGTGTAGCCGATGGCATTGAACGTATCGACATCGAGGCCGCTATCTTCAACGACTTCGACCATTCTGTCGTTGGCTTCCATGCGAACTTCCTGCTGGGTCGCTTCATCTTCGGCGCCCTGAAGACGCTGAGTGTACTCCTGGGAGATCACAGCGATTTCCAGAGAGGCATCAGCGAACTGCTGCAGCTGCTCGTCGGAAAAATCTTGCTGCGCAGGGGCAGCTGCTTGCGGCGGCTGCTGAGCTGCGGCCGGGTCCTGGGCAGGATCCTGAGCGAATGCGCCTTGAGCAGACATCAGGCCAGCGGTCAGCAGAGCGGTAGAAAAGAGAGCAGTTATCCGTTTCATGATATCTCCTAGTAGAGCTGTGTGTGTGCAAACGTGTGACGACAACGTTCCCTCGTGGTTCATAATTTTATTGTATCGAAATGTAATATTTATCGATAAAAAACCACACGTTCGTCGCCACCGAGCGACGATTTTAATAGACGCTACGCTTCAAGCGCCGAATGCATACTTACCGAACTCATCAAGCCAGCGTTACCCTCCTTTCTAAGCCCTGCCGATCTCCGTAAACTCGCTCATCCCTGATTGCAGTCCTGACACCTCTACGAGAAGAATTCATGAAGAGCGTCAACGCCTCCTCCCGCAGCCAAACGCTCTGGCTTGCCGCCATGCCCGTGCTTTTTGTCCTGATGTGGAGCACCGGCTTCATTGGCGCCAAGTTTGGTCTGCCCTATGCCGAACCCTTCACCTTTCTGTTCGTGCGCTTCATGCTGACACTGGCCCTATTGGTGCCGCTGGTACTGATGATCAGGGCTCCCTGGCCGCGTAGCAGCCGGCTGTGGGGCCATATCGCAGTGACCGGTCTGCTCGTGCATGGAGCCTATCTGGCAGGCGTTTTCTATGGCATTTCACTGGGCATGCCGGCGGGGCTCGCCTCGCTGCTGGTGGGACTGCAACCGCTATTGACCGCTGCACTGGCAAGACCGCTGCTCGACGAGCGTCTCACCCTGCTGCAGTGGGCCGGGCTGGCGCTCGGCCTGCTGGGTATCGCGCTGGTGCTTGGCGGCAAGCTCGATCCCAGCGGTACCCACGTGTTCGAGGGGTTCGGCCTTGGGGCACTGACAAGCGTCTTCATTGCCCTGCTGGGTATCTCCCTCGGCACGCTCTACCAGAAGCGCTACTGCACCGGCATGCCCCTGCTCTCCGGCACGCTGGTGCAGTATCTGTCTGCAGGAGCGGTACTGGGTATTTGCGCCCTGCTCTTCGAGACCCGCGATATCGAGTGGAACCTGACCTTCATCCTGACGCTGGGCTGGCTGGTGGTGGTGCTGTCGATCGCCGCCATCCTGCTGCTGATGGCGCTGATCAAGCGCGGTGAGGCCTCGCGTGTCGCCAGCCTGTTCTATCTGGTTCCCCCAGTGACTGCACTCGAGGCATGGTGGCTGTTCGGTGAAGCACTACCGCCGCTGGCCATCTTGGGCATGGCATTGGCTCTCGCTGGCGTGGTGATGGTGGCCAAGGGCAAGAGAGTTCGGCATTAAGAAAACCACTACTGCCGCCGATATCCCCTCATCTGTGGTGAGCTAGGCTGTTATCATGGCCTTGGTACTCGCTTTGCCAATGCCAAATGACACTCCGGGAGGCTTCCATGAGCCACTGCGCACGGCACGATGCCCACTGCGGACGCTGCGATGCGCCCCTGCCGTTCGACTTCACCATGGCCTTCCAGCCGATCGTCGACATTTCCACTGCCGAGGTCACCACCTATGAGGCTCTGGTGCGCGGGCTCAACGGGGAATCTGCCTACGAGATCCTCTCGAGAATCACGCCGGAGTATCTCTACCGCTTCGACCAGGCCTGCCGCATCAAGGCGATCGAGCTTGCCAGCCAGCTGGAGATGCAGGAGAACTTGTCGATCAATTTCCTGCCCAACGCCGTCTATGAGCCGAGCGCGTGCATTCAGGCCACGCTGGCCGTCTCGCAGCGGGTCGGCTGGCCCATCGAGCGCATCACCTTCGAGATCACCGAGAGCGAGATGGTCAAGGATCGCCAGCACCTGCGCCATATCATCGACACCTACCGCAATCTGGGATTCACCACCGCGATCGACGATTTCGGCAACGGCTTCGCCAATCTCGACCTGCTTGCCGACCTCAAGCCCGATGTCGTCAAGATCGACCGTGAACTCGTCATGGGCTGCGATCAGGACTTACGCCGTCAGGCGATCCTGCGCGCCGTGTATGGTCTGGCAGACGAGCTTGGCATTGCGCTGATCGCCGAAGGCATCGAAACGCGCCAGGAAGCGCTGTGGCTGGCGCACCTCGGCATCACTCGCCAGCAGGGGTTCCACTTTGCCCGCCCGGCGCTGGAATCGATATGCGATGCCGGGCTTGGCGATTTCCTGCAGGAGCTGCGCAGCGCCGTCTGAACGCTGCCTCTCCCTCGCAGGCAACGGCTAGACCAGCGGTGCATCCTCGGCTCGCGCCATGCCGGTCTGCACCCGCCACTGGGCGGCATAATAGCCGTCGCGGACCAGCAGGTCGGCATGGCATCCCCGCTCTGCCACCCTGCCCTGATGAATCACCACGATTTCGTCGGCATGCACGATAGTCGAGAGGCGGTGGGCGACCATGATCACCGTGCGCCCGTGCGCGATACGCTTGAGCGAGCGCTGGATCGCCGCCTCAGTCTCATTGTCCACCGCACTGGTCGCCTCATCCAAGACCAGGATCGGCGAGTCCTTGAGCAGCGCCCTGGCTAGCGACAGACGCTGGCGCTGGCCGCCGGAGAGGCGCACGCCTCGTTCGCCCACCGGCGTGTCGAGTCGCTGGGGCAATGCCTCGATGAACTCCCAAGCCTCGGCGGTTCTGGCCGCCTCCTCTATCTGCGCATCGCTGGCCTCGGGACGCCCATAGGCGATATTGTCGCGAATCGAGCCTTCGAACAGGTAGACGTCCTGGCTGACCAGACCGATGGCCTGGCGCAGCGAGGCGAGACTGACCTCGCCGATCGGCTGATCGTCGATGCGTACCTCGCCCTGCTCGGGGTCGTAGAAGCGCAGCAGCAATTTGATCAGCGTCGACTTGCCGGAGCCGGTCGCTCCCACCAGCGCCAGGGTATTGCCCGCCGGCACCGTCAGGCTGATGCCCTCCACTCCCACCCCGCTGCTCGGATAGTGAAAGCTCACCGTATCGAAGCAGACTGCCCCGCCCACTGGCTGGACGAGTTCGCGGCCGGTGTTGTCCTTGACTGTGATCGGCACCTCGAGCAGGTCGAGGATGCGCCGGGTACTGGCCATGGCGCGCTCGAACAGGTCGATCACCTCGGCTAGCCCCGTCAGCGGCCACAGCAGGCGCTGGGTGAGGAACACCAGCACGCCGTAGGCCCCGATGTTGAGATCGCCGCGCAGTGCCATCATGCCGCCCACCGTGAAGGTGGCCAAAAAGCCGGCCAGGATCGCCATGCGGATCACCGGGATGAACGCCGAACTGATGCGGATCGCACGGCGGTTGGCCTCGACGTAGGCTTCGCTCGCCGCCCGCAGCCGCTCGGCCTCGCGCGTCTCGCTGGTGAAGCTCTTGATGGTGGCGATGCCGGAGAGATTGTTGGAGAGCCGGCTCGACAGGTCGCCGACCTTTTCGCGCACGTCGGCATAGAGCGGGCCCGCCTTGCGCTGGAAGTAGAAGGCGCCCCAGATGATCAGCGGGATCGGCGTGAAGGCGAGCAGTGCGATCAGCGGCGAGATCACGAAGAATACCGCACCCACCGCCACCACCGTGACGCCGACCTGGATCAGGGCGTTGGCGCCGCCGTCGAGGAAGCGCTCGAGCTGGTTGACGTCGTCGTTCATGGTAGCCACCAGCTGGCCCGAGCTCTTCGATTCGAAGAAGCCCATGTCGAGGCGCTGGGCGTGCTCGTAGGTATCCTGGCGCAGGTCGGCCTGGAGACGCTGGGCCAGGTTGCGCCACAGGATCTTGTAGAGATACTCAAATATCGACTCGCCGGCCCAGATGAAGAAGGTCAGCACGGCGAGCATCAGGATCTGCTCCTGGGGCGTGGTGAAACCGAGACGGGCAACGAAGCTGCGCTCCTGATTGACCACCAGGAATTTGACAGGCGGCAGGGTTTCGCCTAATTTGAGAATGAATGTCATTATCAATTACGACTTGACGAGCCTGCACCGCCATGTCCGAACGTTCCAGGGTGTACTACACCACCATCTTTCTCCACATCTCCTTCCAGGCCATCAAGCGCTCCTTGGCCGGCAAGAAGAATGATACCCAACCCTGCTGGCTGGATAGTACCCTGCTATTGATGCTCTCCCGAGAGCTCGAGAGTTGCCGCATGGCGGTCGGCCCCAGCGGCGAGCTGCGCCAGGCCCTGGACAATGCCTATTACCATTGCGGCCTGCTGCTGGCCCAGTGCCCGGGCGCGCTGACCAGCAAGCTCTGTCACCATCATCTGGATGCGATTCTCGCACCGCTCCAGCAGGCTTCTGCCATGCTGTCGTCTACCCCCAGCACTTCGGGGCATGGCTTCTGGGCGGCCACCACGCGGCGTCTACGCCAGGGCTGGCCACGCTCCTCGTGACCGACTGACGCAGAAACGCAAACGGCCCATTCGGGCCGTTTGCGGTACACACATGTCTTGAATCAGAACGCCCAATCCTCGTCCTCGGTGGCTACCGCCTTGCCGATCACATAGGAGGAACCTGAGCCCGAGAAGAAGTCATGGTTCTCGTCGGCACTCGGCGAGAGCGCGGCCATGATGGTCGGATCGACATCGGTGACGCTTGCCGGGAACAGCGCCTCATAGCCCAGGTTCATCAGCGCTTTGTTGGCGTTGTAGTGCAGGAACTTCTTGACGTCCTCGGTCAGCCCCACCTCGTCGTAGAGCGACTCGGTGTACTTCACCTCGTTATCGTAGAGCTCATGCAGCAGGTCGTAGGCGTAATCCTTGACCGCCTGCTGACGCTCCGGCGAGGCCTCGGCCAGTGCCTGCTGGAACTTGTAGCCGATGTAGTAGCCGTGCACCGCCTCGTCGCGGATGATCAGGCGGATCAGGTCTGCCGTGTTGGTCAGCTTGGCGTGGCTTGACCAGTACATCGGCAGATAGAAGCCGGAGTAGAACAGGAACGACTCGAGGAACACACTGGCGACCTTGCGCATCAGCGGATCGTCGGCACGGTAGCGCTCGAGGATCAGCTCCGCCTTGGCCTGCAGCGAGGGGTTCTCCTCGCTCCAGCGGAAGGCGTCGTCGACATCGCGAGTCGTGCACAGCGTCGAGAAGATCGAGCTGTAGGAGCGCGCATGCACCGCCTCCATGAAGGCGATATTGGCGTAGACCGCTTCCTCGTGAGGGGTTCGCGCATCCTCGATCAGCACCGGCGCTCCGATGCTGCTCTGAATGGTATCGAGCAGCGTAAGCCCGGTGAACACACGAATGGTGAGCTGCTGCTCATGGTGCGTCAATGTGTTCCACGACTGGATGTCGTTGGAGAGCGGCACCTTCTCCGGCAGCCAGAAGTTGCTGGTCAGGCGGTTCCACACCTCCAGGTCCTTATCGTCCGGGAGGCGATTCCAGTTGATCGCATCGATGCGCTTGAACGGCGATGCTGGCGTTTGGGTGTCATGCATGGAGTTCATCGGTCACTCTCGTATTCGGCCGTTACAGGGTGCAGGAGACGCAGCCCTCAACTTCGGTCCCTTCCAGGGCGGACTGACGCAGGCGGATGTAGTAGAGCGTCTTGATGCCCTTGCGCCAGGCGTAGATCTGCGCCTTGTTGATATCCCGTGTCGTGGCGGTATCGGGGAAGAACAGCGTCAGCGACAGCCCTTGGTCGACGTGCTTGGATGCCTCGGCGTAGGTGTCGATGATCTTCTCAGGCCCGATCTCGTAGGCGTCCTGGTAGTACTCGAGGTTATCGTCGGAGAGGAACGGCGCCGGGTAGTAGACGCGTCCCAGCTTGCCCTCCTTGCGAATCTCGATCTTGGCGGCCACCGGGTGGATGCTCGAGGTGGAGTGGTTGATGTAGGAGATCGAACCGGTCGGAGGTACCGCCTGCAGATTACGGTTGTAGAGCCCGTGCACCATCACCGATGCCTTCAGCGCGCGCCAGTCGTCCTGGTCGGGAAGTGCGATGCCGGCCTTCTCGAACAGCTCGCGCACCTTCTCGGTACGCGGCAGCCACGCCTGCTCGGTGTATTTGTCGAAGAACTCGCCGCTGGCGTACTTCGAGTCGGCGAAGCCGGCGAAGCTCTCGCCATGCTCGATGGCCAGACGGTTGGAGGCGCGCAGTGCGTGATAAGCCACGCAATAAAAATAGAGATTGGTGAAATCCAGCCCTTCGTCCGATCCGTAGAAGATCTTCTCGCGGCCAAGATAGCCATGCAGGTTCATCTGACCCAAGCCGATGGCGCGCGACTGCGCATTGCCCTTGGCAATGGAGGGCACCGAACTCAGGTTGCTCATCTCCGAGACGGCGGTGAGGCCGCGCACGGCGATCTCGACGCTGGTAGCGATATCGCCGGAGTCCATCACTTTGGCGATGTTCATCGAGCCCAGGTTGCAGGAGATGTCCTCGCCGGTATGACGATAGCCGAGGTCGGCATCGTACTCGGTGGGGGTGTTGACCTGCAGGATCTCCGAGCAGAGGTTGCTCATGTTGATACGCCCGGCGATCGGGTTGGCCCGGTTCACCGTGTCCTCGAACATCAGGTAGGGATAACCGGACTCGAACTGCAGCTCGGCGAGTATCTGGAAGAACTCGCGTGCCTTGATCTTGCGCTTGCTGATGCGCCCGTCGGCGACCATCTCGTGGTACTTCTCGGTCACGCTGATATCGCCGAACGGCACGCCATAGACGCGCTCGACGTCGTAGGGCGAGAACAGGTACATGTCCTCGTTGCGCTTGGCAAGCTCGAAGGTGACGTCGGGGATGGTCACGCCCAGCGACAGTGTCTTGATACGGATCTTCTCGTCGGCGTTCTCGCGCTTGGTGTCGAGGAAGCGCAGGATGTCCGGGTGGTGGGCATTGAGATAGACCGCGCCCGCCCCCTGGCGTGCACCGAGCTGGTTGGCGTAGGAGAAGGCATCCTCGAGCAGCTTCATGATCGGGATGATGCCCGACGACTGGTTCTCGATACGCTTGATTGGAGCCCCGAACTCACGGATGTTGCTGAGCAGGAAGGCCACACCGCCACCGCGCTTGGAGAGCTGCAGTGCCGAGTTGATGGCACGCCCGATCGACTCCATGTTGTCCTCGATGCGCAGCAGGAAGCACGACACCAGCTCGCCGCGCTGACGCTTGCCGCAATTGAGGAAGGTCGGCGTGGCCGGCTGGAAGCGGCCGCTGATGATCTCGTCGACCAGCGCCCGGGCCAGGGTCTCGTCGCCCCGCGCCAGGGTCAGCGCCACCAGGCACACGCGATCCTCGTAGCGCTCGAGGTAGCGCTTGCCGTCGAAGGTCTTGAGCGTGTAGCTGGTGTAGTACTTGAAGGCACCGAGAAAGCTCGGGAAACGAAACTTGTAGGCGTAGGCCTGCTCGAACAGCGACTTGATGAAGGCACGCTCGTACTGTTCCAGCACCTGCGCCTCGTAGTACTCCTCCTCCACCAGGTAGTCGAGCTTCTCCTCCAGCGAGTGGAAGAACACCGTGTTCTGGTTGACGTGCTGCAGGAAGTACTGGCGCGCCGCCTCGCGGTCGCGGTCGAGCTGCAGCTCGCCGTTCGGGCCATAGAGGTTGAGCATCGCGTTGAGTGCATGGTAGTCCATCGTCCGCGCGCTCTTCTCGCTGCTGGCGTGCCGGGTTGGCACGGCTAGGCTTGTTGTTTCCAAAACGTGTTCACTCCCGTGCGAACCTTGGCCACGTCTTCGGCGGTGCCAAGCAGTTCGAATTGATAGAGCACCGGTACCCGGCACTTGTCGGCGATGATGCGGCCTGCCAGGCAGTAGGCCGCCCCGAAATTGGTATTTCCCGAGGCGATCACCCCGCGGATCAGGCCACGGTTGTGCTCGTCGTTGAGAAAGCGGATCACCTGGCCCGGCACCGCGCCCTGTGCACTACCGCCGCCGTAGGTGGGGACGACCAGGATATAGGGTGTCTCCACTCGCAGCGCCTCCTCCTCGCGGCTGAGCGGGATGCGCTGGGCGGGCAAGCCGAGCTTCTCCACGAAGCGATGCGTATTGCCCGACTTGGTCGAGAAGTAGACGAGTTCGCCCATCGGTCGCTCCCAAGCCTCGCTCGGAGGCCGATTATCTCAGGCCAGTTCGCGAATGCGATCGGGACGGAAGCCCGACCAGTGCTCTTCACCCACCACCACCACCGGTAGCTGGCGATAGCCGAGGCTCTCCACGGTCTCACGGGCGCTGGGCTCTTCGGTGAGATCGATGACCGTGTAGTCGAGACCCTGCTTGTCCAGGGCGCGGTAGGTAGCGGTGCACTGCACGCAGGCGGGCTTGCTGTAAATCTCGATCTTCATGTTCATCATTCCGAATAATGAGGATGACAAAAGCGCCGAATCGATCATCGGCACATGCCCAAAAACGCCGGAAATGGCGCGTAGGAAGCGTAACCGGTGCCTGCGATGCATAGACGACATCGCAGGCACCGGTTACCAGATATGGTAGTGCATATGGCGAGCAAGTCAACATATTGACATTGCTGAGCAGTAGGGTTAGCGGGTCCCACTATCCTGTATGAGGTGATGGGCGATGGCGCCCTTGAGCGGCGCGGCATGCTCGGCGAGGCGCAGTCCAGCGTAGCGCAGCAGCCGTGCCGGCAGCCGGTCGTCGGTGTACAGCGAGACGATCGCCTGGGTCGCCAGATAGAGCGGACGCGACGCCAGGCGATGTTCGCGCTGGTAACCGGAAAGGACTCGCGATGCGCCGATGTCGAGGCCACGCCGGCGTGCATCGAGCACTCGGTCCGCCAGCCGCTGTTGCCCCTGCACCCCCAGGTTGAAGCCATGCGCCGTGACCGGGTGCATGCCCACCGCGGCATCACCGATCAGTGCGAAGCGCCGGGCCACGAAGCGCTCGGCATAGACACTCACCAGCGGATAGGTGTGTGCCTCGCCCTGCTTGCGCATCTCGCCCAGGCGGTAATCGAAGCGCCGGGCAATCTGCGCCGCAAAAGCGCTATCGTCAAGCGCCTGCAGCTCATCCATTTCGTGCTTGGTCAGGGTCAGTACCACCGACGAGCAGTGCTCGCCAAGCGGCAGCAGCGCCAGCGTCTGGCCATGGTCGAACCACTCCCAGGCACTCTGGTCGTGGGCCTTGTCATGGGTCATGCGGCACACCAGCATGGTCCTGCCGTTATCGCGCATCTGTGCGGCGATGCCCATCTGGCGGCGAGTCTCGGAGAAACGGCTATCGGCGGCCACCGCCAGTGCCGCTTCGATATGCGTGCCGTCGCTCAGCCATAGCCGCGCGCAACGGTCATCGCTATCGATACGCTCGACGCTCGCCTGATGCCAGTGAATCCCCTTGCACGACGAGGCCACCTCGAAGGCCGCCCGGCGAATCAGGTGGTTGGAGACCAGAAAGCCCAGCGGTGTACGCTCCTCGCTGCGTCCGCTGGAGATGGTCATCGCGAACGGCGAGGCGCCATTGAAGACTCGCGCATCGCGCAGCGGAGACACTTCCTGCGGCGAGATTCGCTGCCAGATCCCCAGACGCTGCAGCAGCGAGCGGGTTGCATGGGTCAGCGCGATCTCGCGGCCATCAGGCTGAGGGTCATGCAGCGCATCGAGGGGCTGGCATTCGATCAGCGCCACCGACACCCCGTCGGCAGCGAGAGCGGCTGCAAAACTCAACCCCACCGGGCCTGCGCCGACAATGGCCACATCCACTCTCATCCTCTCCCCCTTCACAACGGTGATTCAAGACGAGCACGACTCGCTCGCGAGCCATGAGTCTACCCTGTCCCGGCGCATCGATCATGACGATGATCAATCAATCGATAGCCGAAGGTTTGATAGATAGGAATAAGTCACATTATGCTTAAACGCCGCATACCCATGCAGCCATAGCGCCCTTGTGATCGGAGAGAGGCATATTCGGCGCTGGCATTCTGACACGGATTCACCGGCTTGCTTACCGAAGCGTTGAAGACATGCGCCTTTATTTATAGACGCTCGAGGTAAGCCGCCCCCCCGAGGTTGCGCATCTGCTGGCGAATCCAGCCACTGCGCCGCTCGACATGCGGCCCGGGGCGAGCGGCATCCCAGGCCCGTGGGTTGGGGAGGATGGCTGCCAGGCGGCTGGCCTGCACTTCGGTGAGCTGATGGGCGTCCACGCCGAAATAGTGCTGACCTGCCGCTTCCAGGCCGAACACGCCACTATCCCATTCGGCGATATTGAGATAGACCTCAAGGATGCGCTCCTTGGGCCAGAGCAGCTCGATCAATACCGTAAACCACGCTTCCAAGCCTTTGCGCAGCCAGCTACGCCCGGTCCAGAGGAAGAGGTTCTTGGCGGTCTGCTGGCTGATGGTACTCGCCCCACGCAGGCTTCCACCGGCGCGGTTGGACTCCCAGGCGCTGCGCATGGCATCGAGATCGAAACCGCGATGAAAGGGGAAGCGCTGGTCCTCGGCAGCGATCACCGCCAGCTTGGCGTGGCTCGACAACTCCGACCAGGGGCGCCACTGTTGCTGGATGCTGATGGGTTCGCGGGCCACCCACGACTGCACCTTGCGTTCGACCATCACCATCGAGCCAAATACCGGTACCACACGCAGCATCAGCACCAGCACAATGGAGATCCCCACGAAACCCAGCAGCGCGATGGCAAAGATGCGTACTGAGCGATACACCACATGTCGCATCATTCACCATTCCCGTTTGCCGGAAGCATATGAGATGGCCCAAACGGCCACTACCTGCAGCGTTTTCAAGTTAATCGGCCATGTGCAACGGCTCCCTCCGATGCCATGGTTGCATGCAGTCTGCATGGATTCAATCGGCCGGCTCCCGTGGCAGGCGCCGACCGAGCGATGGATGACCATTCAGCGGAATAGGTAATCGGCGTGGTAGCGCAGGTGCTCCTCGATGAAGGTGGCGATGAAGAAGTAGCTATGATCGTAGCCGGGTTGGCGCCGCAAGGTCAGCGGATGATCGTGGGTCTTGCACACCGTCTCCAGCCGCTCGGGCTTGAGCTGATCCTCGAGGAAATTATCCGCCTCGCCCTGGTCGATGAACAGCGGCTGGCGCGACACGCCCTTGGCGACCAGCTCGCAGGCATCGTACTGGCGCCAATCGCCTCGTTCCTCGCCGAGGTAGCCCTTGAACGCCTTCTGCCCCCAAGGCACGCCCATCGGGTTGACGATAGGAGCGAAGGCCGACACCGAAGCGAAGCGTCCCGGCTGGCGCAGCGCCAGGATCAGTGCACCGTGCCCGCCCATGGAGTGGCCGCTGATCGACTCACGACCATTCACAGGGAAGTGCTGGCGCACCACTGAGGGCAACTCATCGTTGATATAGTCGTACATCCGGTAGTGGCGCGCCCAGGGCTCCTGCTTGGCGTTGAGATAGAAGCCGGCGCCACTGCCGAAATCGTAGTCGTCATGCTCGCCGGGCAGGTCGGTGCCGCGCGGGCTGGTATCGGGACAGACGATGGCGATGCCGAGTTCGGCGGCGACGCGCTGAGCCCCGGACTTCTGCATGAAGTTCTCATCGTTGCAGGTGAGTCCCGACAGCCACCAGAGCAGCGGCACGCGCTCCTCCTCGGCCTGGGGCGGCAGGTAGATGGCGAAGATCATCTCGCAACCCAGCGCCCGGGAGTGGTGCTTGTAGCGCTTGATCCAGCCCCCGAAGCTCTTGGTAGCGGAGACCAGCTCCAGGTGTTCGGTCATGGTCATAACTCCTCCTTGTGACATGCGCACGGCATCGTGCGGCACCGCCATCCGGCGGTGCCAGAGCGGCTCAGTAATGAAGCACCGTACGGATGCTCTTGCCGGCGTGCAGCAGCTCGAAGGCCTCGTTGATCTGTTCGAACGGCATGTCGTGAGTGACGAACTCGTCGATCTTGAGCTCGCCGTTCATGTAGCGGTCGACATAGCCCGGCAGCTCGCTTCTGCCCTTGACGCCGCCGAATGCCGAACCCTTCCAGACCCTTCCGGTGACCAGCTGGAACGGCCGCGTGGAGATCTCCTCGCCGGCGCCGGCCACACCGATGATGATCGATTCGCCCCAGCCCTTGTGGCAGCACTCCAGGGCCGAGCGCATCACGTTGACGTTGCCGATGCACTCGAAGGAGTAGTCGACCCCGCCGTCAGTGAGGTCGACGATGACCTGCTGGATCGGATCGGAGTAGTCCTTGGGGTTGACGAAGTCGGTGGCACCGAACTGACGCGCCATGTCGAACTTGTCGGGATTGACGTCGATGGCGATGATCTTCGAGGCGCCGGCCATCTGCGCACCCTGAATCACCGCCAGACCGATGGCGCCGAGACCGAACACTGCCACCGTCGCGCCGGGCTCAACCTTGGCGGTGTTCATCACGGCACCGATGCCGGTGGTCACGCCGCAGCCGAGCAGGCAGATCTTGTCCAGCGGCGCCTCCTTGGAGACTTTGGCAAGCGACACCTCGGGAACCACGGTGTACTCGGAGAAGGTCGAGGTGCCCATGTAGTGATGCAGTGTCTTGCCCTCCAGCGAGAAACGCGAGGTACCATCGGGCATCAACCCCTTGCCCTGGGTCGCCCGCACCGCCTG
The DNA here is from genome assembly GCF_013009075.1 of Halomonas sp. TA22. NCBI lineage: Bacteria > Pseudomonadati > Pseudomonadota > Gammaproteobacteria > Oceanospirillales > Halomonadaceae > Halomonas > Halomonas sp. TA22. The sequence goes on along the minus strand of NZ_CP053108.1, from coordinate 3,219,859 downwards.
GCAGAGATTGGTCTTGCCCGAGAGACAGAACTTGCACTTGCCGCACTCGGCGGTATAGAGCGGGATGACGTGATCGCCGGGCTTGAGACTGGTGACGCCCTCGCCCACCTCCTCGACGACTCCGGCCCCCTCATGGCCCAGCACCGAGGGAAATAGCCCTTCCGGGTCGGCGCCGGAGAGCGTGAAGGCATCGGTATGACAGACACTGGTGGCCTTGATGCGCACCAGTACTTCACCGGCCTTGGGACCCTCGACATCGATTTCGACCAGCTCCAGCGGCTTGCCGGCTTCCAGTGCAATGGCGGCTCGTGATTTCATTTCTGACGCTCCTGTTGGCAGGTAGTGGACGCGCAGCGCCGACCTTTAACGGCCTAGGCGCGTCACCCTTGGTACATAGACTAGTCTAGGCGAGCGCGGTCGCTGGGATAAACCGGGCAGGCAGCATAAGATTGTTGCCCATGAGCAATAATCAAGAGAGCCTATCCAATGCAACGCTGGAATCGAATCGAAGCCTTTGTCGAAGTGGTACGCCTGGGCACGTTTTCCGCCGCGGCGCGCCAGCTCAAGGTCTCCAATTCTCACGTCAGCCGTCTGGTCGGCCAATTGGAGAACCAGCTTGGTGTCCAGCTGCTCTATCGCACCACCCGCCAGACGCGCCTGACCGATGCCGGCGCCCTCTACTACGAGCACTGCCACGCGCTATTCGATGGCTTTCGCGACGCCGAGGCGGCCATCAACGATCTGCAGGCAAGCCCCAGGGGGCTGCTGCGTCTGACCTCGGCCACCACCTTCGGCGAGCGCTACATCGCCCCCTTGGTCAACGATTTCCAGTGCCAGCATCCGCAGCTCGAGGTGCAGATGCACTTCACCAACCGCCGCGTCGAGCTGATCGACGAAGGCTTCGATATCGCCATCCGCATGGGGGTGCTCAAGGATTCGACACTGATCGCCAAGCGGCTCTGCGAGCGTCGCGAATACGTGGTCGGCTCTAAGGCCTACTTCGATCAGGTCTCGCGTCCCCACTCGCTGGCCGAGCTGGCCACGCACCGGTGTCTGGCCGGCTCGAGGGATTACTGGCTGTTCGATATCGAGGGGGTACGCCGCGAGGTACGCATCAGTGGTCGCTGGCAGGCCAATTCCGGCCCTGCCCTACTGGATGCAGCACTCAAGGGGCTGGGGCTCGCCCAGTTGCCGGACTACTACGTCAAGCCCTATCTACGCAGCGGGGAGCTGGTTTCAGTACTCGATGCCTACCAGCACAGCGATACGGCGGTGTGGGCCGTCTACCCCCGACACCGCCATCTTTCACCCAAGGTGCGCTTGCTGGTCGACCATCTAGCGGAGCACCTTCGTGAACGTCTCAGGCGGAAGAGCGCTCCGCTGACTCCAGGCTATACAGAGAACGCATGTTGCCGTTGAGATAGCAGTCGTCGAAGTCGCCTTCGCAGGCGAGCGCATCGATGTCGGGGATCTCTACATGGTGACGATCGCGGTGCACTAGGTTGGCCTCGCTCAAGGCCGAGAAGGTGCGACTGACATGCACCGGGCTCAATCCCATGATATCGGCCAGCTGCTCCTGGGAGAGTGGCAGATTGAAGTGGTTGCCCGCTTCCGGCTCCAACTGGTTGACGCGCAGGTACATCTCGAGCAGGAAGTTGGCGAGCCGCTCGCGTGCACTGCGCCTGGCAAGATTGACCAGGCGCTCGGTCAGCATCACCTGGTGACGGCTGGCCACGGCAAACACCACCGAGGTCAGGGTGTGCGATGCCTGGAATAGCTCCAGCAGGCGCTCGTGGGGGAAGCGGCATATCACCCCATCCTCGATCATCTCGACGCCGGACAACCGCTTGTGGAAGGCGAACTCGCTCAGGCCGATGATATCGCCGGGGAGGTAGATCTCGAGGATCTGGCGACTGCCGTTCTCCAGGTGGCGAAACGAGAAGGCCCAGCCACTTCTCAGGGTACAGAACTCGTTGGCGAGATCGCCCTCTGCCCATAGCTGCGTGCCGCCCTTGACCTCATTCGGGCTCTTTTCCAGCTCCTCCAACAACGCCTTGTCTTGCTTCGACAGGGAACCGTAATAACTAAAATGGCGAATAATGCAGCTGCCCTGGTCGTCCACGATAGTCCCCCTCCTGGTTAAGGCGGTATCGAAGAAATCAGCGCCTTGACGGCGGTAAAGCCTTCTTTCACCAACCGTTTTTCTTTTTCGAAAACACGCATGGTATGTCAAGCCGCGCAAGAAAGCACCTACCATCGATGGTGTAACCTTCGATTGTCGGCATGCCATGAATGTCCCCAGGAGAGAGCCATCGCGAGACACGTTTACCACTCATCGCTCACTACTTGAAGTTCTTGCCGATCATCTTGAGCGCCTCGCCGACGATACCGCTGCGAAAGCTCAGCACGCAGAGGACGAAGATGGCGCCCAGAATCACATTGACCCAGTCACCCAGCGGCGACTGAGCAAGCTGATGCTGCAAGCTGACCACCAACCCGGCGCCGACCACTGGTCCAAACAGGGTCCCCACGCCACCCAGCAGGGTCATCAGGATCACTTCACCCGACATGTGCCAGTGAGCGTCGGTCAGCGAGGCGAGCTGGAATACCACGGTCTTGGTGGCACCCGCGAGACCCGCCACGCCTGCCGAGATCACGAAGGCAACCAGCTTGTAGGCATCGACGTTATAGCCCAACGAGATCGCCCGGGGTTCGTTTTCGCGGATCGCCTTGAGCACCTGGCCAAAGGGCGAGTGCACGGTACGCTGGATCAGTGCGAAGCCGAACAGGAAGATCGCGAAGACGAAGTAGTACATCGCCAGATTGCTGCGCAGATTGATCATCCCGAACAGCTGGCCCCGGGGTACCCCGTGCAGGCCATCCTCGCCGCCGGTAAAGGGAGCCTGGATATAGAAGAAGAACACCATCTGGGCAAGTGCCAGGGTCACCATGGCGAAGTAGATCCCCTGGCGGCGTATCGCCAAGGCGCCGAACAGTCCGCCCAGCACCACGGCGGCCAGGGTGCCCACCAGGATGCCGAGTTCCGGCGTCAGGCCCGGATAGCTCGACAGCAGGTAGCCCGTCACATAGCCGCCAGTGGCCAGGAACGCCGCATGACCGAAGGAGAGTAGCCCGGCATAGCCCAGCAACAGGTTGAAGGCAGAGGCGAACAGAGCGAAGCACAGGACCTTCATCAGGAAGACCGGATAGGCCAGCAGTGGTGCCACCAGCCCCAACACGATCAGTGCTGCGTAGAGCAGCCCCCGGCGCAGCCGCGCATTGCGGCGGCGCTGCATGGCCGGGCTCAGGATTTGTGCACTATTGATCATCTCATGTCTCCTTGCCGAACAGGCCTGCGGGACGCAGCATCAACACCAGGATCATCACCAGGAAAATCACCGTGTTGGCCGCCTCGGGGTAGTACACCTTGGTCAATCCCTCGATTAGCCCCATGGCAAGCCCGGTGACGATGGCCCCCAGTATCGAGCCCATCCCGCCGATCACCACCACCGCAAAGACCACGATCAGCAAGCTCGAGCCCATGGTCGGCGACACCGGGTAGAGCGGTGCGGCGAGTACCCCGGCGAAGGCTGCCAGGGCCACGCCGAAGCCGTAGGTCAGGGTGACCAGTAGCGGCACATTGACGCCGAAGGCCTGCATCAACGCCGAGTTTTCGGTCCCGGCACGCAGGTAGGCACCCAGCCGCGTGCGCTCAATCATGAACCAGGTGAACAGACACACCAGCAGTGCGGCGACCAAAACCCAGGCCCGATAGGTGGGCAGGAACATGAAGCCAAGCTGGAAGCCGCCCTGCAGTGCAGAGGGAATTGGATAGCTGGCGCCGGAGACGCCGAAGAAGTTGACCAGCGTTCCCTCGAAGATCAGCGCCAGACCGAAGGTGAGCAGTAGCCCATAGAGATGATCGAGATGGGCGATGCGGCGCAGCAGCAAGCGTTCGAGCACCACGCCCAGCGCGCCGATCACCAGTGGTACCAGCACCAGCGCCAGCCAGTAGTTGATTCCCAAGTAGCGAAAGCCCAGCAGCGCGGCGAAGGCGCCCAGCATGTACTGAGCACCATGCGCGAAATTGACGATCTTCAGCAATCCGAAGATCACCGCAAGTCCCAGACTCAGCAGCGCATAGAAGGCGCCGTTGATCAGCCCCAGCAGCAGCTGTCCCATGAAAACCGCCAAGGGCACTCCGAATATCATTGTCATTGCGCGAATCTCCTCGCCTCACGAAACCCGACAGCAGCCGACATCGCCGCTGCCGTTCGTCTCAGTTGCCGACCAGATTGCACGCGCTTTCGGAGAGCGGTCGGTAGGCCTCTTCGGCGGGGATGGTGCTGAGAATCTCGTAGAGGTCCCACTCACCGGTCGATTCACCGGGCGTCTTGACCTGGGCCAGGTACATGTCGTGCACCATGCGGCCATCCTCGCGAATGCGGCCATTGCGGGAGAAGAAGTCCTCCACCGGAGTCGCCATCATCTGCTCGCGCACGGCGGCGGTATCGTCGCTGCCAATCGCCTGCACCGCATTGAGGTAGTGCATGGTGCTGGAGTAGATGCCCGCCTGGACCATGGTCGGCATACGTCCCACACGCTCGTAGTAGCGCTCGGCCCATTCGCGGCTCTCGTCGTCCATGTCCCAGTACCAGCCGGTGGTGAGCAGCAGCCCTTGGGTCGACTCGAGACCCATGGCATGCACGTCATTGAGGAACACCAGCAGACCGGCGAGCTGCTGGCCACTCTGGACGAGGCCGAACTGGCTTGCCGTCGTGATCGCGTTGACGGTATCGGCCCCGGCATTGGCCAGCCCGACGATCTGGGCACCGGAGCCCTGGGCCTGAAGGATGTAAGAGGAGAAGTCGCTGGTCGGGAAGGGGTGGCGCACCTTACCCACGATGCTGCCGCCATTGTCGTTGACCACCTTCTCGACGTCCCCTTCTAGGGCATGGCCGAAGGCGTAGTCGGCGGTCAGCAAGAACCAGCTGTCGCCACCCTGGTCGACGATCGCCTTGGCGGTGCCGTTGGCCAGCGGATAGGTGTCGTAGGCCCAGTGGATATGGTTGGCGGTGCAGTGCTCGTTGGTGATGCTCGACGCCGCCGACCCCGAGACCAGGCCAAGCCCGTCGTTCTCCTCGAGGATCCGCGTGACGGCGATCACCACCGACGAGGCGACCAGCCCCGCGACCATGTCGACGTTGCGCTGGTCGATCCACTCGCGCACGGTATTGGCACCAACGTCGGCGCTATTGCGATCGTCGGCGCTGAACAGCACGATCGGCGCGCCATCGACACTGCCGCCGAAATCCTCCACCGCCATCTCGAGTGCCGCCAGCCCACCGGGGCCAGCCAGGTCACGATAGGTACCGGACATGTCGGCCAGATAGCCAATGCGGATTTCGCCATCGCTGATCTCGGCGTGAGCCGCAGTCACCAGGCCACCGGCAGCGGCCAAGACGATGCCGCTGACCAGGGCGCGCTTGAGCAGGAGGCACTTGGAGGTCATTTTGTTGGCTTGCTTGGGTGAGTTCATGCATTTCTCCACGGCCCAAGTGGGCCTTGTTGTTGTAGTGACGGGATAAGACTGCAGTGGCTACGGGCCACTACACGCCGAGCATCCTGTGCAGGTGGTCGCGGCGTCCGGGCAGCTCGGCGGCACTAATCTGCTCGACGATACGTCCGTGCTCCATCAGATAGTGGCGGTCGGCGAGCGGTGCGGCGAAGCGGAAGTTCTGCTCCACCAGCACGATGGTCATGCCACGCGCCTTGAGCTTGACCAGCACCTCGCCCAGCGCCTGGACGATGACCGGTGCCAACCCCTCGGTGATCTCATCGAGCAGCAGCAGGCGCGCGCCGGTGCGCAGAATCCGCGCCATCGCCAGCATCTGCTGCTCACCGCCGGAGAGTTGCATGCCCTGGCTGCGCCGCCGCTCATAGAGGTTGGGAAACATCTCGTAGATTTCGTCCAGGCTCATGCCGCCGCTGCGCACCGTGGGGGGCAGCAGCAGGTTCTCCTCGACATCGAGACTGGCGAAGATGCCTCGCTCCTCCGGGCAATAACCCACTCCGAGCCGGGCGATATGGTGTGCCGGCACGCCAAGCGTCTCGGTGCCGTTGATGACGATCGAGCCGGTACGCCGACCGACCATGTTCATGATTGCCTTGAGGGTGGTGCTGCGCCCCGCGCCGTTGCGCCCAAGCAGGGTGACCAGCTCACCCCGGCTGACCGAGAAATTGACCCCGTGGAGAATGTGCGACTCACCATAGAAGGCGTGCAGATCGGCGACTCTGAGCTGCTCTGCACCGTCGTAATCGTAGATCGCTGCTGCTTGTGCACTCATGCGCTGGCCTCCTCGGCTGCCGCTTCGCGCCCCATGTAGGCCTCCTTGACACGGGTATCGCACGAGACCGTCTCGTAATCGCCCTCGGCGAGTACCGCCCCGCGCGCCAGCACGGTGATCCGGTCGCATAGCCGGCTGACCACGCTGAGGTTATGCTCTACCATCAGCACCGTGCGCCCCAGCGAGACGCGACGGATCAGCTCGACGATACGGTCGACGTCCTCGGCACCCATGCCCTGGGTCGGCTCATCGAGCAGCATCACCGTGGGCTCGAGCGCCAGGGTGGTGGCCACTTCCAGCGCCCGCTTGCGACCGTAGGGCATCTCCACGGTCAGCACATTGGCGTATTCCTTGAGGCCCACCTGTTCGAGTAGATCCATGGCCCGCTCGTTGAGCGGTTCGAGGCTGCGTTCCGATTTCCAGAAGTGAAAGGAGGTACCCAGGCTGCGCTGCAACGCCACGCGCACGTTCTCCAGTGCGGTCATATGCGCGAATACCGCGGAAATCTGAAACGAGCGCACCAGCCCGAGACGTGCGATCTCATTGGGCTTGAGGCGGGTGATCGGCTTGCCGCGGTAGAGAATTTCCCCCTGGCTCGGCGGCAGAAATTTGGTGAGCAGATTGAAGACGGTGGTCTTACCGGCCCCGTTGGGGCCGATCAAGGCGTGGATGTGGCCCTCCCTGACCTTGAGATTGACGCTATCCACGGCAGTAAAGCCGCGAAACGTCTTGGTCAGACCGCGAGTCTCGAGAATCAACTCTTGGGTCATGTGGCGTCCTCCGGGGCGCGACACACCCCGTGCAGTCGTTGTCGTTATTGTCATCTCCGGGGCGAGTGCCTCGGAAGAAGCTTACGTTAACGTAAGCTAGAGCAGCTTAGACGACCTCGCAATCGTTCCCTGGCCCGACTCGACCAATGGAGTAGACGCAACCGGGCCGTGAAAACGCCAAGGGCGCCGAACGGCGCCCCAGCAAAACGGTGAACAACCCCGGCTCAGCACTCGATGGCATTCACCGCCAGACCGCCGCGCGAGGTCTCCTTGTACTTATCCTGCATGTCACGTCCGGTATCGCGCATGGTGCGTATCGCCTTGTCCAGCGAGATGAAATGCTCGCCATCGCCACGCAGCGCCATCTGGGCGGCATTGATCGCCTTCACCGAGGCGATGGCGTTGCGCTCGATGCAGGGCACCTGCACCAGTCCGCCGACCGGGTCGCAGGTCAGCCCCAGATTATGCTCGAGGCCGATTTCGGCGGCGTTTTCCACCTGTTCGACACTGCCACCCATCAACTCGGCGAGCCCCGCCGCGGCCATGGCACAGGCCGAGCCCACCTCGCCCTGGCAGCCCACCTCGGCGCCGGAGATCGAGGCGTTCTTCTTGCACAGGATGCCCACTGCACCGGCAGCCAGCAGGAAATCGACGACATCGCGAGCACAGGCGCCGGGCTGGAACTTCATGTAGTAGTGCAGCACCGCCGGGATGATGCCCGCCGCGCCGTTGGTCGGCGCCGTCACCATCCGTCCTCCGGCGGCATTCTCCTCGTTGACCGCCAGCGCGAAGAGATTGACCCAATCCATTGCCGAGAAGGTGGTGGCGATCAACCCACGATCCCCCTCCATCGCCTGCAGGCGTCGGTAGAGCGCCGCGGCGCGCCGTTTCACATTAAGCCCGCCCGGCAGCACCCCCTCTCCGGCAAGACCAACCTCGACACACGCCTGCATCGCCTGCCAGATTTCGGCCAGGCCATCGCGAATCTGCTGCTCGCTACGCCAGGCCTTCTCGTTGGCCAGCATCAGCTCGCTGATGCGCATGTCGTGCTCTCGGCACAGCGTCATCAATTCGGCCGCACTGTTGAAGTCGTAGGGCAGTTGCGTGGTGTCGCTATCGAGCTTTCCCGACTGCACTTGCTGCTCGTCGATGACAAAGCCGCCCCCCACCGAGTAGTAGGTATTGCGGTAGAACTCCCCCTCCTGGCCGTGGGCGATCAAGCGCATGGCGTTGGGGTGGTGCGGCAGGCACTCCTCATGCCACTGCAGATCGCGTTCCCAGCGAAACTCGACCGTCTGGGTGCCGCCCAGGCACAGCGTGGCGGAGGAGTGAAGCGCCTCGATCGCCGGATCGATGTTCGCCGGATCGATACGCTCGGGAAGCTCTCCCATCAGCCCCATGAGAATCGCACGATCGGTGCTGTGCCCCTTGCCGGTCGCCGAAAGCGAGCCATACAGATGCACTTCGACTCGACTCACCTGTGCAAGCTCACCTTTTTCATCGAGCGCGGCGACGAAATCGTGCGCCGCCCGCATCGGGCCAACGGTATGCGAGCTCGAGGGCCCGATGCCGATTCTGAACAGATCGAAGACGCTGATCGCCATGCAATCACCTCGAAGCAGGCTGAAGAAGTGGCGCGTGGCGGGACGACGAATCAAGACAACTAAACTGTCTAAAAAGGAAGCGTGCCCCGACAGCGCTTTTCCGCTATGTTGGGCAAGTCACCAACGCTTCTCAATCCAGAATATCTCGCCCTTAGTTTAGAATAGCTTAACCATGAGCCGACATCTCAACGCCCAGACGCATGCCTGGCTGAAAGTCTTCGCGGTGAGTGCACGCCACCTCTCCTTCACCCGTGCTGCAGAGGAGCTTCACGTGACCACCGGCGCGGTCAGCCAGCAGATCAAGCAGCTCGAGGAGCGTCTGGGGTTCAAGCTGTTTCGCCGCCTGCCCCGCCAGCTGCAGCTGACCGACGAGGGGCAACGACTAGCTGCTGTCGTCGACGAAGCCTATCTCTCCGTAGGACTCGAAGTGCGCCGTCTGCGCAGTGGCGTGATGAGCGGCATCATCCGGCTACGCTCGGTGCCGGCCTTTCTTGCCAAGTGGCTGATGCCACGCCTGCCCCGGCTGCAGGCACGCTTTCCCGACATCGAACTCGACCTGATCGCCGAGGACAGCAATATCTCGCTGCGCGATGGCGATTACGATCTCGCCCTCGATCTCAACGACGGCCACTATCCTGGACTCGCGATCACGCCGCTGATCGATGAAACGATCTTCCCCGTCTGTGCTCCTGGGCTGATGCGTGGCAAGCCGCCACTTCGCCGTCTGGAGGATCTCGCCTGGTACCCACTGCTGCATGATGTCACCGCCTGGCGCGGCAGCCGTGACTACGCGGAGTGGGAGCACTATCTTGATGCCTGCGATGCCGAGCATATCAATGTCCGCCGCGGTTATACTTTCAATCGCCATCAATTGACCATGGATGCCGCCATTGCCGGCATGGGCGTGGCGATCGCCCGCCAAGCATTGATCACCGACGAGCTCAAGAATGGTGTCTTGATCGCCCCCTTTGCTCAACGTGTCGCCACTGGCAAGCGCTACGGTATCGTCCACGTGCCGGGCGCGCTCGACGACCGACGCATCAAGGCCGTGCATGACTGGCTGGTCGAAGAGGCCAACCGCAGTGGTAGGCTGGCAAGCCAAATGGAATAGCGATAAAATAACATTCGCTTTTGTATGTATCTCACCTAGGGAAAGTCTATGCCCCCGGAACCCGTCACCCGCCCCATCAGCTTCACTGCCGCCTGCATTCGTGCAGGACTCTACATGCTGCTTATCGCCGCCCTGGCCCAGGGGGCCTATATCGAGGCACTGCACTTCCCGGAGGTGAGTTTTACCGAGTATGGCTTCACCGAGCTCGCGCAGAGCGCCCTGCTGCTGAGCGCATCGCTGCTGCTGCTCTACACGCGCCAGGTGCTGAAGGTGATGCCCACCCTGACCCTGTTGATGTTCGCCTTCGTCTTCAGCTCATTGATCCGCGAGCAGGACTACTGGCTGGACACCTATGTGGCTCGGCATACTTGGAAGGTGCTGGTCGCCTTGGTGGTCCTACCCAGCCTCTATTGGGTCATCCGCCATCGGCGCCGCTTCATCGAGGAGTTTGCCCACTACAGCAACAGCTTCTCCTTCGGCCTGTTTGCCGCCGGCGTACTGGTGACCTACGTCTTTTCGCGCCTCTACGGCCGCCAGGACTTCTGGCTTGCGGTACTGGAGGAGAGCTATGTGCGCACCTTCAAGGATGCCGCCGAGGAGGTGGTGGAACTGCTCGGCTACGCGCTGATCTTGATTGCCGTGATCGAGCTTACGTTGCTTGCAAGGCGCTGGACCCTGGCCCGCCAGCCCGGCTGATCCCATGCACCGCCCTGCCAAGACGGCCACCTGCGGGAGGCCGTTTTCATTTTTATCGCGATATCTCCGGGAAGACGTTTGCAGTTGACGCGCATTCGACGCAATGTCCCGCGCCATGCCGTAACAGGCAAACCAATCAACTAAAAACCATTCGATAAAAGAGACAACCTCCTACTCAACGCCGAGGGGCTTCGCTGCCTGGTCACCGAAATGGTCGGTAATTTCACCGGCTTCGCCCCGCTCGGCACAGTGCTGGTGGCGATGCTCGGCGTTGGCGTGGCCGAGCACTCGGGACTGCTCTCCTCGAGCATGCGTGCCCTGGTGCTGAACCGCTCGCCGCGTATCGTCACCTATGCGGTGGTATTCGCCGGCATCATGTCCAACATGGCCGCCGAACTGGGCTACGTGGTACTGATCCCGCTGGCAGCAATGCTTTTCCACTCGCTCGGCCGCCACCCACTGGCCGGTCTGGCGGCCGCCTTCTGCGGTGTCTCCGGCGGTTATAGCGCCAACCTGCTGATCGGCACCGTCGATCCGCTGCTCTCGGGCATCACCCAGGAAGCGGCCCGCCTGCTCGACCCGACCTACACGTCGGCGCCGAGGCCAACTGGTTCTGCATGATCGTCAGTACTTTCGTGGTCACGCTGATCGGCGATCTGGTCACCGAGCGTATCGTCGAACCCAAGCTCGGCAAGTTCGACGCAACCTACGCCGAGGGCGATATCGACGACCAGCGCTTGGAAGGCCTCACTGACGGTGAGAAACGGGCACTCAAGGGCTCCGGCCTGGCGGCCCTCACAGTCGTTGCGGTACTGGCGATCATGGTGGTACCCGAGTGGGGGGGCTGCGCCACCCGAGACCGGCGCGATCAGCGGCTCGCCCTTCCTGAGCGGCATCGTGGTGATCGTGGTGGCCGGTGCCGATGCGCTCGAGTCGATGGGTTACGCGGCCCGGCGCTGTTCGCACTGGGCTGATCATGGCGGTGGCCGCACGCTATCGAAAGGATCTCGGCATCGGCACGCTAGTCGCTTTGATTCTCCCCTACACGCTGTTCATGCTGATAGGTTGGAGTCTTTTGTTCTTTATCTGGGTCTTCGTGCTTGGTCTGCCGGTCGGCCCCGGCTCGGCCACTCACTATACGCTCTAAACGCCGGCCTCCAGGCGCTCGGCAATAAAAACGCCCGCAGGCATCACCTGCGGGCGTTGGTGTTTCCAGCCTTGCTTGCGCTTAATCGTCTAGGAACGAGCGCAGCGGTTCGGAGCGGCTGGGGTGGCGTAGCTTGCGCAGCGCCTTGGCTTCTATCTGCCGAATGCGCTCGCGGGTGACGTCGAACTGCTTGCCGACTTCCTCCAGCGTGTGATCGGTATTCATGTCGATGCCAAAGCGCATGCGCAGCACCTTGGCTTCACGAGCCGTAAGGCCGCCCAGCACATTGCGCGTGGCCTCGATCAGGCCCTCGCCGGTGGCCATGTCGATCGGCAACAGCATGGTACCGTCCTCGATGAAGTCACCCAAGTGGGAGTCGTCATCATCACCGATCGGCGTCTCCATGGAGATCGGCTCCTTGGCAATCTTGAGCACCTTGCGAACCTTGTCTTCCGGCATCTCGAGGCGCTCGCCGAGCTCCTCAGGCGTCGGCTCGCGGCCCATCTCCTGCAGCATCTGCCGAGAAACGCGGTTGAGCTTGTTGATGGTCTCGATCATATGTACCGGAATGCGGATGGTGCGTGCCTGGTCGGCGATCGAGCGCGTGATCGCCTGACGAATCCACCAAGTGGCATACGTCGAGAACTTGTAACCGCGACGGTATTCGAACTTGTCCACCGCCTTCATCAGGCCGATATTGCCCTCCTGAATCAGGTCGAGGAACTGCAGCCCCCGGTTGGTGTACTTCTTGGCGATCGAGATCACCAGTCGCAGGTTGGCCTCGACCATCTCCTTCTTGGCCCGGCGCGCCTTGGCTTCACCGATCGACAGGCGACGATTGATCTCCTTCAATTCGGTGACCGGCAGCTGGACCATCTGCTCTTCGAAGGCAATCTTGCGCTGGGCACGGGCGATATCGCTACGGAACGGTCCGAGGCGTTCGCTATACTTGGCGTGGGCCGCCAGGAAGTCATCCATCCAGTCGGCACGCGACTCATTGCCCGGGAACGACTTGATGAATGTCTTGCGCGGGACTTTGCCTTTCTTGACAAAGACCTGCATGATCATCTTCTCCTGCTCACGAACCTGCTCGACGCTGATCCGCACCTGGCTGACCAAGCGCTCGAAATGCTTGGGCACCAGCTTGATCGGCGAGAACAGCTCCGCCAGGCGCGCCTGCTCCTCGAAGACCTCCTTGGAGCCGCGACCGTGCTTGGCGAGAATCGCCTTGACTACCTCGTTCTGCTCGCGAATCTGCTCGAAGCGCGCCTTGGCCTCTTCGGGGTCGGGACCACCCTCGTTGGTGTTGGTCTCCTCCTCGTCCCCGTCATCGTCGTCGCCATCGCCCTCGTCGTCAGTGTCGAGCTCGTCACTGATTTCGGGTTCGGGCACCTCGGCCTCGGCAACGCCAGGAATCCCCTCGTCGGGATCGATGAACCCCGAGAACAGATCGGAAAGACGCCCCGGCGCCTCCTCATCCTGGGTAGCATCGTAGGCCTCAAGGATCGAATCGACCGCACCGGGCAGGAACGCCAGGGAGGACATCACCTCTCGGGTCCCTTCCTCGATGCGCTTGGCGATTTCGATCTCGCCCTCGCGGGTCAGCAGCTCGACGGTGCCCATCTCACGCATGTACATGCGTACGGGGTCCGTGGTGCGGCCCACGTCGCTCTCCACGGCGGCGAGCGCGGCAACCGCTTCTTCAGCGGCGTGCTCATCGGTGGAGTGATCGGCCATCATCAAGGTGTCTTCATCGGGCGCTTCCTCAACGACACTGATCCCCATGTCGTTGATCATGCCGATGATGTCTTCCACTTGATCCGGGTCGGCGATATCCTCGGGAAGGTGGTCGTTGACCTCGGCATAGGTCAGGTAACCCTGCTCCTTGCCGCGCGCGATCAACTCCTTCAGACGTGACTGCTGCTGCGCATTTCCAGCCATAGAAACCCTATCTCGACGAAGAAGAATGAAGCACCCAAACGTGTAGGCGATAGCATCCATAAAGCCAACCATTATAGCGGCTTGCCATGCCAATCCGCCAGCGCTCCATTTGCGCCGACGTTTAGGTGTGTTAGTTTATCCGGTTAGGCCTGTTGCCGCGGTTTCGCCCTGCCCCTTTAGATGGCGGCGATGGGCAATAATTCAACCCCGGCACTCTCGGCCCCTCTCCTCGTCCCTGAGTCAGCGACCCAGCAGGGGCAGCAATTCAAGCAAACGCTGCTTCTCTTCCCGACTCAATCGCTCACCCTGACGCTCCTTCGCCAGCAGTGCGTCATACTCATGCCGCGGCGTCATCCGCGAGCGGCGTTGCACGAAATACTCCACCAGACCATCGAGCTCGGTGCCGCGATCCGCCCTAGGAATCAACAGTTCGCGCCTGGCCAGCTGCGCCAGACGCTCCCCCTCACGGCTGCCGTGAAAGTGCGCCAGCAGTACCTGGCCACTGCGATAACGGCCGGCCTTCAGCAGCTTGATCACCTCGCGGCACAGGGTCCCATCCGCATCCTCCGGACACCAGTCGTCGCTTTCCGGCAAGCGCCCGGCCAGTGCCGGCTCATGCACCAGCAACTGCAGCGCTCTGGCGGCCAGGCTCAACGCGCCACCCTTGCCCCGGCTCTCCCTGGCATCGGCTGCTATCATCTCCGAATCGGCGGAGGACCATGGCGTCTCATCGGGCGGCGAAGGCGGCGGTTCCGGCTCGGATGGCGGCACCATCAGCGCCTCGAAGCGCGACTGATCGACACCGGTACGCGACGCAAGTTCGCTGAGCATCAGCGACTTGAGCACGCCTTCGGGAAGCTTGCCGAGCGCCTTGAGCACGCTGCTGGCGAAGCGCTCGCGATCCTCGATGCGCGCCAGGTCACGCCCCGTCGCCGCCTGGTCGAACAGAAATTCCGATAACGGCGTGGCGCAGGTCACCCGCTTCTGGAACGCCTCGGCCCCCTCATCGCGGACCAAGGTATCGGGATCCTCGCCCTCGGGCAGAAACAGGAACCGCGCCTGGCGTCCATCGATCATCAGCGGCAGCACGGTCTCCAGCGCTCGGCTGGCTGCCTGGCGTCCGGCGCGGTCGCCATCGAAGCAGAACACCACCTCGCTGACCACACGAAACAACCGCTGCAGATGCTCCTCGCTGGTGGAGGTACCAAGCGTGGCGCAGGCGTTGCGAATGCCGAACTGGGCAAGCGCCACCACGTCCATGTAGCCCTCGACGATCAGCATCCTCTCGAGCTGACGATTGGCCTGGCGCGCCTCGTAGAGGCCGTACAGCTCCCGCCCCTTGTGAAACACCGGGGTCTCGGGGGAGTTGAGGTACTTGGGCTTGGCATCCCCAAGTACCCGCCCGCCGAAGGCGATGGTACGCCCCTTGATATCACGGATCGGGAACATCACCCGATCGCGGAAGCGGTCATAGGTGCGCCCGCTCTCCTCGCGATGCACCAGTAAGCCATATTCGACCTGCACCGCCTCGCCGATCCCCTGTTCGACGAGATGACGCTTGAGGGCATCCCACACATCCGGCGCATAGCCGATGGCGAAGTCGGCCTGGATATCGCCGGAGAGCCCGCGCCGTTCGAGGTAGGCGCGAGCCGCCTGCCCCTCGGCCATCTTCAGCCTAGTACGAAAGAAGCTCGCTGCCACCTCAAGCAGGTTCACGCCCTCCTTGCGCTTCTTCTCGCGGGCCTGGGCCCGGGGGTCGTCGGCCCCCTCACGCGGCACCTCGATACCCTGACGGGAGGCCAGCTGCTCGACCGCCTCGGGAAAGCGCAGGTTGTCGTACTCCATCAGGAACCGCAGGGCATTGCCGTGGGCGCCACAGCCGAAGCAGTGATAGAACTGCTTGTCCTGGCTCACGGTGAACGAGGGCGACTTCTCCTGATGAAAAGGACACAGTCCCGAGAAGTTGCGTCCGCTCTTCTTGAGCTGCACCCGCTCGCCGACCACCTCGACCACATCGACCCGCGCCAGCAGGTCATCGATGAAACGTTGCGGAATCTGGCCAGCCATAGGTGTCGCTCATTGCGAAGTGACGGCGTGCGGGAGCGGGAAAAACAAACGGCCACCGTTAGGCGGCCGCTTGGCGTCCCTCTGGAACGGCGAGACGAGGTCTCGACCGCCCCCAGTACGGATCAATACAACCGTTCGAAACGCTTGCGCTCACGCTGCAGCTTCTTGGCGTGACGCTTCACTGCCGCGGCAGCCTTGCGCTTGCGTTCAGCCGTCGGCTTCTCATAGTGCTCGCGACGACGCACTTCGGAGAGAACACCGGCTTTTTCACAGGAACGCTTGAAGCGCCGCAGGGCGACGTCGAACGGCTCGTTATCACGTACTTTGACAGAAGGCATTAAGCACTCACCTACCTTGGAATCATGAGTTCGGTTTGAACGCACGCCCGTGGAGAATCACGCCTCTCACTTGTCTCGCCACCGAACGCACGCCGCCGGAGCGGGTAACCATTGCAGTGAAAGGAGAAGCGAAAGAAAAATGAGCCCGAGCGCACGACCCAGTCTTACAGCGCACAGTAGTTTAGTCGTGCAGGGTAGGCTTTGCAAATTTACCGGACGATCTCTGCCACCGATCCGGCAAAACACGTAGAATGGCGCCTTTCTCTCCGACCTCGAGCCGTCCTCATGCGCGTATTGGGCATCGAAACCTCCTGCGACGAAACCGGCGTCGCCCTGTTCGACACCGAACGCGGCCTGCTGGCCGATCGGCTCTATAGCCAGATCGCCATGCATGCCGACTACGGCGGCGTGGTGCCGGAACTCGCCTCGCGGGACCATACCCGCAAACTGCTTCCACTGATCGGCGAGGTACTGGCCGAGGCCGGCATGACCCGCCATGATATCGACGGCATCGCCTATACCGCCGGCCCCGGCCTGGTCGGGGCGCTGATGGTCGGTGCCGCCACCGCTCACGGCATGGCGCGTGCCCTCAATATCCCGGTACTTGGCGTGCACCATATGGAGGGGCACCTGCTGGCCCCCATGCTCGAGGATCAGGCACCCGAGTTTCCATTCGTGGCGCTGCTGGTCTCGGGGGGCCACACCCAACTGATCGAGGTGCTCGGGTTAGGCGACTATCGACTGCTCGGCGAGTCGGTGGACGATGCCGCCGGCGAAGCCTTCGACAAGGCCGCCAAGATGCTCGGCCTCGCTTACCCCGGCGGCCCCAACGTGGCCAAGCTCGCCGAACAGGGCGACCCCTCGCGCTTCCGCTTTCCACGCCCCATGACCGACCGACCGGGGCTGGACTTCAGCTTCTCGGGCCTAAAGACCCACACCTTGACCGCTGCCAATGCCCTGCGCGATGACAAGGGCGCCCTGCTCGAGCAGGATCGCGCCGATATCGCGCGAGCCTTCGAGGAGGCGGTGGTCGATACGCTGGTCATCAAGTGTCGTCGTGCCTTGGATGCTACCGGTCACAAGCGTCTCGTGGTGGCCGGCGGGGTCAGCGCCAATGTGCGTTTGCGCGAACGCCTCGATGCCGAGACCGCCAAGCGCGACGCTCGTGCCTACTACCCACGCGGGCGCTTCTGCACCGATAATGGCGCGATGATCGCCTATGCCGGTGCCCAGCGCCTAGCCGCCGGAGAGCGCGACGACAGCGCCATGTTGGCAGTACCGCGCTGGCCGCTGGCCGAGCTCACTCCTCCGGGGGCGTGATGCGCCTGCTTCGCGTCGACAGCTGCGGCTCGCGCCCATGTGTCAGGCGGCGGATGTTGAGCACGTGGCGAACCAGCACCAATAGCGCGAACCCCGTCACGACCCAGACATACTCGGGCGCAAGCCACAAACTCATCAGCGGTGCCAGCGTTGCTACCGCAAGCGAGGCAACCGCAGCGGTGCGCACCCGCCAGGCCAGCAGTGACCATAGCGCCGCACAGCACAGCGCCACCAGGGGTGTCAGCACCAGCAGCACGCCGAAGGCGCTGGCGACCGCCTTGCCCCCGCGCCAGCGATGCCACACGGGGTAGCTATGCCCCAGCAGTACGCAAAATCCCACCACTCCCTGCGCCCAGGGAGGCAATTCCTGCCACTTGGCCAGCCACAGCACCGGCATGCCCTTGGCAGCGTCGAGCATCAGCGTGACCAGCGCCAGGTGGCTGCCATACAGGCGCAGCACATTGGAAAAGCCAGGATTGCGCGAGCCGGCAAAGCGCGGGTCGCGCACCCCGGCCAGCCGGCAGACCGTCAGTGCGCTCAGCCAGCTACCGCTGAGATAGCCCAGCAGCATCAGCATCGTCGTGGCCAATAGAGCGGAGTGGGTCATGGCAGGCGCCAGTGGGTAAAGACTCGATTCTGCCAGCCATGCGCGGGAGGAGCCACCGCCTTCCTATCGCAAGCCGAAGTGGTTAAGTATAATTGCCGCTGCATCCGCCGTAACGGAAATCGCCATCGTGACCATGGATCGCGTCATCATCGAAGCATTGGAAGTGGATACCGTGATCGGGGTCTACGACTGGGAGCGCAAGATACATCAACGTTTGTCACTCGACCTCGAACTGGCGACCGACATCCGCCCTGCCGCCGCTTGTGATGACCTCACTCTCACGCTCGACTATGCCGCGATCTGCGAACGCATCGCACGCTTCGCCGACGAGAATGCCTTCGCGCTGGTGGAGACCTTCGCCGAGCGCCTGGCCAGGCTGCTGCAGGAGGAGTTCTCCATTGCCTGGCTGCGTCTGTGCGTACGCAAGCCCGGTGCGGTACGCGCCGCCGCCGCAGTCGGCGTGATCATCGAACGGGGCGAGAACTCATGACGCAGATCACGGCGAGCATCGGCAGCAACATCGACCGCGAACGCCATGTCCGCCTATGTCTCGATGCGCTCGCCGAACGCTTCGGCGACCTGCGCATCTCCAGGGTGTTCGAGAGCAAGCCGGTGGGGTTCGAGGATGGACGCAACTTCTACAATTTGGTCGCCGTGTTCGAAAGCGACCTGTCGGTGGGTGAGCTGCAGGCATGGTGCAAGCAGCTCGAGTTCGCCAACGGGCGAAGCCGGCAGAGCGCCAAGTTCAGCCCGCGCACACTGGATATCGATCTGCTGACAGTCGGCGATCAGGTCGGTTGCGTGGAGGGAGTGACGCTGCCCCGCGACGAGATCGACAAGCACGCCTTCGTGCTGCAACCGCTGGCCGAGCTGCTCCCCGATCAGCGCCACCCCATCAGTGGCCGGCGCTATGCCGAGTTGTGGGCTAGCTTTACCGACAAGTCCCAGACCCTGTGGCCGGTGGACTTTATCTGGCAAGGTCGAGCGATCTCGCAACCCACCTGAACCAGCCAGCGCTCAGCGCTTCGGCGTCTCCTCCGGCACCCGAGCCTCGATTAATGCAGCAGCGATTACTGCGCAGCGCCTGCGGCGTACCTCCTCGCCCAATGCCTTGCCGCTGAACCCCTCGTTGAGCAATTGACGCGGCACGATCTGCTGGGCCATTCGCCAGGCCTGCGCCAGGTCTCGCGCCAGTAGCGGATGCGCGAGGCTCACCAGCGAGATCAGCGGCACCACCCGCTCGCTGCGACGCCAGGCGTCGATGCCATCAAGCCAGGTCACGATGCGCTCGGCTCCGGGGGCCGGCTCCTGCCAGAGCAGACGCGTCAGCGCTACCTGACGCGCCAGGTCGACATAGGCATTGGGCAGCCGTAGACGCTGGGCCAGCGAGTTGCGCCGCGCCTCATCAAGATGTTCGACAAGGCGTGCCCAGCGCCAGCGCGGCAAGGTAGTCGAGACATCACTCTCGAGCGACTCCTCCGGCACCTGATGCAAACGTGCCAGTGCCACCTCGAACGCCTCGGGGGCTTCCATCAGCTCGGGCATCAAGACAGCCAGTGCACCGCACTCATCCAGCACTTGGAAATAGGCCTCCGGGTGCGGCTCACCCAACGCTTTTTCCGTTTCGACCCAGACCCGCTCTGCAACCAGATGCGCGATCTCGCCACTCGCGGCGAGCTTTCGCATCAGCGCCCAGGTCTCCTCGGCGATGGTAAACTCAAGCCCTCGATAGCGCGCCAGGAAGCGCGCCGTACGCAGCACGCGCAGCGGATCCTCGCTGAAGGCGGGCGACACATGGCGCAGCCGCCGCGCCTCGAGATCACGATGGCCGCCATAGGGGTCGACCAGTTGGCCATCTGCGGTCTCGGCCATGGCATTGAGTGTCAGGTCGCGTCGCTCGAGATCCTCCTCAAGCGTAACCTCCGGGCTTGCGTGCACCTCGAAGCCGGCATAGCCATGTCCGGCCTTGCGCTCGGTGCGCGCCAGGCCGTACTCCTCGTGCGTCACGGGGTGCAGGAAGACCGGGAAATCGCGTCCGACCGGCTTGAAGCCACGCGCAAGCATCTCCTCGACGCTTGCGCCGACCACGACCCAGTCGTTGTCCTTCACCGGCCAGCCAAGGCGAGCATCGCGCACTGCGCCACCGACCCGATAGACCTCGAGCCCCTCGATATGGCGATCCGCTGGTGCGGCCATGGCCGGTCAGGAGACCCGGGTCGGGTGACGTACCGACCAGTCGGTAAAGCCACCATCGAGGCTATAGACGCGTTGATACCCCTGACCGGCGAGCCAGGCCGCCGCCTGCTGGCTGGAGTGGCCGTGATAGCAGACCACCACCAGCGGCTGGTCGGCGGGGGTTTCGTCGAGTAGCGCCCCCACCGTGGCATTGTCGAGATGACGACTGCCGGGGATATGTCCCTGGGAGAAACTCACCGGATCGCGGATATCGACCAGGGTCAGTGGCTGCTCGGCATCGAGCCAACTGGCCAGGGTAGCGTGGTCGAGATGTTCGAAGGATTGACTCATGTCAGGCTCCTGGATCGATGAGGTCAGTGGCGCTGGCGGCTGGGCACGCTGACGCGCTCACCCGAATGAAGGTTAAACGCGGTCAGCGTTCCGCCCCACACACAGCCGGTATCCAGCGCTTCGGCATGCACGCGGCTACCCGGCGTTTGTCCCTGCAGGGCTGCCCAGTGGCCAAATAGCAGATGCGGGTCATCCTTGCGGGTAAAGGTGAACCAGGGGGCAAAACCTGGCGGTGCGGAGTCGAGCCCCTCCTTGGCGGCAAAGTCGAGAGTTCCCGCGGCATCGATGAAGCGCATGCGCGTGAAGACGTTGACGATGGCGCGCAACCGATCGAGACCTTCCAAGTCGTCGCGCCAGCGGGCCGGGCTGTTGCCGTACATCGCCTCGAGAAAGGCCGTGCCACCCTCTCCAATCAGGCAGCGACGCACCTCCTCGGCCAAGTCGGCGGCCTGGGTGGGCGACCAGGAGGGCAGCAACCCGGCATGGGTCATCAGCCACTCATCCTGCGTCACCAGCAGTGGCTGTGCCTGCAACCAATCAAGCAGCGCTTCGCGGTCGGGGGCGTTGAGTATCGCCTCGAGCGTATCCGAGCGTTTCATCCCCGCGCCACCACGCGCCACCGCCAACAGGTGCAGATCGTGATTGCCTAGCACCACCTTCGCCGCATCGCCCAGCGCCTTGACCGTGCGCAGGCACTCGAGGGAGTCGGGGCCGCGATTGACCAGATCCCCCGCAAGCCACAGGCAGTCGTGTAACGGGTCGAAATTCAGACGTTCGAGCAGCTCCATGAACTCCGCATGGCAACCCTGCAGATCGCCGATGGCATAGGTCGCCATATGCTCGCTCTCCATGTCGTGATATTACAGCCTTGCAGGACCGATCCGGGTCGTCAATTCAGTGCACCTGGTTGGGGCCGGCCAGGCGAAAAGGGGGGATCGCCACATCGAAGGCGCGCTGCGCGGTAGTATCGATACAGGTATAGGCACCCTCCATGACCCCCACCGGGCACTCGAGCACCGCGCGACTGGTGTAGCGAAAGGATTGCCCAGGGCCAATAAGCGGTTGCTTGCCCACCACTCCCTTGCCGCGCACCTCCTGCACCTTGCCGCTGCCCTGGGTGATCTTCCAGTAGCGCGCCAGCAACTGGACGCTGCCCGGCGAGCGGTTGTGCACGGTGACGGTGTAGCTGAACACGAAGCGCTGCTCGCCGAGCGAGGACTCCTCCTCACGATAGTGAGGTTCGATATCCACGCGCACGGCGCCGTCCAGGTCGTCCCGTTTCATGCCTCTGCTCCGCTGAGATGATTGGCGATACGCACGAACTCCTCGACGCTCAGGGTCTGGGGACGACGCCCGGGATCGATTCCCAACGTTTCCAGTTCGGCGGCCTCGATGCGCCCCTTGAGATTGTTGCGCAGCGTCTTGCGCCGCTGGCCGAAGGCGTCGCGCACCACCTCGAACAGCAGCCTCTCGTCATTGGCGGGATGGGGCAAGGCATCGTGAGGTATCAGGCGCACGATCGCCGAATCGACCTTGGGGCGTGGCACGAAGGCTTCCGGCGGCACCAGAAACAGCGATTCGACCCGGCAACGGTACTGGGCCATCACCGACAGCCGCCCCCAGTCGGGACCGCCGGGCTGTGCTGCCAGGCGATCCACCACCTCCTTCTGCAGCATGAAGTGCATGTCGGAGATGGCGTTGCCAGCGGTGAGCAGATGGACGATCAGTGGCGTGGAGATATTGTAGGGCAGGTTACCCACCACCCGCAGCGCAGCCCCCTCCCCCTTCAGCGCCGCGAAATCGAACTTCAACGCATCGCCTTCATGAATGATGAAATCGGGGTAGTTGAAGAACTGCACACGCAGCCCCGGAATCAGGTCGCGGTCGAGCTCGATCACTTCAAGCGCGCCGGCAGCCTCCAGCAGCGGCTGGGTCAAGGCACCCTGGCCTGGGCCGATCTCCACGACCCGCTCACCGGGACGTGGCGCAATGGCGCGCACGATGCGGGAAATGATGCCCGTATCGCGCAGGAAGTTCTGACCGAAACGCTTACGGGCCCGGTGAACGGGAGGGCGTGATGACATGCGATTGGGTGTCCTTACTGAGTCACGAGCAAAAGGGCGAAGAGGTCATCGGTGACCGGCCATGTCGCCGGCCAGGGCCAGGGCCACCTTGAGGCTGCCGGCATCGGCCCGGCCAGTGCCGGCAAGATCGAGCGCGGTACCGTGATCCACCGAGGTCCTCACCAGTGGCAAACCCAGGGTGATATTGGCGGCACGCCCGAACCCGGCGTACTTGAGCACTGGCAGTCCCTGATCATGATACATCGCCAGCACCGCATCGGCGCCTGCCAGATGGCGAGGCGTGAACAGCGTGTCGGCGGGCAGCGGGCCGACCAGGTTCAGCCCCTCGCTGCGCAGCCGCTCGAGTGTCGGCGTGATCACCTCGATCTCCTCGCGGCCGAGATGGCCCTCCTCCCCGGCATGGGGATTGAGCCCACACACCACGATGCGCGGGTTGGATATGCCGAAGAAGCGCTTGAGATCCTGCTCGAGAATGCGCAGTACCCGGGAGAGTGATGCAGAAGTGATCGCCTCGGCGACCTGGCGAAGGGGCAGATGGGTCGTGGCCAGCGCTACCCGCAGGGCGCGACTGCTCTGCCGCTGCGCGTCACCGGCATGCAGCGCGCTGTCGGTGGCGAGCATCATCACCACCTCCTCGACACCACAGGCATCGCGCAGATACTCGGTATGCCCAGTGAAGCCGGCATGTCCGCCTTCGATGATCACTCCCTTGTGGAGAGGGGCCGTGACCATGCCGCTGGCGCGCCCTTCGCGACAGGCGGCGATCGCCACATCGAGCGTCTCAAGCACGTAGCCGGCATTGGCGAGATCGAGTTCACCCGGCGTGCAGGGTGCGCGCAGCGCTACCGGCCACACCGGCAGCACGCCTCGCCGGGGTGACCCAGGCATCTCACCCTGGGCTAGCACCCTCACCTCTAGCGAAAGTCCGAGCCGCGCTGCGCGCTGCACCAGCAGCTCGGGGTCGCCGACGGCCACCCATGGCATGGCCAGCGGGCTCTCCTTGCAGGCCAGTTGCACCACCAGATCGGGGCCGATACCGGCGGGCTCGCCACAGGTCAGGGCGAGCGGCCGGGGCGCTATCGTAAGAGGATCTGTCATACGGCGCCTCAGAGCCGCATCTGGATGAAGGCGTCGGCATGCACCTCCTGCAGCCACAGATCCAGCTCATCGTTGGCCTTGCGCTGGAACAACTCCTGGCGAGCGCGTTCGCGCTGGTTCGGGCCGCCCACTTGCTGCGTACCGCCATCATGATCGATCATCTTGACCAGATGGAAGCCACTGGGGCTGCGCAGCGGCTCGCTGACCTCGCCCACCCCGAGGTTGGGCACGACGCTTGCAAATACGCTTGGTACCTCGCCGGCGCTTCTCCAGCCAAGCTCGCCGCCATCGAGGGCCTGTCCGCCATCCGACTCGGCCGCCGCCAGCTGGGCGAAGTCGGCGCCGTTGTCTAACTCGTTGGCCAGGCGCTGAATCTTCTGCTGCGCCTCACTGACCTGCTCGGGAGAGGGCGACTGCGGCAGCGCTACCAGGATATGCGCCAGACGGTAGCGTTCACCGAGGCTCGAGCCTTGCTGATCGAGGAAGCGATCCACCTCGCGGTCGCTGACATTGACGCGGCTGGCCACCTGGCGCTGCTGCACCTCACGAATGATCATCTCGCGGCGCACCTCTTCGCGAATCGCGGCGAGCGTCAGGCCATCGGCCTCCAGCGCATCGGCAAACTGCTCGAGCGTCATGTTGTTGCTCTCGGCGATGCTACGCACGGCGCGGTTCAGCTCGGTATCGTCGATGCGCAGGTTGGCACCATCGGCCATCTGCAGTTGAAGTTCCTCGACCACCATGCGCTCGAGCACTTGGCTACGCAGGGTTTGAATAGGAGGTGTGGCAATGCCACGCGCCTCAAGCTGGCTACGGGTCTGGATGACTCGCTCCTCGAGTTCACTTGCCATGATGGCATCCTGATTGACCACCGCCACGATACGATCCAGCGGCTGGATGGCTTGCGCCAGCGCCCCCTGCGACAGGGTGAGTAGAGCCACTCCCAGAACACCGGCAGTGAGCAGTGCCCTGCCTTGCTGGATGATTGATCGACTGCGCATAGTTACCTCATTTGCTCTCATCGTGATTCTCTTAATGGTTCGCTCATGCCCGCAAGGCCTCAGAAGCTGACCGGACGGTAGCCGGGAATGGTACGTTCGAAATAGCTATCGGCTTCCTGACCGACCCCGCCCAACCCTTTGAAGATAAAGCGCAGGAAGATCCCGCGATCATTGAAATCATCCTCGATCTGCGCGGTATCGTTATCGTCGATCCACTCACGCCACACCAGCTGCAGGCCGTAGCAGCAGTCGTTCCACTGCACCCCGGCAAGCTGCTCCAGCGCTCTATCGTTGGTGTAGTCGTGAGTGTAGCGACCGATCACGTCCAGGCGTGGATTGAGCCGGTAGGCGAAGGAGACATCATACTCCTCGCGATTGTAATCGAGCCGATCCTCGGGCTCGCCGGAAGGATCGAACCCTTCGAGTTCCCAACGATAGCCAAGGTTCAATACGTGGCCGCGCGGATCGCGATAGCGAAGATCCAGGGTGGTGCGCTCGGTGCGATTGCGACTGTCGTCGTAGAGCCACTCGTAGCCGGTGCTCCAGCGCTGGTTGATCTGCCAGTCGAGGCGCGTGACCAGAGGCGAGCGCGAGCGGGTGGCCTGGTAGTAGCGCTCGCCGCCGCCCTCCTCGGGATTGGGCAGGGTGTGCGGATCGCCATTCAGATCGATGTGGCGGTCGTCGAAATAGACGGCCTGTCCCATCGCCAGCGACAGCCGCTGGCGTCCGCTCTCATCTTCCAGGAAACGCGTCGCCGCACCGTAGGAGAGACGGTTGAGGTCACCGATCCGATCCGCCCCGGAGAAGCGATGGGGCGACCAGAGCTGATCCCAGGAGAAGGCCCGCTCATCGGAATCGAAATCGGGAAATTCGCGCTGATCGCGAGCCGGCACATAGGCGTAGTTGAGCCGCGGCTCAAGGGTCTGAC
The DNA here is from genome assembly GCF_013009075.1 of Halomonas sp. TA22. Lineage (NCBI taxonomy): Bacteria > Pseudomonadati > Pseudomonadota > Gammaproteobacteria > Oceanospirillales > Halomonadaceae > Halomonas > Halomonas sp. TA22. The sequence continues at coordinate 3,194,274 of NZ_CP053108.1, read as the reverse complement.
GATAGCTCCTCTGGCCGAGGTCCAGCTCGCGCTCGAAGACCAAGCCGCCATCGATCGAGGTGACCGGTACCGTACGGGTCAGGCTGGTCGAGCGCTCGGTGTCGCGATCGCCGTAGTCTAGCTCGTAAGCGGTGTGCAGCATCTCCATGCGCGGCTCGAGAAAACCCCAGCTGGGCGAGGCTCGCCAGCCCAACGCCGGCGATAGATGCATCCGCCCGCCGGTCGCCGCTTCACGCAACGGCACCCGGTTCTCGTCCACATCTCGCCAGAAGTAGGTCGCATTGGAGCGCCACTGCTGATAGAAGCCGTTGTCCTGCGACCAGCGGGCACTGGCACTCAGGCTGGGCAGACGGTAGAACGGCTTGTCACTGTCATTGAGCGGGTCCTCGAGTTTCTGATACCCCTGGGCTCGGGCATCGAGCTGCCACAGAGCACCGCGATAGTCGATCTGCGCCAGACGCGACAGGTAGTTGAGATCGCGCTCACCGAACGTGCTGCCGAAATCCTCGAAGTAGCGACCATCGCTGGCCGCGCCGTAGCGCAGGTTATAGCCCACCTGGGGCGAGAAGCGTCCCTGATGGCGATAGTCGACGTACCAGCGATCCTCGCCTGCGAAGGTGCGTTCCGGATCATTGGGATTGCGGCTGGTGCCTCCGTCGTCGTCGACCATGTAGGCCCCCTCTATCTGGCCGGCATCGGTCGGATAGAGGTAACGGAACTCACCCCCCAGAAGCAGACCGCGATCGGCGATCCAGCGCGGCGAGAGGGTGGCATCGTAGTTGGGTGCCAGGTTGAAATAGTAGGGCTGGCTGTAGTCGAACGAACCTCGGGTCAGGCCCAGCGCCGGCCACAGAAAGCCGCTATGGCGGCGATCGTCGATGGGGAAGCGTACCCAGGGCCAGTAGAATACCGGTACTTCGCCCACTTCCAGACGCGCGTGACGCGCCGTGGCGAAGCCCTGGCGCTGGTCGATGAGCACGTCATTGCCCACCACCATCCACAGATTGTCGCCCGGATCGCAGGTGGTGAAGTTGGCCTGATCCATGCGAAACAGGCCCTCCTCGATCTGCTCGAGGCGCTGGGCATTGCCACGCAGGCGCTGATCGTGAAGCACGTAATGGGCGGTCTCAACATCGGCGTCGTCGCTGACCAGCGAGATCTCGGCGGCACTGCCCCGTATCAGCAGCCCCTGGTCGCGTATCGCCAGCGGGCCCGAGGCGAAGGCGCGATCGTGCTCGGCGTTGACGCGTACCTGGGTCGATTCCAGCTGGCTGTTGTCGCGGCGTAGAATCACCTCGCCCCCAAGGATGATCTCCCCATCGGCGCCGTAGTGCGCCTCGTCGGACTCGGTTCTTACCTCGCCCGGGCGATCACCGGCAGCAAGGCGGTAATCGGGCATCACGTAGCGACCTCGGCACAGCGCATCGGCAGGCGCCTGCTCGCCCCAGGCCTGCCAGTCGAGCAGCGAGCCTGGCGGGGAGGGGGGAGGCGCGGCATGAACAGGCGTCAGCAGCATTCCGGAGCCGGTCATGATGCCGGCAAGGGCAGTCCAATGGCTTCGCTTGCCCATGTTTCTCGATGTCCTTGACGTGTGAAATCGGTATTATACAGGCCGCACTCCGGCGGTGGGCATAGGTGCCCGCTGGGGGCCAGCATGCGGCGAGGGCAGCGGTCCGTCAACCAGCTCTCATCAGCCATATCCAGACGTGACCAAGGAGCGATTATGTCGGCTCGCCTCGATTCCCTGCGTCAGTGGGCCTGTGCACGCCATGGCTTGCCCGAGACGGCGTTATCGTTGACGCTTGCGGCGGGTGATGCCAGCTTTCGCCGGTACTACCGCCTGACCCTGCCCGACGCCACCACCCGCATGCTGATGGATGCTCCCCCCGAGCAGGAGAATAGCCGCCCCTTCGTGGCCATCGCCAACGCCTGGCGCGACGCGGACTTGCCGGTACCCCAGTTGCATGGCATCGATCTCGAGCAGGGGTTTCTCGAGCTGGATGACCTGGGCGATACCCCGCTGCAGCGCTGCTTTACGGATGATAGCGCCATTGCCGAGGGCTATGACAGAGCGCTTACGCTGCTCGCCCGGCTCCAGGCCCAGGCACCGGTAGCTGGTCTCCCCGCCTACGATGCCGCCCTGCTCGGCCGTGAGCTGGATCTCTTTCCCGAGTGGTGCCTGGAGCGACTGCTCGGCATCGCCACGCCACCCGAGTGGCAGGCCATTCGCGAGCGCTTGATCGATACCGCCCTCGCCCAGCCCCGGGTGGCGGTGCACCGCGACTACGACGCCATGAACCTGATGGTAGCAGCCGACGGCCTCTATCTGATCGATTTCCAGGATGCCGTGGCCGGCCCCTTGAGTTACGATCTGATTTCGCTGCTGCGCGGACGCTACTGGCGCTTCGACGAGGCGTCCTTTGCCGCCCGGGTCGAGGCGTTTCGCCAGGGCGCGATTGCCACCGGTCGTCTATCGGCCGATGTCGATACCCGGCGCTTCCGGCTGCTGACCGATGCCATGGCAGCCCAGCGCTGCCTCAAGGTGCTCGGTATCTTCTGTCGCCTGACCCTGCGCGATGGCAAGCTCGGTTACCTCGAACGGCTACCGCACTTTCTAGCGCATCTCGACGACAGCCTGGCGCCCCATAACGAATTCGCCCCATTTAGACACTGGCTCGGTGACACCTTCACCCCCGCCCTGCACGCCAGGCTCCAGGCGCAAGAAACGAGCGAGCCGCAACTGTCATGAAAGCGATGATCCTCGCCGCCGGGCTTGGCAACCGCATGCGTCCGTTGACCGACCATTGCCCCAAGCCACTGCTGCCTGTCGCCGACAAGCCCTTGATCGTCCACCATCTCGAGCGGTTGGCCAGGGCCGGGTTCCGTGAGGTGGTGATCAACGTCAGCTACCGCGCCGAGCAGATCGTCACTGCACTCGGCGATGGAAGCCGCTATGGCCTCGACATCGCCTTCAGCCATGAGCAGACGCCTCTCGAAACCGGCGGTGGCATCCGTCATGCCCTGCCGCTGCTCGGGCAGGCACCGTTTCTGCTGATCAACGGCGATGTCTGGTGCGACGATGATCTGACCGCCCTGCCCACGCTTCACGAGGCCCTGGCGCACCTGTGGCTGGTCGACAATCCCGACCACCATCGCGGGGGGGACTTTCACCTCGATGACGACGGACGGGTACACGACCAGGGCTCGCCCCGGCTGACCTTCGCCGGGCTCAGTCTGATCGACCCCACCCTGGTGGCAGGCGAGTCCGAGAGTACCTTCGCCCTGGCGCCACTGCTTCGCCAGGCGATGGCCAATGGCCTGGTGAGCGGCCATCGCCATGGCGGTGCCTGGGTCGATGTCGGGACTCCCGAGCGGTTGCACGCCCTCGATGCTAAGCTACGCCCCTCAATGCGCGACGAGACAAAGGAATCCTGATATGAAAGCCAGCGTCAAATGGACCGATGGACGCCAGTTCGTTGCCGAGTCGGGCAGCGGCCACAGCGTGGTGATCGATGGCCCTCCCGATCATGGTGGCCGCAATACCGGCCCGCGCCCCATGGAGATGCTGCTGATGGGCCTAGGCGCCTGCACCTCCTTCGATGTACTGGAGATCCTCGAGAAGTCGCGCGCCCCGGTGAGCGACTGCGTGGCAACGATCGAGGCCGAGCGCGCCGACAGCGTGCCCAGCGTCTTCACCAAGATCCATGTGCATTTCACGGTAGCCGGGCGTGGATTGAAGGAGGCCCAGGTCAAGCGTGCCGTATCGCTTTCCGCCGAGAAGTATTGCAGCGCCTCGATCATGCTCGCCAAGGGCGGAGTGGAGATCACGCACGACTACACCATCATTGACGAACGCTCGGCGGACAGTTCCGAGACGCAGTGACCGTCAGCTCGATCGAGGATCGATGCAACGCAAAGGCCTCGCAGCGCATGCTGCGAGGCCTTGTTGACGGAATCAGGCGCACTTAGAGCCGATAGACGCTCTTGGTCATCACCTTAGACATCAGTCGCATGCCAAGCTTGACCGGCAGCGGGAAGCGCGACCCGCCTGCCTCCAGCGCCCAGCGTTCGTGATGGGCCTCATCCTCGCGCACCTGCTCCAGCACCGCCCGGGAGCGTCGGTCTCCCTGGGGCAGGTCGCGCATGTGATCGTCGAGATGGCGACCGACCTGCTCTTCGGTGGCGGCGACGAAGCCCAGGCTGACGCGATCGCCCACCGCCCCCGCCATGGCGCCTAGCCCGAACGAGGCGGCATAGAAAACCGGGTTGAGCAGACTGGTGCGTCCATCGAGTTCCTGCAGCCGCATATCGCACCAGGCCAGATGATCGATCTCCTCCTGGGCCGCCTGCTCCATCTGGCTGCGCGTATCGGGCAGTTTGGCGGTCAGACCCTGGCCCTGATAGAGCGCCTGGGCGCACACCTCGCCGGTGTGATTGATGCGCATCAGGCCAACGGCATGCTCACGCTCGGGCTCGCTGAGCTCATCGTCGCGGACATCGCCCGCCGGCGATGGACGAGAGGGCTGCGCGGCATGCGGCACCAGGGTGCGCAGTACGATGTCGAACTGGCCGATCCAGTGATCGGCACGGGAGAGATGTCGCGGCATGGTGGTCTCCAAGTAGATGAGCAGCCAATCGAGAGGCCAAGGCCGAAAGGGCCCGCTAGCCCGCCGGCCAGATGAAACGGCGACCACCCATCAGGTGCATGTGGATATGGTAGACCGTCTGACCGCCATGTTCATTGCAGTTCATCACCACCCGATAGCCATCCTTGGCGAAGCCGAACTTGTCGGCCAGCTTGGCGGCGGTAAACTGCAGACGCCCGACCAGGGACAGGTCGCCCTCTTCGATATCGTTCAAGGTAGCGATGTGCTTCTTGGGAACGATCAGGCAGTGGGTCGGCGCCTTGGGGTCGATGTCCTTGAAGGCCAGCACATGTTCGTCCTCGTGGACGATATCGGAGGGAATCTCGCGATTGACGATCTTGCAGAACAGGCAGTCCATGACGCCTCCTTGGGTTGCAGTGAGCTCAGCGAAAGCGCCGCTGGGCGAGCAGGTGCCGCACCAGCGGGGCGAGTATCAACTCCATGGCCAGCGGCATACGCGCGCCCGGCACCACCAGCGTGTGCGGCCGGCTCATGAAGGCATCCTGAATCATCGCCAGCAGATAGGGGAAATCAACCGTCGAGGGGTCGCGAAAGCGAATCACCACGAAGGATTCGGCATCGGTGGGGATATCCTGCACCTCGAAGGGGTTGGAGGTATCCACCGTGGGCACACGCTGGAAATTGATGTGGCTGCGCGAGAATTGCGGCTGAATGTAGCGTACGTAATCATGCATACGCCCGAGGATGGTGTCGATCACCGCCTCCTGGGAATAGCCGCGCAGCTTGGTGTCGCGATCGATCTTCTGGATCCACTCGAGGTTCATGGTCGGGGCGACACCGACCAGCAGATCGACATGCCGGGCGATGTCGAGCTCGGCGGTGACCAGGCCACCATGCAGACCCTCGTAGAAAAGCAGATCGGTGCCGCATGGCAGCGGCTGCCACTCGGTGAAGGTACCGACCTGATAGCCGCACTCGACCATGCGCTTGTCTTCAGCGTGGATGTAGTGACGATAGGTACCGGTACCGTGCTCGCCATACTCCAGGAACAGCGCCTCGAGCCGGTCGAGCAGGTTGGCCTCCACCGCGAAGTGGGAGAGCTCGTCGGTACGCTCAGGCTCCTCGCGAAAGATACGCGCCAGCTCATCCTTGGTGTAGCGATGAAAGGCGTCGCCATCGACGAAGGCGGCATGCACGTCCTCGCGCGCGAACATCCGTTCGAAGGTACGACGCACCGTGGTGGTACCGGCCCCCGAGGAGCCGCTCACGGCGATGATTGGATACTCCCGCGACATCAGTCGCCACCCCGTTCGGCCAGGGCGGCTCGCAGAGAGCCAGGCACCACGACGGGACGACCACGCTCGGGGTCGATGAACAGTAGAGACACGCGGGCCGTGGCCACCAGGCGCTCATCCTGGGCGCGTCGCATGCGGTGGTAGACCATCAACGCCTTGCCCTGCGGTGCGGGAATCGCGGTCTCGACGATCAGTTCATCGGGCCAGCGCGCCTCGCTCTGATACTGCACAGCAAGATCAGCGACGACGCTTGGGCAGCCATCGATGTCCCACTCGTTCAGACCAAGCGAGCTCAGTGCTGCCACACGCCCTTCATGGAGCAGGGAGATCAGCGAATCATGGCCGAGATGACGGCCATAGTTCATGTCGGTTATCCGCACCGAAAGCGCATGACGATGCAGGATCGCCTCGGTCGGAAATTCCACGTGTACGCGCTCCATGACGCTCCCTGAGCCGACTTGCGGCATGACGAGGTAAACGCGAGCCCTAGCGGGCCTCGCGGGCGATGGCGCGATAGGCGATGTCGCGACGGCAGCACATCTCGGGCCAGTGGATGGCGTCAACGCCACGATAGGCCAGGTCGCGCGCCAGGGAGACGCTCTCGCCCAGCGCCGTCACACATAGCACGCGCCCGCCGCTGGTGACGACTCGACCTTGGTCGTCCTGGGCGGTACCGGCATGGAACACCTTGCACCCGGTGGCGGCGGCCTCCTCCAGCCCTTCGATCGCAGCGCCCTTGCGATAGGCGTTCGGATAACCCCCGGCGGCCAGCACCACGCCGACTGCGGCCCGCGCGTCCCACTCGCAGCGTGCATCGGCGAGTTCGCCACGCGCGCCGGCCAGGCACAGTTCGGCGAGATCCGAGCGCATGCGCAGCATGATCGGCTGGGTCTCGGGATCGCCGAAGCGGCAGTTGTACTCGATCACCTTGGGTGCGCCCTGCTCATCAATCATCAAGCCGGCATAGAGAAAGCCGATATAGGGGTGCCCTTCCGCCGCCATACCTTTGACGGTGGGCAGGATCACCTCGTCCATGATGCGCTGGTGCACCTCGGCGGTGACCACCGGTGCCGGCGAGTAGGCACCCATACCACCGGTGTTGGGGCCGGTATCGCCCTCGCCGATGCGCTTGTGATCCTGGCTGGTAGCCATCGGCAGCACATTGTCGCCATCGACCATGACGATGAAACTTGCCTCTTCGCCGCTCAGGAACTCCTCGATCACCACCCGGGCACCCGCATCGCCGAAGGCGTTGGCCTCGAGCATGTCACGCACGGCGGCTTCGGCCTCCTGCTCGGTCATGGCCACGATCACCCCCTTGCCAGCCGCCAGGCCATCGGCCTTGATAACGATCGGCGCGCCCTTCTCGGCCAGATAGGCCAGTGCCGGAACAATCTCGGTGAAGGTGGCGTAATCGGCGCTAGGGATGGCGTGGCGGGCCAGGAAATCCTTGGTGAAGGACTTCGAGCCCTCGAGCTGGGCGGCTGCCTGGCTGGGGCCAAAGATGGCAAGCCCGGCGGCCTGGAAGCGATCCACCACGCCCGCGACCAGCGGCGCCTCGGGGCCGACAATGGTCAGGTCGATCTCCTGATCGCGGGCGAAGGCTTCCAATCCCGCCAGATCGTCGGCGGCGAGGTCGAGATTGGTGAGCTTGGGCTCACTCTGGGTGCCGGCATTGCCCGGTGCCACATGAACGCTCTCGACATTCGGCGACTGGGCGACCTTCCAGGCCAGGGCGTGTTCGCGGCCACCGCCGCCGATGATAAGAACCTTCATCTAAAGACCTTGCTTGACTGTGTTAGGTGCAAACGATGGGCGCAGAGGGAAGCGATCAAGCCCGCCAGTATGCCAGAAAGGCCGGTACCTGTCGGTGCTGCTGCTTCACTCATCTTCGTCCTGACGGTTTTGATTGATGGTCTTTTGCCAGAACCGCATGTTCTCTTCGGCAAGCTCGCGCATGAACTCCATCGGCGAGTGGCGCATCGCCTGCTGCCACTGGTCCTGCATGCGCTTCTGCTGTTCTAGCATCAGCCGCGTGCCCTGTTCGAGATAACGCGCCAGCGGGAGTGGCTGGGACATGGCGTAGACGCGAATCAACTGCTGCAGCAGATCGTTGGAGAACACTTCCGCGTCGCCATCGGCCTGCTCCTGCTCGATAATGATCGACAGCAGAATGGTACGCGTCAGATCCTCACCACTCTTGGCATCCTCGACGCGAAACGGCACTTCCTCGAGAATCAATCCGCGCAAGTCCTCCAGGGTGACGTAGCGGCTCTGTTCGGTGTCGTAGAGACGACGATTGGCATACTTTCGTATTACGCGCACGGCGCTGCTCCTGGGCTCATTGTTGGCTGTATTGTGCACCTGCGTTTCCGCCATGCAAATGAAACCGCTCCCGGGCAGACCAATATCCACTACCAGGAGATGAAATGAACCTGATTCTACTCGAAGAATGCGACCTGCTCGATGAGGGTCAGGCCTGCGTCAGCGACCCCCGCCGCCTGCGCCATCTGCATGAGGTTCACCGGGCAAGGGTGGGTGACGAGCTGACCCTGGGCGTTGTCGGCGGCAGGATCGGACGCGGCCGCCTGTTGGGCCTGGAGGCCGGTCGGGCCACCTTCTCCATCGCCCAGCTCGACCAGCCCCCCCCCGCCGCGCTCGATATCGAGCTGGTCCTGGCGCTGCCCCGGCCCCGCATGCTGGCGCGCACTCTCGAGCATGTCACCGCGCTGGGCGTGAAGCGCATCACCCTGCTGCATACCCGGCGCGTCGAGAAGAGCTACTGGCAATCGCCCGAACTCGCTACCGAGAAGATTCGCCAGCATCTGGTGCTGGGGTTGGAGCAGGCCCGCGACACCCGGATGCCGGAAGTGACTCTGGAGACGCAGTTCAAGCCCTTCGTCGAGGATCGCCTGCCAACGCGCCTCGCCAAGCGTCTTGGCCTGCTCGCCCACCCCGGCATGCCGAGCGACTGCCCGCGCGGCCTGACCGAGCCGGCGATCCTGTTCGTCGGACCCGAAGGGGGATTCATCCCCTATGAAGTGGAGCGCCTGCTCGACCTCGGTTGCCGGGGCATCCACCTGGGCGAGCGCATTCTACGCGTGGAGACCGCGGTAGTCGCCCTGCTCGCCCGCCTCGCTTGAGATTGCTCAGTTACCCCGCATGCGCTCGAGTAGCCGCAGCGTCGCGAAGCCATCTGGCGTAAAGCCCTCGCTGCGCTGATAGTCACGCAGCCCGCTGCGCGTATTGGGACCGAAGACCCCATCCGGGGTGCCGGTGTCGAACCCGCGCGCATTCAGGCGCTCCTGCAGCTCCCTGACCTGACTGCGCGTCAGCGGCTGCTCATCGCGTGGCCAGGAGTGCTGTACCCCACCGCGTCCGGCGATCTGATCGCTCAGCGTACCCACCGCCAGCGCATAGCTGGTGGCGTTGTTGTAGCGCAGGATGGCGCGGAAATTGGGGCCGACCAAAAACGCCGGGCCTTGGGCGCCAGCCGGCACTACCACCGTCGCCTCGCTGAACTCCGGCAGTGCGCCACCACCGACTCGGCGCACACCATGCGCGGCCCATTCACGACTGCTGCGCCGAGTCGTATCGGCCTGGGCATAGTCGAAGCCGTCACCAAGCTCGACCTCCACCCCCCACGGCTGGCCACGCTGCCAGCCGGCCCGTGCCAGGTAGTTGGCGGTCGATGCCATGACATCGGAAATACTCTCCCAGATGTCGCGACGGCCATCACCATCTCCATCCACCGCATACGCCTCGAAGCTCGAGGGAATGAACTGGGTATGGCCCATGGCCCCGGCCCAGGAGCCGATCATACGCTGAGCGGCGATATCGCCTTGCTCGATGATCCGCAGGGCCGCCATCAACTCGCCACGAGCGAAGCTCTGGCGACGCCCCTCATAGCCCAGGGTGGCCAGCGCATCGATGGTAGAGAAGCTGCCGAAATTGCCGCCATAGTTGCTCTCGATGCCCCAGATCGCCACCACGATCTCGGCGGGTACGCCGTAGCGCTGCTCCATCTGGTGGGCCGTGTCGCGATGTTCATCGAGCTTCTGGCGCCCCTGGCTGATGCGCGTCGAGGAGACGGCGCTATCGAGATACTCCCAGATCGGACGCACGAACTCCGGCTGTGAACGGTCGAGCTCGATGATCCGTGGCTGATAGCGGACGTTGGCGAAGGCCTCGTCGAGCGTCGCCGTGGAGATCCCCTCGGCCCGCGCCTGGCGGCGGAAGGAGTCGACCCAGGCCTCGAAGTTCGCTGGCGTTTCCTGGGGGGCTGCATTGGCCGTCTGAGCGGTACTCGACTCACCCCGCCGCGCCTCGTCGTTCGAGGCTTCGATACCGGAAGCGGGGTCGGCAGCGAGTGGCTGAGAGCCGCCGGGAGTGGCCTGGCACCCCGCCAGCGCGGTAATCATCAACGAGGTCAGAACGAGTTTGCGCATGGTGATCCTTGAGGCAGTAGCTGTCAGAGCAAAGAGCTAGCACACGCCCTGTCAGGGGGCGTCGGTATCCTTGGCCGTCCGAGCGGCGTTGGCTTCGGTCTCCATGCCGCTTTTCAGTTCATGGGTAAGAGGGTCGTAGTTGGGTCGCAACTCATCCTTGACCGTCCCGCTCCACAGTTTTGAACCCACGAAGTAACCGGCGCGGCCAATCACGTGAGCCGCTACCGGAGCGGTCATCAGGATGAAGGTGATGATCGCGAAGGCACGCGCCACCACTCCCGCCTCGCCAAAATGCAGTGCGACCGCCAGCATCACCAGGATCACCCCGAGGGCCGCCGCCTTGGTGGTGGCATGCATGCGCGTCAGCAGGTCAGGCAGGCGAAGGATGCCAAGCGAAGCGAGCAGCATGAACAGCGCGCCGGCAATGATCAGGGCTCCCTTTATTACATCAATCATCACGTGGTCCTCCACGCTCCAGGAAGCGGGCAAAACCAATCGCCGCCAGGAAGGCCATCAGTGCGATGACGATAGCGGCATCGAGAAAGCTCGCCACATCCGACTTGATGGCATAGGTGCCTACCAGACCGACGATGATGGTGGAGAACAACTCAAGCGCCACCACTCTGTCCGGCAAGCTCGGGCCTCGCACCAGTCGCACGAAAGCCAGGATCATCGCCAGCCCCATCAGCACCTGGCTTATCAGAATCACGGTATCCAAGAGCACTCCTCTTCGTTCTTGTCAGCCTAGCGGAACAGCTCGAGTGCGCGCCGCTCCATCTCCTCGAGACCACGGCGCAACTCCTCCTCGTCGTCGAGGAACATGGCATGAATGTAGAGCACCCGCTTGTCGTCGGAGACGTCCAGGCTCAGGGTGCCCGGGGTCAGCGAGATCAGGTTGGCGACCATGGTGATCTCGAGCTCCGTCTGCGCCTTGAGCGGCATGGCGATGACGCCGGGCTTCATGTGCCAGGGCGGCGTCACGATATCGAAGGCCACCCTAAGGTTGGCAAGGATCAGTTCCTTGATGAAGAAGCCAATGAACATGATGATTCGCGGCACCCGGGCCGAGTAGCCTTTCAGCGCCTCCACCTGAGGTTCGATCAGCACCAGGGTGATATAGCCAAACACCAGGCCGACGACCAGATTGAGGCCCGTGAAGTCACCGCTCAGCACGACCCAGGCAAGCGCCAGCAAGAGATTCCAGATCGCCCCCGTCATGGCGTCATCTCCATCGCGTCGAGGGCCGGGCTCCGTGCATCACCCAGCACCGCATCAATATAACCTTGAGGATTGAGGAGCTGCTCGGCGGCCTCGATGGTAAGCGTCACCAGCGGCTGAGCCATCAGCCCCATCAGCAGAGCGAACAGCGCCAGAATCATCACCGGCAGGTACATCAGTCCCAGCGAATCCTTGACCTGGCGCCCATCGTCACCTCGCGGCACCGCGGCGGGCTCCGGCACCAGGTTGTTCTCCGGTAGCGGCTTCCAGAACACCTCATTCCAGATCTTGACCATCGAGTAGAGCGTCAGCAGGCCAACCGCCAGTGCGATACCGGTGGCCACGTAGACTTCCGCCTCCAGGCCGCCACGCACCAGCACCAGCTTGGCGAAGAACCCCGACAGCGGCGGTGCCCCGGCAAGCGCGAAGGCGGAAATGAAGAACGCCACCGCAAGCCAGGGCGCCTGCTTATAGAGCCCGCCCATCTTCTTCAGCTCGTAGGTGCCCTGCAGACGGCGCGTGATCCCGCTGATCAAGAACAGGTTGGTCTTGACGATGATGTTGTGCGCGGTGGCAAAGATGCCCCCGGCAATCGCCAGCGGGGTGAAGATCGCAAGCCCAAGGATCATGTAACCGATCTGGCTGACGATGTGGAACGACAGGATACGCCGGAATTCGTACTGCGCCGCCGCGCCTAGCACCCCGGTGACCATGGTGAAGACTGCCCCCCACAGCATGATCTGATGGGTGTACTCCACCGACTGGTCGAACATCAGAGTGAAGACGCGGAACAGCGAATAGACGCCAACCTTGGTCAATAGCCCGGCAAAGAGTGCCGACACCGCCACCGGCGGGGTGTGGTAGGAGGCCGGCAGCCAGAAGAAGAGTGGGAAGGCTGCCGCCTTGATGCCGAAGGCGACCATGAACATCACCGCCAGCACCTCGACCATGGCACGGTTCTCGGCCTCCTCCAGGCGCACGGCGATATCGGCCATGTTGAGCGTGCCGAGCATACCGTAGAGCAGGCCCACCGCGGTCAGGAAGATCACCGAGGCCAGCAGGTTGAGCGTCACGTACTTGATGGCCCCCTCCATCTGCGCCTTCTCCCCGCCCAGGATCAGCAGCGCGAAGGAGGCCACCAGCATTACCTCGAACCACACGTAGAGGTTGAAGATATCGCCGGTCAGGAAGGCTCCGGCCACGCCGGCCAGCAGCAGGTGCATCAACGGATAGTAGCCAAACTTCTCATGCCCCTCGCCGGTGGAGGAGAGAGAATAGACCGCCAGGGCCAGCCCGATGATACCGGTCAGCAGCACCATCAGCGCACTCAGCAGGTCGGCGACTAGGCTGATCCCGTAAGGCGCCTGCCAGCCACCCATGTGCATGACCACATAGCCGTCGCGTTGTACCGACACCATCAGCCAGATCGCCACCACGAGCAGCGCAGCGGTACCGGCCACCGCGAGAAAGCGCTGCATGGGCCGCGAGCGCCAGAACAGCAGCGACAGGGTTCCCGAAAGCAGCGGAATGATAATGGGCAGTGCGACTTCAGGCCTCACGTGTCGGTATCCTTCATCTTATCCAGGTCATCGGCCTTGACGATCTCGTAGGCACGGCGAATCAGCACCACGGCGAACGCCAGCACGCCGAAAGCGATCACGATGGCGGTCAGCACCAACGCCTGCGGCAGCGGGTCGGCGATCCCTCCCGGAGGGCCCAGCGCTCCCTCGGCGATCAGCGGCGGCGCACCGCGTACCATGCCAGCCGAGGTGAAGATCAGCAGGTTGGCGGCGTTGGAGAGCAGCATCAGGCCGATCACCAGCTTGACGATCGAACGCCTGAGCATCATGTAGATGGCCATGGCATACAAAAGGCCAATGGCCAGTGCCATCACGGGCTCCATGGCAACTCCTTGGTGGAAATCAATGAGGGTAGCGGCAAGCCGCGCTCAAGGTTCATCCTTGTCCACCTCCATCAGCGTCATGATCACGGTCAGCATGGCGCCCAGCACCGCCAGATAGACACCGACATCGAAGATCAGCGGCGTGGAGGCGTAGAAGTCGACACCCGGTATCGTCCACCACTGGGCGGTCAGGAAGGGCTGGCCCTGAAACCAGGCGGGGAAGATAGAGATCATCCCCAGCAGCAAACCCACGCCGATCAGATCGCGAGGATCGACCATGCGCAGCACCGACTTGGTCGCCGTCACGCCGAAGGCGAACAGGTAGAGCGAGAAGGCCCCGGAAGCCACCAGACCGGCAATGAAGCCGCCACCTGGCTCATCGTGCCCGCGCAGCAGCAGGAACACCGAGAACAGCAGCTGTAGCGGCATCAGCAGGCGTGCCGCGGTATTGAGGATGATCGTGCCCGACTTAACCATCGTTGGACTCCTTGGGGGTCGCGACCGCCTTGTTCCTGGTGGGGCCACGCGGCGCCTCCGGCGCGCGAAGCTTGAGCATGGCGTAGACGCCGATTGCAGCCAGTGCGAGCACGAACATCTCGCCCAGGGTGTCGAGCGCACGGTAGTCGACCAGGATGACGTTGACGATGTTGCGACCGTGCGCCAAGGGCACGCTGTTCTCGATCATGTAGCCGGAGATCGAAGCGAACTGATTGCTGTCGACGACGACCAGTACCAGCATCATGATCAGGATACCTAGCGAACCCGCCACTAGCATGTCTCTCACTCGCTCTACCGGCGTCGAGAGCCTGGCGAAGCGCGGCAGCCGGAACAGTACCAGAATCAGCACGATGACGGTCAGCGTCTCGACCAGCAGTTGGGTAATGCCCAGGTCGGGCGCGCTGAACAGAATGAAGGTCAAGGCGATGCAGAAGCCCATGATACCCACCGAGGCCACGGCCCCCAGGCGCGAGCGCGAGGCACAGGCAAACAGCGCCGCCGAGACCATCAGCAGCGCCACGATCGCCTCGTGAAACTGCACGTCGAGCTCGATGGCGAACTGCGGCGTGTAGCGAAGCAGCAGGCTATTGCCGATCAAGACGCTGAGGGTGACCACCATCACCATGATGTAGTTGCGCATGTAACCGTTCTGCAGCACTCGTGTCTGCCACTCCGAGACCGAGACGATGCCGTCCAGGAAATGCTCGTAGCCGGCTTCGGGGCCCCTGGCGAACATCGGATCGAGTCGTGACAGGCCACGCCGGATACGCGCCCAGTTGCGGAAGACGAGGATGCCCAGAATCAGGCTGGCGATCGACATCATCAGCTCGAGATTGAAGCCATGCCATAGCGCCAGATAGAAATCGAGGGGCTCACCGGCCACCGTCGAAGCCGCCGCACTGACCACGCCAACCCCCGCGAGTGCCGGCGCCAGACCAAGGATCAGCGACAGCGACGCCAGCACCACTGGCCCGGCCAGCATTGAGGCCGGCGGCTCATGGGCAAGCTTGGGGGTCTCCTGGCGTTCGCCGAAGAAGGGGCGGATCACCACGATGGCCGCCACCGCAATCGTGAGGAAGGCAGCACAGAAGCTCAGGATCAGGATCAGCACCTCGAAGCGGGTTGCCCCGAGCACCGTCTCGAACATCAACTCCTTGCCGAGGAAGCCGAACAGCGGCGGTACCCCGGCAAGCGAGAGCGCGGCAATGCTGGCGAAGATTGCCGTCACCGGCATGAGATGGCGCAACCCACCCATGGCGGTGACATCCTTGGTGCCGGTCTCGTGATCGAGAATGCCCGCCACCATGAACAGCGCCCCCTTGTACATCGAGTGCGCCAGCAGGAAGGTGACGAAGGCGACCAGCGCCCCATCGGTGCCGACCCCCAGCAGCATGGTCAGGGTACCCAGTGCCATGATCGTGGAGTAGGCCAGCAGCTTCTTGATATTGGTGTGGCGCAGCGCCAGGAAGGCGCCGGTGAACATGGTCACAGCACCGACCACCGAGAGGATGCCGACCCAGGCGTCGGTGCCGCCCAGGCTCGGGTGCAGGCGCGCCAACAGATAGATGCCGGCCTTGACCATCGTCGCCGAGTGCAGGTAAGCCGAGACCGGGGTCGGTGCCGCCATGGCATTGGGCAACCAGAAGTGGAACGGAAACTGCGCCGACTTGGTGAAGGCGCCGCCCAGCAAGCACAGCAGCAGCGGCAGGTAGAGCGCATGCTCACGCAGCAGGTCGCCGCTCTGATTGATCTCCTGAAGCGACCAGCTGTCGCCTGCCACGCCCAGCAGCACCAGACCCGCCATCAGCGCCAGGCCACCGCCGAAGGTGACGAACAACCCTTGGCGAGCCGACTTTCGCGCCTCGATGTCGGCATGATTGAAGCCGATCAGCAGATAGGAGGTGATGCTGGTCAGTTCCCAGAACACGAACAGCGTCAACAGCCCATCGGCCAGCACCAGTCCCAGCATCGAGGCCATGAAGGCCAGGATCGCCAGATGGAAGCGCACCAGATCGGGGTGCCCCTTGAGGTACCCTCCGGCATAGATCAGCACGAAGGTACCGATGATGGTGATCAGCAGCGCGAACAGCAGCGACAGGCCATCGAGCACGAAGGTCAGGCTCATGCCGAGCGAAGGCACCCACTCCAGGCTGTAGATCAGCACCTCGTCGCCCCCCATCACGGTGGGCAACAGTGTCATCAGCCAGAGCGCGACGATGGCCGGATAAAGAGCAAAGATGGCACTGGCTCGCTCAGCGAACCACCGCTGCCCCAAAGGCGCGAAGGCGGCCAGTACAAAACCTGAAAGCACGGCAAGTTGCAGCACGCGGGAGTCTCCTTTTCGTCATCGCTACCCGCGCAACGAGGGCGGTCACAGCGCATTTCACGCGTTTCTAAGCCTGCCAGATAACCACGTAGCGGCATGCGGCCAATAATTTATTGGACCAAAGCCTATAGAATCAGCGTGATAGTTGGCAAGAAATAGCGATCACAAGATCACGCAAAATGTTCGCTACTCCCCCTCGGTCTTGGTTGCGCCCTATACCCACCCCGCCAGCTCGTTGCGCGCGATGCTCACCAGCGCCTGGATATGGTCGTCGCGGTCGTTGAGGCAGGGGATGTAGGTGAATCGCTCGCCGCCCGCCTCGAAGAAGCTCTCCTTGATCTCCTGATTGATCTCCTCCAGCGTCTCCACGCAGTCGGTGGCGAAGGCGGGCGAGACCACGGCGATATGCTTCTTGCCCTGACGCGCCAGTTCGGCGACGTGATCCACCGTCGCCGGCCCGACCCACTCCTCGGGACCGAATTGCGACTGGAAGGCGGTGACGATCTGGGTGTCGTCCCAGCCCAGCCGCTCCTTGAGCAGGCGCGTGGTCTTCTGGCAGTGGCAGTGGTACGGGTCGCCCTCCAGCAGGAAGCGCTTGGGCACGCCATGGTAGGAAGCGACCAGGATATCTGGGCGCCCCTCGGCCGTCGCATAGCCCTCCTCCACCGAGGTCGCGAGCGCCTCGATGTAGAGCGGATGGTCGAAGTAGGCGGGTACGGTGCGAATCGCCGGCTGCCACTTGAGCTTCATCAACGTGCGGAAGGCGTGATCGTTGGCCGTGGCGGTGGTCGGCGAGGCGTACTGGGGATAGAGCGGGAAGAACAGGATACGCTCGCAGCCCTGCGCCTGCAGGCGCCGCAATACGCTGTCGGTGGAGGGGTTGCCGTAGCGCATGCAGAAGTCGACCATCACACGGTCGCCGAACGCCTCGTTGAGGCTGGCGGCGAACTTGCCCACCTGCTCGCGAGTGATGGTGAGCAGTGGGCTTTCGTTCTTCTCGTTGTTCCAGATGCTGCGATAGGCTTCGCCGGAGCTGAAGGGGCGCTTGGTGAGAATGATGCCCTGCAACAGCGGCTGCCACTTCCACGACGGGTAGTCGACGACACGCTTGTCGGAGAGAAATTCATTGAGATAGCGCCGCATCGACCAGTAGTCGGGCGCATCCGGCGTGCCCAGATTGGCCAGTACTACGCCGACCTTGGCGCGCGCAACGGAGGGGTGGGCCTGGTCGGCAAACGCGAGCCGCCCTTCACCCGGACGATCGAGATCAGCTTCGGTCGATGACATGCGTTAGTTTCCTCGTGATGACTCGAAGGGTGTGACCCATTCTATCAGTCAGCTCATGAGGAAGGGGAATCAAGCTATACTATCAATGTGATTTGTATAACTCCTGATCAACATATCTCGCCATCCGTCCTGTTCCGGGGTCCGCATCTAGAACACCAGCGGCATACGCGATGTGATCGGATCGTGATAGCGCGCTTCATGCCCGATCACCTCATCGTGGGCGACGTGCTGTACAAGATAGGCGCGGTTGACGCCGGCCCGCTTGAGCTCGAGATAGACATCGTCGAGGGCACGAAACAATCTGGGCTTGCCACGCTGTTCGAGCATGTGGCGCTGTCCTTCCATGTCCTCCAGTTCGACCTGATAACAGCGGCTACCGGCATGACTGATGACACGCACTTCGAAATTATCCTGCTGACTGACAAAGGACTTTAGTTCTTGGAGTTCCATCGGGTTATTGCTCCTGGATAACGGGTCGCTGACGCGCCTGCGTAAATGGGCACAGCATGGATGTGCCCCATGACAACGTCGTGTCCGTACGGCGTCAGCGTTATGACCCTGTCCAGTGCGTCAGGTTCCGGAGTAAGTCGAAGGGTCGATGGCCTTGCCCAGCGAGTTGCGGTCGACCCACTTGCCCGCCTTGGTCTCCTTGTAGCGGAACACCACCCGGTCGCCGACCTTGACCGGCACTTCGGCGTCCTCGGTCTGGTAGCTGTAGGTCTCGCCCTCCACCACCAGCCGGTAGCGGTACAGGTCGGGCATGCCCAGCCACTCCTTGAAAGGCCCCTCGCGCTCCAACTCCTGCAACTCGCCACGCGCCTCCAGCTTGGGTGCGCGCTTGCGATTGCCGCGCTGAAATCCACCTGCCATGTGCTCTCCTATAATGCTTCATTGTCTAGAGGCCGGGCATTATACGGTGCCCGGCCGCACGCTCAACGCCTCCCCGCGTCACTCGCCGAAGTGCTGACCGTAACTGTCCGGCGCCAGATCCTCAAAGCGCGTGTACTTACCGATGAAGGCCATGTGTACCGTGCCAATGGGACCGTTACGCTGCTTGCCGATGATCAATTCGGCGAGCCCCTGATTGTCGGGATTATCCGGATTGTAGACCTCATCGCGATAGACGAAAGCGATCACGTCGGCATCCTGCTCGATGGCGCCGGATTCGCGCAGGTCCGACATCACTGGACGCTTGTTGGGACGCTGCTCAAGCGAGCGGTTGAGCTGCGAAAGTGCCACCACCGGGCAGCCGAACTCCTTTGCCAGCCCCTTGAGCGAGCGCGAGATCTCCGATATCTCGCCGGTACGGTTCTCGGAGAAGCCGGGGATCTGCATCAGCTGCAGATAGTCGATCATGATCAGCCCCATGTTGCCGTTCTCGCGTACCACGCGGCGGATCCGCGAGCGCATCTCGTTGGGCGAGAGTGCCGCGGTGTCGTCGATGAACAGTTGCTTGTCCTTGAGCAGATTGACCGCCGAGGTGAGGCGCGGCCAATCTTCATCCTCGAGCTGGCCAGTACGCACACGGGTCTGGTCGATGCGCCCAAGCGAGGAGAGCATGCGCAGCATCAGCGACTCGGCGGGCATCTCCATGGAGAAGACCATCACCGGCTTGTCGCTCGAGATCACCGCATGCTCCACCAGGTTCATGGCGAACGTCGTCTTGCCCATCGAGGGGCGTCCAGCAATGATCACTAGGTCGGAAGGCTGCAGTCCAGAGGTCATGTCGTCGAGATCGCGAAATCCGGTCGAGAGACCGCTCATCTCGCCCTGCATGTTGAATAGCTCGTCGATACGATCCACTGCCTTGGCCAGCAGCTCGCTCATGCCGATCGGCCCGCCCGACTTGGGCCGCTCCTCGCTGATCTGGAACACCAGCCGCTCGGCCTCGTTGACCAGCTCGTCGGCAGGCCGCCCCTGGGGTGCGAAGGCGCTTTCGGCGACCTGGTTGGCGGCCTGGATCAGCTTTCTGAGCGTGGCACGCTCACGCACGATATCGGCATAAGCGCGAATGTTGCTTGCCGAGGGGGTGTTGCGCGCCAGTTCGGCCAGATACGCAAGCCCACCCACCGTATCGAGCTGATCACGATTCTCCAGCGCCTCGGAGAGCGTGACCACGTCCAGCGGATGGCTCGCTTCGGCCAGGGCCTGCATGGCATTGAAGACCAGCCGATGCTCGTAGCGATAGAAGTCACCCGCCACCAGGCGTTCGGAGACGGTATCCCAGGCCTGGTTATCGAGCATCAATCCGCCCAGCACCGATTGCTCGGCCTCGAGCGAGTGAGGCGGCACCTTGAGTCCGGCAGTTTCCTGATCGAGCGCGACGGTTTCGTTCATGGCAGCTTCACGACAGTGGGCATCAACGGGGGGGAAGCGGACATCGGCGATTCTACCTTATCGCGTCTGCGCGCCGATAAAAAAGGCGCGAAGGGTTGCCCCTTCACGCCTTTGCTAGCATCTTCGGTGCGGTGCGGCTTACTCGGCCACGACCACCACGCGAACGCTGGCACTGACTTCGGCATGCAGCTGCAGCGCGATGTCATACTCACCGGTCTGGCGAATCGGACCTTCCGGCATGCGCACTTCGCTCTTGGCGATGTCGATTCCAGCGGAAGCGATCGCTTCTGCCAGGTCGCGGGCACCGATGGAGCCGAACAGCTTGCCTTCGTCACCGGCCTTGGAGACCAGCGACAGCTCGATCTCGCTGAGCTGCGCGGCACGTGCCTCGGCCTCGGACTTGCGGTCGGCGGCCTGCGCTTCGAGTTCGGCACGTTGCGCTTCGAAGGCCTGCACGTTGTCCTGGGTTGCCGGCACGGCCAGGCCGTAGGGCACCAGGTAGTTGCGACCATAACCGGGCTTTACGGTGACCTTGTCACCCAGACCACCCAGCTTGCCAATCTTGTCGAGCAGAATGACTTCCATCTCGTTAAACCTCTTGTCAGTCGCTGCGGGCCAGTCGCCCACGGAAATCCATGAACGTGTCGATGAAGGCCAGCAGCAGCACGATCAGAATCATGGGCCAGGTGGTTATCAGCAGTACATAGAACGCTACCAACCACAACCCGTTCATCCCCTTAAGACCAATAAAACCATGTATCAGCGCCACGCCCGCGACCAGCAGCGGTACCCAGGCCAGCATGGACAGCGCCGGAAGCCCCAGTACCATGCCGATCACCCCAAGCACCACCAGAACGATCATCTCCCTGGGCGCCAGGCGAAGGCCGTGAAACTCGCTGCGAAAGCCGCCGGGGTTGTAGAGCCCCGCCTGCCAACTGCGCGCCAGTGCCAGACAGGCCACCGAGGCGAGCAGCACCACCAGACCCGTCACCCCACCGATCAGCAGTGTCGCCAACTGCTCGGTGGGAACGCCCTGGTTGGCGAACTCGGTGAGCATGCGGTCGACTTCCGGCGACCCCTGCCGTAACTGCTCGAGTAACGGGCCGGCGCCACCGGGCGGCAAGAACAGGCCCAGCTGCACCATCGCTGTGGCTGCCAGCATGCCGACGATCAGCGATTCGCTCCAGTGCATGCGCGAGCGCAGCACCGTCGCCATCAGCGTGACCAGCAGTACGCAGGCCAACGGAATCGCATCGCCCTGCATCCACCACCAGCCGGAAGGCAGCGCAGCGGCCAGGATCACCGGCATCGCCGGAGCTAGACCGCGGCGGAGCGTCACCAGTGCGGCAATCGCGGCGCTGAACCAGAACAGCCAAGGCACCACGGCGGCGAATGCCGCGGCACCCGCCGCATATGGCGTGCCGCGCATCAGCCAGCGGGCAATCGGCAGCAACACGCGCCTGGCTTACTGGTGGCTATCGGTGTACGGCAACAGCGCCAGGTAGCGAGCCCGCTTGATGGCGGATGAGAGCTGACGCTGGTAGCGGGCCTTGGTTCCGGTAATACGGCTCGGAACGATCTTGCCGGTTTCGGTGATGTAGGCCTTGAGCGTATCGATATCCTTGTAATCGATCTGCTTCACGCCTTCAGCGGTGAAACGGCAGAATTTACGGCGACGGAAAAAACGTGCCATGGTGAATCTCCTATGGTCGTGCGGAATCAGTTGGCTTCAGCGGTTTCTTCTTCTTCGTTCTCGTTACGCTCACGAGGACGGTCCTCGCGGCGCGGACGCTTCTCTTCCGCTGGCTTCATCATCGGGGAAGCCTCGGTGATGGCCTCCTTGCAACGCACGACCAGGCTACGAATGATGGCGTCGTTGAAGCGGAAGATCGTCTCGATCTCTTCGAGAGTCTCGCCGCTGCACTCGACGTTCATCATCACGTAATGAGCCTTGTGAATCTTGTTGATCGGGTAGGCCAGGTGACGGCGGCCCCAATCTTCCAGGCGATGCACGGTACCGCCGCTCTCGGTAACGAGAGTGGTGTAACGCTCGACCATCGCCGGAACCTGTTCGCTCTGGTCCGGATGGACCATGAACACGATTTCGTAATGACGCATGGTAGCTCCTTACGGTTTGGCAGCTTCCTGATGGACCGCCGATTGCGGCACCAAGGGAAGCAAGGAGTGACTTTCTGGGTGTGGGCGCCCGGCCATCGATACGACCGAGCCGCGTAATTGTAGTGATCCGATCAGGTGCTTGCAAGCTGGCGCTGCCGCACCGCCTCGAATAGGCAGATGCCGGTGGCCACCGATACATTGAGGCTCGATACCTGACCGGCCATGGGCAGCTTGACCAGACCGTCGCAGGCCTCGCGGGTCAGGCGGCGCATGCCCTTGCCTTCGGCTCCCATCACCAGCGCCATGGCACCGCTGAAGTCAGCATCGAAAAGGCTCGCCTCGGCCTCGCCGGCCGTGCCGGTGATCCACACCCCGAGCGCCTTGAGACGCGCCATGGCTCGGGCCAGGTTGGTGACCTGGTAGACCGGCACCGACTCGGCAGCACCACACGCCACCTTGCGTACCGTGGCGTTCAGCGGTGCCGCCTTGTCCTTGGGTACAATCACGCCATGCACACCCGCGGCATCGGCACTGCGCAGGCAGGCGCCGAAATTGTGCACGTCGGTGACGCCATCGAGAATCAGCAGCAACGGCGGCTCGGGCCGAGGCCAGGCACCCAGCTGCAGCCACAGCGACTCTTCGCTGTCGAAGGCCAGCGGTGGGCAGAAGGCGACGACCCCCTGGTGCGCCGCCCCCTGCGTGAGTCCGTCGAGCGCTTCACGCGGATGGGTGGCGATTCTCGCCCCCATCCGACGAGCAGTGTCGATCAGCTCGGCGAGGCGCGACGCGGCGCTCCCCTCCTGCACCCAGACTTCCTTTGGCGCCTCGCCACGCTCGAGCATGGCGTGCACTGCATGCACGCCATACATGGCATCGAGACCGCCGGGCGCCTGAGGCCCCCGGCGCGCGGGACGTCGCTTCATATCCACTCATTTCCGAAGTTAGGCGAGCCACAAGACAGCCCGATGATCAACGCTTGCCACCACGTGGCCGGCGCGGTCCGCGTCGCGGCCCCTTGGCATCGCCGCCATCGCGGGCCTTACGTCCGCCCTTGGCAGGCTTGTCCGCCGGCGCGTCTGCCGCCTCGGCATCGGCTCCGGGCTTGCGCCGACGCGCCGTACGCTTGGGCCTTGGCATGTCATCGACCAGATCGAAGTCGATCTTGCGGTCGTCGAGATCGACTCGCGCCACACGCACCGTGACGCCATCGCCAAGGCGGTAGCCGACGCCGGAACGTTCACCCTTGAGACGGTGTTTCTCCGGCTCGTAGTGGTAGTAGTCGGAAGGCAGCGAGGTGACGTGGACCAGCCCCTCGACGTAGATTTCATCGAGCAACACGAAGATGCCGAACTGGGTCACCGAGGCGATGGTGCCGTCGAAGACGTCGCCGACCTTGTCGGACATGAACTCGCACTTGAGCCAATCCTCGACATCGCGAGTCGCATCGTCGGCACGTCGCTCGGTCATCGAGCAGTGCTCGCCGAGCTCGAGCATCTGCTCGAAGGTGTAGGGACACCACTTGCTGGGCGGATCCACCGGCGCCCCCTCGGCACGCAGCACCGTGCCAGTCTGGCGCGGTCCGCGAATCACCGAGCGGATCGCGCGGTGTACCAGCAGATCGGGATAGCGGCGGATCGGTGAAGTGAAGTGCGCGTAGGCCGGATAGGCCAGGCCGAAATGCCCTTCATTCTGCGGCGAGTAGACGGCTCGATTCATCGAACGCAGCATCACTGTCTGGATGATGTCGGCGTCGGGGCGATCCTTGATCACCTCGCGCAGCGCCTGGTAGTCCTGGGGTGTGGGTTCATCTCCCCCGCCCAGCGACAGACCCAGTTCATTGAGGAACAGCCGCAGCTTGTCCAGACGCTCCGGCGAGGGCGGCTGGTGGATACGATAGAGTGCTGGAAGGTCATGCTTGTCGAGGAAGCGCGCCGTGGCCACGTTGGCCGCCAGCATGCACTCCTCGATGATCTTATGGGCATCGTTGCGCGTACGCGGCACGATGGTCTCGATCTTGCGTTCATCGTTGAAGATGATTGCCGTCTCGGTGGTCTCGAAATCGATCGCGCCACGTTCGGTGCGCGACTGCCGCAGCAGCTTGTAGAGCTCGTGCAGGCTGTGCAGCGAGGGGAGCAGTTCGCGGTACTCCTCGCAAAGCACCTTGCCTTCGGGAGAATCGGGCGCATCGAGCATGGTGCCGACCTTGTTATAGGTCAGCCGCGCATGGGAGCGGAACACCGCCTCATAGTAGCGGTAACGGCTGATCGCACCGGTCTGTGAGATGTTCATCTCGCACACCAGCGCCAGCCGGTCGACATTGGGGTTCAGCGAGCAGAGGCCATTGGAGAGCAGCTCTGGCAACATCGGCACGACCTGGCCTGGGAAGTAGACCGAATTGCCTCGGGTATGCGCCTCCTGGTCAAGCGGCGTACTCGGTCGCACGTAGTGCGACACGTCGGCGATCGCCACCAGCAGCTTCCAGCTTCCCGACTTGGTCTTCCAGGCACAGACGGCATCGTCGAAGTCCTTGGCATCCTCGCCATCGATGGTGACCAGCGGCACGTCGCGCAGGTCGATGCGATGCGCCTTGTCCTCCTCGAGCACTTCGGCCGAGATGCCAGCGGTCTGATCGAGCACATCGGGTGGGAACTCAGCCGGGATATCATGGCTGCGGATAGCGATGTCGATTTCCATCCCCGGATCCATGCGCTCGCCCAGCACCTCGATCACCTCGCCCACCGGCTGCACCCGAGTCTCGGGCTGCTGGACGATGCGTGCCGAAATGATCTGACCATCCTTGGCACCCGCACTTGCGCTATGCGGAATGATCACTTCCTGAGCGATGCGGGCATTCTCTGGAATCAGCACGCCGAACTCGCTGCTGTTCTGACGGTAGACGCCGACGATGGTCTGGGTATTGCGGGCGATGACGTCGGCAATGGTCGCCTCGTCGCGTCCGCGGCGGTCACGACCGCTGATCCGGGCCAACACATGATCGCCATGGAAGACACGACGCATCTGGCGCGGCGGCAGTACCAGGTCGGGCTTCTTGCCATCGTCGCGGATCAGGAAACCGAAGCCATCGCGGTGGCCGAGCACCTTGCCCTTGATTAGGTCAAGCTTGTCGATCAGCGCATAGGCGCCACGCCGATCGCGCAGCACCTGCCCATCGCGCTCCATGGCTGCCAGACGACGGCGCACCGCCTCGAGCTGGTCCTCCTCCTCGAGGCCGAGCATGCGGCTCATGTTCTCGTGGGTGATGGGCTTGCCATACTCTTCCAGTCGCGCCAGAAGATACTCGCGACTGGGTACCGGATTGTCATATTTGTGAGCTTCACGTTCCGCGTGAGGGTCGTCGCTAAGCGTCCAATGATTCATGCTAAAGGCATCCTTGAATATGAATAAGCGAGACGGCGCGGGCGTGAGGCGATACTACGTAGGTTCATTGTCATGACCGCAGTATAGCGCCGAGAGCCTCGCGACCCAACCATCTGCCACGCTTTCCCCTTCAAGCTCCACAGAATAGGGATATCGTGCACCAGTTGGTATGGCGGTATAAATGCCCGCCTGAGCGAGACGAGAAAAAGTGTCACCGCCGCGTTTCACGGGCTTGCATTGTCAAACGGAATCGGTATTATGCTCGCCACTTGCCCAGATGGCGGAATTGGTAGACGCGCTAGCTTCAGGTGCTAGTGTCCTTACGGACGTGGAGGTTCAAGTCCTCTTCTGGGCACCATCGACACTCGTGCAATCGGTGTCGCGGGATGAAGATCCCATCTTGCAGCAGACTTGGCAGTAACGCTTGTGTTCGCCCAGGTGGCGGAATTGGTAGACGCGCTAGCTTCAGGTGCTAGTGTCCTTTCGGACGTGGAGGTTCAAGTCCTCTCCTGGGCACCATTGCAGGGCAATGGCTCGCCGAACCGAACACGAGCTGCATGATACGCCCAGGTGGCGGAATTGGTAGACGCGCTAGCTTCAGGTGCTAGTATCCTTACGGATGTGGAGGTTCAAGTCCTCTCCTGGGCACCAATCGTATCGTGCATACTCTCTCGAGCAACCGACCCTCTCTCGCTTGCCCCGCCAACTTCCAACGCTGAACAGATCGCTAGCGTGACGCTTCTTTGCGCCGCCCAATCTCGCGGCAATCGCTCGGGTGCCTCATTGCTCAATCGAAGCGCGCGGGAAGCCTTGCCACCTCATCAAGCGCCCAGCCTTCGATGCGTACCTGGCTCTCCAGGCGGTGTGCCGCCGCGTCCGGCAGGTTGGGAAAGAAATTGAGGCCGGTACGCGCCTCGATCTCATCGATACTCACCAGGTAGCGATCCAGCGGCTCGTCGCCCCGCACCTCCTGGGGCATGATGAAGGCCAGCGCCATGGGCTGCTCCGTCGGCACCACGATGATCTTGTAGAAGGCCTCGGGAATCTCGACCAGCCCCACCCGATTGAAGACATTGTCCATGAAACGTTCGGGAAACACCGGGCCGGTGATCACCTGCACGACACCGAAGCGCGGCACGAAACGGTCGATCACCACCTCCTCGAGACGTTGCCAGAGGCGGCGATTGAGTTCCGGGCGCTGGGGGGAGATATTGCTCATCAGGAAGGTCTGATGCTGCGCTTCGCGGCCATGCACCACGGCAATGGCATAGTTGGGGGCCAGGTGCCCGCGGTCGTAGCCACTGCCGAAATAGCTGTCCGTGGCGATAGGCCAGAGCGTACGCCAGTCGCGCCGGAAGTCGGGTCGCGATCCAGCCCGCGGCTCCTCTACCGCATGTAGACGATAGCTGACCCATAGCGGATTGACCCGAACGTCCGACCAGCCAACCAGAAAACCCTCGTTACGCAGTACGCGGTGAAAATTGGTAGGTGAAAGTTCATGCCAGATCGGCACGCCCATCCAACTGAGCTGGTCGCGATAGTCGCGCTCCTGACTATACCAAAGACCGCTCCCCACCATGACGAATATCAGACTGATGCCTATGCTGCGCACCTGCCTGCGCCATACCGCAATCCGCTTTTTCATCGATGCTTCTTTTTATCATGCCCAGGGCGTATCGCCAGCGCTTGCGCTGCCAACCTCGTCGATCGTACCGATCAGGTAACTACCAGCCGACGGAGAACATCGTCTCCAGGTCGTGGCGGGAGTGCACCTGCAAGGCATTGAGGGTTTCGGTATCACGAATGCCCTCGACCCGATTGAGTCGCTCGGTGACGAGCTCGGCAAGGCTTTCGAAATCGCGGGTGCGCGCAATGGCCACCAGGTCATAGCGACCGCAGGTGGAGTAGACTTCGCTGATCCCCTCGACATCAGCCAGGCGTTCGGCCACGACCTTGACCTGGCCCTTGTCGGTGTTAATCAGGATGACGGCATTCTGCATGGTCACTCTCCCCTGTGTGGTGGCGCACTGCGGTATGGCCAGTGCGCGATGGCGCGAGTATAGCAGCGCCATCGCGCCAACAGAACGCCACCACTTCACCCTACCCTCACAGGCAGGGCGGCAGGCCGATGATTGGCGCCGCCGTGAACAGTGTGGCAAAGGTCGTGAACAGATAGATCCCCGAGGAGACGGTCGCCATGAATCGCTCGCGCCCCATGACGCGCTGCCCGGCCCGATAGCTTGCCCAGGTCAGCCAGCTCAACAGCGCCATCGTCAGCAGTGTCAGCACGCCCACCGAGACGTTGATGTAGGTCATCGCATCCTGCTCTGGGGCAGGCGGCGCCACCGAACAGGCCACCGACAGGCCACCATAAATGGTGACGAACCAGATACTCCAGATCGTCAGACCCACGACGAGGTGCAGCGGATGCGTCAGTGTCAGCAACCCTTTCATCAGGCACCTCCCCAGAGCGTTGGCATGACGGAAATGGAGATGAAGAGGACCCAGTAGACGACGGCATTGTAGCGCCACAGGATGGCCACGATGGCTGGCTCATAGGGCACCTGAGCACTGACGTAGCCGTAGCCCACCCGCAGCCCCTGCAGCAGGGTCAGCACGGTGCCCAGCGAGGCGTGGATGATCACGTAGAGCAGCGCGACCAGCAGCACCGCGTCGTGCGCCGTCGCGGTAGGTGTCAGCCCCGCCTGCCAGATGACGCCACCCAGCAACGCCAGTTGTACGCCCCCAAGCAGGGTAGTACCGAACATGCCCATCGCAAGCCCACTATCGTCGCGCCGGCGCAGGCCGCGCACGAGCTTCTCGAGCCATAGCGAGCCGGCGGTTGCCGCCACCCCAGCGAGCGCCAACATCGGCATTGAAAGCGGTGACGTTTCCGGCATGCGCCACTCGGGCGCGACCGTCCACAGGTAGAACCAGCCAAACAGCAGCGACATGAAGATGGAGCCATTGGCTAGCAGCGCGATCGACATGCACCAGGTGCCGGGTCCCTGCATGGTCCGGGAGTGCAGCGGCGGGTCACCCGGCCGAGTCCAGTCGTCCGGTGCGATCTTGGGATGAGCGCCATTCACCCAAGACCAGCGCAGCAAGAAGGCTATCGCCACCAGCGTGGCGATGCCGGCCAGCCAGTATACCCGCGTCAGCAGGCTGACACAGACCACCGCAAGCGCCAAGGAGGCCAGCAGCGGCAGCCAGGAGTTGCCCGGCAGGTGAATGATCTCGCGCACCTTGCCGGTCAACGGTTCGCAGCCGAGGGTTTCACGCCGTCCGTGCCTGTAGGTGGCAAGATCGTGGCGTCCCTCGGGGATGGTATGCATCAGCTCCGCTTGCTCCCACAGCGGGTGCCGGGTTTCGACACGCGGCAGGCTGGCGAAGTTATAGAGATTGGGCGGCTTGGAGACGGACCACTCCAGCGTATCGGCACCCCAAGGGTTGTCCGGCGCCTTCTTACCGAAACGGAAGTGCAGGGCGAGATCGACCAGCAGGAGCGCGACCCCCCCTGCCATCATGAAGCCTCCCACCGAGGAGATCAGGTTCAGCAGATCCCAGCCGACTCCGGCTTCATAGGTATAGACGCGTCGACGCATGCCAAGCAGGCCGGTCAGGTGCATCATCAGGAAGGTGACATTGAAGCCGATGAAAATCAGCCAGAAGCCCCACTTGCCGATACGCTCGGAGGGCATGCGACCGGAGAACAGCGGCAACCAGTAGTAGAAGCCACCCAGCAGTGGGAACAGCATGCCGCCCACCAGCACATAGTGCATGTGCGCCACCACGAAGTGGGTGTCATGCACCTGCCAGTCGAAGGGCACCAGTGCCAACATCACCCCGGTGAGACCGCCCAGCACGAAGATCACCAGAAACCCCATAATCCATAGCATCGGCAACTTCATCACCGGCCGCCCAAGCCACAAGGTGCTCAGCCAGACGAAGAGCTGAATCCCTGTCGGTATCGCTACCAGCATGCTGGCGGCCGAGAAGAAGGCTAGCGCCAGCTGCGGGATGCCCACCGTGAACATGTGGTGCACCCAGAGCCCGAAGCTGACGAACCCCATGATGATGACGGCAGCGACTGCCCAGCCGTAGCCGACGATGGGGCGGCGGGCGAAGACCGGAATCAGGGTCGAGACGATACCCGCACCGGGCAGAAAGATGATATAGACCTCGGGGTGGCCGAACAGCCAAAACAGATGCGCCCAGAGAATCGGATCCCCCCCGCCCGAGACCTCGAAGAAGGGCATGCCGACGGCCCGCTCGAGCTCGAGCAGGATACTGCCGAGAATCAGCGGCGGAAAACCGACCACGATCATCAGCGCCATGGCCAGAATGTACCAGGCGAACAGCGGCATCTTGTGCAGCGCCATGCCGTTGGCCCGGGTACGCAGGATCGACACCACCAGCTCGACCCCAGCTGACAGCGCCGAGATCTCGACGAAGGTGATACCCAGCAGCCAGAAATCGGAGCCCAGCCCGGGAGAGTACTCGCCACTGGAGAGCGGGGTGTACATGAACCAGCCACTGGCCGGTGCCATCTCGAGTATCAAGCTCGAGGTCAAGATGATCCCGCCGAGCAGATAGCACCAGTAGCCGAATGCTGTCAGCCTGGGGCAGACCAGGTCGCGCGCCCCGATCATCTTGGGGATCATGTAGATCGCCAAGCCTTCGAGAATCGGGATCGCAAACAGGAACATCATCACCGTGCCATGCATGGTGAAGACCTGGTTGTAGGTCTCATGCGACATGAAGTCCTGGTCGGGGAAGGCCAGCTGTGCACGGATCAGCATCGCCAGCACACCGCCGATCAGGAAATACACGAAGCCGGTGACCATGAACCGCATGCCCACGGTACTGTGGTTGACGATCGTTAGCGCCCTCAGGCCGCGCGGATTGTCCCAGACCTCGTTCAAGCCTTCGTGGAGACGTTGCGGATCCTGCGCGTCGGATGCGTTCGCGGTGTCGCTCATGGGGTCAAGGTCTCCAGCCAGCTACCGATGCTCTGCAGTGTTTCGGTATCAATATGATTGTGCGCGGGCATGCGATTGCCTGGCTTGAGCAGCTGGTGATGCTCGAGCCAGTAGGCGATGGCCCCCTCCTCCATGGCCAGGCGGCCGGCACCCAGCGTCGCCCGCGAGCCGATGTCGCTCAGATCGGGGCCCTCGATGCCGCGGTAGACGGGACCGCTGGCCTGGATGTCATGGGGCAGACCTGCGACCCGATGGCATCCCGCACAGTGCTCGACGAATGCCTCGCGCGCTTCATCATGCCTCTCCTGCTGCTGTGGAGGGGATTGCCGAGCAGCCAGCCAGGCCTCGTACTCGTCGCGCTCCATCGCTTCGACGAATAGTTGCATAGTGGTGTGCTGGGCACCGCAGAATTCCGCGCACTGCCCCGAGAAGATACCCGGGTAGTCCGCCTCCAGGCGGATATAGTTGTCGCGTGCCGGCACCATGTCGATTTTGCCGCCCAGGCGCGGAATCCAAAAGGCATGAATCACATCGTTGCTGGTGAGATGGAAATCGACCGGTTCCCCCGCCGGCATGACAAGATGGTTGGCGGTGACCACCGTCTCGCCCTCGGCACCGGGATAGCGAATCTCCCACCACCACTGATGGCCAATCACTTCGATCACTTCCGCCGTCTCACCATCCGGCAAGGGTAGCGGCAGCATCCGCTTGCCGGTGGGCACACCGAAGGTAAGCAGTGCGATGATGCTCACCAGCGGCAGCGCCACGCCACCGCCCAGTATCCAGCGCAAGGCGATGCGGCGCTCCTCGCGGGGCGTGCGCTGCGGGTGCGACTTCTTGAGAAAGGTGAATATCCACAGCGCAAAGATGACGACGGAGACGACCATGCTGACCGCGAACATCGCCCACCATACCCAGAACTGGTCGCGAGCCGCCGGACCGGCGGGATCGAGAATCGAATACTCGCCACTGCAACCGGCCAATATCGATACCGCAAGGCTTACCAGGGCGAGACGCCCGACACCACCTCGATGGTTGACCGCAACGCATCCGGCGCGTTGAATGCTAGTCAGGAAGTCGATCAACCATTCGCAGAGGACGCGACCATGGCCCAACCCCAGCCCCGTTCGATCAAGAGCCGCGCCGCCATTGCCGGCCACCCGCTTCATCCGACCGTCGTTCACTTTCCGATCGCCGCCCTGCTGCTGGTGGTCCTGACCGATCTCGGCTACCTGATCACCGGGGATTTCTTCTGGGCCCGAGCCGGCCTTTGGCTGACGGGTGTCGGCGCGCTCGGCGGCTGGGTAGCCAGCCTGCTCGGGATCATCGATCTGGCCACGGTGAAAGACATACGCCGTCTGGTCATTGGCTGGTGCCACGCCATCATGGCCGTCATGATGCTGTCGCTGGCGTCGCTCAACTGGCTGTGGCGCTACCATGAGCCCAGCGACCTTCTGCCTTGGGGCGTGACGCTGACCCTGCTCACGGCGGCGATGGTCGCCCTGGCCGGCATTCTCGGCGGCACGCTCGTCTACGACCATGCCGTGGGAGTGGAGCTCGACGACTAGGCCGGGCCGCTCGCACCGCAATGCATCCTGCATCCTGTTCTCCTTGTCCCAAGCTCAATCAAAACGGCTCACTCAAGACCAGCACCAATACCGCCAGCATCATGAGTGATGAGAATGACGCCACCAGCCAGCTCGCCATGCGTACGCCGCGTGGCTTTCCCTGCTCCAGGCGTACCAGCAGGAAGCCACACAGGGCATGGCACATAACCATACCCATTACCGCCCCCAGCTTGACGACCAGCCACCCTCCCGTGATCCGATAGACCAGGAAGAGCAAGGTACCCGAAAAGATCGCCAGAAGAGCGGCTGGCGTAGCAATATTGGTGAACAGAAAGCGGGGGATCGGCGGCGCCTCGGCGTTGAATGACGAGGGCTCATAGGATCTTGCGCTGGATAGCAACAGCGCCGGTAGGTATAGCAAGGCACCACACCAGAACAGCAGCGTGGCGATATGCAAAATCTTGATCCATGGCATGTCGGCATCCTTGCTCTCATCACGAAATCAGCATCTACCCTAACCCAGCCTAGCCCCGTCACCAACCTCTTACGTGCTTTGGGCGGTAACGTTCCCGGGCAGGGACGGCGGGTGGGACTCCATCACGACGCATTCGGCGCGTATCGTCCATTGATACTCGCGCCGAGGACGAATCATGCACTAGCATGAACGTCGGGCCACGGCTTTAAGCGCGTAGGGATCGTTCGAATGTTATACCCCAAGTGCGCCAAGAAACCAGTCGGTTCGATGGCATGGACTAGCCCCATACGCTAGGATACCAATGAAAAGAGGCGGTTAACGCCCAATACCACCGTGACGGAATCGCTGCCTTGGCCGGCAGCGCAGTCCACAACAAATGAGGAATAACCATGGCTAATCAGAGTCGTCGTATTTTCATGCGCAACAGCTTGCTGGGCCTTGCCGCTCTGCCGCTAGGCGCCGGCATCATGTCCAAGAACGCGTTTGCCGAAACCCTGCCACGCTTGGACCCTGAGGCTCCCGAAGCCCAGGCGCTCAACTATGTGGAAGAGGCCAGCGAAGCGAGCGATCATCCCGCTTACGAAGAGGGAGAAACATGCGACAACTGCATGTTCTTCCAGGAGGCCAACGAAGGCTGCCAGCTATTCCCACAGAACAGCGTCGAGCCGGATGGCTGGTGCCAGTCATGGGTCGCCCAAGGCTGACAGGCACGCAGCGTTGCAGTGATCGCAAGCACCGAAACGCCGCTGTCTGTAAGCGGCGTTTTTCGGCAACACCTCAGTATCATTCAATACCGTGGGTCGCATCCTCGGCCAGGGGCCACTGATAGCGCCTAACGATCTCCTCCTCCTCGACCGACTCGAGCTTGACGGGGAAGCCCCAGAGTTGGTGCAGATGGCGCATCACCGGATAGACGCTCTTGGCCAATGGCCGGCGGCGATCCTGGACGTGGCGCAGCGTCAGCGAACGGTCTCCACGAATATCGGCAGCATAGACCTGAATGTTGGGCTCGCGTACCGACAGGGCATACTGCACCGATAGCGCCTCGCGGATACGATGGTAGCCGCGATCGTCATGAATGGCGCCAATCATCAGCATCTCATCCTCGTCGTCGTCCACCACGCTGAACAGCTTGAGATCGCGGATCACCTTGGGCGACAGGAACTGCTGTATGAAGGATTCATCCTTGAAGTTGCGCATGGCGAAGTGCAGCGTCTTGAGCCAGTCGCTGCCGGCGATCTCGGGAAACCATTCGCGATCCTCAGCGGTAGGCGCCTCGCAGATACGCTTGATGTCGCTGAACATGGCGAACCCCAGGGCGTAGGGGTTGATACCGCTGTAGTAGGGACTGTCGAAGCCCGGCTGGTTGACCACCGCCGTATGCGACTGCAAGAACTCAAGCATCAGTCCCTCGTCCACCACCCCCTCGTCGTACATGCGGTTCATCAACGTGTAGTGCCAGAACGTCGCCCAGCCTTCGTTCATTACCTGGGTCTGGCGCTGGGGATAGAAGTACTGCGCCATCTTACGCACGATGCGCACGATCTCGCGCTGCCAGGGCGCCAGTAGCGGGGCATTCTTCTCGATGAAGTAGAGCAGGTTCTCCTGGGGTTCGGCGGGATAGCGGCCATTGCGATGCAGGCCCAGCGGATCCTCTTCGTCGACGACATCGAGCCCCGCCTCGCTACCGGCCGGAGTGGGAATGGTGCGCCACAGGGTATTGACCTGGGACTGCAGATAGACCTCTCGCTCGGCCTGGCGGTGCGCCTCCTCCTCCGCGGAGATCGGCGAGGGTCGCTTGTAGCGATCCACGCCGTAGTTCTGCAGCGCATGGCAGGCATCCAGCAACTGCTCCACCGCCGTCACGCCATGCCGCTCCTCGCACTCCGCCACGTACTTACGGGCAAAGACAAGGTAGTCGACGATCGAGCTGGCATCGGTCCAGGTCTGAAAGAGGTAATTGCCCTTGAAAAAAGAGTTGTGGCCGTAGCAGGCATGTGCCATGACCAACACCTGCATCATCAGGGTATTCTCCTCCATCAGGTAGGCGATGCAGGGGTCGGAGTTGATCACCAGCTCGTAGGCCAGACCCATCTGACCTCGCCGGTACGCCTGCTCCACGGATAGAAACTGCTTGCCGAAGGACCAGTGGTGGTAGCCCACCGGCATGCCTACACTTGCGTAGGCGTCCATCATCTGCTCGGAGGTGATCACCTCGATCTGGTTGGAATAGATGTCGAGCCGATACTCATCCGCCAGCCGCGCGATCTCGCGCTCGAACTCGTTGAGTATCTCGAAGTTCCAGTCGGACCCCGTCGCAACCGGTTGGCGTCGTGTCGTCATGCTCTCTCCTCCTGCACAGCGGCGTCATGCCTTGGCACGGCGCCGGAACAGCTCGCGGAAAACCGGATAGATATCGCCCGCCTCGACGATCTGGCGCATGGCGAAGCGAGAGGGGAACTCGGCAGCCACCGTCTGGTACTCCTCCCACAGGGCCTGGTGTGCGTGCGGCGTGATCTCGACATAGGTGTAGTACTGCAGGCGGGGCATCAGTGACTTGAGCAATAGCTCCCGGCAGGTCGTGGAGTCGTCGTCCCAGTTGTCGCCATCGCTCGCCTGCGCCACATAGAGATTCCACTGCCCTGGCGGATAGCGGTCGGCAATGATCTCGTCGACCAGCGTCAGAGCGCTGGAGACGATGGTGCCGCCGGTCTCCCGGGAGTAGAAGAACTCCTCCTCGTCGACCTCCTTGGCTGCGGTATGGTGGCGCACGAAGACCAGCTCGACCTTCTCGTAGTTGCGTTCGAGAAAAAGATAGAGGAGCAGGAAGAAGCGTTTGGCGATGTCCTTGTGCGACTGGGTCATGGAACCGGAAACATCCATGATGCAGAACATCACCGCCTTGTTGGAGGGCTGGGGCTGATTGACCACATTGTTGTAGCGAAGGTCGTAGGTGTCGATGAACGGCACCGACTCGAGACGCTTCTCGAGACGTTCGACCTCGGCCTTGAGTTCGGCGATGCGCGACGGATTGCGAAGCACCGAGTCCTTGCGCTCTTCCACCTCTAGCGCCTCCTGGGCCTCGCGCAGGGCTCGTCGAATCGGTGCACGCATGGCGATGCGCCGGGCCTGGGCCTCACGCATCGAACGCACGATATTGATTCGCGACGGCACGCCATCCCGGGAAATCCCCGCACGCACCGGGCGTACCTCCTCGAGATCCACCAGCTGCTTGCGCTGCAGGTGAGGGAGCTCAAGCCCGTCGAAGACGAATTCGAGGAACTCTTCGCGGCTCAGGCTGAAGGCGAACTCGTCCATCCCCTCGCCCTGGTTCGAGGCGTTGCCATCACCGCCACCTCCCCCCCCACCGCCACCGGGGCGACGCAGGCGATCACCCTCGACGAACTCCCGATTGCCCGGATTGACGATGGTCCGGTTGCCGCCCTGGCCATGCTGGAACACCGGCTCGGAGATGTCGCGGGTGGGAATCGAGACCTTCTCGCCGCGCTCCATGTCGGTGATCGAGCGGCTATTGACCGCCTCCTCCACTGACCGCTTGATATGCGTGCGGTAGCGGTCGAGGAAGCGCTGTCGGTTGACCGCGCTCTTGTGCTTGGCATTGGCGCGACGATCGATGAAATAGGTCATGCTGACCTCCCGGCATCACGCCATCATTGCGACTTGCGAACCCGCAGGTACCACTCGGAGAGCAGGCGCACCTGTTTCTCGGTGTAGCCGCGATCGACCATGCGCGCCACGAAATCCTCGTGCTTGCGCTGGTCCGCCACCGAGGCCTTGGCATTGAACGAGATCACCGGCAGCAGCTCCTCGGTGTTGGCGAACATCTTCTTCTCAATCACGCCGCGCAGCTTCTCGTAGGATTGCCAGCTGGGGTTCATGCCATTGTTCTGGGCTCGCGCCCGCAGCACAAAGTTGACCACCTCGTGACGGAAATCCTTGGGATTGGAGATGCCCGCCGGCTTCTCGATCTTCTCGAGCTCGTCGTTGAGCGACTGTCGATTGAACAGCTCGCCGGTCTCGGGATCGCGATACTCCTGATCCTGGATCCAGAAGTCGGCGTAGGTGACGTAGCGGTCGAAGATGTTCTGGCCATACTCGGAATAGGACTCAAGATAGGCGGTCTGGATCTCCTTGCCGATGAAGTCGACGTAGCGCGGTGCCAGGTACTCCTTGATGTAGCGCAGGTAGCGCTCGTGCGCCTCCTTCGGCAACTGCTCCTGCTCCAGACGCTGTTCGAGCACATACAGCAGATGCACCGGGTTGGCGGCGATCTCGTGGGTATCGAAGTTGAATACCTTGGAGAGGATCTTGAAGGCGAAGCGCGTCGAGAGACCATCCATCCCCTCGTCGACCCCGGCGCTGTCGCGATACTCCTGGATCGACTTGGCCTTGGGGTCGGTATCTTTGAGATTCTCGCCGTCGTAGATGCGCATCTTGGAGTAGATGCTGGAGTTCTCCGGCTCCTTGAGCCTCGAGAGTACCGAGAACTGTGCCAGCATGCGCAGCGTGTCCGGGGCGCAGGGCGCCTGGGAGAGCGAGGAGTGCTCGAGGAGCTTCTGATAGATCTTGACCTCCTCGCTGGCCCGCAGACAGTAGGGCACCTTGACGATATAGACGCGATCGAGGAAGGCCTCGTTGTTGCGATTGTTGCGAAACGCCTGCCACTCGCTCTCGTTGGAGTGGGCAAGCACCACGCCGTCGAAGGGAATCGCCCCCATCCCTTCGGTGGGGTTGTAGTTTCCCTCCTGGGTGGCGGTCAGCAGGGGGTGCAGCACCTTGATCGGTGCCTTGAACATCTCGACGAACTCCATCAGTCCCTGGTTGGACTTACAAAGCCCCCCCGAGAAGCTGTAGGCATCAGGGTCGTCCTGGGAGTAGAGCTCGAGCTGGCGAATGTCGACCTTGCCGACCAACGACGAGATGTCCTGGTTGTTCTCGTCGCCTGGCTCGGTCTTGGAGATGGCGATCTGATTGAGCCGCGACGGGTAGAGGCGCACCACCTTGAACCGCGAGATGTCGCCACCATACTCCTTGAGCCGCTTGGAGGCCCAGGGCGACATCACGCTCTTGAGGTAGCGCCTGGGAATGCCGAACTCCTTCTCAAGCAGCTCGCCATCTTCCTCCGGTGAGAACAGCCCAAGCGGTGATTCGAACACTGGCGAGCCCTTGACGGCATAGAACGGCACGCGCTCCATCAGCAGCTTGAGACGCTCGGCCAGCGACGACTTGCCGCCGCCCACCGGGCCCAGCAGATAGAGAATCTGCTTCTTCTCCTCGAGCCCCTGCGCGGCATGACGGAAGTAGGCGACGATCTGCTCGATGGCCTCCTCCATGCCGTGGAACTCGGCAAAAGCGGGGTAGCGACGGATCACCTTGTTGGAGAAGATGCGAGACAGTCGGGAGTCTCTGGCGGTATCGATCACCTCCGGCTCGCCGATGGCGACCAGCATTCGCTCGGCAGCAGTGGCATAAGCCGTAGGTTCGCTACGGCACAACTCAAGGTACTCCTGCAGGCTCATTTCCTCCTGCTGGACGCGTTCGTAGCGATTCTGGACGTGATCGAAAATACTCATCTAAAGCCTCCTTAAAGCACAGAGCCTCTACCGCTATCCGGGCAACACACGGCATGAGGTGGCATGACTATCAGAGTAGTCAGAATTAGATGCTGGCGTTCGAACGAGACGCTTTTTTGATTTCAACGCTCATTCACCCACGATGCTCCTGTCTCCATAAGAGCGCAATTCGCAGGCCGGGTTCGTTGAATGGCAGGAGGAAGTTTGAACGCAAGGCAGCGTTGCGCTGCCTTGCCATGTCGATGAAGGGAAATCGTCAGGCCGACTCGAGCGCCCGACGAATATCGCTCAGCAGCGTGTCGAGCAGCTCCTCGGAGGTGTTCCAGGCACAGACGAAGCGCACACCGCCGGCGCCAATGAAGGTATAGAACGTCCAGCCCCACTCACGCAGCCGTTCGACAACCGGCGCCGGCAAATTGACGAATACGCTGTTGGCCTGGGTCGGGAACATCGGCACGATGCCCGGCAGCTTCGCCAGCCCCTCAGCCAGGTAACGGGCCATGGCATTGGCGTGCTGGGCATTGCGCAGCCAAGCCCCGCTCTCCAATAGTCCGAGCCAGGGTGCGGCAATAAACCGCATCTTGGAGGCGAGCTGCCCCGCCTGCTTGCAGCGCCAGGCGAAATCCTCGGCCAGCTCACGATTGAAGAACAGGATCGCCTCGCCCATTGCCAGGCCGTTCTTGGTGCCCGAGAAGCACAGCGCATCGACTCCCGCCTTCCAGGTCAGTTCGGCAGGCGAGACGTCGAGGCTGGCACAGGCATTGGCGAAACGCGCACCATCCATGTGCAGGTGCAGATCATGCTTGTCGGCCACGCTGCGAATCGCCAGCAGCTCGTTGCGTGAATAGACGGTACCCACCTCGGTGGCCTGGGTCAGCGATACCACCCGCGGCTTGGGGTAGTGAATGTCGCTGCGCCGGATCACCAGTGCCTCGACTCCCTGCGCTGTCAGCTTGCCGTTGTCCCCGGGGCTAGTCAGCAGCTTGGCCCCATTGGAGAAGAATTCCGGACCGCCGCACTCGTCGGTTTCGATATGCGCCAGCTCATGACAGATGACGCTATGGTAGCTGCGGCCCATGGCCGCCAGGGTCAGCGAGTTGGCTGCGGTACCGTTGAACACAAAGAATACTTCACAATCGTGCTCGAACAGTTCGCGAAAGCGCTCGGCGGCCCGGTCGGTCCAGATATCGTTGCCGTAGGCGAGATCGTCGCAGCGATTGGCTTCGACAAGATACTCCATGGCTTCGGGACAGATACCGGACGTATTGTCGCTGGCCAGGAAACGGGGGGAGCACTCGAGTCGCATGAAATATTCCTTATTATCGGTGTCAGTCATCTCCGGTCCGTGACAGGGTGCCATCGCGAACCTGAAAAAATGGCCTGGATCACAGGCCATGTCAGTCTACCACCGAGATAGTGCCCCAGTGCCAGTCGTTTACAGGCTGGCGGCCAGGCGCATGCCTTGATCGATGGCACGCTTGGCATCGAGCTCTGCCGCCTCGAAGGCGCCACCGATGACATGCACCGAGACGCCGCTGGCGCGTAGCGGCTCGAGCAGATCGCGCACCGACTCCTGACCGGCGCAGATCACGATGCTATCGACCTCGAGCAGGCGCGGCTCACCATTGACCCGGACATGCAGGCCGGCATCGTCGATCTTTACATACTCGCAGCCGGCCAGGGTCTCGACATCGCGATGCTTGAGCGATGCCCGATGCACCCAGCCCGTCGTCTTGCCAAGCCCCTTGCCGGGTTTGGAGGCCTTGCGCTGCAGCAGATAGACCTGGCGTGGCGTCCGTGGTCGTCGGGGCGCCTTCAGGCCACCACGACTCTCCATCTGGAGGTCCACCCCCCACTCGTCGCACCAGGCCTGGGGGCCGAAGCTGGGGTGGTCGACATGGGTCAAGAGTTCGGCGACATCGAAACCGATCCCGCCGGCGCCGATCAGGGCGACACGCGGGCCGACGCGCTCGGGATGGGTGATCGCAGCGGGGTAGTCCATCACTCGCGGGTGATCGATACCCGGCAGATCGAGTTCGCGGGGCTGTACACCCGTGGCCAGCACCACCTCGTCGAACGCCTTGAGCACATGAACGTCCGCCGCGCTATTGAGTCGCACGCGCACGCCAAGCTTGCCGAGCATCACCTTGTAGTAACGCAGCGTCTCGTCGAACTCCTCCTTGCCGGGAATCTTGCGCGCATAGTTGAACTGTCCCCCCAGCTCAGCGCTGCGCTCGAACAGCTCCACCCGGTGGCCGCGGCTAGCCGCCGCCACTGCCGTGGCAAGCCCCGCCGGGCCACCGCCCACCACGGCGATGTCGCGCGGCGCCTCGGCGGGTGTCAGATCGAGCTCGGTTTCGTGGCAAGCACGCGGATTGACCAGACAACTGGTGAGCTTGCCCTGGAAGGTGTGATCCAGGCACGCCTGGTTGCAGGCGATGCAGGTATTGATCTCCTGACTGCGCCCCTCGGCAGCCTTCAGCACCCACTCCGGATCAGCCAGGAAGGGGCGCGCCATCGATACCATGTCGGCATGGCCATCGGCGAGCACCCGCTCCGCCACCTCGGGCATGTTGATGCGATTGGTGGTGATCAGCGGGATCGACAGCTCCGCCTTCATGCGCCGGGTGACCTCGGTAAAGACCGCCCGCGGCACGCTGGTGACGATGGTCGGCACCCGTGCCTCGTGCCAGCCGATGCCGGTATTGATCAGGCTGGCGCCGGCGTGCTCGATGGCACGACCAAGCGCCACTACCTCCTCCCAGCTACTGCCCTCCTCGACCAGGTCGATCATCGAGAGGCGGAAGATCAACAGAAAGTCGGGACCCAGCGCTTCGCGAATGCGCCTGACGATCTCCACCGGAAAGCGAATGCGGTTCTCGAACGTCCCACCCCACACGTCATCTCGGGCATTGGTGCGCGTGACGATGAACTGGTTGATCAGGTAGCCTTCCGAACCCATCACTTCGACACCGTCATACCCCGCATCGTGGGCGAGCCGGGCACAACGCACGTAATCCTCGACCTGCTCCTCGACCTCGCGAGTGCTCAGCGCCCGCGGCTCGAAGGGATTGATCGGCGCCTGAATCGCCGAAGGCGCGACGAGCTCGGGGGAGTAGGCGTAGCGTCCGGCATGCAGGATCTGCAGGCAGATCCTGCCGCCCGCCTCATGCACGGCACTCGTCACGTGGCGGTGCTCCAAGGCCTCCTCCTCCGTGGTCAGCTTGGCCGCTCCCTGGAAAACCGCTCCGGCGGGATTGGGTGCTATGCCCCCCGTGACGATCAACCCCACCCCCGCCCTGGCGCGCTCGGCATAGAAAGCAGCGAGGCGGGCAAAGCCGTTGGGCGTCTCTTCCAGATTGGTGTGCATGGAGCCCATCAGTACCCGATTGGGAAGCGTGATGGTGCCAAGCTC
This sequence comes from Halomonas sp. TA22, assembly GCF_013009075.1. Classification (NCBI taxonomy): domain Bacteria; kingdom Pseudomonadati; phylum Pseudomonadota; class Gammaproteobacteria; order Oceanospirillales; family Halomonadaceae; genus Halomonas; species Halomonas sp. TA22. The sequence continues at coordinate 3,152,825 of NZ_CP053108.1, read as the reverse complement.
CAGGGGGCGGAACAGATTCGGGTAGTCGGTCACGGCAGGCCTCGTTTCAGCAAAAATTCAAACACACGTATGATAGTTTGCACTAGAGTGTAGCCAAGCGACACTAGGAGACAATCCCGACCATGGCCGCAAGCCCCTCCCCAGATGACATGCCGCACCCACGCAACCCGCAACCCGAGCTGCATCACGTGGCATTGCCTTACGGCGCCGTGCATCTGACGCGCTTTCGCCCTGCCGGAACCAGCCGCGGCAGCGTGCTGTGCTGGCACGGCGCAATCGAGTCCGGGCGTATCTTCCATAGCCGCTCCGGAAAGGGGCTCGCCCCCTGGCTGGCATCACGTGGCTATGAGGTCTTCGTAGCCAATCAGCGGGGGCGCGGCGAGGCCCCGCCAACACCGGCACGCGGCATCGCACTCGACCAGACCGACGTCATCGTCGACGAGATTCCCGCCGCCATTCGTGCCTGCCTGGCGCTTTCGGGAAGCCCCTGGCTGCATCTGGTCACACACTCTTGGGGGGGCGTGCTGACCGCCTCGAGCCTGGCCCGCTTTACCGAATTGCGCGATCTCGTCACCTCGCAGAGCTTCTTCGGCACCAAGCGCAGCGTGTGCAGTTGGACGCTGCAGCGGTTGCTCTACGTCGATCTGATCTGGAAGGGAGTGGCACCGATTGCGCGTGGGGTGTGTGGCTACCTGCCAGCACGGGCGCTACGCTGGGGCAGCGACGACGAGTATGCCGGCAGCCATCGCCAGGGGGTCAATTGGGTGCGTCCCAGGCCTTGGGTCGATGCCCGTGACGGTTTCGAATACACCACCGCCCTGGCCGAAGGTGGATTGCCGCCCACACTGCATTTGGCGGGCCAGAACGATCGCGCACTTGGCCATCCGGATGACGTGGCACGCTTTGCCGCAGAGTGCGGCCCGCATGAGCAACGCCTCGTACTGCTGGGACGCCAGCAGGGCTTTTCTCGCGACTATGGCCATCTGGACATGCTGACCCACCCACAAGCCATGGCGGAAGTCTTTCCCCTGGTCGAGGCGTGGATGGAGGAGTCGCAGCGTAACAAGCCGCAGGCGGAAGAGGGAACGCAACGCTAAGGGACAAACGACAAAACCCCGATACATGTCGGGGTTTGATATCGCAATACGCTAAAACTGAAATGCAATGCTGCATCGATAGTGGCGGACCGGACGGGACTCGAACCCGCGACCTCCGGCGTGACAGGCCGGCATTCTAACCAACGAAGTCAGGCTCATAACCCGCAGGTCATCGGTTCGCTCTTGTTTCAACTTCAGCGGTCCCCGCCACCAATTTAGAGAAAGCCGATACTCATCCAGTGTCGGCTTTTTTGTGCTTTTACCTCTCCCCCTTGATCGGGGCCGGCATACCGATACGGCCAATGCCTGGCAGCTTCAGCGCAGGCCTCAGGAAGTCGATTCCCAGGCTCAGCCCTAGCAGGGTGATCTCAAGACCCTCCTCCCTGGCGAGGGTGATGCCGAACAGCCCACCCATCGCCAGCTGGTACCCCGTGCCACTCGGTGCGGTGGCCATCACACCATCGAACAGATAATCCTTGCCGATGGCGGTGACTGGCAGGGTGACCTCGAGCCCCGGCACTTCACGGATGATCCATGCCACGAAGGAGTTGCTGTTGGGTCCCGGCCAGGCGCGATACTGATCGGGATCGGGATAGTCGCCCACGGCGGCTTCGATCAGCGGAATCAGCCGCTCGGCCGCCTCGCCCCGATAGTCCGCCAACAGCTCGGGCGGGTTGCCGAACCACGCCCGGTCGGGATTATCGATCCCCGACACCACCGTCGGACGACGCCAGCTCAATACGTGGTGCAGTCGATAGTCGCTCTCCCCCGCCGCCTTGGTGGCGATCCAGGTATGCACGGCAAAGGCGCCTCGCCAGTGGAAGGCGCGGGCGGCGTAGACCTGCACCACCGCCGGCGCGTCGCGGTGGGCCTCGGGGGCCAATCCCGCCGAGCTGCGATCGGCGCTCGACCAGTGACGATCCAGGGCAACCTGTTCGGTGGCCAACAGCCAGAAGGGGCCGGCCAGAAGTAGCGACAGCATCAGCAGCGCCCCTCCCAGCCAGCGCAAGGGGTGTCTCATCCAGCATGACTCCTTCAAGAGTGAGAAAAGTGATTGCCGTTTCGGCCCACATCGACGAGAGGGCTTGATTACTGCCCCTTGGGCCCGCATCTTTCGAGGAAATCCGCTCATACTCCTCAAGGTTACTGTCATGCCCATTGTCGATCCACGCAGCGGCGCTCCGCTGACCGCTCCCGAAAGCGCCCAACCCGCTCCCCAAGGGGGCGGCGACCCCGCCAGCCTCATCGTCGATATCGACATGAACAATTTCCAGCAGATCGTGCTGGAGGGCTCGATGCATACGCCTGTGGTGCTGGACTGCTGGGCGCCTTGGTGCGAACCCTGCAAGAACCTGATGCCGGTACTCGAGAAGCTCGCCCGCGAATACAATGGCGCCTTCATCCTCGCCAAGCTCGATATCGAGGCGTATCCGCAGATCGCCTCACAGCTCGGCATCCGCTCGGTGCCCGACGTCAAGTTGATCATGCAGGGGCAGCTGTTCGATCAATTCAACGGCGCCCTGCCCGAAAAGCAGATTCGCGAATGGCTCTCCCAACATCTGCAGCCTCCCGCCGATATCCCGGCAAGCCCGGAGGAGCAGGCCGAAGCGGCACTGGCGGCCGGCGACGCCGCCACCGCCCGCGCCATCTACGAGCAACTGGTCCAGGCCAATCCTTCCCAGGTCGACTACCAGATCGATCTGGCCGGCGCGCTACTCGCGCAGGGCAATACATCGGACGCCAAGGCGTTGCTCGACAACCTGCCTCCCGAAGATCGCGACGCCCCCAAGGCGCGTGGCGTGCGGGCACGCCTGGAGTTCGGAGAGGAGGCGCCCTCCCCAGAAGAGCTTGCCGCGCTGGAAGGTCGAGACGACAGCGAAGCGCAGTTCAAGCGCGCCATGCGCCTTGTCGCCGATGGCGACTACGAGGCGGGTCTCGACATGCTGCTTGCGGTGATGAAAGCCGATCGTGCCTACGGCGAGGACGCCGCTCGCAAGACACTGCTGCGCGTGTTCGACGCCCTGGGTGCCGACCATCCCCTGACCGTCAGCTATCGACGTCGGCTCTTCGCCCTCATGTACTGAAGGCCACCCCTCTACTCCCGCAGTACCCGATCGAGGCGCGTTAGCGCCTCTTTCAGCTGATGGGCGGTGGTGCCGAAATTGAGCCGCGCAAATCCCGATCGGCCGAAATCGGCTCCATCAGAGAGTGCGACCCCGGTCCGCTCCAGCAGTACCTGCTGGGGCGACTCCCCAAGCCCTGCCTCACGCAGGTCGAGCCAGGCCAGATAGGTCGCCTGGGGCTCGCTCATGCTCACGCCGGGCCAGCGCGCGATATGCTCGATCAGCGTATTGCGATGCCCACGCAGCACCTCAATCAGTTCGCACCGCCAAGGCTCACCCTCGCGATAGGCGACTTCCGCGGCGACCAGGCCCAGTACGTTCACATCGGGCTGCAACCCACGACACGCCTCGGCGAAGCGCTGGCGCAGGTCGGCATCGGAGATCACCGCACAGGCACTGGATAGGCCCGCCAGATTGAATGTCTTGGAGGGAGCCCACAGCGTGATGATCCGCGAAGCCAGCGCCGGGAAGGTCTTGGCCAGCGGCAGGTGCCATGCTTCTTCATCCAGCAGCAGGTCGCAATGCAATTCGTCGGAAACGATCAGCAGATCGTGACGCTCGACAAGCTCCGCCAGGCCGGCCAGCTCCGCTTCACTCCATACGCGCCCGGTGGGGTTGTGTGGATGGCACCACAGCAGCAGCCGGGTTTCGGGGGTGATGGCCGCCTCCAGGGCCGCGAGATCCAGCCGCCAAGATCCCCCTTCCTCGTCGGGCTCGGCCAGCGCGGCAGTCTGGGGCAGCCGTCCGGTACGCCGTGCAACCTGCAGAAAAGGGGGATAGATCGGGGTGACGCTGAGCACGCCCTCGCCGGGCTGAGTAAGGGCAAGACTCGCCAGATGCAAGGCCGGCACCACGCCCGGCACCCAGAGCTGCCACTCGGGTTCGATGGCCCAGCCATAATGCTCGGCACTCCAATGGCACAGGGCCTCGCGCAGAGAATCGGGGACCCGGCCATAACCGAAGACGCCATGTTCGACTCGCCGCTGAAGCGCCTCTATCACCGCAGGCGGCGAGAGAAAATCCATGTCGGCCACCCACAATGGCAGCACATCGTCACCGTAGCGGTGCCACTTCTGGGATGGCCAAGCGGAACGATTATCGGCAACGGGATGTCGTCGCTCAATGGGCGTGGCAAAATCGAAGCGCATGGCGCCTCCTCAATTACTAACCAGAATCATGAACCCGCAAGGAATTAAGAACATGCCTGAAAGCCTCTTCTATGCCAAGGCTAGGCGCGGTACGTCTCGCCTGGTGAGCCATTGGCTGATGCTGGGTCAGGCCACCCCCGACCAGCTGGCGATCATCCTTGCCGACACCGCGCGCATCGCCAAGCTGGGCGAGCCGGATGAGACACCCGATGGCGCCACGCTTGCCGAGTGGAGCGGCGACCGGATACCACCGCTATGGGCAGCGCGAGCCGCCACCTTCCTGCTGATGCAACTGCCGTCACGTCCGACGCCGCGTGATGAAACCGAGGCGCTGGCGTGGGCTTACTGCTGGCTTCGCAACCGCTCGTTCACCAGTCTGGACGACGCGCACGACGCGCTGCCGGCGCATCTCACCGCCCCGCTGGCGCCAGCACTGAATGCCGCTTGGCGCGATTCCCAGGGGCTGAGGCTGATCTAGCTACCGGTTTCTCTACCTACCCTCATAGGAAAACGTGGATGGACGTCCCTTTCTCCTGGCAGCTCACCAAGCTGCTGGTATCGATCAGTATCGTATTGGGTCTTTCGGCGATAGCCGTACGGGTCAGCACACGCGTTGCCGGACTGCTGGCCGGTTATCCGCTGGGCACCGCCATTACGCTTTTTTTCATTGGTGCGGAGATCTCGCCGGCCTTCGCCGCACAAAGCGCCGTGCATACCCTGGCGGGCTTCACTGCCACGCTGGGGCTGGGTGCTGGCTATCTGGCGTGTGGACGGCGCGATGGGGTCTCCGGCGTCCTGTGGGGCACGCTAGGCGGCCTCGCGGCCTGGCTGATTGTCAGCAGCCTGCTTACGCTGGTCGACTTCACTCGCTTTACCGGGACGCTGACGACGCTGGGCGCAATCGTGCTATTCACCTGGCTCTACCGACAGGTACCGGAGAACCGTGTTAAAACCGGCGGTGCCTTCTCCTGGCCGATACTGGCGCTTCGCGCAGTGCTGGCAGCGGCGATCATCTTCCTGATTACCGGCCTGGCCCATGTACTGCCACCGGCCTGGGCCGGCGTCATGGCCGCCTTTCCGGTGACTATGTATCCGTTTCTGGTGATTCTGCACCTAACTCACGGCGTGGCACCGGTTGCCACCGTGATCAAGCATTATCCCGCCGGGCTCGGTTCGCTGCTGTGCTATGCCCTGTGCGTGTCCCTCACCTACCAGCCCCTGGGCCTGGCATGGGGGACCCTAGCCGGCTTTGGCGTGGCCAGCCTTTGGCTGATGGCCTGGATGCAGTGGCAGGCATGGCGTAGCCATCGCAGCGCGACGAGGCCTTGACCGTCGGGTCAGGCGTGTCAATGCTGAGCACTTTCCACGAGAGCCAAGCCATGTACACACATCACCTTGATCCCGCCTTCTCCGACACCGATGCGCTGGGGCATATCAACAATACCCATCTGCCGGTCTGGTTCGAACAGGCACGTACCGATATCTTTCGGCTGTTCACCCCCGACCTGGACCCGCGCCAGTGGCGGCTGATCCTGGCACGCTACGATGTCGAATTCCGGGCCGAACTCTACTATGGCCAGCACGTCGAGATTCGCACTTACCTCACCCGCCTGGGCACGAGCTCCTTCACGGTGACCCAGGAGGCGTGGCAGAACCACACGCTGGCCGCCTTCGGCAACACGGTAATGGTGCACTATGACCATGCCGGCAAGCGCGCCATGGCCATCGAGGGTGAGCTGCGCCAAGCGCTCGAGGCGCATCTGCAGAGCTCTGCCAAGACCGCCACGTGACACCGGCAATTCGTACCCTGGAGCGGAGTGGCGTAAGCTACTTCCTGAAGGAGTATCCGCACGACGCTCGCGCCCCCGCCTATGGCCTGGAGGCCGCCGAGGCGCTGGGGCTCGCGCCAGGCAGCGTCTTCAAGACGCTGTTGGCGCGCCTCGACGGCGACCGGTTCGTGGTGGCCATCGTCTCGGTCGACCGTCAGCTCGACCTCAAGGCACTGGCGCGTGCCGCGGGAGCCCGAAAGGTCGCCATGGCCGACCCTGCAGATGCCGAGCGTGTCACCGGCTATGTGGTAGGCGGCATCAGTCCGCTGGGCCAGAAGCGTCGGCTACCGACCTTTCTCGACGAGCGGGCACAGCGGCTTGCCCTGGTGCACATCAGCGGGGGGCGGCGCGGCCTGGAGATCGGCTTGTCGCATGACGATCTCGTGCGCCTGACTCAGGCCAAGGTAGCGGATATCTCGCGCTGATTCGACGCCTCGAACCGGGAGACGCACATGGTGATCCGTTACACTCTTTGGCTCGATCCCGACAATACCGCTCAGCATCGCGCCGTCGAGGCCGATCTCGAACGCTTCTTCATGGAGCGTTTCGCCGACTATCCTCATATCCGGTTGTTCGGAGCCGACCCCTACGACTATGATGCCCCGTTCAATCGCCTCTACGACGTGCTGATGGCTCGCGGAGCGGAGTACTGCGAACGGCACTGGCGCTATGTGCCAAGCCCCGTGCAACTCAACCAGGCCTTCTTCCGTGCCGTGGGGCGCTCGACCAAATTCCTGCGAGACCCCCCTGATGGTGATCCAGACCAATAACACTCCCGATGAGCGTCAACTGGCGATCATCACCCAGCAACTGGGCCGCGCCCCGCGCGGCATACAGGCCCTGGCGGCCACCGATGGGCAGGGTACGCCACTGGTCCTGCGCATGGAGTCCATCGTCGATGGTCACCCCTTCCCGACGCTGTTCTGGCTCTGCTCGGAGCGCCTCAAGATCGAGCTCTCGCACATCGAGGCGCGCGGCGTGATCAAGCAGCTCGAGGCGCGCCTGCAGGAGGAGCCCGAGTTTCTGGCTGCCTATCATCGCAGCCACGAGGACTACGTGGCGCTGCGCTGGAAGTATATGCCTGCCGCCACGCAACGCGAGGCGCAGCGCCTGGGTTATCGCCAGCTACTGAGCGAGCGTGGCATTGGCGGGATCGCCAACTGGGACCAGGTGCGTTGCCTGCATACTCAGTACGCCCATCATCTTTGCGGTGACAATGTCATTGGCCAGTGGCTGGACGAGGAGTATGGCATCGCCGACATGCTGGCCTGAACACACCGCTGGCATGAGCTGATAGTATTGAACGTCTCGTTCAGGAGGCAGCATGGCTAATATCTGTGTCTATCTAGGGTCCCGGGAGGGACGTGGAGAGCAATACCGCAACGCCACCGAGACGCTCGGGCGCGAGATCGCGCGGCGTGGTCACGGCCTCGTCTATGGCGGTGCCCGTATCGGTCTGATGGGCGCCTTGGCCGATGCGGTCATGGCCGAGGGTGGTGAAGTGATCGGCGTGATGCCGGAACATCTGGTCGAGCGGGAACAGGCCCACCTTGGGCTGACCCAGCTGATCAAGGTGGCCAACATGCACGAGCGCAAGGCCAGCATGGCAGCACACGCCGATGCCTTCATCGCCCTGCCCGGCGGTATCGGCACCCTTGAGGAGCTGTTCGAAGTGTGGACCTGGCAGTATCTCGAACTGCACGCCAAGCCGATTGGCGTGCTCGATACCGGCGGCTTCTACTCTCCCCTGCTAGGCTTTCTCGACAACGTGGTCGAACAGGGCTTTCTTGCCTCGCGGACGCGTGCCAACCTGCTGTCCGCCACCGAGCCCGGCGCCCTGCTGGATCTCCTGGAACAGCAGCTCTCGGCTCAATGAGGTCGCCCCTCGTGCATTCAAGGAGGAAGCATGCACGCCATTGCCATCGAAGAGGACCAACGGCTCAGCTGGTGTGAGCAGCCAGCCCCAGGACCGCTGCAGGATGATGAGGTGCGCCTGCGGGTGGTCTGGGCGGGCATGAACCGTGCCGATCTCATGCAGCGTGCCGGACAGTATCCACCGCCGCCCGGCGCCTCCACCATCCTTGGCCTCGAGGTCAGCGGCATCGTCAGCGAATACGGCCCTGCGGTGCAGGGACTTCAGCGCGGTGATAGAGTCTGTGCGCTGCTGGCCGGCGGCGGCTATGCCGAGGAGGTCGTCGTCTCCCATCATCAGGTGCTGCCCATTCCTCGGGGAATGGAGCTGCGCGAGGCCGCCGCCCTGCCCGAAGTATTCGCCACCGCCTGGCTCAACCTATTCATGGAGGGCGCCCTCAAGCCAGGGGAGCGTGTCCTGCTGCATGCCGGTGCCAGTGGCGTAGGCACGGCAGCGATCCAGCTATGTCGGGCGTTCGGTCACCCCTGCTTCGTGACCGCCGGCAATGAAGAGAAGCTCGATGCCTGCCGTACGCTGGGTGCCGATGGTGCCTGGAATCGGCACCAGGGAAGCTTTGTCGAGGCGGTCAAGGCGTGGGGCGGTGCGGATATGATCCTCGACCCAGTGGGAGCCAGTTATCTCGCTGACAACCAGCAGGTACTCAACGCCGATGGCCGACTGGTATTGATCGGCTTGATGGGAGGGAGAACGGCGGAACTCGACCTGGGACGCATGCTGATGAAGCGTCAACGCCTCATCGGCTCCACCTTGCGTGCCAAGCCAGCGCACGCCAAGGGCGAGATACTTACCGCCTTGCGCACCCATGTCTGGCCGCTGCTCGAGCGCGACGAGGTCATGCCGATCATCGATCGGCACTATCCCGTCGAACGGGCAGAGCAGGCCATGGAGTATCTCGCGAGCGATGCGAGCCTGGGCAAGGTGCTGCTGTCGGTTGGGCAGGAAGGCTGATCAGATACCGGGGCGGTGCTTTCCGCCCTCAGCGGCGATACGTTCGCGAGTATGCACATAAGTGAGCTGCAGCAAGCGGGCATCCTCGCCAGCACGGTGCCGCCGGATACCGCACTCGCGAATCAAGGCCTCCTTGGTGCTGCTCCAAAGCGCCAATTGCCGTTCGCACAGTATCCGCCGCAGCGCCTCGAGGCGAAAGCGCGACAGCATGCCGGCATGATGGAACAGCAGCGATAGCCAGGTATTGTCATAGCCCCAGCTATCACTGTAGGCCACGCCCAGCTCGGCCAGTTCGTCATTGAGCCAGCGTGCCACCTCGACGACCTGATGCCCCTCTCTTACCAGGCGGTTACGGGAGATGCCGTGCAGCAGCTCCGCCTGAGGGTCCCAATGAGTCCACTCCTCCAGCGGCTGGATCAGGAAGGCACAGCTTGAGCCATCGGGGCGCGCCAAGCCGATCTCGATCGGATAACTGCCGCGCCCGAATCCGGACGCTTCGATATCAAGCAGGGTGGGCAGCGTCACGTGACGGCATCCTCTATGGTTGGCCTGTGAGCCGGATACGGCGCCTCGTCGCGCACCCGCGGGTCTCATGAATGCCTGTTCCGATCCAGCCAGGGCAGATCGTATTCAGTGGCGAGTGCCGGCTACGAGCAACTCCTCCAGATCGTCCCCCGACACCTGCTGGTCCGCCAGGGACTGCCAATACTCGGCACGCTGGGCATCCACTGCCAGGCTCAACTCCCCCAGCCGGTAGGCCTGGGCCAGGCGCGTCGCTGCCAGCGGGTGGCCAGCCTCGCCGGCACGCGCATACCATGTCACGGCATGATCGTCGCGACAGGGATACTGGGCGCAACCATGCTCGTAGATGGCACCGGCTTGGTACTGGGCCCGCGCATCGCCGCCATGGGCGGCCTGGAGTACATAGCGGGCGCCTTTGGCCTTGTCCTGGGGGCTCAGCGCGCGATGGAACAGCATATGCCCATAAAGTGACAGCGCTGCGATATGTCCCGCATCGGCGCAGCGCTTGAACAAGTGCATGGTCAAGCGCTGCGTGCGGGGCGAGCGCGGCAACCAAGGTGTATGAAAAAGCTGCTCCGCCAGGCGATACTCGAGACGGGTAAACAGTGAAGATGCCTGCGTCATGGCAAACAACCTTTATTCCTGTGACCGAAGGATGACAATTACGGCGCTCCCTTGCCCTGTCATCGCATCTCTAATGCTAGTAGCTATCCGGCTCCGCCGAACAACGGGGGGCAAGCATACGCCCCCCACCTGAGTGACTCAACCCCTTAAATTTGCCGCTTTGGTATGGCCCGGCTACCATTCGCTTTCATCACCTCTTGTTCTACTTGGAGCGACGAATGCAGATTCGACCCCTCGGCGACACCGGCATCGATGTTAGTCGGCTATGCCTTGGCACCATGACCTTCGGTGAGCAGAACAGCGAGGCCGAAGCCCATGAACAGCTCGACCGCGCCGTAGCCTTCGGCATCAACTTCATCGATACCGCCGAGATGTATCCCGTGCCGCCCAAGGTGGAGACTCAGGGGCGCACCGAGGCCTATATCGGCAGCTGGCTGAAGCAGCGTGGCGCACGCGATGACGTCATCCTGGCGACCAAGGCTGCAGGCCCAGGCATGGAGCATATCCGCGGCGGCCCGCGCCTGACTCGCGAACACCTACAGCAGGCCATCGACGCCAGCCTGACCCGGCTCAACACTGACTATATCGACCTCTACCAACTGCACTGGCCCGACCGCAATACCAACTTCTTCGGCAAGCTCGGCTATGCCCCCGATGATGACGAGGATGCCACCCCGTTGGAGGAGACGCTCTCGGCACTCAAGGAGCTGGTGGCGTCGGGCAAGATCCGCGCCATCGGCCTCTCCAACGAAACGCCCTGGGGCGTGATGCGCTGCCTGCAGCTTGCCGACAGTCTGGGGGTGCCACGGGTTGCCAGCGTGCAGAATCCCTATAGCCTCCTCAATCGCAGCTTCGAAGTGGGCCTGGCCGAGATCGCTCATCGCGAGAGAGTCGGTTTGCTCGCTTACTCACCGCTCGGCTTTGGCGTGCTCTCCGGCAAGTATCTTGATGGCGCATGGCCGCCCAAGGGGCGCCTGACGCTCTACGAGCGCTTCAAGCGCTACACCTCCGATATCGCCGAGCAGGCCACTCGCGCCTATGTCCAGGTGGCGCGCGAGCATGAGCTGGACCCTGCCCAGATGGCACTGGCCTATGTCAACTCTCGCCCCTTCTTGACCAGCACCATCATTGGCGCAACCACCATGGAGCAGCTCGAAGCCAACCTGCGCAGCGATTCGCTGCGCCTCGACCAGGAGGTACTGGACGCCATCGAAGCCATCCACAAACGCCTGCCCAACCCCTGCCCCTGATCGCTTAGGGCTAGCAGCTTAGGGGCTATCGCACCGATAGCCCCGCCCCTCACGGTGTCTTGGTATACTGCGTGTCACCTTGATGAGAGGAGCATTGCATGCTCAGCGTGATTTCCCCCGCCAAGACGCTCGACTTCGAGACGTCGCCCAGCACGAGCCACTACAGCCAACCCGACTATCTCGAGCAGAGCCAGCAGTTGATCGAGATCCTGCGGGACTACTCCCCACAGCAGATTGCTGAACTGATGGGCATCAGCGACAAGCTGGCCGGCCTCAATGCCGCGCGCTTCACCGAATGGCAACCACCGTTTAATCTCGACAATGCCAAGCAGGCCGCCCAGGCCTTTCAAGGTGATGTATATGTCGGCCTGGAAGCCGATACCTTTAGCGAGGAGGACAATCGCTTCGCCCAGCAGCATCTGCGTATTCTCTCCGGCCTGTATGGGCTGTTGCGCCCGCTCGATTTGATCCAGCCCTACCGCCTGGAGATGGGTACCAAGCTCGACAACCCCGTGGGCAGGGATCTTTACGCCTTCTGGCGAGCAACGCTCACCTCGGCGCTCGACAAGGCCGTGGCCGAAAGCGGCAGCAACGTGCTGGTCAATCTGGCGTCCAATGAGTACTTCAAGGCCATCGATGCCAAAAAGCTCAAGAGCCAGGTGATCTCCCCAGTGTTCAAGGATGCCAAGAGTGGTCAGTACAAGATCATCAGCTTCTATGCCAAGAAAGCACGCGGCCTGATGAGCGCCTGGATCATTCGTGAGCGTCTCAACGACGCCAAGGCGCTGAAGGAGTTCGATGTGGCCGGCTATCGCTACAACGTTGCTATGTCGGAGGGCGCAACGTTAGTCTTTACCCGCGAGGAGGGTGCCTCCTGAGCGCTACGCTTAGAAGCGCAGCACTCTTGCCGAGCGCGGCTTGAGAAACTGCCGGTGCACGTTCTTGAAGCGCAGATCATCGCAGCGGTGCAGCCACTCATAAGCCACCATATCGGCGCTCACCGCCACTCCACCCGCGCCGCTCACACGTGTCATGGCCAACTGCGCCTCCGCATGGCGCCGGCTGGCCGTGGCTTCCGCCAGCCAATAGACCTCATAACCGGCATCAAGCAGGCCAAGTGCCGTCTGCATGACACAGATATGCGCCTCGCTGCCGCAGATGACGATCTGACGTCGTCCGCTGGCGGCCAGCGCGCTGGCAAAATCAGGCTCATCATACGCTCCGAAGTGCGACTTTCTCCAGCGGAGCGCGTCGGGCAGGGCCTGGAGCAGGCGCTCGTCACTAGCACCCAGCCCCTCCGGATACTGCTCAGTAAGCCATACCGGCACCTCCAACTGTGACGCCAGCCCCCCCAACCAGATGGCCTCCTCCACCGCCTGTTCGCCGCCATCGATAACAGGTAGAAGCCCTGCCTGCAGATCGACGATCAACATCAGGCTCTGCTCTATACGGATACGCATGAATCGCTCCTTTTATTACTTTATTACCTTGCAACCAATATCATCAGTAGAATGTCCAAACACTTACTATCCCTACCGTTATACGGAGAGTCCCGATACGATGCGAAACTTCTTTATCATGCTAATGGTGGGAATGATGGGCTTCGGCCTGGCCGTCGAGCACGCCGAAGCCCGACGCATGGGCGGCGGCGGTAACATCGGCAGCGTCTCGCGCTCGGCGGATCGCCCCGCTGCAGCGCCGACTCGCGAGGCCAGCCAGCCTCCACGTGGCGCGCAGAACGCCCAAGGCACCCGCGCCGGCGGGATGGGCGGCATGCTTGGTGGGTTAATGGCAGGCGGGCTGCTCGCCGCACTGTTCTTCGGCGGAGCCTTCGACAATATCCGCCTGATGGACATTCTGCTCATCGCCGGCCTGGCATTCCTGGCGTTCCGCTTCCTGGCCCGTCGCCGGCAGCCGGCAACCGCAGCGCCCTCCTCAGGCAGTCCCGCTCACGAGACTCCCCAGCCACAGGCGTTCCAGAGCGGCGCCGCACTCGGTGGCGGTGCCATGGGCAGTGTGCCTACTTGGTTCGACAAGGAGCGCTTTCTCGGCGGTGCCAAGGAGCATTTCACGACCCTGCAGCGTGCCTGGGACAACAACGATCTGAGCAGTATTCAGGAGTATGTCACTCCCGAGCTCTACAATCTGCTGCGCGAGGAGCGCGCGCGTCATCCTGCCAACAATCGCACCGAAGTCGTGCGGCTGCTGGCCGAGCTGGGTGACGTATGCGAGCTGGACAAGCATGCCGAGGCCACGGTGATCTTCCATGGCATTATCGACGAGAATGGCGAACAGAACGAATTCAATGAGACCTGGCACCTGACTCGCGACATGCGTGATGGCGCCCCCTGGTATGTGCAAGGCATCGAGCAGAACCCCCACCACTGACCCCAAGCCGCTTTGGTAAGCGAAAAAGCCGGGTATCAGCCCGGCTTTTTTATGCCCAAACGCAGGATACGATCAACTCCGAGCCTCCTCGGCGGAGTCCTGAACCCCATCTCCTCGATGCCCTCGCCGGCACTCTCCAGCGCCTCGTCGATACTTTCATCAGCCTCTTCAGCCGGGCCTTGATTATCACAGCCCACCAACCCTCTCAACAGCAAGGTCGTCATTATAGCATTAGCAGTTTTCGCACTGACATGGTGCTTCTTGACTCACATGGATGATGATATCTACAACACATCGGAACGCATGGTACTGGCGTGCACATCGGTGAACGCACACAGCCAGTCCAGAAGCTCTCTTATAGTTTAGATAAATTTTATTAAGCAATAGCCAAACTCCCGGCCATAAAAAAGCCCCGTGCGGTGAGCACGGGGCGTTGCGATGGATGCCTGGCGATCGGGCCGGGAAGAGCCGGAAGAGCCGGAAGAGCCGGAAGAGCCGGAAGAGCCGGAAGAGCCGGAAGAGCCCGCGACCAACCTTCCCCCCGATGCCAACGATGACGTGAACGAGGTGGCTTACGGCAACGAGGTTTCAAGCGACGAGAGCGATCATCTGTTGAGCAACGACACCGATCCCGATGGCGATCCGCTGAGTGTGGTCTCTGTCGACGGTGTGCCCTTGACAGGTGGTTCGGTCACCGTGGCGAGCACCCTGGGTGAACTCAGCGTCGATCAGGATGGAAGCTATACCTATCGCTCCACCTCGACGATCAAGCTCTATGGGTTCGATGACGCGGATCAGTCGTTCGAATCGCTAGGCCTCTTTACCCTCGATACCGCTGCTCAGGCAAGGGTCTCCTCCACGGACGAGGGAGTGGGCGTCAAGGGCACGGGTCGTTACGCCAAGCACGACACTCCCGACCAGATCCAGGATGAAGGGAATGTGCTCATCGCCGATCTTGGCGGCTCGACCACCCGTGCCGAATTCGATGTCACGCGGCTGTACGCAAATGAAGCCTCGGGTGAGCTGGGCAAGTGGTATGCCTACGATGCCGATGGCGAGCTGGTTGGTGAAGGCGTGTTCGGCCACGGGATGGAGGGTTTCAAGACCAAGGCGGGTAGCGACAACCAGGGCACGGTGGAGGTCTATCTCGACGGCGTTGCCTTCCAGTACCTGGCTTTTGAAGGTCTGCCTTACGAGCAGGGTGATGAGCAATACACCCAGGAGAAGGATGGCGGCGACTTCCTGGTCTCGAATATCCGTGTTCAGGATACGTTCTCCTATCGCGTGGAAGGTGCGCTTGGCGAATCGAGTGAAGCGACGCTGACTATCGAAAAGCATCAGGAGCTGCGCAATTTCCATGTCGAAGCACCGCCCCTGGCCGACCCTGTCCTGACCACGGCCGAACTTGTCGATAATGACCTGCCTGAGGGTGTCGATGGCGACGCCATCATCTTCAAGTCCTTCACTGTCGGTGGAGGTGTCGATGCCGAGGAACTCGGCAAGCAGCGCCCCTCGGTGATAGAGGTAAACCCTTCTCTGGGAGGGAGCGACGACTCCACCCACGAGAGCGATCTCGTTTTCCATCTAGCTCAGCTTCCCAGTTATGGAACGCTCTATCTGAAGACGGGCAACAGCTATGTGGCGATCGATGCTTTGGAGCAGGCACCGTCATTCGGCACGGGAGATCAGCTCTACTGGGCTGCTACCTCCAGTGAGATTCGGCAGGCAGTGGCGGACCACAGTGCCAAGACGGTGAGTGGCAAGAGCTTGAAGGCGATGGAGCAGCATGGCGTTAACATCTACGCCTATGATTTCGATGGGTCGAAGAATGATGAGCTACTGCACTTCAACGCCGAGGGTGTTGGTGTGCTGGGAGGCAATCGCCAGGGGCAGGCACCCAATCAGCTGGGTCACCGCAATGGCCGCTCGGAAGAGATCGTGGTCGATTTCGACAAGGCGACCACCGAGGCCACCATCACTGTGACGCGTCTGATATTCAGTGAAGGCGAGGTGGGCAAGGTCAGTGCCTATCTGGATGGTCAGGAGATCGGCAGCTGGACGTTCAGCGGGTATCAGCCCGGTGCTACGCTGGATGGCGTCGACATTGATTTCACCCCGGGCAACGGGTTTGTCACAAGTGGTACGGGGAAGGGCACCTTCAGCCTGGAGGGTGTGGTCTTCGATCAGTTGCGCTTTACCGCTACCGAGTATGCGGATGGTGCGAGCCGTGCGGTCGATGACAGCAGCGACTACTTCATCGAGATGATCTCCTTCAAGGTACTTCCGACAGCGGAATACGCCTACCATGTGACCGATGAGGCCGGTTATACCAGCGCCCCGGTAAGCGTGGTGATCAACGCACCCGCTGTCGATACGGCGGTACCGGAGAGCGGGGCAGGTGCCAGTCTCTCAAGCACGTCGACCAGTGTCCAAGAGGATCTGGTTGGTGATGGCATTGTCGTTGAGACCTTGGCCTGGAGTCTTGTCTCCGATGCGGAGGAGAATCAGGTGGTGCCGGCTGACGTGCTCTCAAATGCAATGGTGCTTGAACCAAGCAGTGGCGCGCTTGCGCTCGGGGAGCTTGTGAGCGATCAAGGAGAGTCTATGGAGGATTATCTCCCCGTTTCGGAAGAGTACGAAGGCGAAACCTCGCTGCTTGCCGATGCTGAGACGGGTTCGCTGCTCCAGAGTGTGTCCGAACACACGTCGCTGGGCGACTATGGCTCGGTTGATGCCATCAGCGAGAGGATCGGACGAGGCGAGCAGCATCTCGATCAGTAGTCATGCCTGGGAGATGATAGAGCCCTGCCCGGCAGCAATGCCTGGCAGGGCTTCTCATTATGAAAGATACGTACGGCCAGATGGACGAAGCGGAGAGCGGTTATGTATATCAAGCGTGATGCCACGGGAAGAATCGAGCAGGTGCGGCGTGAGCCAACTCCAGAGTGCAACGAGTACATCGCTCCCGGCTCGATTGAACTCGAACACTTCGTTAATCATGGGCTTCAGCCGGAGCAGGGGGCGCTGAAAAGTTCGGATGCCGAGTTCGTCCGCGTTCTCGAAGATGTGATCGAGGTGCTAGTGGCCAAGGGGATAATCGGCTATCTCGACCTGCCTGAGGCGGCGCGAACCAAGCTAATGACACGCCAGTCGTTGCGCAAGCGGGTGAATGATGTCGGATTGATGGGCGAGGAGGAGCAGGGCATCATCTGATCTCTTCAGGGGTGTCGGGCGTGACGACGCCAGGCCCCGTCACACCATCGAGACCCAGCTCGAGAAGCAGGGTTGCCTCTGCTGCGTTCTGAACGCCTTCGCCGATCACCGTGATGCCGAGCGAGTGTGCAAGCGTCGTGATGCCCCTCAGCACGGCCTGTTTTTGCACTTGCTCTGCGATATCTGCCACCAGGCTCGTATCGATCTTGAGATAGGAAAGGCCGACGTCGTGCAGGTCGGCGATACAGGTGAACTTGGGACCTACATGTTCCAGTCCCAGGTGGCAGCCGTAGGGTCGCAGTTCACGGCAAAGTTCACGAAACCCGTCGAGGTCGTGTTTGACGACACTCTCTGGAATCTCGAGCCAGAGATTGCCCGCCTCGGCGGGATATTGGGCAAGCAGACGTTTCGCTTGTAGGGCGAAGCGGCTCTCCTTGGCGGCATATCGCGATAGGTTGATCGCAAGCGGCTTGCCTTGCGCTTTGATAGAGACGAGCGCGGCATGGAGGACCGCGAGATCGTAATCGACACTCTTCGATAACCGGGAGAGCCAGGGCAGGAAAATGCCGGCGGGTCGCCATTCGTCCCTGAGCTTCAGGCGCGAGGGGCTCTCGAAGTGAAGCGTGTTTCCCGCTTTGTCGAGGACGGGATAGTGAGCGAAGCGGATCCCCTCCTCGATGGCCTGGTCGATGGCGACTCGCCATGCTTCCTGCGTAGTATAGAGTGCCTGCTTGGCACTGCCGGGAACGGCTACCCAGGCGATATCTCCCTCCTCGCTGGCGCGTGCCAGGGCGCCGTCGAGGCAGCTGAGTAAGTGTCCCGGCTGGTCATCGATGTCGTAATGCATGAGCGCCATGGGCAGACCGATCGGGAAAGGGGCGCTCGTCGCCACTGAATCGAGCGCGGATCTCAGGCGCTGGGCAACAGTGGGCAACTCCTCGCTGCCCGGCAGCATCAGGATGAAATCGCTGCCATTGAGGCGGCCGATCTCACCACCTTCCTCGGGATTGATCAACCCGTGAAGTGTCTGTGTCACTGTGGCGAGCAAGGCATCGGTGGCTTGATGACCCAATCGTTGGTTGAGTTCGGCGAGACGCACCACGCGCAGTATGGCAAGCGCGCCTTCTCCTTGGCTGCTTTCGCCGTTGAGCGTGTTGCTGAGCCGCTGAAGAAAATAGTCCCGATTGGCCACGCCTGTCACCGGGTCCTGTTGTAGCTTGCTCCTGAGTCTGTCGAGTAGCTGGCTCTCCTGACTGAGCATGTCGCGCACTGTGACAGAGAGCCGATTCATGGCTCTTACCACTTGGCGCAACTCCAGCATGCGAGGCTCGCGAGAGGTCGTGAAGCGACGCTGGCTGATGGCGTCGGCCTGTTCGATCACCGCAAGCAGCGGGCGGCGGATCGCGCGTATGAGCCACCAGCCGAGCAGGGCACTAAGCAGTGCCGCCAGCAGGAACCAGCCCGCCAGACGCTGGGTATTGTGCCATAGGGCGCGATAGGCATAGCTGTGGTGACTCTCTACGCTCACACTACCGTACTGTTGCCAGGCGTTCTGCACGACGGCTTCGCCCGGTTGGATGGTGAAGCGCTGGCGTTCGACGAACCAGCCTGGAACATCATCGAGCTGTTCCGGTGCTTCACGCTGCACGATCGTGTTGCCCTCTACATCCTGCAATTCGATACGCCGGTAGTACCCGGTATCGAACTGTGCGGAAATCAGCAGCTCCATCAACACGGGATCCTTGTCGAGCTGGCTCAAGGTCAGGGCAAGGGCGTTGGCATTGTCGGCATTCTTGATCTGCAATTCCTGCATGGTATAGCGCTGCAGCGTGCTCAACCCTACCAGCAGACTGCTGGAAAATGCGATGCAGAGTATTGCCAGAAGGGTTAGCCAGAGCTGTTTGGTCAGCGACATTCACATTTCTCCCTGCACTGTTTCCGCTTTTTCTTGGATCGTCGAGTCGTGTCGTGTGGCGGGTCGATCATAGGAACCCCTGATCGCGCATGCGCGACAGCACATTACCCCAGCGTGACAGCCGCTGTACGGGATCGGCACGCGAGTGGGTCGCCCCCCCCGCCCACAGGCCATCACTGTTGAAGCTGAATAGGGGGTCGAGGTCGGTGCGCTGGCTGGCGGGGGTGATGGAGGGCACGATGTTATCGAGAATGCGTGGCTCGGCGTCGGGGGTTGCGTAGTAGCCCAACACCATGTGCGCCTGGCTGATTCGGCTGCGGCCGATACGGGCACGAACATAGATCAGTCGCAGCCGCTCGCCCGGCACACCAAGTTGCTTGAGCGTAACGTACTTGGCAATCGAGTACTCCTCACAGTCGCCTTGTCCTTTGCCCATCGCCTCAAGAGGAGTGGCCCAGAAGTCCTCATATCCCCAGTTCTCACTGTCATCGACCCAGCGGATACGACGATTGAAGAACTCGTTGACACCCTGCAACTGTGCCTCGATCGTCTCGCCCGCCATGCGATGCAGTAGCCCGAACCACTCCTCGAGGGTTTGCACGCCGGAGGTGCCGTAGCGCGACTGCATGACCTGGCGTAGCCGGGAGGGATCGAAATTGGCGGAAAGCATACGGGGCGCCACTCCGAGCCCCATGCCCACGAACAGTGCTCCGAGGCTGGCAATGAAGTGGCGCCGCCCGATGCTAGGGGTACGCACCTGATGGCCGGGCGCGTCGGCAGAACCCTGACGGAGCGGTGGAGATTGCATCGATGCAATGGCTCATGGCGGCTAAGAGCGATAACTTGTCGTCATGATATCGCCCATGAATGAGCTAACTTTAGCCAATTCGCCCGATAAGGCGCTCGCCATGACGGGATAAAGTAACAGCACTAAGACTTGCCGGTGCCCTGCCATAGCCGCACCGAGCCCAGCCACGCCAGGTCACTGGCACTGCGCTCGAGCTCGAGACCTGCCTTGTAGAGGCAGTCGACCTGGCAGCTGAGGCCCGCAGGCAGATAGAGATCCGCCTCGATCTTGTTGTCGAGATAGTGCAGCTTCATGGTGATGCGCTCACGCCAAGCGGGATAGTGAGCCCAGCGTGCCTGCAGGGCTTTTTCCACATCGTCGCGCAGCGGTAGGCCGGGGCGCTGCTCGATATCGGGAAAATCGGAGTCATCTTCCGGGTCGATATGAAATGTCACGTCGGTGAGGCGTGGGAAGGCGTCGTGCAGATTGCGATGGGCCTGGTTGCCGACTTCGTGGGCTTCGGAGACCGAGATGCGTGGCGAGACGACCAGGTGCATGTCGAGCAGGATGCGGCCACCAATGGTACGGGTGCGCATGTCATGCACGCTCATCACGCCAGGCACCCGCGTGACGGTCTCCTGCATGTCGCGCTGCTGCTGGTCGGGAAGGGCAGTGTCGACCAGTTCATGGCTGGCCTCCATCACCAGGCTCCAGCCCACCTTACCGACCATCAAGCCAACGATGATCGCGGCGATGCCATCGACCCAACCGATGCCGAATTGCGCGGCAGTCAGGCCGATCAATACGGCACCGGTGGAGAGCGCATCGGAGCGAGAGTGCCAAGCATTGGCTTCCAGCAGGCGCGACTGTACTCGTTTGGCCACGCGCATGGTGTAGCGGAAGATCCACTCCTTGGAGAACAGTGCAATTACGCTCAGCACGATGGCCCAGAGACCGGGCGGCATGGCCTGGGTGCCGGTGAGCAGGCGAGTCAGGCTGGCCCAGGCGATACCGCCGGCAACGAAGATCAGCACGCTGCCGAGCCACAGTGTCGCCAACGTTTCGATGCGCCCATGCCCATAGGGATGATTGTGGTCCGGCGCCTTGCGGCCGAAGTGTGTGGCGATCAACACCAGGGCATCGGTGATCAGGTCGGAGAAGGAGTGAATGCCGTCGGCGATCAGGGCCACCGAGCCTACCATGATGCCGGTAATCACCTTGACGATGCCCAGCAGGGCATCCACGGCGGCACCGATCAGCGTGACGCGATGCGCCTCGCGTGTGTGCTGAGCGGTCATCAATGGAGGAAGTTGGAGAGTGCCCATCGACGCGTTCCTTGGGCCTTGGCAGGCCGCGCTCCGAATCGTTAGTCAGGAGCAATAGTCTACATCAATCCCATCGACGGCTTCATCATCAAATGGGACTGATTTAGTACTTTTTATCTATCGGGTCGATTCAAGCCGGCCTTCTCGATTGAGAGTGGGGTTGGCATACTGCGCCAGCCACCAGTCACGAAGGTGGGTGGGGGCCTGCGCGAGCCTTGCCGAGAAGCGAGCGCGGTCGGCGTCGGTCACGCCTTCGAGTGAAAGCAGGTCGGGCGCCTTGCCACTGGCTTCAAGCGCCAGCTGATGGCTTGGAAATAGCCGGTAGCCACTCAATACCTGTCTGTCGATCTCGGCGGCCACCGCATCCGGATCATTGAATTCATTGCCCAGCGGTGTGCCGAAAGTCAGGTGGATACGCCCCTTGGAGCCGGTGATGCCGGCAACGATGGAGCGAATATCCTCGAACTCGACCTTCTGGTAGTGTCCTTCGGTGTGCATGGCGTAGAGCTCCTGCGCCTTCTGCAGATCGCAGGGGTCGTATTCGTAGCTGATCGATACCGGGACGATGCGCAGCTCGCTGATGGCATCACCGAAGGGGACATCCTTCTGCAGCTGCCTTCTGGCCATGGTCAGCATCTTGATGATCGCAGGGTCGGTGCGATCGATGCCGCTCTTGGCTCGACCTTCGCGCTGGGCCAGCCATACCGAGTGGTTGTCTTCGGTGATGGAGTGGCGAATATACCCCGACAGCGTTTGATAGGCGGCCAGCATGGCGCGTTTGCCACGAGCACTGCGCGGCACGATGAAGCTCTTGTTGAGGCGCATCAGGTCGCTGACATAGGGCTTCTGCAGAAGATTGTCGCCGATCGCGATCCTCACCGTGTTACGCCCGGCCAGATAGAGCGCATAGTTGACGAAGGCGGGGTCGAGAGAGATGTCGCGATGATTGCTGATGAAGAGATAGGCGGTATCGGGGTCGAGGCGATCAAGGCCCTTGACCTCGAAGGTCTCGGTGGTGGTGCGAATCATGCGCAACATATAAGAGGCGATGCGCGACTGAAACTCCTGAACGCTGTCGACGCCCTTGATCTCGCGGCGGACGCCGATGCTGGCAATGCTCCTGGCCAGGTTGGGCGCGAAGCGTGCCAGGCGTGGCAGCTTGAAGCGGGTCAGGGCGTCGAGCAGTTCGGTGTCGCTGGCCAGGCGCGCCAGTACCTCGGCCACCTCATGGTCGAGATAGGGACGGATGTCGATGTACGGATCCGCCGGCGAAAGATCATCATGTGAAGGAGGGGTATTCTCGTCTGTCACGTTGAGAGGGCCACACTGTTGGTTGCACCATGTTGCGCGTCGACATCGGGCGTGCTGGCAGCCGCTTCTCCACCGAGCCACTCGAGCAGTTGTTCGCTGACCTGCCCAAGTGTCTGCGCCATGAGCACGAAATCCGCCTCCAGGCGTAGGGCTGCATCGTCGCCGTCGTTGGCCTGAGAAGCCTCGTCGAGCAGGGCATCGGCAAACCGCAATGACTTGAGTGCCAGGTCGTCATGCAGCACCAGTGACAGCTGGCCTTCGATCTCGAGTGCCAACCGCGTTGCCTGGCGACCGCCTTCGAGCAGTGCTTGAATCTCATCGCTCTCCATGTCGACCTGACGTGCACGCAGTACGCCGTCATCGCCTTGCGCCTTGAGTTCCACCTGATCGCCAAGACCTAGCATGGTGGGGCGCGACGGCGCGTCGACCAGCCACTGCGTCATGACTCGCACGGGAGGCGTGCGACTGGCCAGCGGCGTCACCTTGAGACTGCCCAGGGTCTGGCGCAGCAGGTCAAGGATCTCCTCGGCTCGCTTGCGACTCGACGCGTTGACGCCGATCAACGAGCGGCGCGTGTCCCACCACAGGTCGACCTTCTGGCTCCTGACAAAGGCGCGCGGCAGCAATTCTTCATAGACCTGCTCCTTGATCGTCTGCTTCTCCTTACGACCAAGGGGCTGGCCTTCCGCGGCTTCACGATCGGCGATGCGTTCGTCGACCTCTTCGCGAACCACGCTTGCCGGCAACAGTCGTTCCTGACGCAGTGCCGAGAGCAGCCGGTGCCCCTGCAGTTCATGCACGTACTGCGTGCTGCTGCGCCCACCCGGCGTCCGCCAGCCAAGGCGGGTCGCTTCACTACCGCCCAGCGGGCGAAACGCCTGCTCGGCGAGGGCGTCTTCGAGCGTTTCTATGGCGATATCAGGCGCGTCGTGCAGGCGGTAAAGATGCAAGTGCTTGAACCACATGGCCAGTCCTGGATGAAAAGGGAGGCACATTATGGCCAAACGATGGCGGGGGTGCCAGTGGGGCAGATCGTTCTGCGAGGCCAGGCGCTCCTGCGCTGCCTTTGGCGCGCCTGCGATGGTATAATCCCCGGCTGCTATCATGAGGCTTTTTTCTACCTCTCATAGCGCCAACCTGTCGCAGTGCAAAGGATTCGACGACCCATGGGTGACATCGCCAGAGAGATTCTGCCAGTCAACATCGAGGACGAACTCAAGCAGTCGTACCTCGATTACGCGATGAGCGTGATCATCGGCCGAGCGCTGCCTGACGTGCGCGATGGCCTGAAGCCTGTCCATCGCCGCGTGCTGTTCGCCATGAATGAACTCAGCAACGACTGGAACAAACCCTACAAGAAATCCGCCCGTGTGGTCGGTGACGTGATCGGTAAATATCACCCGCACGGTGACAGCGCCGTCTACGACACCATCGTGCGCATGGCCCAGCATTTCTCGATGCGCCATGTGCTGGTCGATGGGCAGGGTAACTTCGGTTCCATCGATGGCGACAATGCCGCCGCCATGCGATACACCGAAGTGCGCATGGCCAAGCTCGCCCATGAGCTGCTCGCCGATCTAGACAAGGAGACCGTCGATTGGGTCGATAACTACGACGGTACCGAGCGTATTCCCGAAGTATTGCCCACTCGAGTGCCTAACCTGCTGATCAACGGTTCGTCCGGCATCGCGGTAGGCATGGCGACCAATATTCCGCCCCACAACATGGGCGAGATCATCAATGGCTGTTTGGCCCTGATCGATGACTACACGCTGACCGTCGACGACCTGATGGAGTACATTCCCGGGCCTGATTTTCCCACCGCTGCCATCATCAATGGACGCGCTGGTATCCTCGAGGCCTATCGCACCGGTCGGGGGCGCATCTACGTGCGTGCCTGTCACACCATCGAGCATGACGACAAGACCGGGCGCGATCATATCATCGTCAGCGAGCTGCCCTATCAGGTGAACAAGGCGCGGCTGATCGAGAAGATCGCCGAGCTGGTCAAAGAGAAGAAGATAGAGGGTATCGCCGAGCTGCGCGACGAATCCGACAAGGATGGCTTGCGCGTGGTGATCGAAGTGAAGCGCGGCGAGAGTGGCGAGGTAGTGGTCAACAACCTCTTCGCCCAGACGCAGCTGCAGACGGTGTTCGGCATCAACATGGTGGCGATCGAGGATGGCCAGCCGAAAATCCTCAATCTCAAGGAGATCCTCGAGGCGTTCATTCGCCACCGTCGTGAAGTGGTCACTCGGCGTACCATCTTTGAGCTGCGCAAGGCACGCGAGCGGGGTCACCTGCTGGAAGGCCTGGCAGTGGCGATCTCTAATATCGATGAGGTGATCGAGTTGATCAAGGCCTCGCCCTCCGCCGCCGAGGCGAAGGAGAAGCTGCTGGCAAGGAGTTGGCAGCCGGGTCAGGTCACTGGGATGCTCGAGCGCGCCGGCGCCACCTCTTGCAAGCCCGAGGATCTCGATGCCGGGCTAGGCCTCAATCAGACTGGCAGCGAGTATCGGCTCTCGCCTGCTCAGGCGCAGGCGATCCTCGAGCTGCGTCTGCATCGCCTGACCGGGCTCGAGACCGAGAAACTGCTCGAGGAGTATTTGACCATCCTCGAGCGTATCGCCGAGCTTACCGAGATACTCGCCTCCAGCGAGCGGCTGCTTGAGGTGATCCGCGAGGAGTTGATCGCCGTTCGTGACCAGTTCGGCGACGCCCGGCGCACCGAGATCCAGGCCAGCCACCTCGATCTGCGCATGGAGGACCTGATCGCCGAAGAGGATATGGTCGTCACCATCTCGCGCAGCGGCTATGCCAAGACCCAGCCGCTCTCCGACTACCAGGCCCAGCGCCGCGGCGGGCGCGGCAAGTCCGCCACCGCCATGAAGGATGAGGATGTCATCGAGCATCTGCTGGTGGCCTCGACCCACGACACCGTGCTGCTGTTTTCCAACAAGGGCAAGGTCTACTGGCTGAAAGTCTACGAGATGCCCAATGCCAGTCGCGGCTCGCGGGGCAAGCCACTGGTCAATCTGCTGCCGCTGGACGAAGGCGAGGCGATCAACGCTATGCTGCCGGTGCGCGAGTATCGCGAGGATAGCTATATTTTCTTCGCCACCGCCAAGGGCACCGTCAAGCGGACCTCCCTCGATCAGTTCTCGCGCCCACGTAGCGTTGGCCTGATCGCTATCGACCTGGATGAGGACGATCGTCTGGTGGGGGCGGCGATCACCTCGGGCAATGATCATGTGATGTTGTTGTCCTCCAACGGCAAGGCGATCCGCTTCGAGGAGAGCAATGTGCGCGCCATGGGGCGTACCGCCCGCGGTGTGCGCGGTATGCGCCTGCTGGATGGTGCGGAAGTGATCAGCCTGATCATTCCGCAATCCCAGCAGATCGACCCGGATGCCGATGTCGATGAGGAGCAGGAGGACACTCAGGGCGAAGGCACTTCCGGCGATAACGGCCAGATCTATATCCTGACGGCTTCCGAGAATGGTTATGGCAAGCGTACCCGGCTCGAGGAGTTCCCACTGCGCGGGCGTGGCGGGCAGGGCGTGATCGCCATGCAGACCAGCGAGCGAAACGGCTCCCTGGTTGCCGCCATGCAGGTCTATGCCTGCGATGAAATGATGCTGATCAGCGACCGCGGCACCCTGGTGCGTACACGAGTCAATGAAGTCTCCGCCACCTCGCGCAACACTCAGGGGGTGATGCTGATTCGTCTGGGCAATGACGAGAAGCTGGTCAAGACCGTGCGGGTCGACGAGCCAGGCGAAGAGACTCCAGGTGACGACTCCTTGGAAGAGGGCGCTCAGCCGGGCGCGTCGGCGTCGGAGCAACAGCAAAGCAGCACACGGGATGGCGAGGCCGATGACACGACACTATAATTTCTGCGCTGGCCCTGCGGCACTGCCCGTCAGGGTGCTCGAGCGCGCTCGCGACGAGATGCTCGATTACCGCGGCCTGGGGCTTTCGGTGATGGAGATGAGCCACCGCAGCGCCGAGTACACGGCGATTGCTCGTCAGGCCGAGGCGGATCTTCGCGAACTGCTGACCGTGCCGGACAACTATCGAGTTTTGTTCCTGCAGGGTGGTGCGTCGATGCAGTTCGCCATGCTGCCCTACAACCTGCTCGGTCATGGCGGTACCCCCAACTATCTCTATACCGGTATCTGGGGCAAGAAGGCGATCAGCGAGGCGCGTCACCTGGCCGGCGCGCATGTGGCCGCAGCTAGTGACGAGCCCCTCGTGGCAGTGCCTTCCCAGGGGGATATTCGGCTTTCCGATGATGCCGCCTATCTGCACTACACCGACAACGAAACCATCGGCGGGCTGGCATTCGACTATATCCCCGAGGTTGCGGTACCGCTGGTATGCGACATGTCCTCGTCGATACTCTCGGCGCCGCTGGACGTGGCGAAGTTCGGTGTGATTTACGCCGGGGCGCAGAAGAATATCGGGCCGGCGGGGCTGACGCTGGTGATCGTGCGTGATGACTTGCTCGAACGCGCCAGGCCGGATACGCCGACGATGTTCAATTACAAGGTCATGGCCGACAACGATTCAATGTATAACACACCGGCGACCTATGCCTGGTACCTGGCGGGCCTGGTCTTCGAGTGGCTCAAGAACGACATTGGCGGGCTGGCCGCGATGGAGGCGATCAATCGTCGCAAAGCAGCCAAGCTGTACGCGGCGATCGATGACAGTGACTTCTACTCCAATCCCATCGCGGTGGGTAACCGCTCACGCATGAACGTGCCCTTCGTGCTTGCCGACGAGGCGCTCAATGAAGCGTTTCTCAAGCAGGCCGAAGAGGTAGGCCTACTCAACCTCAAGGGGCACCGTAGCGTAGGAGGCATGCGGGCAAGCCTCTATAACGCCGTACCCGAGCAGGGCGTGTATGCCCTGATCGACTTCATGGCCGACTTCGAGAAGCGGTGCGGTTAATACAAGATCAAGGGGACTTCCAATGAGTGACACCCCCATCAATCTCGATGCGCTCAGAGTGCGCATCGATAGCCTGGATGGCGAGATCCTGCGCCTGATCAGCGAGCGTGCCCGGTGCGCCCAGCAGGTCGCCGAGATCAAGACCCAGAGCGATCCGAGTGCGGTTTTCTACCGCCCCGAGCGTGAGGCCCAGGTGCTGCGCCGTATCATGGCGCTCAATGAAGGGCCGCTCGATGCCGAGGAGATGGCGAGGCTGTTCCGCGAGATCATGTCGGCCTGTCTGGCGCTCGAACAGCCGGTCAAGGTCGCCTATCTGGGGCCGGAAGGCACCTTCACCCAGCAGGCGGCGCTCAAGCACTTTGGCCATAGCGCCAGAAGCCTGCCGATGGCGGCCATCGACGAGGTGTTTCGCGAGGTCGAGGCGGGCGCCGTCAATTACGGTGTCGTGCCGGTGGAGAACTCCACCGAAGGGGTGGTCAACCATACCCTCGACTCGTTCATGGACTCCTCGATGCGTATCTGCGGCGAGGTGGTGCTGCGCATTCATCACCACCTGCTGGTCTCGAGCAGCACCCGCAAGGAGAAGGTGTCGCGGATCTATTCGCACCCGCAGTCATTTGCCCAGTGCCGCAAATGGCTGGATGCTCACTATCCACATGCCGAGCGAGTGCCGGTGGCTTCCAATGCCGAGGCGGCCAGGCTGGTCAAGACCGAGTGGCACAGTGCGGCGATTGCCGGCGACATGGCGGCCAAGCTCTATGATCTGGAGCGTATCGCCGAGAAGATCGAGGATCGCCCGGACAACTCCACGCGCTTCCTGATCATCGGTAATCAGGATGTGCCGATGTCGGGCGAGGACAAGACCTCGATCGTCGTTGCCATGCGCAACCAGCCCGGTGCACTTCATGCGCTGCTCGAGCCCTTTCATCGCCACGCCATCGATCTGACGCGTCTGGAAACGCGTCCCTCGCGCAGCGGTGTGTGGAATTATGTGTTCTTCATCGACTTCAAGGGGCATCGCGACGAAGCCAAGGTAGCAGCGGTACTCGAGGAGGTGCAGCTGAGTGCGGCCGAGCTCAAGGTGCTGGGCTCCTATCCTCAGGGCGTGCTCTAGCGATGTCAAAGCCACTTGCGACCCTGGCCGACGAGCCTCGTCTAGTGATCGTTGGCTTGGGCCTGATCGGCGGCTCGCTGGCGGCGGGGCTCAAGGCGGAGGGGTTCGCTGGCCAGATATGGGCCTGTGACCGTGACGGCGATGAGATCGCCCGCGGCATCGAGATGGGTATCATCGATGGCGGTGACACCCGTCTCGAGCCGACCCTTGCCGGAGCTTCGTTGATCGTGCTGGCGGTGCCGGTGTTGGCCATGGATAGCGTGATGAGCGCCTTGGCGGGATGTCTCGATCAGGCCGCTCCGAATGTCGTGATTACCGATGTCGGCAGCACCAAGGCGGCTATTCGCGACAGCGCCATACGCGCGTTCGGTCGCCTGCCCTCGTTCATGGTACTGGGTCACCCCATCGCCGGCTCCGAAAAAAGTGGCGTTGCTGCCTCCAATCCCGAGCTCTATCGCCATCACAAGGTGATCCTGACACCTCAGGACGATACCGCCCCCGCAGCCCTGGCTCGGGTGCGTGCGCTATGGTCGATGTGCGGTGCCGAGGTACTGGAGATGGAGGTGGAGCGCCACGACCAGGTGCTGGCGCGCACCAGCCACCTGCCTCACCTGCTGGCCTTCTCCCTGGTCGACACCCTGGCACGTCAGGACGAGCGTCTGGACATATTCCGCTATGCGGCGGGCGGCTTTCGCGACTTCACGCGCATCGCTGGCAGCGATCCCGTGATGTGGCGCGATATATTCACCGCCAATCGCGACGCCGTGCTGGGTGCGCTTGATGATTTCGAGGCGGGCCTGGCCGGGTTGCGCCAGGCCGTGGAGCGTGGTGATGGCGATGCCATGCTGGCGACCATCGATCGCGCCAGCCATGCTCGCCACTATTTCGATACCCTGTTGAACAAGGCGCGATATCAGATGAGTGACGTCTCTATGCAGCACAGCAAGCTTCGCTACCGGGTCGCGCCCGGTGGTGCCGTGGCGGGACGCATCCGCGTCCCCGGTGACAAATCCGTGTCGCATCGTTCCATCATGCTGGGTGCCCTGGCCGAGGGCATCACCGAAGTGAAGGGCTTTCTCGAAGGCGAGGATAGTCTGGCCACGCTTCAGGCCTTTCGCGAGATGGGCGTTGCCATCGAAGGGCCGCATCAGGGCCGCGTGACCATTCATGGCGTTGGCATGCGCGGGTTGAAGGCGCCGGCGGGGCCGCTCTACGTTGGCAACGCCGGTACCGCGATGCGGCTCTTCGCTGGCCTGCTGGCTGGCCAGGCCTTCGATACCGAACTGACCGGCGATGCCTCGCTCTCCAAGCGTCCGATGGGGCGCGTCGCCAATCCACTGCGCCTGATGGGGGCGGTGATCGAGACCGGCGAAGGCGGGCGTCCACCCCTTCGCATCAAGGGCGGTCAGCCGCTCAAGGGCATCGACTACGACATGCCGATGGCCAGTGCCCAGGTGAAATCCTGCCTGCTGCTTGCTGGAATGTACGCCGAGGGCGAGACCCGGGTACGCGAGCCAGCGCCGACCCGCGACCATACCGAGCGTATGCTCAATGGGTTCGGCTATCCGGTCGTGCGCGAAGGCGATACCTGCTGGTTGCAAGGTGGCGGCAAGCTTGATGCGGGGCCGATCGATGTGCCATCGGATATCTCCTCGGCCACCTTCTTCCTGGTGGCGGCCGCGATCACGCCCGGCGCGGATCTGGCGCTTGAGCACGTCGGCATCAACCCCACGCGCATTGGCGTGATCAACATCCTCAAGGCGATGGGGGCCGATCTCGAACTCTCCAACGAGCATGAGGTAGGCGGCGAGCCGGTGGCCGATATCCGCATCCGCTACGCGCCGCTCCAGGGTATCGATATTCCCAAGGAGCAGGTGCCGCTGGCCATCGACGAGTTTCCCGCCCTGTTCGTGGCTGCGGCCAACGCCGGCGGTATCACTCGGCTGCGCGGCGCCGAGGAGCTGCGCGTCAAGGAGTCCGATCGCCTGCAGGCAATGGCCGATGGCCTCGCTGCGCTGGGGGTCGATTGCACGCTATACGACGACGGTATCGATATCGTCGGTGTCGCCCAGAATCAGTCGGCAGGCGCGCCGAGCTACAGCGGCGGCCGGATCGACAGCCTCGGCGATCACCGTATCGCCATGGCCTTCGTCGTTGCCGGCCTGCGCGCCGGGGGAGAGATACTCATCGACGATTGTGCCAACGTTGCCACTTCCTTCCCCGGGTTCGTGGAACTGGCTCGCAGTGTGGGCATGCAGGTCCAGCCGGAGGCCATGGGGACTATTTCCCAGGAGGAGGCATGATATCAACCAATCGACGCGCCGCGCCGGTGCTGACCATCGATGGCCCGGGAGGCGCGGGCAAGGGAACCATCAGCCGCCTGGTCGCCGAGCGCCTGGGTTGGCAGCTGCTCGATAGCGGCGCGCTCTATCGGTTGACCGCCCATGCCGCCGCCACGCATGGCGTCGGTCTGGATGACGAGGCCGGGCTGGAGCGGCTTGCCGCTGGACTGGATGTCGAGTTCCAGGTCGACGCAGGCGAACCGCGGGTGATGCTCGAGGGTGTCGAAGTCACGCGGGCCATACGCACCGAGCAGGCGGGCGACCGTGCCTCCCGGGTGGCGGCATTGACGAAGGTGCGCCAAGCTCTGTTGCAACGCCAGCGCGATTTCCAGACGCCGCCGGGTCTGGTCGCCGATGGCCGCGACATGGGGACCGTGGTATTTCCCGATGCCGAACTCAAGATATTCCTGACCGCGAGTGCCGAGGAACGTGCCCGTCGCAGGCACCTACAGTTGCAGGAAAGTGGTGTGGCTGCTAGTCTATCGAGTCTTTTAAACGAGATTCAGGCACGCGATGCGCGCGACATGCAGCGCAGCGTGGCTCCGCTCATACCGGCAGACGATGCCACCGAGCTGGATACCACGCGCCTGACGATACCGGAAGTGGTGGAGCGGTTGACGGAGTTGCTGGCCCAGCGTGGCCTCATTCCCGACACCTGACACTCCCTTGCGGAGCCCCCGGCAAGATGTCATGACGTGGCAAGGCACCCAGTTGAATGGTCGCCGAGAGCCGAGCCAGGTCGAACCAGCGCCAACGTCCCCGGGGATCATTGCAGTAGGCCCGCACTTGCTGGTGGTGCGGAGAACGCGGTAAGCCGCTATCAACGTTGATCACGTAGGAACACCATGAGCGAAAGCTTTGCTGAGTTGTTTGAACAGTCTCTCCAAGACATCAACATGGAGCCGGGCGCCATCGTATTGGCGACCGTCGTCGACATCGATGGTGATTGGATCACCGTCAATGCCGGTCTGAAGTCCGAAGGCCAGATTCCCGCTGCCCAATTCCGTGACGACAATGGCCAGCTCGCCATTGCCGTTGGCGACGAAGTTCACGTCGCCCTCGAAGCCGTCGAAGACGGTTTCGGCGAGACCCGCCTATCCCGCGAGAAGGCCAAGCGTGCCGAAGCGTGGAAAGAGCTGGAAGCGGCCTTCGAGAAGGAAGAGATCGTCAAGGGCGTGATCAACGGCAAGGTCAAGGGTGGCTTCACCGTCGACGTCGCCTCCATCCGTGCCTTCTTGCCGGGTTCCCTGGTGGATGTGCGTCCGGTGCGCGATACCGCTCACCTCGAGCACAAAGAGCTGGACTTCAAGGTCATCAAGCTCGACCCCAAGCGCAACAACGTGGTCGTTTCGCGTCGTGCCGTGCTCGAAGCCGAGAACAGCGCCGAGCGTGAAGCGCTGCTGGCAACCCTGCAGGAAGGTCAGCAGATCAAGGGTATCGTCAAGAACCTCACCGACTATGGTGCCTTCGTGGACCTGGGTGGCGTCGATGGCCTGCTGCACATCACCGACATGGCCTGGAAGCGCATCAAGCATCCGTCCGAGATCGTGGCGGTGGGTGATGAGATCAACGTCAAGGTGCTGAAGTTCGACCGTGAGCGCAACCGCGTCTCCCTGGGTCTGAAGCAGCTGGGCGAGGATCCTTGGGTCAGCATCAAGGAGCGTTACCCGGAAGGCACCAAGGTCAACGCCCGTGTCACCAACCTTACCGACTACGGCTGCTTCGCCGAGCTGGAAGAAGGTGTCGAGGGGCTGGTTCACGTCTCCGAAATGGACTGGACCAACAAGAACATCCACCCGTCCAAGGTCGTCCAGGTCGGCGATGATGTGGAAGTCATGGTGCTGGACATCGACGAGGAGCGTCGTCGTATCTCGCTGGGTATCAAGCAGTGCACCACCAACCCGTGGGAAGACTTCAGCAGCCGTTACAACAAGGGCGACCGCGTTTCCGGCAGCATCAAGTCGATTACCGATTTCGGTATCTTCATCGGTTTGGAAGGCGGGATCGACGGTCTGGTGCACCTTTCCGACATCTCTTGGACCGACACTGGCGAAGAAGCCGTGCGTCAGTTCAAGAAGGGCGACGAAGCCGAGGCGGTCATCCTGTCAATCGATCCAGAGCGCGAGCGCATCTCGCTTGGCATCAAGCAGCTCGATACCGATCCGGTCTCCGAGTACCTGGCAGTCAACGACAAGGGTGCCATCGTCACCGGCCGTGTCGTCGAAGTCGATGCCAAGGAAGCCCATGTCGAGCTGGCCACTGATGTCATCGCCGTGCTGAAAGCGTCTGAAATCAGCGCCGACCGCGTCGAAGATGCACGTAACGTACTCAACGAAGGCGACAGCGTCGAGGCCCGCATCGTAGGTGTGGATCGAAAGAACCGTGCGATCAACCTCTCGATCAAGGCCAAGGATCAGGACGATACTCGTCAGAACCTGAAGAAGATGCGTGAGCAGGAGCCGGAGTCTGCCGGCGGCCCGACCACTATCGGTGATCTGATCAAGCAGCAGATGGGTCAGGACTGATCACTGACTAACAGCTGATCGGTTAATCAAAAACGCCGCCTTTAATCGAGGCGGCGTTTTTTTATCCCTAACTCCCCCATGGCAATGCTCATACTAGATACCTCTCGTGGTGTAAGTTCCTATTGTCTTATATGAGTGAGGTAATCGATTGCATGTTGTCATTATTGCTTTTATTTTAAGTAAATTAAGGTTAGCCTCTTGGCATATAAAAAAAGTAAGGCAATAATGTCGCCGCATCCTATGCACATCTGAACAGGAAATATCATGTCACTGCTTAGCGATTACATGCAAAAAGAGCAGCTTCTTAAGCAGCTCACCGAAGAATTACAGAACATGGAAAGCGATCAGCGCCTTAAGGCCGAGCTCGAGTTCAAGCAGAAACTCGAAGCGCTGATGAGCGAGTTTGATAAGACAGCAGCAGACGTTATCGATCTGCTCGAGCCAAAGACGCAGGCCAAAGTTTCAGCGCCCAAGGCGCCGGCCAGCAATGGTGGGCGTCGTAAGCGCAAGATGAAGGTATACAAGAATCCTAATACCGGTGAAGTGGTGGAAACCCGTGGTGGTAACCACAAGACACTCAAGGCGTGGAAAGACGAGTTTGGCAACGAAACCGTCGAATCTTGGCTGGTGCGTATCGAAGAGTAATCTTCGCACCCGATCCAGTATGAAAGGCCGCCTGTCAGGCGGCTTTTTTTCGTCTTCTCTTCGCTTCTCGAGTTACCCTTCTAAACCAGGAAATCTGGATGGGCAGTTTCAAGATGTACCGATGAGGTGCTTTACCTCCAAGTAGGCAGCCAAGCCCCAAGGCCCCAGTTCACGTCCTATGCCACTTCGCTTGAATCCACCCCAACCGGTCTGAGGCAAGACCAGTTGCTCACTATTGATCCAGATACTTCCCGCCTGCAATTGGCGTCCAAGTCGCCTTGCCCGTGCTGCATCACCGCTGATCACGGTCGCGGCAAGACCATAGTCACTATCGTTGGCCTGCGTTATGGCATCCTCCTCATCGCTGAAGCGACGGGCGCAGAGTACTGGGCCAAAAATCTCTTCCCGCCACAGTCGGCTGGTCGTCGGCACGTCACGGTAGAGGGTGGGGGCCAGGAAAAAGCCCTGCCGAGGAAGCTCTCGATGGCTAGCGTCACGTACCGCCACCAGCCCTTCCTGTTGCGCCACGGCGAGGTACTGCATGACGGCATCGCGTTGTCGCATGCTGGTCAGCGGTCCCATTTGGGTTCCTTCTTCCAGTGGATCCCCTAGCGTGAGCGCATCGATGCGCCTGGCCAATGCCGCATAGAGCGATTCCGCCAGGCTTTCATGTACCAATAGGCGTGAGGTTGCGGAGCAGATCTGGCCAGCATTGAAGTAGATTCCCGCCATTACCCAATCGGCAGCCTGTTCAGGGTCGGCGTCTTCCAGCACGATGATAGGAGATTTACCGCCAAGCTCCAGCGATATACCCTTGGTGCACGCGGCGGCGGCTCGCATGACGCTTTCGCCGATACGGTTGCTGCCGGTAAACGACAGCTTGTCGACCCCTGGGTGCTGGCTGAGGGGGGCGCCGACGCCTTCACCATCGCCAAACAACAGGTTGAGTACACCCGGCGGAAGCGCGATCTCCTGGGCGATCTCGGCGAGCGCTCGCTCGGGGAGCGGGGTGACCTCGGAGGGCTTGAGTACCACGCAGCAGCCGGCGGCCAAGGCCGGGGCAAGTTTCCAGGCGCTTGTGACCAGCGGGAAGTTCCACGGCGTGATTAACCCGACCACGCCCGCCGGATCGTGATAGCAGCGTACCTCGACGCCATCCATGCCGACGTCGACGCGCTCGCCCTGGCGAGCGTCCAGGGCGCGAGCTTGCTCGGCGTAGTAGCGATAGCAGGCGACGGCGTCGTCCAGGTCGATCCGCGTTTCGGCAAGCACCTTGCCGTTGTTGGTCGACGAGAGGTACGTGAGTTCGTCGCGACGTCGGATGAGCGCCTCGGCAAATCCCTCGAGATAGCGCGCCCGTTCGGCACCCGAGAGGGCCAGCCAGGTCGGCAGGGCACGCCGGGCCGCCGCGACGGCGGCAGCGACATCGGCGGCGTCGCCCGCCGTCACCTCAGCAATGATCTCCTCGCGGTAGGGGTCGGTCACGGCAAGCAGACGGCTGCCCTTGGAGGGTACCCAGCGGTTGTCGATGAATTGATGGTCGAGTCGTTGCATGGTCTTGCTCCTGAGAGGGCACCTAAGGGGACGGGCGACGATGCGTGCCCCGGGAGCACGCATCGATCTGCCGAGAGAGGCGCGTCACGCCTCGCGGCCGAAGGCCGCGGCTTGGGAAGTGGACATTGTTCTTGTTTCCTTGTTCTTGGTTTTGGTTGACGTCCGAGAACGCTACTTGGCGATCCCCAGTGACGCTTGCCAGTCGTGGGCATCCACATCGAGAAGCAGCGGGCCTTCTGCCGGGCGGGAGGCGAGCGCCTCGGCCAGCGCCTGCGGGCTTGCCACGCGCCGCGCCGCGCAGCCGAAGCCCTCCGCCAGCGCCTGGAAGTCCGGCGCCTGGATATCCACGCCGACGCGCTCGACCCCATGGGCATCCATGTAGCGGCGGATCTCCTCGTACCCTGAGTTGTTCCACAGCACGATAATGATCGGCAGCCGCTCCTCGACGGCCGTGGCCAGCTCCGAGAGGGTGAACATCACGCCGCCATCGCCCACCAGCGCCACTACAGGCAGCGCCGGCTTTGCAAGCTGGGCACCAAGGGCTGCGGGTAGCCCATAGCCCAGGGTGCCGTAGCCGGTCGAAGCATTGAAATAGCGGCGTGGCGCCGGCTGTGATACCAGGTGGTTACCGGCATACACTGGCGCCGTGGAGTCGCCGACCAGCAGTGCCTCGGGCAGGGCTTGCTCGAGCGTGTCATAGAGCGGGACGAAGGGGGCGAAGGCGGGATCGTCGGCAAGCGCTAGTGCTGCAAGCGCCCGGGCGGTGCGCTCATGGCCATCGCGTTTCAGCGACTCGGGGAAGTGCTCGGCAAGTTGTTCGAGAGAGCGGCCTGCATCGCCCACCAGCCCCAGCGCCAGTGCCTGGTTGCGTACCAATTGCTCGGGATCGAGATCGATACGAATCAGGCGTCCCGAGAGCGCGAAACCGTCGTCGAAGACCACGTCGTAGTCGGTTTCCCCGAGCTCGGTGCCTACCGCCAGGATGACATCGGCATTGCGAGCCAGCTCGCGCACTGCCGGAAGGGCCGCGTTCGCTCCTAGGTCGAGGGGGTGGTGGCGGCCCAGTACGCCCTTGGCATTGATGGTGGTCACCGTGGGGGCATCGAGGCGTTCGATCAGCTCGCGTGCCGCCTTGAGAGCATCACAGCAGCCGCCGCCAAGTAATGCCAGCGGTCGCTTGGCTTCTCGCAACCACTCTGCGGCCTTGGCCAGGCCTTCGGGGTCGGGCGAGGCACGATAGAGCCGCGCTGCCTGCCAATGAGAGGGAGGTTGAACCGATTGGGAAAACAGGTCGATGGGGATCTCGATATGTACCGGTCCGGGGCGACTGCCAAGAAAGAGTGCAAAGGCTCTTGCCAGTACTTCGGGCAGCGCAGCGGGATCGAGCAGGGTGTGGCTGAAGCGAGCCACGCCAGCCAATGTCTGTTGCTGACTGGGCAGCTCATGCAGGCGTCCCTGGCCGCGACCTAGCGTATCCCGCCGATTGACACTCGAGATCACCAGCATCGGCACCGAGTCGGCGAGTGCCTGGCCCATGGCGGTGGCGATATTGGTCATGCCGGGGCCTGTGATGATGAAGCAGACGCCTGGCTTGCCGCTGGCCCGGGCGTAGCCATCCGCCATGAAGCCTGCCCCCTGTTCATGGCGAGGCGTGACGTGGCGTAGGCCACTGTCCTTCAGACCGCGATAGAGTTCAATGGTGTGCACGCCGGGAATGCCGAAGACGGTATCCACTCCATAGGTGTCGCGCAGCAGGCGTATCAGCAGTTCCGCACAGGTCATTGTCGGCTACCTCAAAAGAAGAAGGTGTGCGCCATGAAGGCGATGATCGGCAGTGTGATTGCCGTGCGCAGCAGGAAGATCACCAGCAGCTCCCAAAACTTGAGCGGAATCTTCGACTTCATCAGGAGCGCGCCGATCTCCGACATGTAAATCAGCTGCGTGAGGGAGAGGCAGGCGATCACGAAGCGCGTCAGCTCGCTTTCGATATTGGTCGCCAGTACCGCCGGCAAGAACATGTCGGCGAAGCCCACCAGGGTGGCAGGGGCAGCGGCTTCGGCTTCGGGTATGCGCAGCAGTTCCAGTACCGGCACCATGGGATAGGAGAGCCAGGTGAACAGTGGGGTGAATTCGGCAAGGATGAGCGCCACGGTACCGATCGCCATGACCAGTGGCAGCAGAGCCAGGAAGATGTCTGCGACGTTGAACAACGCATTGCGTGCCAGTTCTCGTGGCCCGGGTGCTTTCTCGGCACGGTTGACGGCTTGCTGCAGGCTGAAGCGAAAGACGCCCATGTCGCCGGTTCCCTTCTCGACAAGTTGGCAACCCACCGGCTCATGGTAGGTATCTGGCTTTCGCGACAGCGGCGGCAGCCGCGGTACGATAAGTGCTGCGATCAGGCCGGCAACCACCACCGTCAGATAGAACTCCACGAAGAGATGGTTGATATCGACGAAACTGGTGATCAGCAAGGCGAATGCGATCGACACGATCGAGAAGTTGGTGGCGATGACCGATGCCTCACGTCGGCTGTAGTAGCCTCGCTCGTACTGCTGCGTGGTGATCAGTACCCCTACCGTGCCTGAGCCCATCCAAGAGGCGGTGGCATCGATGGCGCTGCGTCCCGGCAGGCCGAAAATGATCCGAAATGGCTTTCGCACTAGGCTGCCAATGAACTCCATGAAGCCAAAGTCAACCAGAAAGGGGAGCAGCAGCGCGGCAAAGAAGAAAAAGGTCAGCAGTACCGGCGCAAGATCGTTGAGCATCACCCCGCCGGTGAATGACGCTGTGATGAACTGCGGACCGAACTGAAAGAAGGTCATCAAGGCAAATAGTGCACCCAACAGGCGCATGCCGAACCACACCGGGCCGACATCGAACATGTCGTGCCAGACGCCCTGCCTTGCCCAGCTCGGCTTGGCGACCTTGACCAGTAGGGTGATGAGTACCGAGAGGCTCAGCACGAAGACAGCGATGGCCGGCAGGGCATCGCCCAGTAGCGCCTTGAGCCCGTCGGCCATTAGCCCCATGCCGATATTGATGGTATCGCCTACCGCAAAGGGCACGAGAAATAGGCTGACGCCGATTAGCGAGGGGATCAGGAATTTCAGTAGCCCTTTGAGGCTCAACGACCCGTTGGTCGGTGTGTTGCCTGGGGTCGTATCAAGTGAGGACATCATGGAAACCTCTTGCGTTATTATCGTTGGAGGGCGTTATCGTCGATCAAGTACGACGGGTGACACCTGGCAACACGCATAACATTTCGTAAAGTAGGGTGGCGCCCATCAGTGCGGTATTGCCGCTGCTGTCGTAAGGAGGGGAGACTTCTACCAGGTCACCACCGACGATGTTAAGGCCCCAGGCGCCGCGCACGATCTCAAGTCCCTGTGCAGAGGTCAGCCCACCCATTTCGACCGTGCCGGTGCCGGGTGCCACTGAAGGGTCCAGGCCATCGATATCAAAGCTGATATAGACCGGGATATCACCCATCTGCTCGCGCACCTCCTCCATCAGAGGGGTAAGCGACCTGTACCAGCACTCCTCTGCGGGTACCACGCGAAATCCTTGCTGGCGGCACCAATCGAAGTCGTCGGCGGAGTAGCCGGTGCCACGCAGACCGATCTGTATCACTTTCCCTCGTGCCAGCAATCCCTCCTCCTGGGCGCGCCGGAAAGGGGTACCATGGGCAAGCGATTCGCCGAACATATGATCGTTGACGTCGGCATGGGCATCGATATGGAGCAGTCCCACCGGGCCATGTTTCTTGGCAATGGCACGCAGGATGGGCAGGGTAATGGTGTGCTCACCGCCTAGCGTCAACGGGACGCAGTCATGCTTGAGTACCTCATCATAGAACGCGGTAATGATCTCCACGCTCTTGGGAAGATGAAAGGTGTTGATCGGGACATCGCCAATATCGGCAACCTGCAAGCTATCGAATGGCGCGGCGCGGGTTGCCATGTTGTACGGGCGTAGCATCCGCGACTCGTCACGAATCTGACGCGGACCAAGGCGGGTCCCGGGTCGATTGGAGGTGCCGATATCCATCGGTACGCCAATGAAGGCGGCATCGAGGCCAGCGGCACTCGGCTGACTGGGCAGGCGCATCATGGTAGCGGGGCCGCCGAAGCGAGGCAGCTCGTTTCCCCCAAGCGGTTGATTGAACTCTGGCATTGGAATTCCTTCATGTTGTTGGCAAAGTGTTCTCTTTAATGCATATTTCATGCCATCCTTAACCATATGATATTGCGCTTGAATTCTTCTATCGATACATTGCTGTATCGACAATTGATTCATTTGCGTATCATTGATGCATCAATGAATCGAGAGCAGTCGCATGAGCCATATTGATAGTCAGGTTCTCAAGACCATCATCGATACTGCGCACGACCACTTCTTCATTGTCGATGGGCAGGGAAAAGTGCTTGATGTCAGCTTAGGCGCTGCGGCGGTCTATGGGATGTCCCGCGAGGCTTTGTGTAGAAGCCACGTACAGGATCTAGTCAACAGTGGAGTCCTCAAGCCCTCGGTAAGTCTAGAGGTGATTCATACTGGCAGGCCTGCACAGTTGGCTCAGCAAGCCGGGACCGGGCGACGTGTCATTGCCCAGGCCCATCCGGTGTACGTCAATGGCAATCTCGAGCGGGTGGTGAGCCGGTCGATGGACCTGACGGATTTGCAATGGCTACAAGACGAATATGCCCTGCTTCAGCAACGCTTCAATGACCATCTGAAACGTGCCTCTCCAGGTGCTGTTTCCGACGAACTGGAACTCGATGACCTTGAAGCTCATAGCGGCATAATGCGCGAGACTGCCACGTTGTTGAAACGCGTGGCGCCGACCGATGCGACGGTCTTGCTGCTAGGGGAGTCCGGTGTCGGCAAGACTGCTTTCGCTCGTCAACTTCACCGCTGGAGTTCACGGCGCGACGCGCCTTTCATCGATATCAACTGTGCGGCGATTCCTGAAAGCCTGTTCGAATCGGAAATGTTCGGCTATCAGCCAGGGGCCTTTAGTGGTGCGACTCGTCAGGGCAGGGCAGGGTTGCTTGAGCAGGCCGAGGGGGGAACGCTGTTCCTGGATGAAATCGGCGAGCTGCCGCTGGCCATGCAGAGTAAGCTCCTAAAGGTCATTCAAGATGGAAGCCTGACTCGGTTGGGCGATACCCAGCCTCGGCGAGTGAATTTCCGCTTGGTCGTGGCGACCAATCAGGATCTGGCGCAAAGTGTGGAGGAGGGGCGTTTTCGGCTTGACCTCTACTATCGGGTCAACGTTATTCCTGTCACACTGCCGGCACTGCGTGACCGCCTCGAAGATATCCCAGTGCTTGCCAAGTTAC
The DNA here is from genome assembly GCF_013009075.1 of Halomonas sp. TA22. Classification (NCBI taxonomy): domain Bacteria; kingdom Pseudomonadati; phylum Pseudomonadota; class Gammaproteobacteria; order Oceanospirillales; family Halomonadaceae; genus Halomonas; species Halomonas sp. TA22. The sequence continues at coordinate 3,111,937 of NZ_CP053108.1, read as the reverse complement.
AGCTCGAACGCTTGAACGCCCGTTATGGCAGAGCCAAGATGCTGCACTCAAGCTTGTGGTCGCGATTGATGGAGCACGACTGGCCGGGTAACGTACGTGAATTGGAAAACTGGTTGGAGCGCGCCTGGTTGGCCTCTCCGAATGACTTGATTGGTAGTATTGCCGCCCAGATACTCACACCAGAGCCAGAACGCGGTATACTTTCCGCTTGGGATTCCTTCGATACTGAAAGGCCGGGGCTTGAGCGGGGCGAAACGCTCAAACAAGCCATGGATAAGCTCGAGCGTGCCATTATCGAACGGCTATGCCAACAATTGCCCAGTACCTATGCGATTGCCAAGCGGCTCGGCATCAGTCAACCGAGTGTCGTCCGTAAGCTAAAAAAGCATGGTCTACATATTTCACATCGCAAGTAACGATACGAATGAGACATCAGAAAAACCACAAACCTATGGATGAGCGCGAAAAGCTTCGCAAGTTTCGTGAGCTCGACGATGCCTTTGCCGATGCGCTAAAGGAGTTGGAAGGCAGCAAGCCCAAACCTGCTGCGGTATCGAATGAGCTTGCCGATGCGGAACGACTGCGTGAGCAGGAGCGCGAAAAACAGCGTATTTTCGAAAAACGGCTCAAGGCACTGATGGCAGAGTATGCGCAACCTGCCGACTCAGTCAGCACGCTTATCCGTACGCTGGTCAAGCTGGGCCGAATCTGACCCACGGATGACTCTTAGCGTTCCGTTGGCCAAGCGCTCAATATATCGTCAAGTCATTGAAATACCGAGAGTGAATTGAAACAACTCCGATCGCGAACGCCTCTTTTTTTATCCTAATAGTTAGTCTCCTACCTTTCTTCATCTTTTATTGCATTTTTTAACAAATTGCCCTTTGCGAGATCACTACTTCCTTTACTAGCCTCAAATTGTCACAGCGGAAGTGAACGAGCGCTTACTGAAGAATGGACGCAGCTTCTTCTAAAGGCTTGGACTTGTGAAGGAGTAATCAACTAACTGAAATAGTTAGTTTTCTGGACTATGGACAGATCAGAAGGAGTATCAAATGGCTGAACATCGTGGTGGTTCTGGTAATTTCGCAGAAGATCCGAAACGCGCCTCCGAGGCTGGTCAGAAAGGTGGCCAGAATAGTGGCGGTAACTTCGCCAATGACCCCCAGAAGGCTTCCGAGGCTGGTCAGAAAGGTGGCCAGAATAGCGGCGGAAACTTCGCCAATGACCCCCAGAAGGCTTCCGAGGCTGGTCAGAAAGGTGGCCAGAACAGCGGCGGTAACTTCGCCAATGACCCCAAGAAAGCTTCTGAAGCCGGCAAGAAGGGCGGACGCAATAGCTGATAAGCCCTAGTGTAGGGATTTTGATAGCATTGGCAAAGCCCAAGGATGGAAGCTCATTATTATTTAACATGGTTATTACAGGAGAGTAAGCTTCATGGCCAATGTACAATATATCAATGCTTGATATAATTGACGATCCCAAATCCACACACTAATCGAGAAGAGTCATCATTTGGCCGT